>JAEEON010000009.1 GCA_016284305.1 Bacteroidales bacterium
TTGCCGAACACCATGGTCTGCACGTTGACAGCGGTGCCCCAGTCATCCGGGATACCTTCGATGCGGCGATAGGAGATGGCCTTCTTGCCGTTCCAGCTCTTGAACACGGCCTTGATGCCGCCTTCGAGTTGGGCCTCTGCGTCATCCGGGAACTCGGTGCCCAGCACTTCCTTGATGCGGACCTTGAAGTCCTCGGCCAGCTGCTGGAGTTCTTCGGCCTTCAGTTCGGTGTCGCTCTTGTAACCCATCTTCTCCTTGTATGCGTCGAGCATATCGTCGAGTTGCTTGCGGATGCTCTTGCCATCAGCGGGTTCGATGCTCTCAGCCTTCTCCATGACGACGTCAGCGTACATCATGATCAGACGGCGATAAGAGTCATAAACGAAACGTGGATTGTTGGTCTTCTTGATCAAGCCAGGGATGGTCTTGGAGCAAAGACCGATATTCAAAACAGTATCCATCATGCCAGGCATGGACTTGCGCGCACCTGAACGGCAGCTGACGAGCAGCGGGTTCTCAGGATCGCCATATTTCATACCCATGATGTTTTCCATGTTCTTCATTCCAGCGTGAACCTCATCCATCAAACCAGCAGGAAGCTGGCAGTTGTTCTGATAGTAAGCGGTACAGCATTCTGTGGTGATGGTCAAACCAGCAGGGACTGGGAGCTTAAGCAGACACATTTCTGCCAAGTTGGCACCCTTGCCGCCTAACTCGTTCTTCATCGAAGCATTGCCTTCAGCAGTCTTTCCACCGAAGGTGTAAACGTACTTAGTCATTGTGTTTTACTTGTTTATGATTAAAAATAACTTTAATAAATTCCTTTTCTTTTTGAAGCGGCAAAAGTAAGAAAAAAGAATAGAAAAAACTACTTTTTTGATGGCGTTTTTTTGTTAACTTTGCAGCCTAATAAAAAAATCATGGGCTGTTTCACGAAATTGTTGTTGACTGGCTTAGGATGGTCGTTTGGAGGTCCTATTGGTGGTATCATCGGATACGCCTTGGGCAGCTTGTTGTCAGGAGTTCGGCCGAGTGGTGTGCGTACTGAGGTTAATGAACAGTTCGGAAATACCGAAGAGAAACGCGACTTCAATGTCACCCTTTTGGTGCTTTCCTCTGCCGTGATGAAAGCCGATGGTAACGTGAAGAAGTCGGAACTCGACTACGTGAAACGGTTTTTCCTTCAAAACTTCGGACAGGAAAGAGCGGAGAATTACATCAAGATGCTTCGAGAGATCCTCGACAAGGATTATAACCTCTATGATGTGAGCCGCCAAGTGGGACAGTATATGGACTATTCATCCCGCTTGCAACTGCTGCATTATCTTTTCGGCATCGCTGCTGCTGATGGCAATGTGTCAAACCAAGAGATTGGCGTCATCCAAACCATTTCCACTTACATGGGTGTATATGATTCTGATTACCAATCGATTAAGGCGATGTTTGTAAAAGAAATCAATGCCTATGACAATGCTTATAAGATTTTGGGTGTGGATCCCAATGCTAGCGACGAAGAGGTCAAGAAAGCCTATCGAGAGATGGCTAAGAAGAACCATCCTGACCTGGTGAGCAACTTAGGCGAAGAGGTCCGTAAAGCAGCTGAGAAGAAGTTCCAAGAGATCAATCAGGCCTACGAGACCATCAAGAAGCAACGTGGTCTTTGATTGCTGGCGCAGAGGTTGATTATTTATGAAAATGCTGGTAGTCCTTTGCTGTCTTCCATTCTCCTCCCCAAAAGAATCCTTTCCATTTAAAGACACGATAACAAAGGTCTTGTTTGTCAATCTTATGCGGAAAATCCCTGCTGCGATCCCTATAAGGAGTAGCTGTTGAAGGATAGGTCCTGCTTCCTCTCACCCATGGGTTTTGCAAAGGATTGATGTCGATGGCCCTGCCAAGGGCGTGCTTCGAAAGAAGTTGGGACCCAGGAATGTTTCGATAATTGAAACAAGAGGTGTTGTTAGCCTGCATGGAGGCTTCATCATCGCCATCGAAGTCGTCCACGAGCCGGATGCTTTGGAAGGGATATTCGAAATGAAAAAGGATCCGAAAGATGTCTAGAAGATCATCGGCGATGGCTTTGTTGCATACCATTTCCCCAATTTGGATATTCCCTTCGAAGTCATAATACGGGAGTTGGAGGTATCGGAGTTCATTGAAACTGATGGGAATGTTGGCAGGCATGGATTTTCCAATCATTCTCTGCTGAACCTGTTCAGGTACTGGACCTGAGATGAACAATTGTCGATGGAACACCATGGTGTCGTTTTTCTGAGCGTACCCCTTGCCAACGAAGCCAAGAATCAAAAACAGAACAATGGTTAATACTTTCTTCATAAAACTAATTGAACAATCTCCAATTGATGCCGAAGAATATCTTGCTGTCGCGCATGGGGTAGTGGGGGGCGATAAAAGAGTCGTGATTGCCCGTTAGGAGGAAAAGATTGCTGTATTGCACATAGATGTCAGCCTGCTTGACGTTGATGGCCAAGGCAACATCGATAAAGGGATAGTTGCCGACGAGCACATCGTCTTGCAGATAAAACGTTCTGAGTGCAGGCATGTAGGCATCGGCGTTGTATTTGGTGAAATACTGAATCGAGACCATGGGCTGAAGTGTAGCCGCTTTTTTGAAAATTGGCTGTGAGTAGCTGAATTTCAGCTTGCTAAGAAGAAGGGGCAAGCGCATCACTGTATTATCGCTGACTAGATTCATGCTCACAAACCCTTCGATTTGGAATCTCCATAGAGTGTGTGAGAAGCTGCCATAGATCTCACGGACGCTGACAAAACCGTCGTGTTGAGCCGGGCGTGCCTCTTGGTTAAAGTAGATGAGGTCGTTGATGGAGGTTTGACGGGCTCCCACATTGAAGAATCTGTATTGGTAGTTGAGGTGGAAGCTCAGATAGGTGGCTGCATGGAAGTCGTTTTCCCAGCGGAAATGGTTGGAGTAGTAGTTGGATTCGAACCATGTGGGGGATTGGCGTCGCATGTCAAAGTCGAAGATGAGTTTGCCGAAGTTGCGTTCGGTGTTGCCAAGACGTTGTTTCCATTGGCCGTGGAGGTCGAAATCGCCAATTTGGTAGCCCAAGGTGATCAGCCGGGCTTGGCCAGTGATGGTAGTCATCTTGAACAGGTTGATGACGATGCCGCCGTTGACGCTCAGTTGCGAATAGTTTCGGTTGTTGAGGGTTTTGTCTTCCAGGTAGTCGTAGTGTTTTTGTTGGAAGAAGTCGTAGTCGATGCCTGCATAGAGATAGAACGGGATGTCATCGGTATAGTTTTGATACCCTAAACTGTTCCAGGAGAAGCTGTTACGATAGGCGTGGAGGATGGTGGTGTCAGTGGTTTTGATGTTGAACAGGGTGTCGTATGGAGCGTAGAAGGGTAGGGAACCAGAAGTCTCGTTATAGAATAGTTGGTTTCGTTGGTAGGCAAATTTATGGTTAATTCGACCGAGGGTGAATTTGCGTTTTGTGGTTTTAGGCAGTGTGTCTTGGGAGGTAAGAAACAGAGAGTCTTGGGAGGGGAGAATCAGGGAGTCTTGGATGGGGGATTGTAGTGAGTCTTGTGGGGTTTCTTTTTTGAGTTGGGGAAGCAGGTTGAAGTAGTGTTGGAATCCTGCGCCGGACACTTTGATGTAGTTGGATGAGTTGTTCAGGTGGGTCAGGATGGCTGCATTATCGCTTTCTTGTTGTTGAGCATAGACGCTATCATAGAGGATGCCTCCGTTTTCCTGTACGTCGATTTTGTTTCTGAACCAATAGGCGAAGGCTCGGTAGCGTTGGTCTTTAGAAGTATATAAAGCGTTGATCCAAAAGTAGTTATTGTCGGATTTGTTATTGGTAAAGATGCCAGGTGAGTAGTTGATGTTATATTCGAATGAGAGGTAGATTCCTTGATAGATTTGCCGTCCGAATCTGAAGTTAAGGTGTTGTTCTTTATCGCCGGAGGTCATGACATAGCGGATTTCCGAGTAGGGAAGGAGGGAAAGGTAGGTTTTGAGGTCCTCATGGGTGCGGATGTATTGGTCGAAGGAGGGGATGGACATGTCGAATCCGATGTGTTTTGGAAGGGACAGTCTCATGGATTTGTGGGCCAGGCCGATATTAGAGAGGGTAGAGTAGAGGGTGTAGTTATTGTTGAGAAGGTCGAAGTTGTTGGCGTGGAATGTGGTAGTGTCGAGGTAATGATGGTTGGCGAGAGTGATGGTGTCGAGGTTGGTTGGATAGAAGGTCACCAAGGTAGAGTCGGTGCTTTGCTGTTGAGCTAGAGCGCTGATTGACAGAATGATAGAGGATATTATCAGAATAATTCTTTTCAAGACCTTCGTATTAAGGAAGCAAAGATAAGCAAAAACTGAACAACTGAACAACTGAAAACTAAAAAAGCCCTCTCGCCAAGGGCGGAGGGCTTTTCCATTAGGGGTGGGCGGCGACCTACTTTCCCACACGGATGCAGTATCATCGGCACTGCCGGGCTTAACTTCTCTGTTCGGAATGGGAA
>JAEEON010000065.1 GCA_016284305.1 Bacteroidales bacterium
GATGGTGACGCTGGAGGAGAACCAGATCGCCATGCGCAAGGGCAGCCATGAGATCGGCGCGTTTGTGAACGGGGAATGCCGCGGCAGCGCCCGCCTGCAAGAGGTGAACGGCCGCTACATTGCGTTCTTGACGGTGAGCGGCGAGGACGGCGAGGAAGTGGTGTTCCGCCTGTACGACGTGACGACGGGCACGGAATACGCAAAGGTGGCCGAAGAACGTATCAGCTATCAGTCCGACGCTGTTTACGGCACGATGAAAGAGCCGATGCGCATGCACTTCAACATGACGGGTGTCGGTGAGAACGACGACATGCTGAGCCTGTACCCGAACCCGGCAAAAGATCAAGTTAGGATTGAAGGCCGTGAAATCCAGTCGGTGAAGGTGTACAACACGCTGGGTCAGATGGTGTATCACGAGGAGTACGGCAACACTGACCAGGTAGTGTTGCCGCTGAATAGCTTGAGTGCCGGTGTATATGTGGTAAACGTGCTGACGACAAAAGGTTTGCTTACCATGAGGAAGCTTGTAAAAGATTGAATGCTAAGCACATGGAAAATCACCTAGACATCCAGAACCGTGGAGACGAGTCCTTCGAAGAAGGTGAAGTCGGCCTTGTCTTGGAGGACGTACTTGGCTGTGAAAGGTTTCAACAAGTGTCAAGGGTAGTGTGAACAAATATTCCAAATTATTGGATGTTTTTGTTTGATGGATAGGTAAAGGAAGTTACTCTCCACTTAACAATTCGTTTCTGTTCAAGTCATATTTTTGATACTGCTTTTAAGAACTAATGTAAAATGAAAAAAAGTTGTCAAATGAAAAAAGTATTTTTTACGCTCGCTTTTCTATTCGCATCGCTTATTGTCGGGTATGCACAGAGCAAAGAGACCTTAGGCGACAGGGCCATGGCTTCGGGAGATTATGCCGGGGCGGTTGAATATTATAATCAGGCTATCGCTGAAAGTTCTTCAGCATCGTTATTGGAGAAACTGAACAAGGCATCGTTGTTGAAGGGGGAGTTTGAGGCTATGGATGTGGCAGTGGCCAACCGAAATGCCGAAGAATTGGAATTGCATATCCAAAATGTGTTGATGGTCGATCCGGGCAATCCGTTTGCGGAGGAAAAGAGGCAGCAACTGAAGAGTCAACAGTCCTCTCACCGTGGCAATGTCATGAGACAAATCTTCCTTGGTGATGATTACCGTCAAGATATTTTCTCCCCGATTTCTTTTGATCAAGGAATGTTCGCCCTAACCGCACCTTCGGTTTACGGTCAGCCAAAATACGGGATATTTCAGCGTGTGTCGTTCAAATTCTACCGGCATTTTCCCATAGTTGTTGATCTCCAAACAGCGTTTTCTTATAAAAAGTTGAGTAAAGAACTGTTAGACAACCGAATAGTAGTTGGATTGGGTGGCGGTTCTTGTTTGTTTTTCAATGATAATTTAACGTTGGATTATGGTGGCGGTGTGGAATGGAGCCGATTTGACCTTCGACCTGATGCTTTGGGCCGTGGTTATTATTACAGGGCTGGACTAACCTATATGTGGGATGAATGGATAGGCTTGAATTACACCTTTTATCGGAATGTTGAACAAGACTTTTCATCTAATGTACATGCGCTCTCTTTTGTTTGGGCTGTAGGCCCAGAAACTAATCATGATAAGACGTTGTCAGGCTGTATCATTGTCGCGAATCTCGTCCTTGGCCTAATGATTATTGGTAGTATAATTCCAGTAAATAAAAATATGTGATTTTATGAAAAGTAATTTTAGCATTGTAATTGGAGCAATATTGCTTCTTTTGGCCATGATGGTTGTTTCTTGTGATGTTGACAAGAACTTAACAAGTGCACTTTCCGAAATCAATGGCAATAATGTTACCCAAAACACGATAAACAAGCTCGAGCAATCATTGAAGACACAGGGTAGTGAGGCGGAGAGTTGCTATAACCTTGCTCGAATTTATCATTTTAATCCTCAGTATGTCGAACTCGAAAAAGCGCAGTTTTACTACCAGAAAGTAGTTGCGTTCTTCGGGATGTCACAAATGGATAAGCAGATGCAAGCACTGTCAAAGAAATATGGCGTTAGCTTAGGCAGTGCTGAAAAAGCGCTGAACGATGTCAATAATTTGATATGCAACAGGGCTTTTGCAGAATGCGTCCAAGAAAACACCTTTGCAGGGTATGCCAGATATGTAAGAAAATATCCCAACAGTTTGCAAAACGACATGGCAAGGGACAAGGCGCTGGATCTGAAGAAGGCTGAAAACACGGTCGCGGGTTTTTCGGAATATGTGAAAACATTTCCAAAGTATCGTACAGATGAATTGAACCAGTTGGCCCTTAACGCTGCAAAACGTGCCAATACCTATGATGGCTATTTGCAATTGGCTGAACTGTTCCCCAAGGTCGGTGCTTCGAACGAGGTTAAGGAATTGTCGTTCAAGGCAGCTGTAGCTCAAAACAAATACTCTTCCTTTTCAGAGTTCAAAAGCAAGTTTCCGAGTCTTTGCCCTTCTTTGGAAAAGACCATAGAGTTGGTTGAGAAGGAGCCGCTCAATAACGAAGGGAAAAACGTCCTGAGGTCGTTGAAAACGGAATACATTAATAATTCTTCTAATTTCGAATCCTTTGTCAAGGCTATCAAGAAATATCCCATCATAGATTTTGAGTTTGACGAAAAGTATTATGAGACGCAGTCGTCGTATGACTTAGTGATGAATGAATTGGATCAACTGTCCGGTGTCCTATCGCCAGAGCTTTGCCAAAAGCTACAAAAGGAAGCCGTCAACAGGCAAAAACAATTTGTCACCGATGATTGGAAATACAATCCTGTTCTTGCCAAAAAGGTGGTGACTGGTTATCCGGATTTGTATAATACAGTGGTTGATGAGTTGTATAAGTATATAACTAAGATTCCTGATAAAATCTCGGAAGATGTCTTTCAGGCTCCCAGCAGACATTATATAGCGAATGAAAAGGGGAGGGTGGAAGAGAACTTGAGATGTTGTAATGACTTTGTCAGTTGTTTTGGGAATACCTCATACGTCGGCCAGGTCAAGGACAAATTACAGGCCCTGTCGAAATGTCAGAACCAAATAGAATCGGCTTATAGAGTTTACGAGCTGCGTTGTAGGGAGGCAGAAGGCAAGTTTCGACAATTGGAATCGTATATCTTGAGCCATGGTTCAACTCCGGAATATTCGATGGGAGATTGGGAAAGATATTCCGATTGGGGTTCAAACTATTATCAGAAGACCTATTGCAAAGTGTATGTGACTGTTCATGGGAACGTCAATCCCATTGTTTACATAGGCCACTATTCAGGGCGTTACTACCTTGGCACTAGCCGAAGCAGTAAACCCACAGCATACGAATCCAATACCATTAGTGGATGTATTCGAAAATGGTTGTGGAGAGAACTGAACTATTCCGGCAAGTATGATTCCGATATGGTTGGTGTTGTGAACTATCTCGAAGAAGAAAAAAATGGTCAATGGTGGCATTTTTGATGAAGCACTCTGCCAATAATAAATATTAGTAACGTAAAAAAGATATCTCATGAAAAAAGCATTATTATTGATTTTGGCGTTGGTTGGCGCAATGGTTTATGGTCATTCTCAGAGCCTTGAGAACTTGGGAGACGGGGCCTTCATGAAAGGCAACTATGGAGAGGCGGCATCGTATTATGAACAGGCTAATCAGATGGATCCCTCTGATGTGTTGAAAGAAAAAATCAAAATGTCGAAAGCATTGAAAAACGAATTTGCTATTATTGACCAGGCTATTGAAGCCCGAGATTACGATAAGGCCAATGCGCATATCGATGCAGTGCTCAAGATGGATCCGGACAACTTTTGGGCCTTGGATAGAAGACAAAAGATCGCATCCAATAAGGTCAAAAAGAACAGGCTTGTGTTTACAAAGGGTTTTAACGGTAGATATCACCCTTTTAAAAACGTCGATGGCATTGCTTTGGGAGGAGGCGTCAATCTTGCTTTTTTTGATCCCATGTTGTGCTTGACCGCATCCTATTATGATTATCGTTCGTTCCCATACACTATCGATGCCCGGATGTTTGCACATGAATCTGAATATGGCCAGTTTGGCGTTTTTGTCGGTGCTGGTGCGGGATCGGCATACATTGTCACCAGACATTTCACCCTTGATTATGGCCTTGGCCTAATTATGAATGTGGATGATGAATTCGACTATTTTGGACCCTATTCAAGATTGGGAGCGACGATCAGGATGTTCGGTGAGTACATGGGCCTTTCGTATGAGTGGGTGCACGGCTTCTCACCTATTGAGTCGATGCACGGCTTCTCATATTATCGCTCTAATTTGGATGCCCATCTGGTTACATTGAAGTTGTTGCTCGGTCCCATACATTAAAATAGCTAGATTGTTTTTGCCTTTTCTAATGAGTTGATGAATGATTATTTTACTATCTTTGTCCATAAATACAAAGAAGTAAGATATTCATCACCATACTTATGAGAACAAGACACCCCCAATCCTTCAAGGCATTGTTTGCCGCTATTGTTGTCTTAACGCTTTTTGTGACAGGCCTGACAAGCATCCAAGCACAACCTACCGGCGCAGTGAATGGCCTTTTTTCTGTGTCGCAAAACCAACAAGTCTATTTTTCGAAAGGCAATCTCCAATACCGGGCCTCCACAAACACATGGAGGTTCGCTGATCATCAATGGGATATCCTGGGCTTGGACAATCAAAACATCTCATCTTCCTATTCGGGATGGATTGATTTGTTCGGCTGGGGGACGAGTGGGTATAACCATGGCGCCGTGTGTTATCAACCATGGTCCACTTCTGAAGAATCTGGAAACTATCTCGCTTACGGCTATGAAAGCGCTAGTCTGGAGGATTATTCGGGAACTGCTGACTGGGGTTATAATAGGATCTCCAATGGAGGCAATCAACTTCAACAATGGAAGACATTGACCGCCTTTGAACTCGCTTATGTTGTCGCACAAAGAACTACCGCATCAGGGTTGCGGTTCGCAAAAGCTACGGTCAACGGGGTAAAAGGGCTGATCTTGTTGCCTGACGATTGGAGCACCTCCTATTACGCCCTAAATAGTGCCAACGATACACAGGTAAGTACCGACGTCAATGTGATTTCATCATCGAATTGGCAAGTCTTGGAACAACACGGCGCAGTATTTTTGCCCTTTGGTAACTATCGGTATGGGACCTATTATTACAATAATGCGTCTATCGGCTATTATATGAGTTATTATGCCACTACCACGAGTTATAATTCTCACGATTTTTACGCCATGATTATGGCGGAAAGCCCCTCGATGAATTACATCACTTTCAATCATGTCGGAAAATGTATGGGGGCTAGTGTCCGCTTGGCTTACCCCGTGGCTCCCACGGCCACGGTCCCGACGGTACACACAGAGTCGGTGAGTAATGTCACTGCCTTTAATGCCACAGTCCAAGGACATGTTTCGAGCGATGGAGGTGCAACGGTTACCGAACGGGGCATCTGTTGGAGTACTGGTTATTCGCCAACCATCAATGGTAGCCATGCAGCTTCAGGAACTGGCCTGGGACAATATGCGGTTACGATTTCAAATCTCGAACCCAACACCACTTATCATGCCAAGGCCTATGCTATCAACAGCCAAGGCGTGAGCTACGGTGAGCGTGTGAACTTTACTACGGCTCCTGTGCTCCCCGAACTCACCATCGCCCAACCGATCGTGCTTACCACGTCAAGCATCTCGGTGAGTTGCGGTATCACAACTTCTGGAGCTGCATCTGTCACTGAATGTGGTGTGTGCTGGAGCACTAGCCATAATCCAACCATCAGTAGCTCGCATTTGCAGAATTCTTCCGTGAATAACAGTTATTCAATGACAATCAATGGCTTGAATGTGAATACAACCTATTATGTCAGGGCCTATGCTCGAAATAGCTATGGCGTTGGATATAGCGAGGAGCAGAGCTTTGTCATCCCTTCGTATTCGAATTGGAGTGAGGGGTTGTTGCCTGGATTGTTTTCCGTCAACGGAGTTCAGAAGGTCCGCTTTTCCCAAGGAAACCTACAGTATCAGGCCACGTCGAACCAATGGCGTTTTGCCACTTTGCAATGGGATGTGGTGGGACTTGACAACAGCCAGATTTCACAAAACTACGGTGGCTGGATTGACTTGTTCGCCTGGGGCGCGAATGGCATTGCCCACGCAGATAGCAATTATGAGCCTTGGTCAACGTCGTACGAGGATTGCATTCCGTACAACTCTACCCAATACGAATTGAACGACTATACGGGAATTGCCGATTGGGGTTACAACGCCATTACCAACGGAGGCAACCAGCAGAACCTTTGGAATACGTTGACCTATGCCGAATTCATGTATCTGCTCACGGAACGTTCCACCACGTCGGGAATACGTTTCGTGAAAGCTTGCGTCAATGGGGTGGATGGCATTATACTGCTCCCGGATGATTGGAACACTTCGTATTATAGTTTGGCCAATGCCAATGACGAAAGTGCCTCCTACGAGGGGAATATGATTTCCGCATACCATTGGGTGAATAGCTTGGAATCCCATGGCGGTGTGTTCCTTCCTGCAGCAGGTATTCGAGAAGCTACGACTGTGTATGGGTTGAACTCCAATGCTGACTACTGGACCGCTTCATCTCAGCGAATTAGCTTCGAGCCCCAAGGATATGGCTTTTCAACGGTCTATCACCATTATGGCCAGGCCGTTCGTTTGGTGAAACACAATACCATGAAGGTGAAAACCATGGGAGCGGGCACGTTGTCGCAGACCTCCATGAATTGTTTCGGTGAAATTGTTTCCGTGGATGGTAACAATGTGACGGAGAAAGGAGTTTATATTAACGGGAATCATGTTTCAGCTGGGTCGGGAACGGGACAATATTCTGTCGTGGTCTCGGGTTTGTCGGCGAACCAGACTTATACTATGAAGGCCTATGCCAAAAGGAACGGAGTCACTGTCTATGGAGGGAAATGGATTGTCTCTACCTTGCCCGTCGTTCCTCGATTGACCACAGACGATGTCATGTATGTCACGGAGACCTCAGCGGCATGCGGCGGTTATGTGTATCCCGAAGGTGATATCGCTTATGAAACTGGTATTTGTTGGAGCACCCATCCGAATCCTACCGTCAATGACAGTCATGTGGCAACAGCCTCTCCCACGCTCAACAGTCACTATGTTTTGACGATGAATGGGTTGTCGGCTAACACCACGTATTATGTCCGTGCTTATGCACTTAACAATGGCGGTGCCGGTTATGGGAACGAGGTTGGTTTCGTCACTCAACGTTGGCATAATGGCATCCTTCCAGGGTCGTTTTCGGTAGGTGATAACCAAAGCGTACAGTTCTCTCAAGGGAATCTAAGGTACCAGGCATCTACTGACACTTGGCGATTCGCCGATAAACAGTGGGATTGCATCGGAACAGCGAACAACCTGATCGCTTCTGTGTATGGAGGCAGCTACTGGGGACATTGGATTGATTTGTTCGGTTGGGCAACTGCAACTTATCCGGCGAATCATGAGACCACCCACTCGTTTTACGATGCTTATGGCGATTATCAATATAATCTCTATGACCAGGATGGTTCAAAAGACTGGGGAAGCAATCCAATCCAGAATGGAGGCAATACCGCCTACTATTGGCGTACATTGTCACAGGAGGAATGGTACTATATCATCGAATCTAGGACCACGCCTTCCAATATCCGTTATTGCCTGGCTACCGTGAACAGCTTCAAAGGTGTCATTCTGTTCCCTGACGATTGGAGCACGAGCTATTATTCTGTCACGAATGCCAATGGGCAGGCGACTTCATTTGCGGATAACGTCATCACTAGTTCGAGTTGGAATACTTATTTTGAAGCTCATGGTGCTGTCTTCCTCCCTGCGGCAGGTTGGCGTCTAGGAACTACGGTGGGCAATGTGAACGAGTTTGGCCATTATTGGACCTCATCGAGTTACAACTATGATAATGCTTATTCTGTTACGTTTCTTGATGGATCGGTCTTTCTGGGACCATCAGGAAGAGCCTATGGACAGTCGGTGCGACTGGTTAGAGGCGGTTCGTCTCCAGTCAATCCTTCTGTGACGGAGAATGTCACTCTCAACCCGGGTTGGAACTGGATTAGCAACCTTTCTGCCACGGAGCAGTCGATAGCTGATGTGTTGACGGGACTGACTCCGGCCAATGGTGACATGATTAAAGGGCAGCAGGCATATTGTACCTATAATGCCTCGACAGGTCAATGGACGGGTGCGTTGGGTGCATTGAGTCCAGGCAAGAGCTATATTTACTTGAGAAATGGCAATAGCTCGGTTTCGTACAATGCCCAAGTCGCGACATCACAGTCAATCACCATCTCAATCAATCCTGGATGGAACTGGATCAGCTATCCGCTCGGTACGGAAAAGACCGTGGAGGAGGCGTTGTCAAATCTGACTCCGGCCAATGGTGACATCCTTAAGGGACAGCATTCATACTGTACCTATAATGCTTCCACGGGACATTGGACGGGTGCCTTGAGCACGATGGTCCCAGGCGAGGGCTACATCTACTTGAGGAATGCCAATACCTCAACAAGCTTCACCTATTAATTTGTCTTGCAAATTCAAGATAAAGGCCTTTATTTCAAAAAAAGTTGTATCTTTGCAGCCCATTTCAGACCGCCCCGGAGGAGATGTATGTCCCACGGTCTGAGGCAAGAACAAGTCAAACCTCCTCGGAAAGGCAAGTCCGGTGCCTGGACGGGTACAAGTAAAAACAACAATTTATAATGGCAGAAAACGAAAACATCATCAACGAGGCTATGCCTGAAATGCCGGTTGAACAAACTCCAGTCGAACAAGCTCCTGTGGCTCACGCTCCCAAAGCTCCCAAAGCTCCTAAGCAGAAGCCCGTCCCCGAGGCTGATTTCGATTGGTCTTCATCACACAAGAGATTCGACAACTACTCCGACTCTGAGCGCGCTCAGTTAGAGGACAAGTACGCCGCCACCATGAACCAAGTCGCTGACCATGAGGTCATCGAAGGTACTGTGGTTGCCAAGACGGACCGTGAGGTTGTCGTCAACATCGGCTTCAAGTCTGATGGTGTTATTCCTATCGCAGAGTTCCGCACCAACCCCAACCTGAAGGTGGGTGACAAGGTCGAAGTCTATGTGGAAAGCCAAGAAGGCTCCAACGGACAACTCGTCCTCTCTCACAAGAAAGCCCGTATTCTCAAGTCTTGGGATCGCGTCAACGCAGCTTACGAAAGTGGCGAAATCGTCAATGGTTATGTCAAGAGCCGCACCAAGGGTGGTCTCATCGTCGATGTGTTTGGCATTGACTCCTTCCTGCCCGGTTCACAGATCGACGTCAAGCCGATCCGCGACTACGACGTGTTTGTTGACAGCGTGATGGAATTCAAAGTCGTGAAGATCAACCAGGAATACAAGAACGTGGTTGTCTCTCACAAAGCGCTCATTGAAGACGAACTCGAAGCTCAGAAGGCTGAAATCATCAGCAAGCTCGAGAAAGGTCAAGTGCTCGAAGGCGTTGTCAAGAACATCACCTCCTACGGTGTGTTTGTTGACCTCGGCGGCGTTGACGGTCTCATCCACATCACCGACCTCTCCTGGGGCCGTATCAACCATCCGGAAGAAATCGTCAAGTTGGACGAGAAGATCAAGGTCGTTATCCTCGACTTCGACGACAACAAGAAACGTATCGCCCTCGGCCTCAAGCAACTCACTCCTCATCCGTGGGATGCTCTCGACCCGAACCTTAAGGTGGGTGACATCGTCAAGGGTAAGGTGGTCGTCATTGCCGACTACGGTGCGTTCATCGAGATCGCTCCTGGCGTTGAAGGCCTCATCCACGTCTCTGAGATGTCATGGTCACAGCACCTCCGTACCGCTCACGACTTCATGAACGTTGGCGACGAGGTGGAAGCCAAAGTGCTCACCCTCGACCGCGAAGAGCGCAAGATGTCACTCGGCATCAAGCAGCTTATCCCTGATCCATGGGCTAACATCAAAGATCGTTACCCGATCGGATCCAAGCACACCGCCACCGTGCGTAACTTCACCAACTTCGGCATCTTCGTCGAACTCGAAGAAGGTGTTGACGGCCTCATCCACATCAGCGACCTCAGCTGGTCTAAGAAGATCAAACATCCCGCTGAGTTCACCAAAGTCGGTGAGAGCATCGATGTCGTCGTCCTCGACGTTGACGAAGAAAACCGCCGCTTGAGCCTCGGCCACAAGCAACTCGAAGAGAATCCTTGGGAAGTGTTCGAGACCGTGTTCACCGTCGGCTCCGTCCACCAGGGCACCATCATCAGCGCCGCCGATAAGGGCGTCGTCGTGTCACTGCCTTACGGCGTGGAAGGTTTCTGCCCGAACCGCTACCTCAAGAAGGAAGACGGCACCACCGCCAAGGTTGACGAAACCCTCGACTTCAAGGTCATCGAGTTCTCCAAGGAAAGCAAGAAGATCATCTTGGCTCACTCCAAACTCTATGAAGAGAAGGAAGCTGCTGCCAAGGCTGCTGCCGACAACGCCGCCGACAAGGCTGCCAAACAGGCTAAGCGTACCGTCAAGCAAATCAACGACAATATCGAACATAGCACCCTCGGTGACCTCGATATCCTCGCTGGCTTGAAGGAAAACCTTGAAAAGCAAGAACAAGCACAGGCCGGTGACGAGCCTAAAGCTGAGTAATCACTTTGCGTGGTACTAAAAAAACCGCCCTCGAAAGAGGGCGGCTTTTTTTTTAGAAGACAGAAGATAGAAGACAGAAGATAGAAGACAGAAGATAGAAGACAGAAGATGGCACAGAAAGTAAACGGAATACTTTTTTCATTGAGAGAAGGCGATGAATTCATCCCTTTGATCGCCTTGCTGAAGGCCACTGGCGTGGTCGAGTCAGGCAGCGAAGCTCAAGAGGTCGTATCCGCTGGGATGGTACTTCGCAATGGCGAAGTAGAGACCCGTAAAAGAGCAAAAATCACCCCCGGAGAGGTGATCGTTTTTCAACATAATGAAATCGTCATTGAATAAAAATGTAGAGACGATGCATGCACCGTCTCTACATTTGGGGGTTGTGGAATGATTTATTCCACCGTGATCTTGCAAACCAAATTCCTGTCGCCGTAAGCGTCGTCGATGCGGGTGACATGCGGGAAATACTTGTCCTGAACGTCGCTCTTCATCGGGAAACCGGCTTCCTCACGGGTGAACGGGAAGTTCCACTCGTTGGCCATCAACATCTCAGCGGTGTAAGGAGCATGAGAGATGATGTTATTGCCCTTCTCAGCCTTGCCTTCTTCGATGTCCTTGATCTCCTTGCGGATCTGGATCATGGCTTCGACGAAGCGGTCGAGCTCAGCAATAGGCTCGCTCTCCGTGGGTTCCACCATCAGAGTCTCGTGGACTGGGAAGGCCACGGTAGGTGCGTGGAAACCAAAGTCCATCAAACGCTTGGCAATATCAATGGCAGCTACGCCAGTAGCCTTGTTGATGCCGTTGATGTCGAGAATCATCTCGTGGGCCACATGACCGTGGTTGCCGGTGTAAAGGATTGGATAATAGTCTTTCAATCTGTCTTTCAGATAGTTGGCGTTCATGATAGCTCCCAAGGTAGCTTTCTTCAGTCCTTCACCTCCCAGCATCTTGATGTAGCAGTAGGTGATGGTGAGGATCTGAGCGCTTCCGAACGGAGCGGCTGACACAGCGCCTTCCTGCTTGTCGCCACCGCAGTGGAACAGGATGTGTGAGGGCAGGTAGGGTTTCAGGTGTTCGGCCACGCCGATGGGGCCTACGCCAGGACCGCCGCCGCCGTGTGGGATGGCGAAGGTCTTATGCAGGTTGAGGTGGCAGACGTCGGCACCGATGAAGCCGGGGCTGGTCAAGCCGACCTGAGCATTCATGTTGGCACCGTCCATATAAACTTGGCCGCCGTTGTCGTGAACGATCTTCACGAGGGTGCGGATGCCATCCTCATAGATGCCGTGAGTTGAAGGATAGGTGACCATGAATGCAGCCAGGTTGTCCTTGTACTGCTCGGCCTTGGCCTTGGCGTCATCGAGGTTGATGTTGCCGTGCTCGTCGCAGGCGACCACCACCACTTGCATGCCAGCCATGGCTGCCGAAGCTGGGTTGGTGCCGTGGGCAGAGGCAGGGATCAAGCAGATGTTGCGGTGACCTTGGCCGTTGGCTTCTTGGTAACGACGGATGGTGAGCAGACCGGCATATTCACCGCTGGCACCGGAGTTAGGCATGAAGCTCATGCCCTTGAAGCCGGTGATCTCGCAGAGGTCTTTTTCCATCTCGTTGATGAGTTCGAGATAGCCTTCCACTTGGTCGGCGGGGACAAAGGGGTGGATGTTTCCGAACTCAGGCCAGCTGAGGGCGTACATAGAGGTGGCGGGGTTCAGCTTCATGGTGCAGGAGCCCAGCGGAATCATGCAGCGGTTGAGGCTGAGGTCACGGTTCTCGAGCTTCTTCATGTAACGCATCATGTCGGTCTCGCTGCGGTATTTGTAGAACATCGGGGCCTGCATGAACTTGGAGGTGCGCTGCATCTCAGCAGGGATGCAGCTGAACTTCTGGCAGTTCGGGTCGCAGACGAGTTCTTCGTGTTGCAAGCCGAGAGCTTCGGCGACGACTTGGCCGATCTCGTTGATGTCCTCACGAGCGGTGGTCTCGTCAAGGCTGATGCCGAAATGCTGCTTGTCGATGATGCGGAAGTTCATTCCGTGTTTCTCGGCAGCTTCCTTCACTTTGCAGGTGCATGCGCCTTCGGGCAGTTCGAACAACAGGGTGTCGAAGAAGTATTTGTTAAGTTGCTTCACGCCGAGCTTGGCCAGTTCAGAGGTCAGCTTGCCGGCGAGGCAGTTGATATGGTGGGCGATTTCAACCAAGCCCTCCGGACCATGATACAAGGCGTAGAAGCCCGACATGATAGCCAACAAGGCTTGTGCCGTGCAGATGTTGGACGTGGCGCGTTCGCGCTTGATGTGCTGTTCACGGGTCTGCAAAGCCAGACGGTAAGCGGGATTGCCGAGGGCGTCAACAGAGATGCCGATGATACGGCCGGGCATGTCGCGCTTGTAAGCTTCGGTGGTGGCAAAGTAACCGGCATGAGGACCGCCGAATCCCATCGGCAGACCGAAACGCTGGTTGGAACCCAAGACCACGTCGGCACCCCATTCACCAGGAGGAGTGATGAGGGTGAGGCTGAGCAGGTCGGCAGCCACGGCTACCTGCATGCCTTTCTCTTTCCATGCGGCGACCTTGGCACGGTTGTCAACGATCTCACCGAATTGGTTGGGGCACTGGAGCAGGATGCCGAAGTATTCTTCACTGCAATCGAACTTGTTGATGTCGTCAACCACAACCTCGATGCCTTGGAAATGGGCTCGGGTCTTGATGACTTCGATGCTCTGTGGGAATACATCGTTGGCAACGAAGAACTTCTTCACGCCGGCCTTCACCTGGGCACGGCTGCGGGCATGCCAGAACATCAGCATGGCCTCGGCAGCGGCAGTGCCTTCATCGAGCAAGCTAGCATTGGCCAAAGGCATGGCGGTGAGGTCGCTGATGACAGTCTGGAAGTTCAAAAGAGCTTCGAGACGGCCTTGGGAGATCTCAGCCTGGTAGGGAGTATAAGAGGTGTACCAACCTGGGTTCTCAAGGATGTTGCGCATGATGACACCAGGAGTGATGGTGTTGTAATAGCCCAAGCCGATGTAAGTGCGGAACTGCTTGTTCTTGGCACCCAATGCCTTGAGGTGGCTGATGACTTCGTACTCGTTCATGCCCTCGCCGATGTTGAGCGGCTTGGGGAGACGGATTTCGGGAGCGATGATTTCATCGACAAGTTGTTCTTGTGATGCCACGCCGATGACCTTGAGCATCTTTTCAGCATCCGATGCAGTAGGGCCGTTGTGGCGTTTGATGAAGTTGTTTCTGATCATTGTTTATTTGTTGAAATGTTTATTTGTTTATTTGTTGAATTGTTGATCTTTTTGAATAGAATCTCTAAATTCTAAATTCTAAATTATTAATTGAGCACTTTATTTATGCTAATAAAGTCTGGATAAGCTAAGGATTGGTTGTTGATCTTGATGTAGGGCTTGACCTTGACGCCGAGGTTGACAGGGTCGCTTTTAGCTCCAGCAAGCTTGAATGCTAGGTTGAGGATGGCATCCGCAGTCTCGCCACTGAACAGCTGGAACAAGTCAGTGGTAATCGGGATGGCGATTTTGCCTTTCGAATTCGCAGGGATGCTGAATCCCTGGGTGAAAGTGCTGCTGATGACCTCCTTGTTGTTGAGCGCGATGATGTAATCCATTTTGCCCAAGGAAGCAGCGATGTTGTTTGGATTATCAACGTCAATGTTTACGTTGAAGCTAACTGGTAACTTTTTGTTTAACAATGAGTTAGTGACGTTGATTATCTGGGCAGCATTAAGATTGCTCTTGTCCATGCCTTTGCTGAGGTTGATGCCCAGCATGTTGATGTTGTTGATGCCGCTGACATCAAAGGAACAGTTCTTTAGGTTGACAATCTGTGCTGCCTGTTGTGCGAGCTGTCCTAACTGTTCGCACGCCGTGAAACTCCCAATCAGAAGCATCACGATTATTATTCTCATAATCTTTTTCATAGCATTATTAATCTCTAAATTCTAAATTCTAAATTCTAAATTTTCAATTCTCATTGCCCCTATTGGCTCTCTTACGTTCCAGTTCATCCAGGATGATCTTGCGCAGGCGCAGGCTTTTCGGGGTGACTTCGAGGTACTCGTCATCGCGGATGTACTCCATGTATTCCTCAAGGGAGAAACGTACCGGTGGGATGAGGCGGATGGCCTCGTCGGAGCCGGAAGCGCGCACGTTGGTGAGGTGTTTGGTTTTGCAGACGTTGATGACGATGTCGTTGCTGCGGGTGTTCTCGCCGATGACCTCGCCAGCATATACGTCTTCGTTTGGGTTGACAAAGAAGATGCCGCGGTCCTGCAGCTTCCAGATGGCATAGGGGATGGCTTGGCCGGTCTCCATGGAGATGAGGGCTCCGGTGTTGCGGCTGGGCATCTCGCCCTTCCAAGGCTCGTAGGCTTTGAAGCGGTGGGAGATGATGGCCTCGCCTTCGGTGACGGTGAGGAGCGTGTTGCGAAGTCCGATGAGGCCTCTCGACGGAATGTCGAAGTCGAGGCACATGCGGTCGCCCTTAGGCTCCATCTGGGTCATCTCGCCCTTGCGGGCACTGACTTGTTCGATGACGCGGCCGGAGAAGTCCTCGGGAACCAGTACGGTGAGGCATTCGATAGGCTCACATTTCACGTCATCGATGTATTTGATGATGACCTTGGGCTGTCCCAGTTGGAACTCATAGCCTTCGCGGCGCATGGTCTCCACCAGGATGCTGAGGTGCAGGATGCCACGCCCATAGACCATCAGCGAGTCGGGTGAGTCGGTGTCTTCAACTTTCAGGGCGAGGTTTTTCTCGGTTTCTTTGTAGAGACGTTCGCGAAGATGGCGCGAGGTCACGAACTTGCCTTCACGACCGAAGAAAGGTGAGTTGTTGATGGTGAAGAGCATGCTCATGGTAGGTTCATCGACCTTGATGGGGGGCAGGGCCTCTGGATTCTCGTAGTCGGCCACGGTATCGCCAATCTCGAAATCGTCGAGACCCATCAGCGCGACGATGTCGCCTGCCGGGACGGGTTTCTTGGTGCGTTCCTTGCCTAAACCCTCAAAAGTATAGAGTTCTTTGATGGTCGATTTCACCACGCTGCCGTCATGTTTTACCAAGGAGACGTTCATGCCAGCTTGAAGGGTTCCTCGTTTCAGACGTCCCACGGCGATACGTCCCACGTAGGAGCTGTAGTCCAACGAGGTGATGAGCATCTGCGGGGTGCCTTCCTCGAATTTGGCCTCGGGGATGGTCTCGATGATGGTGTCGAGCAGATAAGAGACATCGGAAGTGACGTTGTTCGGGTCGTCGGACATCCAACCTTGTTTGGAAGAACCGTAAACTGTGGGGAAGTCAAGTTGGTCTTCAGTGGCACCGAGGTTGAACATCAAATCGAACACTGCCTCTTGGACTTCGTCGGGACGGCAGTTGGGCTTGTCAACTTTGTTGATGACGACGATGGGCTTCAGGCCTAACTCGATGGCTTTTTGGAGGACGAAACGCGTCTGAGGCATCGGTCCTTCAAAGGCATCGACCAAAAGGATGACGCCGTCGGCCATGTTCAGGACACGCTCCACCTCGCCACCGAAGTCGGCGTGGCCAGGAGTGTCGATGATGTTGATCTTGACATCTTTATATCTTACGGAGACGTTTTTCGACAAAATAGTGATGCCGCGTTCGCGTTCCAAATCATTGTTGTCCAAGATTAGCTGTCCAGGAGCCTCTTCTGATTCCTTGAAGAGTTTCGACTGGTAGAGGATACGGTCAACCAAGGTGGTCTTGCCGTGGTCAACGTGTGCGATAATAGCGATGTTTCTGATACTCTGCATGTTGTAAATAAAATCTCTGTTCTGATACAAAAATACAAAGATAGGAAACTATCTCGAAAAACAACCAACTTTGGCAAAATCATTTTAATCAAACGAAATTTTTTTGTTTTTTTCTTGTCATGTTGAAAATTATCGCTATCTTTGGAGAAAAATTTTCACGACGCTATGAGTAACATGACCCGTTCGGTCTTACGGCAATACTGGGGATATCCTTCTTTCCGTCCCTTGCAAGAAGATATTGTGGATGCTGTAGTGTCGGGTCGTGACACCCTGGCTCTCCTGCCGACGGGAGGAGGCAAGTCGATTTGCTTTCAAGTGCCTGCCATGGCCATGGAAGGGGTGTGCGTGGTGGTGACACCGCTCATCGCGTTGATGAAAGACCAAGTGGCGCATCTCGTGGAGAAAGGCATCCCTGCTGCAGCCATCTACTCGGGTTTGCATCCCGACCAAGTGGAGCTTCGCTATAATCAGGCAGTGTTTGGGCGATTGAAGTTCCTCTATGTTTCTCCGGAACGCTTGCAGACGGAACGTTTCGTGGAAGCAATCAAGCGAATGAAAGTGTGCCTTCTGGCCATCGATGAATCGCATTGCATTTCACAATGGGGCTACGACTTCCGTCCTCCGTATCTCAAAATCGCAGAGATTCGACCCTATATCCCGACGACACCCGTATTGGCACTGACGGCTACTGCGACAGCCAAGGTGGTGGATGACATCCAAAACCGACTGGGCTTCAAACAGAAAAACGTGTTTCAGAGCAGTTTCGAACGCAAGAATGTCATCTATAACGTCTATCATGAGCCGGATAAGTTTGGCGTCCTCTACCGCAAGCTGAACGCCATGCAGGAAGGAAGTGCTATCGTTTATGTGCGCAACCGGAGAAAGACACAGGTCATCGCTGAGTGGCTCGCTTCGGTTGGCATCTCTGCAACATGTTATCATGCCGGATTGGACTCCAAGACCCGTGACGAGCGACAAGATCAGTGGATTCGGGGAAATGTGAAGGTGATGGTGGCCACCAATGCCTTTGGCATGGGCATCGACAAGCCCGATGTGCGGCTGGTAATCCATCTTGACCTGCCAGATAGCATCGAAGCCTATTTCCAAGAGGCTGGACGCGCTGGACGCGACCTGAAGCCGGCGGAGGCCTTCCTCTTGGTCTCGGACACTGACATCAAGCAGCTGGAAGAGAATTTCCAACAGTCATTTCCTGAGATTGAACGTATTAAACTGATATATAGAGCATTAGGTAATTATCTTGAAATTCCGGTAGGGACAGGGCAGGGTATGACCTATCCGTTCGACATGAATGACTTTGCCCGAAACTATGGCTTCGGCATCCGTGAGGTGTTTAGCACCTTGCATCTCTTGGAGAAAGAGGGACTGTTGGTCCTCTCCGAGAGCTTCGAGGAGCCTTCCAAAGTGTGGATCAAAGCCTCCCGTGAGGATTTGTATCGTTTCCAGTTGGAGTATCCGCAGTTTGATGTTTTGGTGAAATACCTGTTGAGAAATCTGCCTGGAGTGCTAAGTGATTTTGTGAAGTTCAGCGAGGAGACTGCGGCTCAAAAAACGGGGTTGACGGTGGACAAGGTCGTGGTCATGCTGAAAAAGCTCGATTCATATCAGTTCCTGACCTATTTGCCGCGTAATGAAAAGCCTCAGATACAGTTGATGACGGAGTTGCTCGATACGCGCTATTTTGGCTTGTCGAAGGAGGTGTATGCCGACCGTAAGGCGGATGCTTTGGCCAGGGTGAGGGCGGTGATCGACTTTGTGAACAACGACCAGGAGTGCCGTAGCGTTCAGCTCTTGCGTTATTTCAACGAAGACAAGGCCAGGCCTTGCGGACGATGTGACGTGTGTGTGGCTCACGCCGATAAAGACTTGCCATCGTCATCGTATGAGCAGATTCGCCAGGCGTTGTTGCCCGTGCTGAAAGAACGGCCTTTGACGGTATATGGAGCCGCTCAGGTGTGTTCGGACCATGACGAGGACGAGGTGGTGGAGGCGATACGCTGGATGATTGACAATGGTGTCATCCGCAAGGACAACAACGAAACCTTATATCTATAAAAAACGGTAGGGCTGCCACAGCTGTGGCAGCCCTACGTGTGTCGGTAAAAATTCTGAATTATTTCAGAATGTTGACAGCGGGTTTGAACTTGACCACCTTCTTGGCAGCGATCTTGATGGACTTGCCAGTTCTCGGGTTGTGGCCTTTTCTTGCCTTGCGGACAGAGGTGGAGAGGGTGCCAAAGCCAACGAGGGCGATCTTACCGTCTTTCTTCATTTCTGCCTTGGCGACATCGATCATAGCGTCGAGAGCCTTTTTAGTGTCAACTTTAGTCATGCCAGCTTTTGCAGCAACGGCATCAATCAATTCAGCTTTATTCATCGTAATAATGTTTAAGTTAGTAATGAATTATCTTTTACCGACTACAAAGATAGTCTAAAAATCTAATTTGCAAGCTTTTTTGAATTTTTTTTGAAATTTTTTTTTGCTTTTAAGCAGTTTTCTGTATAAAAAACTTCAAATTGTGGCGTTCCATGTTCCTTGTAGGCGGATTCCACGAAGAAATTCCTCAATGTTCATGGCTTTTTTTCCTGCTTGTTGGATGGTAGTCAGATGAATATACCCATCCAAGGCACTCAATTTTAAGAAGTTTTTTCCATCGGTGATCACAGTGCCTGGGCGTTCTGAAGGTTTTGCCGTTTCAATGGAAGAAGCGTAAACCTTCAGCTCCAAGGACTCACCTAGGTCGGATAACAGACGTGCGTGTGCAGCGGGGTATGGGGAAAGTCCTCGAATATGGTTGTAGATGCTTTGGCAATCGTTTTCCCAATGGATGTAACAGAAATCCTTGAAGATCTTCGGGGCGGCTTTGAGTTGTGCCTCGTCACAGATCTGTTCCTGTTGGATGGGCGTTGCCTCGTTGTTTTTGATTTTTCGTATGGTTTCCACGACCAGTTTGTTGCCGAGGAGCATCAGCTCATCGTGAAGTTCTCCAGCGGTCTCGTCGGGGCGGATGCTGACGCTTTGTCTCATGATGATGGCTCCTTTGTCAATCTCTTCATTAAGGAAAAAGGTGGTCAGCCCGGTCTCGGTTTCCCCGTTGATGATGGCATGGTTGATGGGGGCTGCGCCGCGGTATTGGGGCAGGAGGGATGCGTGAAGGTTGAAGGTGCCGAGTGGTGGCATTTGCCAAACCACGGAGGGAAGCATCCTAAAGGCCACGACGATGAAGAGGTCGGCTTGGTACGAGGCCAAGGCTTGCAAGAAGTCGGGGTCGCGTAGTTTCTCAGGCTGGAGTATAGGAAGACAATGCTCCAAGGCGGTTTTTTTCACCTCGGAGCATTGTATCTTTTTTCCTCTTCCAGCAGGCTTGTCGGGGGTGGTCACCACAGCGGCCACATCGTAGCCGGCGGAAAGGATGGCCTCTAGTTGTGAGGCCGCGAATTCTGGAGTGCCGAAATAGACGATTCTCACTTCAGCTTTTCTTCCATATTGGCGATGTTCTTGCTAATCTCGAAAGCCTCGTTGCTCAAGGGGTAGTCGGCTTTCAAGGTCTTGTAGCAATTCAAAGCCTTGGCATAATCACCCATGATTTCATAGGTCATGCCGGCCTTGGTGAGGAACATGGGGCCAGTGAACTCATTCTTGGATTTGCTGGCGGCGTTGCTGTAATAGGTGGCAGCGTTGTTCAGATCGTCAAGCTCCATGTAGCAGTCGCCGATGGCGCCAAGGGCCATGGGAGCGAGGATGTCATCCTTGCCGTTGAACTTCTTCAAGTAGTCGATGGCTTCATTATAGTTGCCGAGCTTCATGTTGCAGATGCCAGCATAGTAAGCGGCCAGCTTGCCGGTCTTGGTGCTGCTGTATTGGTCATAGACCTCAGTGAATCCAAGGTAGTTGCCGTCGCCTGTGAGGGCAGCCTCATACGATTCCTTGTCGAAATATTTCTGAGCGGTAAAGATCTCCTTGCTGGCATTGGCATCCTTGCGGTCGTTCAGGGCCTTCAGACCCCAGATGATACCCGCGATGACGATGACGGCACCGATAATACCGTAAATGAGTTTCTGATGTTCTTCAATCCAAAGTTCAGTCTTGCTTAACGCGGTCTCGACGTTCTCTAATCTTTCGTCGCCTTGCATTTCTTTCTTGTTTGCCATATCGATTCAAAATTTTCGGAGTGCAAAAATAGGAAATTAACTTATCACTGCAACAAAAAAACGTTATTTTTTTATTTTTGCAGTCACAAAACACGATTCACGATGAGCCCCAGAGACAAAGCCTTCCTTGACTTCCTTTATCAATTTATTACTGACGATCGTAAAGAGCGTTTTGAGCAAGTGTTGCAGAATCGCACCCGTCACCTCACCGTGGTGTTGGAGGACATCTTCCAGCCGCACAATGCCAGTGCAGTGTTGCGCAGTTGCGACTTGACGGGGGTGCAGGACGTCCACATCATCGAAAACAACTTCACTTTTGATGTCAACCCCGATGTGGTGATGGGCAGTACCAAATGGCTTGACATTCATCGTTATAACGAAGAAGAGTTCAATACTCCAGCCGTGATTGAGCAACTGAAGTCGAAAGGTTATCAGATTGTGGCCACTTGTCCCCATCGCGACGATTACACTCCGGAGACCTTGCCTCTGGATCGACCTGTCGCCTTGTTTTTTGGCACAGAGAAAACGGGTTTGACGGATTATGTGCTGGACCACGCCGACCAGTACGTCCGCATCCCGATGGTGGGGTTCACTGAGAGTTTCAACATCAGTGTCTCAGCGGCACTATTGGTCTATACCTTGACGCGTCGTTTGCGCGAGCAGACCGATCTCGACTGGCATCTCAGCGAGGAGGAGAAAAACGAAGTGCGCCTCGAATGGTCGAAGCGCACTTTGAATCGGATTCGGCAGTATGAACGCAAGTTCAACGACCTGTATTCCTCGGAACACTGATGGCTATTTTTGTTTCTTTCCCCGACGCTCTACCCATGCCCAAAGTCGCCACATCAGCCAACCCCAGGCGAAGAATAGGACGTAGTAGATCCATTTCGGGATGGAGGTTTGATAAGCGTCCTCGTTGACAATTTCCGAGTATTGCTCGGTGGGGATGTCGGCATAGTAGTAGGCACCGGCACCGAAGTCGTAACCTTCCACCAAACCGAGTTGGTTGGCCATGATCCAGCCAGCCAAAAACAAAGTGATTACCACCACGACGATGGTAATCACTTTGAATATTTTGTGTTGTTTGTTCATTATTTGAACATGTCGAGATTCGGCACCTCAAAGAGGACGCCGGAGAGCAGAATCCAAACAGCAAAGAGGGTGAGGGCGATGTTGAAGAGCTGGCCGATGATGTAGAGCCAGAGCACCTTGCCACCTTGCATTTGTTTGAAGAGGCTCTTGAAGTTGGTGTCGAGGCCGATGCTGGTAAAGGCCAGCACGAAAGCCCAGTTCTTGTATTGGTCGAGCACGCCGTTGATGGCCTTCACGTCGCCACCCATGGGTTGGATGATGAAGGAAGCGACCAGCGAAGCCACGAAGAAACCGATGATGAACTTCGGGAAACGGTTCCAGATCTCACCTGCTCCGACTTTGGCGTCGCCAGACTTGTCAACCTTCGTGGCGAAGAAGATGGCAACAAAGAAAGCGATGAAGCCGATCAAGATGTTCTGGATCATTTTTACCATGGAGGCCACCTGCGCAGCCTCTTCTCCGAGGGCTTCGCCAGCCAACACCACAGCACCGGTGGAGTCCACAGTACCGCCGATGAGGGCACCGCCCATCATCTGGTTCATTCCTGCCCAACGGATGATCATGGGTTCAAACACCATCATCAGGATGGTGAAGATGATGGAGATGCTGATGGCCAGCGAGAGGTCTTCCTTCTTGGCCTTGGCGGCTGCACCCGTGGCGATGGCAGCGCTAGTACCGCACACCGATGTGGCCGAAGCCAAGGTGATGACCAACGGCTTGTTGTCGATCTTCAGCACCTTGGTGCCGAGCCACCACATGAAGATGATGACGATAGGCGTGACAATCCAAGCGATGCCGAGACCATAGAGGCCGAACTTGGCGATGTTGCTAAACAGTACTGAGAAACCCATGATGACCAAACCCGTCTTGATGTAGAACTCCGTGCGTATGGCGGGTTTCAGCCATTCGGGAGTGCCGACGGTATTGGAGATGAGCAGGCCGATGAGCAATGCCCAGAAAGCCCACTCAAGATACATTTTCAAGGTGTATTCGGCGCTGATCATTCTCACGACGATACAAATAATGAACAGCACGATGAAAGCCGGGATGAATTTACTGATCTTCTCGCCTTGCAACTTGATGCCGATACCGAACAAGACGCCAGTCACCAAGAAGGTGCGGAGCAGTTTTATCCAGAACTCGCCATTGAACTGGGCGGCCAGGGATTTCTTTTCTTCCACGTTTTCCCACCAATGCCAGGTTCCGAACTTGGCGGCGGAGAAGTCAAACGAACCAGTCAGGACGGCGACGCAGGCGATTGCGATGACGATGAAGCCAATCCATACGGCCAGCCAGTCCTCTTTTTTCCAAAGGTTGGATATTTTGTTGTTAGACATATCAATTTAGAATTTAGAATTTAGAATTTATAGCTGAGGATCCCGACCACGCGATGCGAATTAACGCGTTCTTCTACAACATTCTGTACTAGAGAGTAGTCGAGTTTGAAATTCAGTGATTTCACCGGCCAGTAGTTGATGCCGACAGTGTAGTAGTCAGTGCTTCCCATGACCTGGGCGTTTTTGTCACCGGGTTCAAAGTGTTCGTAACGGAGCACAGGCATGAGTTTTTGGCTGTTGTCCTTGCCAAAACGGAAATTGTAGCCGGCTACGGCATAATAACCCTTACTGAGTTGGTACTGCTCGATGAGATTGTTATTGGCGTCAACGAGGTCGCTGAAATAACCGGTGGTGCCGCTGAGGTATTCGCCACGAACCATAAGGTCGCCGTCATTGTATTGCATGCCGGCACTCCAGCGGTTGCGGGCACAGTTGACATTGTCGTCCTTGGAATATTTGCCGTAGTAATAGGAACCGCTCAAGGTAAGGTCTTTCAGCATGGGATGAATCTCCAAACGACCCACCAGGTCCTTGCGGTTGTTGTTGTCGGTAGTGCAAGGGCCGTTGCCGTTGAACACGCCGAGGTAGTAGGTGACCAGGGAGAAATCCTTGCCCTCAGGACGGAAAAGGTCGCCGCTGGCCATGATGCCCAGGTCACGGCCCAAACCGCCGACACCACAGACGTCGCTATAACCTACGAGTTTTTGGACGCTTTCGCCGTAGTCGAAGATTTCGAGGTTAACAGGGTTGATGGGGCTTTCCAAGGTGAAGGGGGTCTTGAACTGACCGACTTGGATGGCAAACTCGCTGCAGGGTTTGTACTTCACGAAAGCATCCACCATCATGGGTGAACGGCTGAAGTCACCTTGGACTTTGTAGGAGAGGGTCTTGGTGAGCTTGCCTTCGATCGACATACGCACACGGCGCATTCTTAAGGTGTTGTTGCTGAGGTTGAAATCCTCGTCGAGGTTGGCTTGATACAAGCCTTGGACAAAACCGGAGATCTTTGGACCTTCCTGTGCATTAAGGCTCATCGGGAATAAAAATGCAATTAACCCAATGATTAAGAAAAAGTTGTGCTTCATAGAAAAATGTTATTATACGTTGTTTTCAATTTTTATTCGCGGCAAAAATAGTAAAAATACTGATAGTATGAACATTGATAGTAAATATATTTACTATTTGAAGAAGACAGAAGAAAGAAGTTAGAAGGAAGAATGGGGGCGAAGCCGTTAGGGATTCTTATTAACGTGTTTGGTGATCTCGTCGAAGGAGATCTTAAACCATTCCGTATAACATTCTGGATGGGCTTTCATGTCGGTGGCGATGGCGTCGAGGCTCATGTATTTCCAAGAGGCGACTTCCTCGGTGTTGATGACCGGGGTGGTGTCGGTAGTGCCGAACCAGACGTGGTCGAACTCGTGTTCTATGAGACCTAGTCCGACGGGTGCTTTATATATAAAGGTGAAAACCTCGTGCATCTCGCAGCTCATCCCCATCTCTTCCTGAAGGCGGCGGCTCGTGGCGGCTTCCAGTGTCTCACCATTGCGCGGGTGGCTGCAACAGGTGTTGGTCCACAGGCCAGGGGAGTGGTATTTCGTGAAGGCTCGTTGCTGTAGCAGGAGCTCGCCATGGCTGTTGAAGATGAATATGGAGAAGGCACGATGGAGCCGTGGCACGATATGCGCGGCCATCTTCTCCATGATGCCAATCTGTTGGTCTTGCTCGTTGACGAGGATGACTTGTTCCATTACACGTTGAATCTGATGTTGAGGATATCGCCGTCCTGAACGACATAGGTCTTGCCTTCCACGCGGAACTTGCCGGCTTCTTTCACCGCAGCTTCGCTGCCGTAGTGCAGGAAGTCTTCGGTGCTCATCACTTCAGCGCGGATAAATCCTCTTTGGAGGTCGCTATGGATAGCTCCAGCGGCGATAGGTGCCGTGTCTCCCACATGGATGGTCCAGGCACGGGTCTCATCGGGACCGGTGGTGAAGAACGAATGCAGGTTCAGCGTATGGAAAGCTGTGCGGACAAGTTTGTTCACGCCAGGCTCGGTCAAACCAGCGTCTTCCATGAACAGCTGTCGGTCGTCGGCGTCAAGTTCAGCGATCTCAGCTTCGAGTTTGCCAGCGATGATGAGCATCTCCTGACCCTCTTTCAAGGCGGCTTTCACAGCTTCGGAATACTTGTTTCCTGTGGTAGCCGAGGCGTCGTCAACGTTGCAGACGTAGATGATGGGTTTGGCTGTGAGCAGTTGGATGTCTTGGATGAACTTCTTGTCTTCGTCGGCGACTTTGGCATCGCGGGCATTGCCCATGTTCTCCAACACTTCTTTATAAACGCTGAGCACCTCGAAGGCTTTCTTGTTGTCCTTCTCGCCGTTTTTCAGCAGCTTCTGCACGCGTTCCAGTTTGCGGGTGACCAAGTCAAGGTCGCGCACCTGCAGCTCCAAGTCAACGAGTTCCATGTCGCGCACCGGATCCACGCTACCTTCGCTGTGAGGGATGTTGGGATCGTCGAAGCAACGTAGCACGTGGATGAGGGCATCCATGGTCTGTACCTCGGCGAGGAGTTTGTTACCCACGCCTTGGCCGCCTTTGCTCAGTCCGGGCAGGTCAACGATTTCCACCGTGGCGGGCACGATGCGCTTGGAATGCGAGATGTTGTCGATGAGTTTCAGTCGGTCGTCAACGACCTCGCACATTCCGATGTTTGACTTTGAGGCAAAGCCAATCTCTGCCTTGGTGTTTGATATACAGTTGAATATGGTTGTCTTTCCAGTGCTTGAAAGACCGATGATTCCGCAATTAAGTGACATGATGATGATGGTTTTACATGCAGCAAAAATACAAAAAATTACTTATTTCCCGCGTTCCAGTCGATATGTTTGTATTCAGGCTCGTTGGAATAGGGGAACGAGGTGTTTGGGTTTTGGGGAGTGTCGTCTTTGAATTGGGAGTTCTCCTGATGTCGGCGGATGTATTTCACACCAATCTTCCAGAGTTTGATGTCGCCCCAAATAAATAAAGCGAACAAGACCAAGCCAAAGATGGGGTGGAGGCTGTCCTCGATCATGAGCAGCCAATCGAACAGGCCGTGGGCCAGCATGGCTCCAAACAAGCCGGCCATGAGGTAACCCAACTTGCCTTTCTCGCTGAATTTCGCCATGGAAAAGAAATAGCCCATGATGACCGCGAAGAGAAAATGCCCGGGAACAGAGAGCAACGCCCTCACGATGCCAGTGGAGATTCCTGTGCCAAACGACTCACTTCCAGCTCCTAAGACGTATAACACATTTTCTACGCAGGCGAAACCGAGTCCAACAAAGGTGGCATAAACGATGCCGTCCATGTACTCGTTGAAGTTCTTGTTCCACCAAATGATGAGAAACAACATCACGAACTTGCACAGCTCTTCGCAGAACCCCGCTTCGATGAAAGCCGAGAAAAAGGCTGTCTCCGAATAAACGAACATGCGGATGGCACTCACCAAAAACAAATCGATCGGTATGCACATCATGCCCCCGAAGAAGGCCAGGGTGAGGAGGCCGATGGGTTCTTTCTCGTATTTATCTTGTCGATAGATGTAAATCAGCAAAAAAACAACGGGGAACAAGGAGAGGGCTAACAATAAAATTGCCATGGTTCGTGTTTGTAAAGTGTTATTTTTAGGCAAAAATAAGAAATCTTGGTGTCATTAAGCCGAAAAAACCTAAATTTGCAAAAAAGTTTTGTCATGCAGGAAATGATTCTTATCCTCGACTTCGGCTCACAGGTAACCCAGCTGATTGGCCGTCGTCTTCGCGAACTGAATGTCTATTGCGAAATCCATCCCTATAACAAGGTTCCCGTCATCACTGACAATATCAAAGGTGTCATTTTGAGTGGTAGTCCATTCTCGGTGCGCGATGAAAATGCCCCATACGTCAGCCTTGAGAACATCAAGGGCAAGATGCCGTTGTTGGGTATTTGCTATGGTGCCCAACTCATTGCCCACCATTTCGGTGGCGAAGTCAATGGTTCCATCGCAAGGGAATACGGCCGTGCCATGCTGAATGTGGTTGACGATCAATGTCCGCTCTTTGCCAAGGTGAGCAAGACCAGTCAAGTGTGGATGAGTCATGGCGACACCATCGCGAAGCTTCCTGCAGGTGCGCGTGTCATCGCTTCAACCAAAGACGTGGAGTTTGCCGCCTATAAGATCAATGGTGAGGACACCTACGCGGTGCAGTTCCACCCTGAGGTTTTCCATACTACGGAGGGGACGCAGATCCTGGCCAATTTTGCCTTGGACATCTGCGGGTGTCATGGCGACTGGACCCCGGCATCGTTTGTAGAGAACACCGTGGCGGCACTCCGTGAACAGCTGGGAAGCGACAAGGTCATCCTTGGCCTCTCAGGAGGTGTGGACAGTACCGTGGCCGCTGTACTTCTCAATAAGGCCATCGGAAGTAATCTGACCTGCATCTTTGTCGATAATGGCTTGTTGAGAAAGAATGAATTCGAAGATGTGCTCGATTCGTATAAAGAGATGGGCCTGAATGTCATCGGAGTCCATGCCGGTCCCTTGTTCTTGGAGAAACTGGTGGGTGTCACCGATCCGGAAGCAAAACGCAAGGCCATCGGTGCGACATTCATCGACGTGTTTGACACCGAGGCGCAAAAAATCAAAGGTGCCCGTTGGCTCGCCCAAGGTACCATCTATCCCGATGTCATCGAGAGTGTGAGCGTCAACGGTCCGAGTAGCAAGATCAAATCGCATCATAACGTGGGTGGTCTTCCTGAGAAGATGAACCTGAAGATCGTGGAACCTTTGCGCGCCCTCTTCAAAGATGAAGTCCGTCGTGTGGGACGCTCATTGGGCATCAAGCGCGAACTCATCAGCCGCCATCCGTTCCCGGGACCGAGTCTCGGCATCCGTATCCTCGGTGAGGTGACCGAAGAGAAGTTGCGCATCCTTCGCGATGCCGACGACATCTTCATCAGCGCATTGCGTAACTGGCCCTGCGAGCTGCCGAGCGCATCTTATCCTAACGAGATGGCCGACAACCTCTATGACAGCATCTGGCAAGCTGGCACCATGCTGCTTCCGGTGAAGTCGGTGGGCGTGATGGGCGACGAACGCAGCTATGAATACACCATCGCCCTCCGTGCCGTCATCTCTACCGATGGCATGACCGCCGATTGGGTGCACCTGCCTTACGACTTCATGGCCAAAGTATCGAATGATATAATTAATAAGGTGAAGGGCGTTAACCGTGTGTGCTATGATATCTCATCGAAACCACCAGCGACGATTGAGTGGGAGTGAGGAAGGTGAAAGGTGAAAGATGAAAATTGAAAGGTTGGATCAATGAACAGAAGAAAAAGAATATGGATCATGATGCTGCTGGCTTTGATGCTGGCAATGCCTATGCTTGTGTCATCGCAAGAGGTGCAAGTGAAACGCGCCGAGAAAGCGGTGACGATAGGCGGAAAACAATTCTACATGCATCATGTCAAGGCCGGAGAGACACTTTATGCAATTGCCAAAGCCTATCGGGTTACCGAAGAGGAAATCTTGAGATATAACCCAGAGGTGAAATCCAATGGACTTCAGGCGAATACGGTGGTTGGCATCCCTGTGGTGGAAATCCCTGAAGAGAAACCGGTGACAGAAGAACCGAAACCTGTCGAGGAGCCTAAAACCGTAGGGGAACCGAAACCCGCTGAGGAACCCAAAACCGTGGTTCAAAATCCAGTGGAGCCTAAAACGATTAACGATACCATCGTGGAAGTCGGAGGGAAACGCTATGTGATGCATTATGTGAAGAAAGGTGAGACCGTCTGGGGCCTGAGCCGTACCTTCCATGTTAAAGAGTCGGATATCATAGCCAAAAACCCTGAGGCCAAAGATGGACTTAAGATTGGAATGGTTCTCGGGATTCCGTATGTGGAAGAAGAGCAGAAGACAGAAGAACAGAAGACAGAAGGACAGAAGACAGAAGAACCTAAGACGGTCGTCGTAAAGCCAAAGACTACAGAGGAACCAGAACCCGTTGAAGAGCCCAAACCGGAAGTTAAGATAGAGCCCAAAATTGAGCCTAAGGTTGAGCCTAAAGAAGAACCTAAAGTCGAGCCTAAGGTTGAGCCTAAAGAAGAACCTAAGCCGGTCGTCCATGTGGTGAAGCCGGATTCCACTACTATGGTTTCTCCTGTGTCAGATGAGGACGAATATGGTGATGGATACGTGATCCATACGGTGAAGAAGACGGAGAAGACTCGTGCGATGTTGCGTGCCTGGAATGTCTCGGAAGGTGAGTTCCGCCAGCTGAACCCTTCGGTGGGTTCGCGTGTGTTCGAGGGGCAGAAGGTGCTGATCCCTTATCAACGTCCTGAGGAAATAGTGAAGGTAAACACTCCTGTGGAACCTGAGGAGCAGGAAATACCAGCTGTGGATGAGCCTGTCGTGGAACAACCTGTGGTGGAACCCGTAGCGGTGGAGGAGAGCGCTGAAACGAGGTTGATCTATTCAAATGAAAAACCCACGGAATGCTATTCAAGCCGTTCCTTTGCCGACCAGACCTATCATGTGGCATTGTTGGTGCCGCTTTATCTCAATGAGATTGACAAACTCGATGCCTCGCGCGACAGAGCCGAGAAGTCGAAACGGTCACGTTCCCTCAAGTTCCTGCAGTTCTATGAGGGATTCATGATGGCTGCCGACTCGCTCAGCGACCATTATGGACTGAATCTCGACCTGACGGTGATCGACGTCGCCGAGAACACTGCTGGAGCTGAGGCCGCTGTGCAACAGCTCAAAGGGGAGGACATCGACATGATCATCGGCCCCTTCTTCAGCAAGTCGTTTGCCGTTGTGCAAGAATATGCGGTGAGCCGAGATATTCTCGTGGTAAATCCGTTATCAGAACGTGAGAGTGTCGTGGCTGACGCATCCAACGTGCTGAAACTCAAGCCGGGAATGTCGTCGATGGTGACCCAACTCGCCGATTTGATCCGGCTGAAGTACCCCAAATCGAAGGTGACCCTCATCACTCCCTCGAATGTGAAAGACTCGTTGATGGTCCAGTCCATTGAGAACGCCCTCGCTCAGGCAGTGCAGCCCGAGGTGCAACTTTCCAATGCCGAGATGCTCGAGTTAATCTCCAAAGAGAGCCAACGACGCAAGATGGGCAAACGGATGCTCTCCAATTTGGAGGTAGAAGGCCAGATCTTCTCCACAAAAGCCCTCGAGGCCCATCCTGATGATGTGACTTATTTCGAGAATCATTTTAGGCATATCACTTATTCCGACAACGAAATCAAGACCTTCAAGGATGGTCTGTCATCGGCTCGTGAAAATGTTCTCGTTGCTTATGGCGACGACCTTGTGTTTGCTACAAAAGTATTAAACAATATTAACAAATCAGCAAGAAAGTACCCCATCACTTTGATTGGTTTGCCGAGCTGGGCTGATTTCGAGAATCTGTTGGTGCAGAACCTGTTGAATATGAATGCCATCTATTTCGATGACCATTTTGTCAACTATAATGACTCTCTGGTACAGCAGTTCGTGGATGACTTCCGCTTGAAATACAAGAGTGAGCCCAGTGACTATGCTTTTGAAGGGTTCGACGTTGGATGGTATTTCTTGAATGCCTTGATGGATCTTGGCCCTCGACCGATGGATTGTTTGCCATACTACCATATGCCGCTGCTGCACTCCAATTACTATTTCAACAAGATGCGCATGCGTGATGGTTTGGAAAACCGTTATTGGAACGTCTTCCAGTATGACAACCACGACATTGAGCTCAAGCCGATCCACATTTATTCGGAGGAGGAGTGAGATGAGAGTTCCGCTTTGGTTCGTGTTGGTTTTGTCGGTCCTGGCGTCGTGTGGCGATGGCGGGACGGTCAAGAAGTCTTATTGGGATAATGGCAATCTGAAGTCGGCTCTGCGTTATGAGAATGATCAGTTGGAGGGGGTGAGCACTTGGTATTTCGCCAACGGCAATCCCGAGATGGAGGTTTGCTATTTGCACAACAAGATGAATGGTCAGATGCGTCGCTGGTACGAGAATGGCAAGATCATGGAGGAGTCGTGGTATAAGGACGGTGTCTTGGATAGTGTGTTCCATTCGTATTCGTTGAAAGGGATCTTAGACACGGAGGCTTACTATGTCGATGGTAAGCTGAATGGCGATTATCATCGTTGGTATGAGAACGGGCAGTCGTTTCAGGAAGGACAGTATGTGGATGACCTGATGGATGGGTCTTGGATGATCTTCTATCCTGATGGCAGTTTGGCGGCGAAGGCCGACTTTGACCGGGGCACAGGAGTTCAGACGAGTTATGACCAGTCGGGATACAAATGTTTGGTGACTCCCTATGTCGATAATGTGAAGCATGGGCGGGAAATCTATTACAATCCTGACGGAAGGGTGACCAGGGTGGCCATTTATGAGGATGGCGACTGGGTCCGTGACGAGTGAGGTGAAGGGCGTGAAAATATTTTTCGTTTCACGTGTTTTATTGGATTTAAAGTATTACCTTTGCACCGCTCATTAGGAGTGAAACGTTATTGTTTAATAAAACCTTTTAATAATCAAATAAATAAAATGAAAGTAAATGAAATCATGACCGCTCTGGAGGCTAAACATCCAGGCGAAAAAGAGTATTTACAGGCAGTACGCGAAGTGCTCGAATCAATCGAAGAAGTTTACAACCAGCATCCTGAGTTTGAAGCTGCTAAGATCGTTGAACGTCTTGTTGAACCTGATCGCATCTTCACATTCCGTGTGACTTGGGTTGACGACAAAGGCCAGGTGCAGGTGAACCTCGGTTACCGTGTCCAGTACAACGCCGCTCTCGGCGCTTACAAAGGCGGTCTCCGTTTCCACCCCGCTGTCAATGTCTCCATGCTGAAGTTCTTGGGCTTCGAGCAGATCTTCAAGAACTCTCTGACCAACCTGCCTCTTGGCGGTGGTAAGGGTGGTGCTGACTTCGACCCAACAGGCAAGTCGGACGCTGAGATCATGCGTTTCTGCCAAGCTTTCATGTATGAACTTTGGAGAAACATCGGTGCTGACCAAGACTCACCTGCTGGTGACGTCGGCGTTGGCGGCCGTGAGATCGGTTACCTCTATGGCGCTTACAAGAAGCTCGCCCGTGAACACAGCACTGGCGCTCTGACTGGTAAGAGCTATGGCTGGGGTGGTTCTTTGATCC
>JAEEON010000066.1 GCA_016284305.1 Bacteroidales bacterium
AGGAATGTCATTCTCGAAACTCCAAACCACGGTGTCCCAATGGCAGGCAGGATTATTGTCCTTCAACATGAATTCGTATCCTTGGATTTCGAAGTCCGTGGTGGTAACTACCCAGTGGGGTGCCGTATTGCTTGGGTCAGCGGGACGGATGTCTGTCGGATCGGGGGTGTATCGCAGGCTGAGGTTGAGGTAGACGGTGCTGTCGCAACCCGAAACGGTCGACAAGGTCTTTTCGTAAAGTCCTGACTCGGTGTAGTTTGTACCTAACCAATAGTAAGAATCACATTCCGATGCTTCGGTGGTAGTGCCTACCACGTCGCTGCCAAATGTCAAGTGGCAATCGACGATGCTATCGCAGCCGTCAATAGTGGTAAAATGCTGTTGATAGTCGCCTGGAACAGTGTAGTCTTGCCCATTCCAATGGAAGATGCCACAGGTGATGGTGTCGAAACTGGTATGTTGTGGTATACCTAAGGTGAGGTGCAGCGTGACGATGCTGTCGCAACCGCTTGATGAAACGTATGTTTTCTCATAGATGCCTGACGTGTTGTAGATGGTTCCGTCCCAAACAAAGCTGTTGCTGCATTCGTAGTGCTCGATTTCATGGGCGATTTGGTCGGTCACAGTGAGGTGCAAGGAGACGATGCTATCGCAACCGTTGGCAGTAGTCAGGATAAGCTGACGATCGTATTCGCCTGGATGATCGTATTCAAAACTGAAGCCGTGGCCTCTGTAGATGTCTGACGTGCCATGCCAGCATTGGCTGTCGTTTATGGGGATGTGGTATTGGGGATATACCGTGATGTAGACCAAGAGGCTGTCCTTGCATTCGGGGAAGCTGGCGTTATCTTGCATCCGAGCCAAAATGGTGTCGTTGTTGATGAGCACATCGTTGAACCCGTAACCTGAATACAACTCACCGACACAGATTTCATCGTTCTCGATGATGTATTGTTGTGTGGCGTCTATATAAAACAAGGTGGTGTCGGAAACCGCCGTTTGGCAGTTGATTTCTTCTCCGGAAACGATGAGGCTGACCGTGTAGATGAGCTTGTCGTTGTAAGTGTGGGTGACAGGGTTTTCGGTGCTGGTCGTGCCGTCGCCGAAGTCCCACATCAACGTGTAATTTTGAAGGTTCACTTCGGCTTCGAAGGTAATGGGCTCATCAATACAATACTGGAAGTCGTCGTTAGGGAATATGGCTAAATCATTGATGACAACAGATGAATTAAGGGGTCTTGCTTTTGATCCTATCATGTAGGCATAGCCTCTTGCTTGTCCGAAACCATAAACGTGAGCATTCAATCCTTTTTTGCAAGCGAGATGATGTGCACTATGTTGGATAGAATTCCGGTAGAAACAGTAATCATCGTTGCCTGTCACAGGCTCAAATAGGGAAACCGGTAGTAGTTCGCCATCAAGATAGACATGCCCGACATCGTCTTTGTGCACAATGACGTTCAAATAATGCACATTGATGTTTGCTTCGGGGTGCTCGTAATTGAAGGTGGAGAAGGTAATCTCGTCAATGCGCTGTTCAAGCGGGGCAATCCAAAGCATGGATGGGGCACCGTTGCCGTGATTGGGAGCACTCGTATTGTACAAATACACGGCACAGCTTCCGCTGGCTTCCAGATAGCAGGATTTGTCGTCGCTGCTTAAAGGGAACTCGTACGACTGGTTGGCGTCTATGTTGCAAAGAGGTTGGCCGTTTTTGAGGATTTCGTTGTTGTCAGTCGATGAAGTGATTTTCACGTAGTCTTGGTCGCGGTCTAAGGAAGAGGTGACGATAAAATGCTTTCCCCAAGAATGGACGGGCATAGCCTGTTCGAAAACGCAGTCGAAATCGTATGATGACGAGAGGGGTACTCCGGTGAGGTTGCTGCCGTTGAACACGGCGATTTTCTTGCAATCTCTGGCCGTGATGCGTGAGCCGCTCAAGTCGCGGGACTCAGTATAACTTTTGTTCGACCTGACTTGATAGCTTTGCCCCCTGTCCATGGTGATGGTGAAGGTTTCTCCCGCTGGTCTTTCTCTTAAGGTGGAACAAGCAGGGGTGATGTCAATCGTGGTGTTGTCTTCTGTGGCAACAATCAAAAACGCACTGGTTTCGATGTCGCGGGTGTTGGTTTGGTCGGGGGTCTGGATGATGTAATCATCGGACAGACTTTCAGTGGGCATGACGTAAGATACGTCGAAAGAAAATACCGCGATATTGGAACAATACACGGAAACGGTATCTGTAGCAGTGATGAGGAGGCCCTTGTCCATGACCATTTCGGCTTCGTACATCTCAATGTAAGCCTGTTGCTCCTCGATTTCGTCTAATAGATAGGCGCTGTTGGCTTCGAGGTCAAAAGACCGTTGCCAGCCTGTGCGCGGATTGGTGATGGTGCAGTTGCATGCGTCTTTGGCGCTGATGAGCAGTTGTATGCGCAGCCATGTCTCATCCCAACGGTCTTTGTAGCCGTTACTCATAAACGATACCCAAAACTCGGTGCCTTGGGTAGTGACATCCTGAGCACGGGATGGAAGCGTGAGCGACGCAAGCAAGAGAAATAGCAATATGGAGTTCTTCAGTCGTTTCATGGATGTATAATTACTTTTTTGCTTAAAGTACCGTTTTTGCTGGTGACAACAAATAAATACATGCCTTGTGCCAGCGATGGATTGTGATAGGATACCGTTGTATCATCGGTTTGGAAATGGTCGATAAGCATACCGCGCATGTCATAGACGCGCACGTAAGCCTTTTGTGCGAATGGGCTGAAATGCAAAGTCATCTCACCGTTGTTGGGATTGGGTGTTACCTCAAAGGTCCCTGAGCTTGTCGAAGGATCGTCCTCATCAATTCCATAGAACGAACAAACAAACCAATATCGGCGTTCAACGCCCTCGAGAAGGCAATCGTTGTACACTCTGGCATTGAGCCAAACCGTGTCGTCCACTGGGCCAAGCACATATATCTTGCAATGCTTTCCATCGTTGCCCAAAGGTTCCAACACCCATGAAACATCGTCCTCAAAACTCCAGACCACAGTGTCCCAATGGCAGACAGGATTGTTGTCCCACAGCATGAATTCGTAATCTCTGATTTGGAACTCGGTGGCGGTGATCACCCAGTGGGGGGCTGTGTTGGAGGTGTCGACGGGATAGATGTCGGTGGGCATCGGGGTATATTCCAATTCGAGGTCAAGGTGGTTGATGGTGTAGCAACCGTCGGCATTGGGTATAGTGTCGGCGTAATGTCCTGAAGCGTTGTAAATATTACCGTTCCATTCAAAATAGTCGCAATGCCCGCTTTCGGTTTGGACCTCGGTGTCGATGATTTCACCCACTTCAAGGATCAAGTGAACAAGCCTCTCGCAACCGTATTGATTGGTGCTAATGTGCGAATCAGTATATGACCCTGGGCTGTCATAATACAAGTTGAATCCGTTTTCGGTATAGGTGCTGGGCCCTTTGAAACACACAAGGTCGGTAATGGTGGTGTCGCTCACGGGGAAGCAGCTGATGGCCACGTTGACCAAGCTCGTGCAGTCGGGGTTGAGGGGACTGGGCTGTTCTCGGGTTAAAGTGGTGTCGCTGGTAATGAGGATATTGCTGAAGCCATAGCCTGAATACAACTCACCAGCACAGATGAAATCGGTGTAGTTCATGTCGGGGTCGCGCCGCGAATCGATGTAGAATAGGGTTGTGTTGGAAGTGGATGAGCCGCCGCAGGGGTTCTCTTCAGTGGTGACAGTGAGTTTGGCTTCATAAAGATTGTGGTCGCCATAGCTGTGGACGGTAGGGTTGTCTGTGCTGGTCGTGCCGTCGCCAAATTCCCAAAGCAGGTCGTATTCGCTCAGGTTGATGTCGGCATAGAAAGTCACAGGCTCCAATGTGCAGTTGCTGACCGTGTCGTTAGGATGGATGGCGACATCATCGATGACGATGGTGGTGGAAAGGTCGGCAGCTTTCGATCCCACCATGTAGGCGTAGCCTCGGGCATCGCCGAAGCCATAGACGTGTGCGTTGATGCCGTTGGGGCAGCTTAGATGATGGACACCATGATTGATTCTTTGACGATAGAAACTGTATTGGTCGTTGCCGTCTACAGGCTCAAATTGGTTAGCGGGCAACAGTGCATTGTCGAAATAGACCTGACCGATGTCCTGGCTTTCAACAATGATGTTCACATAGTGTTTGCTGATATTGACGTTCGTGTGATTGTAATCGAAAGTAGAGAAGGTGATTTCGTCGATGCGCTGCTCGATGGGCGCAATCCACACCATCGAAGGGGCTCCGTTGCCCGAACCGTTCGAACTGGTATTGAACAAATACACCGCACTGCTGTGAGTGGCTTCAAGGTAACATGACTTGTCGTTGCTGCTCAGCCTGAAGGTATAAGACTCGTTGGCATCAAGCGTGCGAAACGGGACACCGTTTTTGAGGATGACATTATCGTCAGCAGAAGAGGTGATTTTGACATAATCCTCATTTCGGTCGAGTGAGCTGGTCACGACAAACTTTTTTCCCCACGAGCGCAAGGGCATGGCTTGCTCGAAAACACAGTCGGAGTCGCTGAAGGCTGAGGTAGGAATCAAGGTGAGGTTGTTGCCGTTGAAGATAGCAATCTTCTTGCAGTTGCGGGCAGTGACGCGGGTGCCGCTTAGGTCACGGCTGCCATAATAGTCCATGTTGGAACGCAGTTGGTAGGCCTCTCCTCTGTTCAGCATGATACTGAACTCCTGATTTGCGGGTCTTCCGCTGAGGGTTTTCACAGAGGGTGTGATATCGATGGTGGTGTTGTCTTCTGTCGCCACGATGACAAAGGCACTCGAGGGGTCGTAGGAACCAGTCGATTGATCGTAGGTTTGGATGATATAGTCGTCGGCCAAGCCAGGGGTGGGCAGTACGTAAGAAGCGTCAAATGAGTAGGTCGCTATGTTGGCGCAATAAACGGAGACGGTGTCAGTAGTGGTGATAATCAGCCCTTTGTTGACCACCTGCTCATACTCACTGCATTCAACATAAACTTGTTCTTCTTCAAGGTCAATGGAGAAGATGTTGTTGGCTTCCACGTTGAAGTTGTGCGTCCAACCCGTGTTGGGATTGGTGATGGTGCCTTCGCAATCCCTTTTGGCACTGACCAACAACTGAACGCGTACCCAACCCTGTGAAGGTACATCGGGGTGATACTTGAATCCGTTGCCGATGAATGAGAGCCAGAATTCCTTACCCTGTGTGGTGGCATCTTGCGCAAGAGCCGTTTGTGATGCCAAAGCCAACATCATGATAAGCGATACTATGTTCCGGACGCGTTTCATGACGCGAGTGATTGAGAGTGGATAAGTCTTAGTATAGTATATTAGGTGTATCTAAAGTGTGGAAAATAACTGTCGTTTAGTGGATGATGACTTTTTTAGTTGCAGTGCCTTCTTTGTTAGTGACAACGAAGCAATACATGCCTTTCTTCAGGGCTTTGCAATGATAGGCCAATGTGTAGTGATCTTCTGTATTATATGTTTGGAATTGGTCGATGAGTACACCGCGCATGTCGTAGACACGCACATCGAGATGGCCAGTGAAATGGTTGAAATTCAGCGTCATTTGCCCGTTGTTGGGATTCGGTATGACCTCAAAGGTCCCTGAGCCCATCGAAGGGCTGTCCTCATCCAAACCATAGAATGAACAAATAAACCAATACCGGCGTTCGATGCCCTGAGGGCTGCATTTGTTGTAAACCTTTGCTTTCAGCCAAACGGTGTCTTCCACTTGGCTCAAGACATATATTCTGCAGTTTTTCCCCTCAGGATGCGTGGTAGAGTCAGGTTCAAGCACCCAATCCACCTCAGGGTTTTCAAAGGCCCAAGTGATGGAGTCCCATTGACAGATGCTGTTGTTGTCCCAAAACATGAAGTCATAAGATTTGATTTGGAACTCGGTCGCCGTCACCACCCAGTGTGGCGCGGTGTTGGCTGGGTCAGCGGGATAGATGTCGGTGGGGTCAGGGGTGTAATCCAAATAAAGGTTGAGGTGGACGGTGCTGTCGCAACCCAGTACAGTCGACAAGGTCTTGTCGTATAGGCCCGACACGGTGTAGTCTGTCCCCAACCAATGGTAGGAGTCGCATTCCGATACTTCAGTGGTCGTGCCTTCCACGTTGCCGCTTAGCAACAAGTGGCATGTCACGATGCTGTCGCAGCCATCGTAGGTAGTGAAAAGCTGCTCGTAGCTGCCTGTGGTGGTGTATTCTTGTCCGTTCCAATGGAAGGTGCCGCAAGTGATAGTATCGAAGCTGGTGTATTGAGGCATTCCCATGGTGAGGTGCATCGTTACGATGCTGTCGCAGCCGCCTGGTGAGGTATAATAGCGTTCGTAGTCGCCTGAAGCAGAGTAGGTTTGCCCGTCCCATACGTAACTATTGCCGCATTCGTGATGATCGAACTCGTAGGTGATCTGGTCGGCTACGGTGAGATGCAGGTTGAGGATGCTGTCGCAGCCTTCGATGGTTTGGAGGCTGAGCTGACGGTCGTAGGTGCCAGGTTGGTCATAAACGAAGCTGAAGCCATGAGCGTCATACACGCCTGGCTCGCCTTGCCAACAGCGGCTGTCGTTGATTGGGATGTGATAGTTCTGATGCGCGGTGATATAAACCAACACCGAGTCTTGGCATTCGTCGTGAATCGGATTGTCCTGTAAGCGAGCCAAAATGGTGTCATTGTTGATATGCACGTTGCTGAAACCATATCCTGAGTAGAGTCCACCAGCGCAGACTTCATCGCTTTCGATGATGTATTGTTGTCTGGCATCTACACTGAAATTGGTGGTGTTGCTTGATGAGCCGGTACAACCGCCTTCATCGGTGGTGATGGCTAACGAGACATTGTATATACTACCATTCTCATAAGTGTGGACAACGGGGTTCTCGTTGCTGGTGGTGCCGTCGCCAAAGTCCCAAAGCAGTTCGTAATTGGGTAGGTTGACATCCACTTTGAAGGTGATGGGCTGATGGGCGCAATAGGTATAGCTTTCGTTGGGTAGTACTGGTTCGTCGTTGAGGGTGAGGCTGGAACTTAGGTTGATGGCATTCGAGCCTACCAGATAAGCATAGCCTTTGGCGTCGCCAAAACCATAGACATGCGCGTTGAAGCCGTTGGCGCAGGTGATGCGGTGCACGCCGTGCGTGATGTCCATGCGGGTGAACTTGTAGTCATCGGTGCCGTTGACGCGGGCGAAGAGCAGGGGCGAGACCTGTTGCTCGTCAAAATACACATTCGCGATGTCTTCAGCATTGACGATGATGTTGACGCTGTGGGTCTCGATATTGATATTGGGATGGTCGAAGGTGGAGAATGTCACGTCGTTGATGCGTTGCTCCACGGGGGCTATCCAAACCATCGAGGGGTCGCCCAAAAAGCGGTCGTAGCTCGAGTTGTTGTAAAGATACACGGCACAGGGCTGGGTGGCTTCAAGGAAACACGAGCCTTCCGTCTCAAGCATGGAGAAGGTGTGCGACTGTCCCGCGTTCAAGGTAATCAACGGCTCGCCGTTCATGGTGACGGCGTTGTCGTTGGCGCTGGAGGTGATTTTGATGAAGTCGCGTCTGCGGTTTCGGGAGCTGGTCACCACGAAGTTTTTGCCCCACGAGCGCAAGGGCATGGCCTGCTCAAACACATGGTCGTAGCCGTTGCCTTGGGTGATGGGGATGCAGGTGACGGTGTTGCCGTTGAAGACGGCGATGCGCTTGCAGTCGGCGGCGAGGATATGAGTGCCGCTCAAATCACGTTCTGAGCCATAGCGCACTGACCTAAGATGATAAGTCTCGCCCGCGTTCATCGTGATACTGAAGGTTTCGTTGGCAGGGCGACCTCCTAAAGTAGCCACAGAGGGGGTGATTTCGATTACCGTGTTGTCTTCGGTGGCCACGATGAGGAAAGCACTGGTCTCGTTGTTGTAGACATAGGCATTGGTACTGCCGTCGCGCGACTGGTCATAACTCTGGATGATGTATTCGTCGCCTAAGCTCTCAACGGGAAGCACAAATGAAGCATCAAAGGAAACGTAGGCGATGTTGGTGCAAAAGACCGAGATGGTGTCATCGGCCTGCACCTTGATGCCTTTTTGTGCGATGGTCTCGTAGATATTAGTTGCATGATAGCCTTGATTCTCAGGTATTTCAACGGTTGTGATGCTGTTGGCTCTGACGTTGAAATCCGTGGTCCAACCTGTCAAGGGATTGGAGATGGTGCCCGAGCAGTCGCGCTTGGCGCTGATGAGCACCTGATTGATGACCCAACCGCCAAGGTCATGGTCCTTGAACCCGTTGTGCATAAACGACAGCCAAAACTCCTTGCCTTGTGTGGAGGTGTTTTGCGCCCAAGCCGATGGAAGGCTGATGCAAAGAATGAGAAATGCTATGACAACAAACCTGAAACGCTTCATGAAAAACAAATATTGGTAGAGACGGTGTGCACACCGTCTCTACAAGAACCGATTATCGTTGTATGACGACCTTCTTGGCAATGGTGCCTTCCTTGTTCGTGACCACGAAGAAATAGATGCCATTCGCAGTTGTCTTCATGTCGTAAGGATAGGTGAACTGACCGTCGCTGTGGTAGGTCTCGAAACTGTCGATGAGCATGCCCCTCGAATCATACACCTTGATGTTGGCTTTGCCACTGAGGTATTCGAAACGGAGTTGCATCTGACCATTGTTAGGATTGGGAACGACCTCAAAGTTGGAGGTCCCTAAGCCTGTCGAAGGGCCGTCCTCTTCTATGCCATAGAATGAGCATACAAACCAATAGCGTTGCACGATGCCTTGTGGGGCGCAACGGTTGAAGGCGCGGGCTTCCAGCCAAACGGTGTCTTCGATTTGCTCCAGCACATACATCTTGCAACAGGTGTTCCTGTCGCCAAAAGGTTCAAGCACCCAATGGTTGGGCTCCGCAAAGTTCCAAGTGACGGAATCCCAATAGCAGTACTCGTTGGTGTCCCAAAGATTGAATTCGTAATAGTTGATTTGGAACTCGGTGGCGGTGACCACCCAGTGAGGAGCTGTGTTTTCAAGGTCCATGGGGTAGATTTCAGTGGGAGTAGGGGTGTAGTCAAAATGCACCTTCATGGTCACCAGACTGTCGCAGCCCAAATGGTTCGAGTAGGTGCGATGATACTCGCCCGACTCGGTGTAGATATGGTCTTCTGGATCGATGGCATCATTGGTAGTGTACACATGACCTTGTGGATTCCAGAAGTAGAAGTTGCAGTTCTCTGCGTCACTCACGGTAAACTCGATTGAATCGAGTGCGTTGAAGGAGAGATGAAGATGTACGATGCTGTCGCATCCGAACTGGTTTTGTAAGGTGTGGCTATACACACCAGTTTCGGTTAAGATTTGACCGAAGAAGTCGTAGGAGCCATTCTCGCAGATGGATTCATACCTGTCCGATTCTTCATGGGCACGCACAAGGATGGTGACACTGATTTCTTGCTCGGTCATGCCGTCGCTCACGATGCAGGTGAAGGTAGTAGTGCCGACGGGAGGCGTGGCCAAAGGATTTTGCGAGGTAGTGCTGTTAAGCAAGTTGGCGGGCGACCAGTTGTAAGTGTAGTTGCCCGTGCCAGCCATGGGCAAGGCGTGGAGTGTCGTCGATCCGTTTTCGCAAATCTCGTATTGGTCGGCGGTGGCGGTGGCGGTCAAGTCGGAGCCTGCCATGCTGACGGTCACTGGAGTCGAGCTGCTGCAACCGCCTAACTCGTTGGTGACGGTCACGGTGAAAACCTGTGGTGATGTGATGGGAACGGTCTGTGTCGTCTGGCTGTTAGGGTTGGTCACCATGTTGGCAGGTTCCCAATGATAGGTGAAGTTGCCAGGCGTTTCCACAATGGCCGTGAGGGTGGCGATGCCACCATAGATGACCGAGGACGGTGTGGCTGAGACATTGAATTGAGGGATGGCATAAACGGCTACCGTCATGGTCTTTTGGTCGGTGCAGACCCCTTGACCCGTACTCACGGTGAGGGTCACTTCATAGTCGCCGTAATGGTCGAAGGCGTGACTGACGGTTTCGCCACTGGCAGTTTGGCCGTCGCCGAAGTCCCATTCAAAGTTCGTAATGGTCTGTCCGGTCGGATTGGTGGTCGAGGTGCTGGTGAACTGAATTGGGTCGCCTTCGCAAGCCGAGGTGAAAGTGAAGTCGGCGGAAGGCATGGCATCCACCTCAACAAATTCGGTCTCTGCGCTGCTCGATTCGTCGCCAATGGTGATGGTGCAGGTGTAAATGCCAGCCATCTCCATGGTGCAGTTTGGAATGGAAGGATTCTGTTCGGTGGAAGAGAAACCATTAGGTCCTGTCCAACTGAAAGTGGCACCCGGCTGGTTTTGTGCAGTTAGATGGATGGTCTCGCCGACACAGTAAGGGCCGCCACCACTCACTAAAGGAGGCAGGATGCTGCAGTCGGTGGTGCCTGTGCCTACATTCTCAAAAGAAATGTTGCAAGGGCTGTTGGAGTAGTTGGTAATCAGCAGGATGTAATATTGTCCTGTTAGGGCGCCGTTGATGTGACAGTGTTCTGTGGGGTCGGCGCTGTAGCTGCAATCCACCATATTGCTGCAGGAGAGGAGGTCGCAAGCCGTGTTCATGTCTTCGAAGGGTCCCCAACAGTCGAAATCAAGGTCTTCGGGGGGAGTGGTGTACATGTAGATGTTGAGGTTGCCTGGCTCGTCGATTCGCATGTAATAGAAGGCTGGGTTGGGCGCCGTGGAGAGGCAGTTATCTTGACCTTGGTGTGCTCCAGTGCATTTATAGGGTTCGGAGCATTGGGCGTTATAAGTGTCGCCGCAAGGTGAGCCTGAGTTGACGCCGGCAGGGAACACATACAATCCCATGTTGGTGCAAAACGGCAATGCGGTCTCGCAGGTGGCATTCTCCGTCCTTAGGCCTCGCGTGAAGTCTTCATACAAAGTCCTGAACACTTCATCGTCAATGCCTTGACGCCATTGGACAAAAAGCTCGCCGCGTTCGTTCTTGTCCAATTGGCTGAACTCGTTGAGCTGCTCATAGAGCACATTGTCGAAGAAAAAGTCGAAATCCGAAAGCTCGTCCGATGCGTCGTTGTCCATGTACACATCGATGGTGCCAGGCACGTCGGCATTGCTGAAGCAGTAGTAGCCTTTCTCCATGATGCTGTGAACCAAAAAGACACGCTCTTCGATGGTCTTGATATGGGATACACCGAACTCTGACACCTTGATGAGCTTGGGCTGTTGGGCGTGTAGCATATGTGGCAGGACAAATAGCATGAGGCTTGCCACTAAGAGTTTCTTCAAGTTAAACATAGTTGTTTCAATTAAGGTGAAAACACTAATGTGTTCGTCGGATTACCGTTGGATGACCACCTTCTTCGCCACAGTGCCTTCCTTGCTGGTGGCGACGAAGAAGTAGATGCCGTCCACATTGTTCTTCATCGTATAGAGATGCGAGCTAGGCCCGTTACCGTTGTAGGTCTCAAAGCTGTCGATGAGCGAGCCCTTCATGTCGTACACCTTGATGTTGACCTTGCCGGTTAGGTACTCGAAGTTGAGTTGCATCTGTCCGTTGTTGGGGTTGGGGATGACATCGAAGTTGGCTAAGCTGCTTTCATTTTCCTCCACACCATAGAATGAGCATTTGAACCAATACTTCTGTTCAATGCCTTGAGGCGGAGCACAGCGGTTGAAGGCATGAGCCTTAAGCCAAATAGTATCATCAACCCAGTTCAACACATACATCTTGCAGCATTGGCCTCTGTCACCAAAAGGCTCAAGGATCCAATTGGGTGCCTCGTCGCAGGTCCAGGTGACAGTGTCCCATCTGCAGTTCGGGTTGGTGTCCCATAAGTTGAAGTCATAGGAGTTGATTTGGAACTCCGTGGCCGTGACCACCCAGTGCGGTGCATTATTGGTGGCATCCATAGGATAGATCTCGGTGGGGTTAGGCGTGTACTGGAACTTTACGTTCATGGTGACCAAACTGTCACAGCCCAAATGGTTCAAGTAGGTGCGGTGATAGGTTCCCGAAATGTTGTATACGGGGTCATCGTGGTCAGTATAAATGATATCATGGCCTTGCGGATCCCAGAAAAACTCGTTGCAGTTTTCATCGTCGCTAACCGTAAATTCAGTATCGTCATGGTCGTTGATGGTGAGATGGAGTGTGACCTCGCTGTCGCAACCGTAGCTGTTGACGTAGTGATGTGTGTATACGGTACTCGATGAGAAGTTCATGTTCACATTATAAGCCTCGTTATACCATTGGTAGGAGTCGCAGCTGGTCATGTAGATATCGTCTTGGAAGCTCGGTCTCAGCTCAAGGTTGAGGACCAGGGTGCTGTCGCAAGAGTTGGGGAAGGATAAGGTGTCATAATAGGTTCCTGACTCATAATATGTTACATGATTTGAACCCCAAGTATACTGCTCGGCGCAGAGCGAAACATTGTAGGTCTTGGAGTTGTATTCGGCTTCAGCTACATGGAGGGAAACGATGCTGTCGCAACCCAAAACGGATTCAAACACATAGACGTAAGGATAGGGACTGGGTTGCAGATAATCTCCGTTGTAGTGGTAGCCAGGGCCGCCTTCGCAAGTGGATTCGTAAAGATCTAATTCGTAAATCGGGTCTTGGACCAAGTTGAGTTTGATGACGCTGTCGCAGCCGTGTATTGACTCCAAGGTGTGATAGTAGGTGCCTGCCGCGTTCAGCGGAGTGCCAAAGAAATCGTAGCTTTCGCCTTCGCAGAAATGGCGGGTGATGGGTGTCTCGTAGGTGTCCCAGTTGCTTAGATGCAGATGGATGATACTGTCGCAGCCATGTGATGTCTGGATGGTGTGGTTATATACGCCTGGTACTTGAAGCATGTCGCCAAAGAAGTTGTACGTGCTGTTTTCGCAGATGGTTTGATACACGTCGGCTTCCGTGTTGGGATAGACCCTGATGGTGACGGTGACATCCTGTGAGCTCAGTCCGTCGCTGACATGGCAGGTGTAGGTGGTGACGCCGACAGGTGGTGTGGCCACAGGGTGCTGAATGTTGGGGTTGTTCAAGGTGCTGGCGGGTGTCCAGTTGAAGGTGTAGTTGCCCGTACCGCCAGCGGGTTGGGCGTGGAGCGTGGTCGACTCGCCTTCGCAGAGTTCAGTCTGGTCAGCAGTGGCCATGGCAGTCATATTGGAGCCGTCGATGCTGACGGTGACTTGTGTCGAGCCCGTGCAGTTGCCTTCAGGATTGGTGACGGTGCAGGTGAAGGTAGTAGTGGCTTGCAGGGGAACGGTTTGCGTGGTCTGGTTGTTGGGGTTGACCACTTTGTCGGCAGGTTCCCAGTGGAAGGTAAATGAGCCTGTCGTACCTGCATTGGCCGTAAGGGTAGCAACGCCGCCATAGATGACAACGGGAGGTTGGGCAGTGGCGGTAGGAGCGGGGGTAGCATATACTGGTACAGTCTGCGTAATCGTGCCGTTACAGTCACCATTGCCAACTCCTACGGTGTGGGTTACTTGGTAATTGCCTGCCTGTGCGTAGGTGTGGCTGACCGTCTGTCCGCTCCCTGTCTGGCCGTCACCGAAGTTCCATTGGTAGCTGTTGATCTGCTGCCCTTGAGGAGGCGTCGCAGTGCTGGTGAACTGTGTCGGAGTGCCTTTGCAGACGGTGGTATAAGTGAAATTGGAAGTGGGTTGTCCGTAAACACTGACGCTCTTGGTGATTTGGCTGGTGCAGTGTCCACCGCAACTCACGGCAAGTATCACTTGATAGGTGCCTGGGTTGGCATAGGTATGGGTGGGGTTCGGCCCCGTACCTGTCTGGCCGTCACCGAAGTTCCAGTTGTAGCTTTGGATTTGCTGTCCTGCAGGATTGGTGGTGCAGGTGCTGGAGAATTGGGTGGGTGTGCCTGCGCAGACGGTGGTGAAGTTGAAGTTGGCTGTAGGCATGGGATAGATGATGACTTCAGTAGAGGCCGTGGTGGATTGCGAACCCACGGTGGTGGTGCAGGTGTAAGTACCAGCCATGCTCAAGGTGCAGTTCGGGCGGTTGGGGTTTTGCTGGTTTGAAGTGTAACCATTGGGGCCTGTCCAGCTATAGGTGGCACCTTCTTGTGTATTGACGCTCAGATGGATGGTCTCGCCAACGCAATAGGGGCCGTCGTTGGTGACCACACCAGGAAGGATGCCGCAGTCGGTCTCGCCAGGACCTGAGTTTGGTGTTTTGGTGAAAGAGATGGTGCAGGGCTGCTGCGAGAAGTTGGTAATCATTAAGATGTAGTACTCGCCGACTTCGGGCATGTGGTAATATATTGTTCCGTGGCCCGATCCGCCATGTGTATGCGTAGAGGGTTGATAGCCAAGATAAATATCTTCTGAATAACTGGTCGAGTAGCAGCAGTCGATGATTTTGTCTGCGGTCAATTGGGCCACACAAGGGGTGGTGGGGTTGGTGTAAGGTCCCCAGATACAGAAGTCAATGTCTCTGTTCGTGCCGTTGTTGGGGTCGTGACCTTCCGCGTGGATGATGAACTGACCCGCAGTTTGTATCCTCATGTGGAACCATGAAGGATTGTAGGATGAGTATATGCAGCCGTCTTCCAAAGTGGTACCTTCCAATTGGTTAGCCGTTTGGGAAGTGGTGGCGGCGGCAAAGGTGATGACATCCGAGGTGCAGAACGGGTCAGAATCGACGCAGTGGTTGTTGACGGGCCTATTGCTACGCATGACGATATCCATCATCATCGAAAGGAACTGGGCGTCGGGAATGCAGTTTTTCCAGTTGGGCACCTGGTCATCTAAGTCGGTCTTGGAGAGGAAACTGAAATCCGTATAGGCATTGTTGTAATACGTTTCAAAGGCATCGTAAAAGTTCGTGATGCCGCTTCCCTCGCTTGAATTGATGCTGAATTGCCCCCATTCCTCGTTTTGGGTCAGTAGGAACTGGTCGTTTTGGTTGAGGTTGTAGAGCAAGTATATCCTAAAATAGAAGTCTTCAATTTGAGAGAAATCCAACAAGACTCCATCCTCGGCATATTGCCTGTAGGGTGTTTGGGCGAAATGTCTCATCGGTAGGGCCAAAAACAGTAACAAGGCCAACAAGGTGATTTTCGTAAGTTTATTCATATCTGTCAGTTAGTTTAGAAGATTATTACCAAATGTTTACTGCGGTTGTGTTTTCTGCTCGACAACCTATTTAAATTAAAAAAGCGCGTAAAAATACGCACTTTTTTGGAATAATGAAGGTTTTTTCACCTTAAAGGCTGATTTTTTTGCTTCAAAGCGTCGTTTTTGGGTGGTATTTTTATTCCTTCACCACCTTCCGCACGCACTTCCGTCCTTCCTCATCGGTGACATCATACGTTTGAAAGTATGAAAAATGCTCAAACAAATCTTATCCTTTCGGCCAATTGGAGAAAATACGCGTTGCTCCAAATGTCGAGTTCGTGTGGGTTTGAGATGAAATCCAGTACATCTGTCTTCACAAGGTCAATGTTGGTCGAAGCAAGCCGTTCACGCAAATGCTGCATAAAAGTGTCCTTGTCAACCGTTTTTCCATTGAACTCCTTGATTCTCGCTTGCAAGTGATTGAAATCCAAAGGAATGTTATTGCGGACATACCATTCAAAATCGTACCAGTCGCGGCCTTTGATGCGCTTTTGCCAGGCCCTGTAGACCAGCGCGTGCATTTTGCCTGCATAAAGGTCGGGCAAAACAAAGCATCGTGTCATAAAAGAGTAAGGCTGAAGTAAAAGCTTTTGCTCTGTTTCAAACTGCAAAGGCGGGTCGGTGTCGAGTTCAATCTTCACCTTAACTGTCTTCTTGGTCTGGAATTTGATTTCGTAAGCTTCTGTGTTTTCCTTCAAAAACGCCGACTCCACTCGACCAAAAGCCTTTTTCTCCTTTTTCACGATTGACACATCCAAACCAGCCATCTGAAACTCTGTGATTATGGACGGGAAATAATCCTCTAGATGGATGTCGTCTCGCTTTTCAATCAAAGAGAAGTCCATGTCTTCCGAAAAACGGGGAAGTCCATGGAAAAGATGCAGACAGGTGCCGCCATAAAAAGCCGCGTGGTCGAAAAAACCACCTCGGTTCAGTCCCGCCAAAGCGATTTGCTGCATCACCTCGTGAACTGCATTAGGTGAGGCTGTTCCGTGCTCTTGATGGTAACGGGCAAGCATTTCTTCGTAAATCGTCATTTCTTGATAATCTTTATTAAGTTGTTCAATATTAACTTCTTGCTTCCCTTATCTGCACATTCCTCGATGATATTCACATCGAAACGTGCAAGTTCGTCCATGTCGAAGCGAATGTCTTCCTCCAAATAGCGTATCAGCCCTTTGACCGACTTTGCGGGAAGATAGCTGTCGTATTGGATCAAGTCGCACAAGGCCTTCTCTGGAGAGGCCATGAGGTAGTTGACGCCATCGTCGGCAACCATTCTAATCCCTATGGGGAAATACTTGGAATCCACCTTAAAATAATCAAAGCAACCCAGGGGATTCTCAAAGGTTTTTGACGCTCGTAAGGTGACCGATGTCATCCGGAACACGCTTTCCGGAATCAGTCCGTACCAACGCAAGGCCCAACGCAACGAGACATATGAAGGCCCGTAGATATGGTTGGCGCATAGCGGCATGTTGATGTCTTTTCCGCTCAATTCGGGATTGACCACATACAGGCCGCGCCTCAAACGAATGAGATCGCCTGCCTTTTCCAAAGCCTGCACCTTCTTGTTCGATTCCTTCAATCCGTCATAACAAGCCGCCAAAAGATTGCTGGTGACAGGCACATTCCCATATTGTAACAAAGGATTCTTTGTCATGCTTACCTGTTTATCGGCGGCAAAGTTACAAAAAATTTAATAGAAAAAGCAATATTTCTTCCTTTTCTATATAAATTTTGGCATTTTTTCTTTATTTCCGCCGTTCCGGCGGATTTGTAATCCGCCGGCCTCGAAATGGGGATTTGCAATCCCCTTTGTCATTCTTTCACCACCTTCCGCACGCACTTCCGTCCTTCCTCATCGGTAATGGTGACGAAATAAACACCAACAGGCAGCGAAATCATGTCGATGCGAAGCACATCACTTTCGCCTTGCACACTGAACAATCGCTGGCCGAGCATGTTGGTCACCTCGGCTTGCCGCAGGTTCTCGCCTGTGATACTGATGATGCCATCAGTCGGGTTTGGATAGATAGTGGCACGGATGCTGTATTCGTTCACATCGGTGGAGTTCTTCACGTTGACGGTCAACGAGAGTTCTGATGCGCCGCATTCATTCTCAGCCTTCACGTTGATAGTGGCTTCGCCTTTATAGGTCTCGCTCCAAGTGATGATGGCCGTGTTGTAGTCGGCGTTGATGCTGCCAGCCTCTTGTGGCTCGATGCTCCAAATGTAGAGTGAGGGCGCTCCTCCATGGGTGGTGTAGGTGCTTGAAGGCGTGAGACGTACGTCAACGTCAGCGGCACCATCGATGGCTTCAAGGACAGGTGCGTTTTCAATCATCAGATGCATTGAGACAATGGAGTCGCAACCGTAAAGGGATCTGTAGGTGCGATGGTAGACGCCTGAGAGGTTATATACCAAGTCTTCGTGGTCGGTATAGAGAATCTCATGCCCGTGAGGATCCCATAAATAGCTCTCGCAAGCATCGACGGAGAAATCGGTATTCGAAATGTCAAAGAGAGTCAGGTTCAACACCACGGTAGAGTCGCAACCATGCATCGAAACGAAGGTGTGTTCGTATTGGCCACTTTGGTGGAGGATTTGGTCCGCCCATACGTAGTCGCCGCAGTCCGTCTCCTCGGTTTCAACAAAGTAGTAGTCGATAAAACTGAGGTGCATCACCACGGTGGAGTCGCAGCCGTAGACGCTTTGCAGGGTCTGCTCGTAGTCGCCGGGCTCGCTGTATTCGATGCCGTTCCAGAGGTAGGTGCCGCAAGAGACCCTGTCGATTTCGGTATGCTGCAAGGGATGGATGGTGAGCAGCAAATCGTGAGAGGCGTCGCCACAGCCAAAGTTCGATAGGGCGTTCAGCGTCAGCGTGACTTGACCATTGGCCAGGTCTTGCTCGCCAGGGATATAGTTGGCGTTGACGTTGTCGGGACGGTCGAAGCTGCCGTCGCCGCTGGTTGTCCAGTTGACGCTCCCCGTCTCGCTCACAGTGGCGTTGGCTTGGAAGGCTTCGCCTTGGCAGACGCTGCCTTCGTCGTCCATGACGATGCTGGCGCCTTCGTGATAGTTGATGATGACGTTGTCGCTGAGAGTCTCGCCCGCTTCGTTGGTGGCGGTGAGGGTGAGCACGACCATCTTGTTGGCCAGGTCTTGCTCGCCAGGAGTGTATACGGGGTTGATGATGTCGTTATGGTCGAAGCTGCCGTCGCCCACCGTGGTCCAGAGCAAAGTCTCACCGCCGATGACATTGCCTTCCAACTGTGCGGCTTCAAAACAGCGGTCTTGGTCGGCGCCGGCATTGCAGGCGAATGAGATGTGACGCACGGGAAAGAGGATGTCGTCGAGATACACACGGTCGCTGCCAGCGGTGCCGCTGCCATCTTTCACGTAGGTCCAAGTGAAGGTGTGTTCGCCTTGGGTGACAGGGTAGGCCATCTCGCGCCAGTTGAGGTCACCGTTCCATAACCCGACTTCGGTGCCGTCGATGTAGAACTTGAGGTAGTCGCTGGTGTGGCAGTCGGTCTTTCTGAAGAAACGGATTTCGTCGGTCTCGTTCTCCACGTCGAAATGCAAGGTCAGCGTCGAGGAGGCGTTGAGGCCGATGGTGCCCGATTGCAGACCGAATTCGCCTGAATGGTGCTCCGTGGAGACAGTCCACGGATGGTCAGGGTCGTTCTCCCATTCGAAGCCTTCGAGGCCATTCTCGAAGTTGGCAATCTCGAGACCCACACGATGTGCAAAATTGCAGTCGCGCGCATAGTTGCCTGCCTCGGTATGCAAGATGAAGTGGGCTTCTTCGCCTCTTGGCATGGTGGCTGCCACGCTTATGAGATAGCTTACCTCAACGGTTTCGCCTGCATCGAGGGTGGACTGAGTGACAGTGGGGTTGCTGATGGTGATGTACTGCTGTTCAGTCGTGGATAAAATGGCCGTCACATTGTTGGCTGCAGCTCCGCCGTTGTTGGTGTAGGTGAAGATGAGCACAGCGTTCTCGCCTGGGTCGAGACGTCCGTTGCCATTGCCTTTGTCGGCTGAGGCATCGTTGATGGTCATGATATCTGAGATCTGGAAGTTGGGCGCGTAGGCATCGAAGGTGAAATGGGATGTCCACGTGTGGCCTTCGCTGACCATGGTGAGGGTAAACTCGAGGTCGGTCCCGTTGGGCACGGCATCGGAAACGGTGATGCCGAACACTTCATTCAAATCGGTGGCTTGGTTGGGAGCCAGTGCAGGTATGGTGGCCGTGCTCTCGTTGATACTGACATACTGCAAGGTCCTGGTGGAGAGGGTGGCATTGGCTATCGATGAAGCCATGTTGCCTGTGTTTTTGATGACCATGTCAAACGAAGACTGTTCGCCGTATTCGAGTTGCTGGTTGCCGTTGGCGTCGTGGGGAACGACCTCGGTCACGGTGAGCATAGGCTCGTTGATGACGTGGATGTTGCCCACATAGCGAAGCCGGTCTTGTTTGGTGGCTACAATGGTGATGTTGGTATTGGAAGGTTGTGCCTGGAAAGTGATGCTTTGTGCGTTGCCGGTGGCAGTAGCCACAGCGAGGATGTTGTTGTCGCGTGTCAGGGCGATGACTGCACCTTGCGGGGCACTGACACTGATGCTGGTGGTAGCAGATGTGATTTGCGTCGGGTGGGTGACATTCATGCTGGTTGGCACCTGCGTGTAAAGCGTCAGGAAAGCGTCGCAGTGGGCAGTGAACATCTTATAGGTGATGGCTTTGTTCTGCTGGTTATAGGGCCAGTTGCTTTGGGCAAGGAAATACTTGCCGGCCACATTGCCAAAGGCGGGTCGCCAGTTGCCCTCATAATCGGCATAGGGGCCATAGGTGGGCATGAACTGCGGGTCGTATTGGTCATACATACCCCAAGCGTAGGCATCGTTGACGAAAGAGTAGGAGGTCTGGGTAGGGCCGACGCAGCCCACGGCACCGGCGTTCTGTCCGTTGCTGGTGCGACGCATGAAGGCCTCGATGAGGCATTCGGGGTTGTGGTCGAAGGTGCCGGTCTGGCAGTTGATGGTGTTGACGAAGGTCATTTTGCCCACATTGTTCATCTGGGTCACATGGCTGGTGCTGAAATCGGGTTCGCCCCAACCTTGGTAGTAGCCGTGGTCGCGGTGTTGGAGGAGGAAGGCACCGTTGTTGACGGCTTGCACCACTTGTCCAGCCGTGCCGCCTGTCCACCCGCCGAGCTCGCTCGGGGTCTGTGGGATATAGCCTAAGCCATTGGGGCCGAAGTAGTTGACCACCATGGAGGTGTTTTGGTTGCTCGACCATTGGTTACCAGGATAGCCTGAGTAGATGGCGTTGATGCGCACGGGGTGCTTGCCTTGGTTGCGCCAATAGCCGCCCACGACCTCGGAGCAAATCTGGAACCAACGCTCGGTCTGCCAACCTAAGGCGGTGATGGGCTGGTCGTAGGTCGACGGATTCAAGTTGGGGTTGGTGTATTCGTATTCCAACTGCTTGCTCACCATCATCTGGGCTTCGTTGGCATTGGCGGCCACGAGGCGGGAGAAGGCCATCTCGGGCAGGTTGTCGCCCGTGACGTCGGCATAGCCGTTGTCGGTGATGCAGTTGCCGTACTCGTATGAGTGGAAAGTGTATTCGGCGGGGATGCCTACGCTCATGTTGGTATTGTGGTCGCCGAGGAGCATCACGGCCGCGGGTGGGATGTCCCAGCTGTTGTACGCGTTGTGGAAGTAGGACTTCATGTCGTTGGTGCTGTTGCAACCCATGTCGCTGAGGCTCTTCACCTCGGTGAGGATGCCTTGTTGGATGCGGTAGTCGCGCAACTGGTTAGCATATTGTCGGAAGCTCTCGTTGTTGGGGATGACGATGAGGTATTCGCAGCCGGTGGGACGGTTGTTTACCCATTGTTGCATACGGGCCTCATAGTCGATGACGGGCAGCTGGTTGTAGTTGACCAGGTTCTGCATGAGGATGGGGTCCCAGTAGGGCGAGCGCAGGCGGGTGTCGCCAAACTCACCGTTGCCGCCGTCGAAGCGCAGGTCAAACTGCAGGTCGTCGTATACGCGCAGCTCTTTGGTGACGGGGTTGTATTGATAGGGCGTCACGATGACGGCCACGGTCTGCACGCCGCGCAGGCTGAACGGCTCAGAGACCGTAACGGGTTGCTCGGGGAAGAAGGCGTTCCTGTGGTAGATGCTCAAGTCCTTCTCGTAGGTGTTGGGGCTGTCGTCGGTGTCGAACTTGATGGGTGCCGCGGGCAGCAGGTCGACGTTTTGTATGGTGGTCATGCTGCGGTGGCCCATCTCGACATGGGTGGTGGCGCCGTTGGGGATGGCGACGAAGCGGCTGAAAGCCGGCAGGTCGGGTTCGCCGGCGTTGGCGGGCAGCGCGATGCCCGTGCCGCCTTGCACGACATCACCCGTGTAGCCGTTGTCGGTGATTGTGGTGATGGCTATTTGGTTCAGCGTGTGGCGCATCGTGAGGCTGGAACGGGTGTTCTGCTCAACGGAGAGGCCTTCGCTTTGAGCCGTGTTGTTAAAGGTGAATTCGCGCGTCTGCGCTTGCACTGCAACGGCTGAAAGCAGCATGATAGAGAGGAGTAGGGTACGGAACTTGAATTTCATGGTATAGTTGTTTTTTGAGTTTGTAAACCTATTGAAAATAAAAAAGCGCGTAAATATACGCACTTTTTTGGAATAAAGAGGGCCGTTTCTGCTAAAATGCTGATTTTTGGACTGAAAGTCTACATTTTAATGATTTTCCTGCTCCAGCGTTGTCCGTTCTGCTCTAACACGATGTGGTACATGCCAGCCTTTAGGCCCTTGAAGGAGAGCACAGCCTGGTTGTGCTTCGCCATGATTAGCCGTCCCTCGTTGTCGAATACTTGTACGATGAAGTCACCGTCTTGCTCCAAGTCGAGGGTGATTTGGTCAGTGGTGGGGTTGGGGTGGATGTCCAGCGGTCCTTCGGCTTGCTCGGCGGTCTCGTCGAGATAGGGCGGTAGCGTGATGTAGTCAATCCAGGCACAGTCGGAGCCGCCATCGACGGAATAGTCTTTGGCATAGACCCACTTGTAGAGGTGCTGTCCGGGTGTGGTCGCATAGGCAAACTCCGTCCACCAATGCTCGCCCGACCAGTGTCCCATCTCCTCGTCGTCGATGTAGAAGTAGAGGAAGTCGTAGTTGGCTTCGCTCGATATCCTGCGGAAGAAATGGATTTCCCCCGATTCCGTTGAGGTGAAGGTCAAGGTCAGCTGCGAGCTCTCGTCATGGTCGATGGTGTCCGACTTGGCGCAGTACATCCCCTCGTAGGGGTCGGAGGCGACAACGCGCCAGGGATGCAACGGGTCGTTGGACCAAAAGTCGGAATCGAACGCACCGCTTTCGAAGTTTTCCAGCACATAGCCTACCGGACATGGAATGTCTTGGTCCCACCACAAGCCATTGACGGCCGCGTGGAGCGTGAGGTGGACAAAGGTCACTTCGCCAGAGGAGTATTCGGCATAAACCTCGAAGGTGACCAAGTCCTGGCCGTCGACTTCAATGTCAGATAAAGTGGTCTCGGGCGTGATGACACGGATGTAGCCTTCGTCGTCGGTCACCGAGATGCGTGGGCTGTCGGCGCGATAATGGCCGTTGTTGGTCACACGGAAGGTGAGGGTGGCATATTCACCTGGGTCAAGCCGCCCGTTGTTGTTGCCTTGGGAGTCGTCGATGTCAATTAGCTCTATCATAATGTTGGGTGCCACGACCTCGATGTTGTACTCTTGCGTGTAGCTTTCATCGCCGAAGTGGGTGGTGAGCGTGAAAGGAATATTGGTCCTGTCGTAGATGTCGTCGCTGAGGGCCAATTGGAAGGCATCCGGGATGTATTCACTCGCATGGGACTCTAAGGCGTCAAACGAAGTCTCGCCTTGAGAGATGGTCAGCTGCTCCGATTCGGAACTCAAGGTGACCGTGCCGCCGTCGCAGCCTTGCAGACCCACGTTGGTCACGTTAATATCAGAGGTGACCGGCTGGTTGTAATGCAGCACAAGCTCCGCGCCGTTCATAGTGATGCTGTCGACGACGACAAAAGGCCTATCGAAAGGCACAAGCGGGATGTCCTCTTCCAGACGAATGAGGTTCTGCCCCGTGATGGTGAGGTGGATGGGGCCGCTGGGAACATTCTCTAAAACGGTGATGACTTGGTCTTCTCCCGTGCCGGTAGTGGTGTTGAGGATGTGCCATTTCCTATCGAAATAGGACGACAGCGCGATTTGCGAGCCTTCGGGCGCAGTGATGTGGAAAGGCGAGAAACACTGGATGCTCTCATCGTGTGTGGTGTTGATGGCTTGCGGCACGTCGGTGAACAGCCTGATGAAGGCATCGCCAAAGGTGTGGAAGGTGTTGAAGGTGGTGGTACACATGTTTTGGTCAGCACTGGGGAAGACATGGGTGTCGAGGAAATACTTGCCTGAGACACAGGCGAAAGCGGGCATCCACGAGTCGGAATGGGCGGCGAAGGGGCCGTATTCGGGGAGGAAAGTGGGGTCGAAGAGGTCCCACACGCCCCAAAGGAAAATGTCGTTGGCGAAGGAATAGGTTTGGCCTGTGGGACCAACGGCACCCACGATGCCAGCGTTTAGTCCGTTACGTGTCATGCGCGAGAGGGCTTCGATGAAGCTGGTCGTTGAATTGTCGTACATGCCCGTCCGGCAGTTGACGGAGATGAGGAAGGTCAACTTGTTCACGTTGTTGATGCTGCTGAAGTCGGTGGTATAGATTTCAGGCTGATACCATTTGGTGTTCCATCCGTGGTCGCGGTGTTGGATGAGATAAGCACCGCGGTTGATGGCGTGGATGACTTGGTCGGCGGTGCCCCCTGTCCATCCACCTAACTCGGCAGGTGTGGCGGGGATGTAGCCTACGCCATCAGGACCGAAGTAGTCGACGACCGAGGCTGTGCCAGCCGCCGTCGACCAGGCTTCACCCACACTTCCAGTGTAGACCTCGTTGACGCGTACCGGCGTCTTGCCGTGTTGGGTCAGGTAACCGCTGATAGTGGCAATGGTGAGTTGGAACCATTTGCTGTCTTGCCATCCGGCTGCGGTCAGTGGATGGCCGTAGTAATAGAGGTCGGTGACAGGGTTGTTGTACTCGTATTCATAGATTTTTCCAAAGAAGACGGGCAGCTCCGAAGCGTTTTGGGCGAGGATGCGCGAAAAGCAGATGTCGGGCAGATAGTCGTCGTTGACGTCGGCGTAAGGGTTGTCGGAGGTGATGAAGTCGTCTTTCGGGTGTGGCGTCGTGAATCCTGGCACATACTGTTGGAGATTGTTGCCGCTTTCACCAACGATGCAGATGGCCGCAGGTGGGATGTCCCAATTGGCGTAAATACTTCTGATCCATTGCTTTATTATGGTCTGAGAAGTTTGTCCGAAAGGGTTCTCAATTTCCGTCACTCTCATCGCTTTGGAGAGGATGCCCTGCTTGATGCGATAGTTGGCGAGTTCTTTTCCTGCGTTGTAGAAGTCGTCGTTGTCGGGGGTGATGATGAGGTATTCGCAGCCGGTGAGCCGGTTTTGTGTCCATTGCTGCATCCGTGCGTCGTAGTCGATAGGTTCTAAGCAGTCGTAGTTGAGGATGTTGTTCTTCAGGATGGGGTCCCAATAGCGTGAGCGCAGGCGGTCGTCGCCAAAATGTCCGTTGCCGCCTTCAAAACGGATGTCGATGTCGATTTGGCGGTGAACAGCAAGCTCTCGCGTCACAGGATTGATTTGGAAGGGGCTGACACCCAGATGGATGACATCGACTCCACGCAACTGTTGTGGTTCGGCAGCATGGAAAGCCTCAGCGGGGTAGAAACTGTTGCTGGCATACACTCTCGGGTCTCTGAAAAAAGGTCTTTCGGCATCGTTTTCGCATTGGCTCCCAATTGAGGGTGCTATGTTAATGCCTTGGAGGATTTCGTTGCGCGTCGTCCTAACCTCCAAAATGGCTCGTGCACCTTGTGGTATGGCGATGAAGCGGTTGAAGGTAGGCAGTTCGGGCAGACCGTAGTCGTTAGGCATGACGATGCCTTTAGCGGCGATGGTGTGCAACAGCTCGCCCTCATGCATCACGGTGTCGATGCTGAAGTCGCTGAGTTCGAAATGCAGGCTGATATGGTCATGGTCAGCAGAGGTGATAGTGAAGTCTTGCCCGATGGCGAACAACGGGAAGGCTATCAGTAGGATAAAGGCAAAAGTAGCGTGTTTCATGGCTGGAAGTTTGTAAAAATCGCATAATGAAGCCGTAAAAGTACAACTTTCTCTGAAAAAGCGATGAAAAATGTTTGCAAAATGCAAAAAAGAGCCACCAAAAGGCAGCTCTTTTCGTTCAATCCAGTCCCGTAGGGACGTAGGACATTGAGCAGGTGGTGAAGCGCAGCGCAACCCCTGCTTTTACACAGAGTCACACGCGTATCACACGCGCTATCACACAATCCCCGTAAACCCCATAAATGCCAACGCCAAAATGCCAGCAGTAATCAGGGCGATAGGAGTACCCTTCATGCCCTTGGGAGGCTCCATTAGGTCGATGTGCTCGCGGATGCCGGCGAAGATAATCAAGGCCATAGAGAAACCGAGGGCGATGCCGACGGCATAGACGATGGACTCGCCGAGGCTCAGCATGTGGGTAATGCCGCCATAGTTGAACTCCTTGGTGACCACGGTCAGAGACACACCGAGGACGGCGCAGTTGGTCGTAATCAGCGGCAGGAACACGCCGAGGGCGGTATACAACGACGGGCTGATTTTCTTCAATATGATCTCCACCATCTGCACCAAAGCAGCAATGATGAGGATGAAGGCGATGGTTTGTAGGAAGGTCAGGTTCAAGGGTATCAGGATGTACCGGTTCGTCAGCCAAGTCACTAAAGTGGCCAAGGTCAGCACGAAGATGACGGCGGCACTCATACCCACTGCGGTAGAGGTCTTCTTAGAGGTGCCCAAGAAGGGACAGATACCCAGGAACTGGGAGAAGATCACGTTGTTGACCAAGATGGTCGATAGGATAATAATGAGGTATTTCATGGCTTAGTGACTTTCTTTTTTGAGTTTGTTGACGATAGCGATAACGAAGCCGAGGCAGATGAAAGCGCCGGGAGGCAGGATGAACACCAGGATGTTGGCCGTCTCGGGCAGGATGGTAAGGCCGAAGATGGAGCCGCTGCCGAGGAACTCACGGATGCAGCCCAACAGCGTCAGGGCGAGGGTGAAGCCCAAGCCCATGCCGAGGCCGTCCAACAGCGAAGGCCACACGGGGTTCTTCGAGGCGAAAGCCTCAGCACGACCCAGCACGATGCAGTTCACCACGATGAGGGGGATGAACAGGCCGAGGGGCTCATAGATGTCGGGCACGTAG
>JAEEON010000067.1 GCA_016284305.1 Bacteroidales bacterium
GATAGGCTCCAAGTCCTTATAGTCCTTGTTGAGCTTCACGAACTTCTTCATGTCGGAAGCCACGGCAGGGTCGGCGAGTTGTTCGCCCATTTCCTCCCAGCGGTGCTTTATCGTTTCTAATTTCTCGGTGATGTCCATAGATGCTATTAGTCTGGAATAGGATTGATAATGCTAATTCCATCTATTGTCTTGAAATCCTTCACATTGTTGGTAACAAGCGCGGCGTTATTAACCAACGCACTTGCAGCAATAATGGCATCTGGAAGTTTTATTTTGGATTTCTTTCGGATTTCAATAGTTTTCTCTATGATAGGTTTTGTCAAATCTAAGAGGTCGAAAGAGTTACATAGCATCTTGACAAAAGATTCATCTTCTTTGGTTTTGAACGGATAACCAAGGGCTTCCATATATGTGATGGCTGAAATGCAAAGCCTATCGCCACTTGAAGAAAAATCTGATGTATTCAACTCTCCATACGAAAGATGAATGATGATGTTAGTGTCGAGAAGAAAAGTTTTACCACTCATCGCGTTGTTGTCTTTGCCATTCTGTTGGATCAGATATTACTCTTGTGATTCCACCTTCGGGAAGTTGTTCCAATACTTTAGCAACTTCTTCGAAATTACCTTTGGTGGATGTGCTAACTTCTACCTTTTTTACAAAGGTGAAGGAGCGGAGCCAATCCAAGAACATCTGGAGCTTGTTGGTGTCGTCTATGGTTACACTGAGCGTTGTCATGACTTTTGTTTTTCAATACTTCGCAAAAATACAAAATTATTGACGAAAATTGGTGTTTTTGCCAAAATTCGTCAATAATTGTTCTTGACTTATGTCAGTTTAACTTATTCAGCAGGGGTAGTAAAACTAATATCCTCGCCAAAGATGACCGAATCTTCATTGAGGAATGCAAAAGCCCTAAAATGGTATTCGGTTTCTTGCTCCAGACCAACAAGCATATACTCAAAAGGTCTCGGCAGTGATACATCAGGATGGTCATAGTTCGTTGCATAAACGCAAGTGACCATTTGTGACATGTCAGGATTGGGTTCTTCTCCTAAACAATAGCCGTAAGCCCAAAGCTCATTAATGCTTTTGTCAAGCGATTTGATGGTGCCTGTAATCTTTGCATAATGTGCCTGGACTGTTTCCGGCTTATTGGTTTTGATGGTGACTTTTTCACCGTTTTTGTTGCAACTTGTGAATCCGAAGATGAGCAAAATGCCCATTAAGACTAAAAACTTTGATTTGTTCATGATGTTTATGATTTGTAGTTTGTTTAATACTCAAATGTTCCAAACTCGCTCTTGATCGTCAATCTCTTTTGCTCTGATGCCTCCACATGCCCAATGATCTGGCTATCAATGTTGAACTCCTTAGCAATAGCAATCATTTCATTGGCAGCCTTTTCGTTGGTGTAAATTTCCAAACGATGCCCCATATTGAACACCTTGTACATCTCGTGCCAGTCAGTACCTGAGGCGGCTTGGATCATGCGGAATAGCGGGGGCAGAGCAATCATGTTGTCCTTCACAATGTGCAGCTTGTCAACGAAGTGCAACACCTTGGTTTGGGCGCCGCCGCTGCAATGGATGATGCCGTGGATTTGCTTGCGGAACTCCTTAAGGATCGGAATCATCAGCGGGGCATAGGTGCGTGTGGGCGAGAGGATGAGTTTGCCTACATCCACGCCTGGGACCTCGGTGGGGTCAGTTAACTTGTGGGGGCCAGAGTACACCAAGTCCTCGGGGATACTGTGGTCATAGCTCTCATCGTATTTCTCCGCCAGATAATGGTTCAGCATGTCGTGGCGGGCCGAGGTGAGGCCGTTGCTGCCCATGCCGCCGTTGTAGCTGTCCTCGTAAGTGGCTTGTCCGTAAGAGGCAAAGGCCACGATGACATCGCCAGGTCGCAGGTTGTTTTCAATGACTTCGTCACGGCGGATGCGTGTGGTCACGGTGCTGTCGACGATGACGGTGCGCACGAGGTCACCCACATCGGCAGTCTCGCCACCTGTCAGATAGATGCCGATGCCTAAGTCACGGAGTTTCTGCAAGAAATGCTCTGTTCCGTTAATCAAAGCGGAAATTACCTCGCCTGGAATCAGGCTCTTGTTGCGCCCGATGGTTGAGGAGAGCAGCATGTTGTCGGTCGCGCCCACGCAGATGAGGTCGTCGGTGTTCATCACCACGGCATCTTGCGCCACGCCTTCCCACACGCTCATGTCGCCAGTCTCTTTCCAGTAGAGG
>JAEEON010000068.1 GCA_016284305.1 Bacteroidales bacterium
GGGGTATCTCTTGTCTGTTTGAATGTGGCTTAAGGTCCTGAGAAACCCGTGTAACACAACAAACAGATGGGATACCCACGCTTTAGTACGCGAGCATCTACCTCTGCCATGTTTTCGTGTTACACTTGTAGAATTTCTCAGGTTCTAAGCCACCAAAACAAAGCTCGGCAAACGCCTTCTTTACAATATGTATGCCTCTGCATCAGCAACCAAAAAAAGGTTGCTGTTTAGCATAGGCGGTGCAAATATAAATAAAATTAGGAGAAGAGACAAAAAAAGGCATTTTCTGTCAATACGTCCTCATTGGTCCCCAAAATTCAACAAATAGGTTGAAAATCAGGGTGATCATCATTGGCGGTGTAGTTCTCCCTCAATCGACAACGCCGTCGCAGAAATTACTTTCACTGTCACAATCTGCCCAATAAGGCTCTCATCTTGCGATGCAAACCGAATCACGATCTTGCCTTCGGTGTGGCCAGTCAAATATCCGTTCTTGCGGTCGAAGTCCTCCACCAGCATCTTTACGGTGGTGCCGACCAAGGCTTGATTATATATTAAGGAGTGTTTCATCAACTCCTCGGTGAGGATGTGGTAACGTTGGCGCTTCACCTCCTTGGGCACGTCATCTTCCCATTTGGATGCCACTGCGCCTTCGCGAACGCTGTACTGGGCGATATAGGCCATGTTGTATTTGAACTCCTCCATGGCCTTGCGGGTGTTCTCGAATTCCTCTTCAGTCTCATGAGTGAAGCCCACAATGATGTCAGTGAAGATGGTTGCCGAAGGAAGCTTCTCGCGGATGGTCTGTATGATATGCCTGTAGGTCTCCAGATTGTGGTGCCGGTTCATGCGTTTCAGCATGGCATCGTCGCCCGACTGGATGGGGATGTGGATCTGTTTGGCGAGGCAATCATAGGCAGCCATCACCTCGAACACTTCGTCTTTCATGTCGCGAGGATGCGGAGCGGTGTAATACACCCAAAATTCTTTGCCCGAAGCTTTACCGTACTCGCCTATCCTGCGCAGGAGTTCGGCAAAGTCAATCTCTTCGCCCTTCTTGTCGAGGCCGTAAGAGTTGACGTTTTGTCCGAGCAAAGTGATGCTTTTGTAACCTTTGTCAACCAATTCTTTCACCTCGTTGAGGATGTCTTCTGAAGGACGTGAGACCTCGCGGCCTCGAGTGTAAGGCACTGCGCAGTAGGTGCAGAAGTTATTGCATCCGTTTTGGATGGGGATGTATGCCTCGAAGTTGGACGTCTGGATCGGCTCGATGCTCCAGAAACGCTCCATGTGGGCTGAGGGGTTGACCTTATCGTCCTTGTGGAACAGGGGAGCTATGGGACGGACCACGGGTTGGTCCTCAATCTCTTCGCCCATCCGCAGCGATGCGGGGGTGACGATGCCGTATTGGCGGATCATCTCAGGGAGATTGGGTAGCTCGTTCATGGGAAACACCAAGTCGAAAAGCTTTAGGAAGCGAAGCCGGTCGGCAGGTAAGATGCATCCTGACACAAAGGTGATCATATTCTGGCGATTCTTCATGGCGTTCCACTTCTCGATGCGACCATAAACTTTGTCGATGCCCTTTTGTCGCACCGAGCAGGCTACGATGCCTAAGATGGTGGCTTCCTCTTCATTGTCGGTGGGGACAAACCCCATCTTTTTCAGCACAGTGCGTACGCGCTCGGTATCGCTGAGGTTCATCTGGCATCCGAAGGGGAGGAGGTAGTATTTCATAACAGTTGACAGTTAACAGTTTATAGTTAATAGTTTATGGTGTAGGTGTAAGTTTCGGTGGGTGAGGTTGGCTTTGCGGGTTTGGTCGGGTTTGCTTGGGTATATTGTATGGTGACCTGTTGGGCTGCTTTTTTCAAACGAAACCGGATGCTGATCGTGAAAGAGGTCTTTACACGAAGGTGCATGTTCTTGGGCCTGCTATATTTTAAGGTGCTGACCAGTCGGAGGGCTTCCTTGTCGCAGGAGGGGAATAACGACTGGATGATACGGCTATCGACGACGTCACCGTTGTCATCGACTTCATACCAAACCCTCACGGTGCCTTCGATCTTCTGTTCCATGGCATCCTTGGGGTACTGGAGGTTGTCGCTGATGTATTTCAGCAGCGCACTCTTGCCTCCAGGGTACTCTGGACGTTTGATGAACCGTTTCTCTTTGTGGCTTTCATTCATGGGTAAAGCAGGTTGAGGATGTCGTTAGTGATGGGATGGTCGCAACTGGGACGTTCCTTGGTGGACTGCCCCTTTAGCAAGGTTTCCGTCTTGCTGATGATATCGGTGTCGAGACAGTCGGAGGCGATGCGGGCATTTCGGATGATGCCATGGCTTTCGTCCACCTCAAGTTGGATGTCCACGTTGCCCCAAGGGAATTGTTGCCGTTTGGTGGTATGGAAGTGTTCCCATTTGCCGTAAAGATAGTCGTGCGAGGAGATTCGTCTTACGGTGTTTTGAATCTCATCTAATAGGGCGATCGACTCGAAGTGAAGGTGTTCTGCTTTCATCCCATAAACCTTCTCGAACGATTGGATCAGTGGCTCCACGATGTTTTCCGAGGTGATGTCGGCTAGCTCTGAGAGGTTCACCACGCGGCTGGCCACAGACTTCACACCGTGTTTTTGCAACTTGGCCTGGTTGACGGTGAGGTAGCGTTGCATCTTCTCGCCATCGGTCTTGATCAAGATGGTGCCGTGGTGCAGGTTGTTGTCGGAGCCGTTGAAGAAGGCGTTGCCAGAGAACTTCCGGCCTTGGCAGGTGAGGTCGTTACGGCCTGAGATCTCTGCCTCGAGCCCAAACGGCTTCAAGGCTTCTTGGATGACCGACTGCTGCTTGCGCACGTCGTAGTCGTTCTTGTCGGCGATGAAAGAGAAGTTGAGGTTGCCCAAGTCGTGATAGACCGCGCCGCCGCCGGTGCGGCGGCGCATCAGATGACCACCTTCCTCGTTCAAACGTTTCACGTCACACTCTGAGAAAGGGTTCTGATTTAACCCGATGACCACCGTCTGCTCGTTTTTCCACAAATACATCGTCACCATCCCCCGATCCTGATGGTCGGTGAGCCAAGTCTCCACCGCGAGGTTCAGGTAGGGGTCGTGTTGGTTGCTGACGATGACTTGTGTTTTTTTCATGGCGCAAAGATATAAAAAAAGCCCGCTTGTTCAGCGGGCCTGTAGTCTCTCCGGGATTTGAACCCGAGTTACCAGGATGAAAACCTGACGTCCTGACCAGACTAGACGAAGAGACCATCCATCAAACTAGCCTTTCGGTTTTGTTTTGACGCTGCAAAATTACATAAAAAAATCATACCCACAACAAAATGGGTCAAAAAAATTTTATTCAAAGGTGAAACAAAGCTGTAACTGCTTGTTCCTTACCTCTTTAAGCGGTGTATTGAAAATAAAGTCGTTGATGAGGACATCATCTTTCAAGACATTAATCAAGCCATAACTGAACTTGAGCTCCACACCCATCTTGAACCATTGGTTGTAAATGTCGAACCCTGCACCGATTTCCACAGCAACATCACCACGGTTGGTCTGTAACACCATGGGCCTGTTCTTGTCCTGGGGAATCTTATAGAAGTTGCCCAAGTGAACCTTCGGGTTGACCCCAGCAATCAGATAAGCTCCAATGTTGTTATAACGCTTGGAACGGTATTTAATATGAAAAGGGAACTCCAAAAAGGTGGCCAATTGGTCGTGAGACTCAACGCGATAGAGAGAGTCGGTCAACGGCTGGCCAGCATAATCGTAAAGCAAGGTGTTGTATTTGACAAATTTGGAGCTGAGACTTAAAGTCGGAGAGAAACGAAAGTTGAAATAGTCACTCAAACGAATGTCTCCGATAACACCTACAGAAAAACCCACAGTGGTGTGGCTCTCCACATTCACAATCTGGTATTCTTTGAGCTTATCTTCCGAAAACCCAAAACTAGCAGGAAATTGGTCACCAGCGTGATGCTCGTTTTGGTAATTCTCTTTCAAGTGAAGGGAGTAATCCATGATGGGCATTCCCAATAGGAATCCAAAATGATAAGGAGCGTTGTTGTAGTTTTGAAGGAAAAACACCTTCTGTCGATACTGTGCCTTAGCCTCGGTGACAAGGAAGGTTGCGATGAAGAAGACCAGTACTATTTGGACGACTCTTTTCATGAATTGCTGTTTAAAATAGTGTAACGGAGTAGTGTCGTGTTTATTGTGGTTTGCCATGCTTTTTTACACTTTTGCCAGATAGATGCTGGCGATGCCTCCAAAGAGATGCTGTGCCGTCACCATGTTCATTCCTAGCTCTTTTAGCAAGGCAACAAGCTCGTTTGGGCTGTGGAAGGCTTCGATGGATTCAGGGAGATAAGTGTATGCCGAGGGATGCCGGGAGATGATGCGGCCGATGATTGGAATGATATGTTTCGAATAGAATCGGTAAAGAGGACGCATGGGAAACTTTGTTGTTTTGGAGAACTCCAGGATGCCTATCGTTCCGCCTGTTTTGACGACTCGGCGGATCTCCAACAGTCCTTTGTTTAGGCTTTCGAAGTTGCGTATTCCAAAAGCCACAGTGACAGCATCGAAGCTGTAGTCGGCAAAAGGCAGCTGTTGTGCATCCCCTTGCAACAAGTTGATCCTGCTGTTTAAGTGTTTTTGGGTGATTTTCTCTTGTCCAACTTGGAGCATGGCTTGGGCGAGGTCGATGCCGGTCACTTGTGCCGAGGGAATGTCTTTGGCCATCCGTATGGCGAGGTCAGCGGTGCCTGTTGCCACGTCGAGGATGGCTGTGGGATGGCTTTTTGCGATGAGCTTCGAGAGCTTGCGTCGCCAAAGCGTGTCCATGTGGAAGGAGAGGAGACGGTTTAGAAAATCATAACGGGGAGCGATGCCGTCAAACATCGTCGTGATGGCCTGTTGCTCAGTCATGGCAGAGGCGTTCGACTTCCTCGTCGAAGTGTTTTTTGTTGATGGGGACGACGCCGACTTCCTCGCATACCAGTCCGCCAGCGATGTTGGAGTGGGTGACGATGGTCAACGGGTCTTGTTGCATGGCGATGCCGAGTGCAGCCACACTGAGTACGGTGTCGCCAGCGCCTGAGACATCGACGATGGCCCGTTTGCAGGCATTTACATGATGGAACTCGGTTTTTTCTCCTTCGCCTTTGCTAAGGATCATGGCCCCTTGTTCGGAAAGGGTGACCATGAGATGCTGGCATCCTAGCCGTTCTTGTAACTGCATGGCGGCGTCGCGCAGCTCGTCGATGGTCTCGGCCTGGACGCCGAGACCATCGCGAAGCTCTTTTGCATTGGGCTTGAAAAGGGTGACCCCACGATAGGCGAAGAAGTTCCGCTTCTTGGGGTCCACGACCACAGGGATGCCTTTCTTTTGTGCCAGCTCGATGATGTCGTGGATCAGATCCTCCGAAAGGACCCCTTTGTTGTAGTCTTGCAAGATGATGACCTGGAAAGCCTGGCTTTCCAACAGAGGTACGATGACCTCTTGGTAAAGGTGACGATATTCATCGTGGTCAAGCTCGAAGGTGTCTTCCTCGTCGATGCGGATCAGCTGCTTGTCGCCGTCGAGCACGCGATGTTTCACCGTAGTGATACGGTTGCGGCTTTTGACGATGCCTGTGGTGTCGAGCTCGTGGTCTTGCATGAGGTGCAGTAGGGTGTCAGCGTGATTGTCGTCACCGACAACAGAGCATACGATGGCGTCAGCGCCTAATGCCTTGAGGTTGAGTGCGACATTGGCAGCGCCTCCGAGACGGTTGTAACGACGCTTTACGTTGACCACGGGCACGGGTGCTTCTGGCGACATGCGTTCCACAACGCCTTCGCTATAGGCGTCAATCATCACATCGCCAACCACCAGCGCCCTTACCAACCTTTCACCTTTCATTTTTCACCTTTCACCTTTCATCTTAACTTCGCCAATGCTGTCTTGATGCGTTTTGCAGCCTCGATGAGTTTGTCTTCAGAGGTGGCGTAGGAGAGGCGGATACAGTCGTCGTTGCCGAAGGCGTTGCCGGCGACGCAAGCAACATGGGCGTTGTAGAGCAGCCACATGCAGAGGTCATCGCTGCCTTTGATGACGGTCTCGCCGTCGGTCTTGCCGTAGTATGATTTCACTTCGGGGAACATGTAGAAGGCACCGGCAGGCATGTTGCATTTCACTCCTGGGATCTCGTTGAGGAGTTTGTAGAGCATGTCGCGGCGGTTGCGGAAGGCCTTCAGCATGTTTTGGATCTCTTCAGAGTTCTCGGGGCAGAGCTCCATGGCCTTGCAGGCGGATGCCTGAGCGATGGTGCAGATGCCGGAAGTGATCTGACCTTGGATCTTGTTGGTGGCTTTGACGATGACTTGCGGTGCAGCGATGTAACCAATACGCCATCCCGTCATGGCATAACCTTTGGCGACACCATTGACGAGGACGAGACGATCTTTCAAGAACTCGAACTGTCCCATGCTCTCATGCTTCTGCTCGTACTGGATAAACTCGTAGATCTCGTCGGAGATGACGATGATGTTGGGGTACTTGCGGAGCACTTCGGCGATGGCGGTCAACTCGGCTTTGGTGAACACGCTGCCTGAAGGGTTGCAGGGCGTGTTGATGAGCAAGGCCTTGGTCTTGGGCGTGATGGCAGCCTCGAGTTGTTCAGCGGTGATCTTGAAGTCGTGTGCCAGGTCGGACTTGACGATGACCGGGACGCCGCCACTCAGCTTCACCATTTCGGGGTAGGAGACCCAGAACGGGGCGGGGATGATGACCTCGTCGCCGTCATTGAGGATGGCCAGAAGCACATTGTTGATGGCTTGCTTGGCACCGTTGGAGACCAGGATGTCGGTGTCCTTGTAGTCCAAACCGTTGTCGCGTTTCAGTTTGGCGGCGATGGCTTTGCGCAGCGCGGGAGTGCCAGGGACTGGAGGATAGTGGGTGTCGTTGTTGACAATGGCGTCGATGCCGGCTTGCTTGGCCGATTCAGGGGTATTGAAGTCGGGCTCGCCGATGCTCAGGCTGATGACGTCGATGCCTTGGGCCTTCAGTTCACGGCTCTTGTTGGTCATGGCTAAAGTGGCCGACTCAGCCATGTTCAGTACTCTTTTTGAGAGGATGATTTCACTCATGATATTCTATGATTAAAAGGAATCGCAAAATTACGATAATTCTAAATTCAAAACTCATAATTCTTAATTCTTTCTTATCTTTGCGCAAAATTCGCAACAAATGAACATTTTCTTCATCGTCGTCTTAGTTCTCATCACCGTGTTGCTCGCTGTGGCGGTGTTCCTTACCTATCGCAGCTTCAAGTTGAGGGAATGGGAGCTTAAACTCAAGGCCAAGGCAGAGATGCGGATTGCCGCCATGAAGATGGTCACCCCGCTAAAGATCCAGGCCTGCGAGCGTTATCTGCTCTTTTTGGAACGTTCGCAACTGCCGGTGCTGGTCAAGCGTGTCTTCACGCCTGGCCTGTCGAAAGCTGCTTTTCATCTCGCTCTGCTTCAGAACGTGGAAGAAGAGTTCGAACACAACATGGCACAGCAGCTTTATGTCAGTCCCGACACCTGGAAGGCCGTGAAAAGTGCCAAGGAGGAGCTGGTAGGGCAAATCAACACCACTTTTGACAAGGCGGATGACGGAACCGACGTCGGCATGATTGCCCAAGCGCTGGTGGCTTTGCCCAATCCTTTTGTCGATCAAGCAATCGATTTGTTGAAAAAAGAGTTTAACGAGATATAATCACATCGAATGAAATTTAGTGCATCACAAATTGCCGCCTTGCTGGCGGGTACCGTGGAGGGCGACCCGAACGTAGAAGTGTGGAACGTCGCCAAGATCGAGGAAGGTGCCCCTGGCATGCTGAGCTTCCTCGCTAATCCTAAATACACACCTTATATCTATACCACCAAGTCGTCGGTGGTAATTGTCAACAACGACTTCGTTGCCAAAGAGCCTGTCACCGCCACGCTTATCCGTGTCGATGATGCCTATGCCTCGTTTGCCAAGCTGTTGGCCTTCTATGATGCCATGGCCAACCAAAAGGAAGGCATATCATCCCTGGCATTTGTCTCCTCGACAGCCCAATGCGGCGAGAACCTCTACTTGGGTGAGTTTGCCTTTGTCGGTGAACATGTCGTCATCGGCAACCATGTGAAGATCTATCCTCAGGTGTATGTCGGCGATGGCTGTGTCATTGGCGACGACACGGTGCTCTATCCTGGGGTGCGGCTTTATCGCAACACTGTGGTTGGCAAGCGTTGTGTGCTCCATGCTGGTGCCGTCATTGGTGCTGATGGCTTCGGCTTTGCACCACAACCGGATGGCCACTACGAGAAGATTCCGCAGGTGGGCAACGTGGTTATCGACGATGATGTGGAGGTTGGGGCAAACACTACTATCGACCGGTCCACGATGGGTTCCACTCGGGTCCATAAAGGGGTGAAACTCGACAACTTGGTGCATCTTGCCCATAACGTCGAGGTGGGAGAGCACTCTGCTCTGGCTGCCCAAGTAGGTGTCAGCGGCTCTACACATCTCGGCAAACACTGTGTGGTGGGCGGCCAGTCAGGCTTTGTGGGACATCTGCATATCGCTGACGGCTCCAAGTTCGGAGGGCAGAGTGGCATCATGGGTAGCATCAAAGAGGCTAACCAGGAGTTCATGGGAACCCCGATTCAACCTTTGCGACAATATCTGGTTTCCAATGCCCGATTCCGCCATATCGACGAGATGATGCGCAAAATTGAAGCCTTGGAACAAGAGCTGTCGGAACTCAAATCCAAGATTTGAGGTTTTTTTTTTGGATATTACGTAATTTTCTCTAATTTTGCCCGTTTTTCTTGAGACAATAGCAGCTCGAGAATGTATTTTTATGGAAGAAAAGCAGTGTACCCTTAAAAGAAAAGTCAGTGTCTCGGGCGCAGGATTACATACGCGTCAATGTGGCACTCTGACTTTCAATCCAGCCGCTGCAAACACGGGAATTCGTTTCCGTAGGGTTGACCTTGAAGACCAACCCATTATTGAGGCGGACGTGGATAATGTCATTGATACAACAAGAGGTACCACCTTGGGTAAAGGTGGCGTCAAGATATATACCGTTGAACACGTGTTGGCTTCGTTGCGCGGCATGGGCATTGACAATGTGCTGATCGACATTGATGTGGAAGAGATGCCCATCATGGACGGCAGCGCAAAAGAATTTGTCAAAGTGCTGAAAGAGGCCGGTATCGTTGAGCAGAAGGCCTTTCGCGACTATTATGTCGTCAAGGAACCCATCGTTTATCGTAACGAAGTCCTCGGCATTGAGCTTTCCATCGAGCCTTGCGACAGCTTCAAACTCGACGTTACCGTGAAATATAACACCAAGGTGCTGGACCAGCAAAGTGCATCATTGCACGACATGAAGGATTTCGCTGCCGAAATTGCCCCATGCCGTACCTTTGTGTTCCTGCATGAACTGGAGACCCTCCTCAGCCGTAACCTGATCAAAGGAGGCGACCTGACCAACGCCATTGTGTTCGTCAACAAGAACGTGTCCTCAGAAGAACTGGATCATATCGCAGCTTTCTTCAAAAAGCCTAAAGTGTTGGTCAAGGAGGGAGGTATCTTGAATAATGTCGATCTGTACTTCGAGAACGAGCCCGCACGCCACAAGCTGTTGGATGTGATTGGCGACCTCACCCTGGTGGGCAAACCGATCAAAGGTTATGTGAAAGCTTATAAGCCTGGCCATTTCTCCAACACTGCGTTTGCAAGAAGGATCAAACATACCATGCTTCAACAGGAATAATCAAACAGCGAACCCATGAATCAACCAATGGCATACATCCATCCCAATGCCCGCATCGCAGAGGATGTCATTATCGAACCCTTTAGCTGGATTGGCGAGGATGTGGAAATCGGCTCTGGCACTTGGATCGGACCCAATGTGACTATCATGGACGGAGCACGCATCGGAAAGAACTGCAAGTTCTTCCCCGGGGCGGTGATTTCAGCCATACCTCAAGATCTCAAATACAAGGGGGAGACCACTTATTGTTTTATCGGTGATGGTACCACAGTGCGTGAGTCGGCAACAGTCAACAAGGGCACTGTCGCCTCTGGAAAGACCGTCGTGGGCAAGGACTGCCTGCTGATGGCTTTTACCCATGTGGCACATGACTGCTATCTGGGCGACCATGTCATCATGTCGAATGCCGCTACCTTGGCAGGACATATCGTCGTCGATGACTGGGCAATCTTGGGTGGACTTGCAGCGGTTTCGCAGTTTACCCGTATCGGGGCTCATGTCATGATTTCGGGCGGTGCCATGATCAACAAGGACATCCCACCTTTTGTCAAGACCGGCACTGGTTATCCTGTCTCTTATGCAGGGGTGAATTATATTGGTTTGTCGCGCCGCGGCTATACCAAGGAACGCATCAATGCCATCCAAGACGTGTATCGCGTCATCTATAGCGCTGGCATGAATGTATCCCAAGCTGTACAATATATCAAGGCTAACTTGCCGGAATCGGAAGACCTTGAGCTGATTGTGAAGTTCATTGAGAATTCCAAGATTGGAATCATGAAGAATACCGTAGGTGAGTAACCTTGGTTATTGCTCCAAAACGCTTTTATAGGCTGCTGCGATTTGCTGCCCGATGTTGGGCGCGGCAAAGGTATTGACGGCATAGTCGCGAATGGCGGCACGGTCATATTCACCACTATGATCAAGCATGGAATTCATTCCTTGGAGTAATGCCTCTTCGTCACCGGAAGGGATGAGAATTCCCCTTTCAGGGGATAGAATCTCAGCAATACCTCCCACTGCAGTGCTTAACACGGGAACTCCCGAGGCAAAGGCTTCCACAATGACGCAGGGCAGGTTTTCGAAGTTGGAGAACAGGACGAAAAAGTCGCTGTCAGCAAAAGCCTGGGCTACCTCAGCGGAGGTCTTCTTGCCATGGAAAATCACATCATCCTCCAAATGATGCTCCTTGACAAATGCCTTGAATTCTGGAGCCTCGTAGTCATGAATGACATGCAATTCAAAATCGTTGCGTTGTTGGCGAAGTTGTTCCACCACCCGCAAGATGCCGCTGAAATTCTTAGCCTCATCGCGTAAAGTGGAGATGTGAAGGATGTGTTTCTTCGGCCTTTCGAGAGCTTTGCTGAGGGTGAATACGTCGGTGTTCACGAGGTTGTAAATCACCTTAAAACGATTGTGTACGCCATGTCCCTCCATGCAATGCTGCAAGTCGAGGCTGACAGGCATGATTAGCGAGGCATGGTTGGCGATGTTGACGATCTTCTTTTTCAGCCTTCCCACTAGGACGTCCTTGTTTTGCGGCTGGTAAATCGTCCAATGCTCAGTCATGACATATGGGTAGCCGTGGATCCGATGCCATAGCAAAGCCAACTGACCAAGCGGATAGGCCACATGGAGATGAATCAGGTCGGGTTGGAAGAAGTATTTTTTCACATAACGCAAACCATACTGGTACATTCTCAGCATTTTCAGCTTGCGAAGTGCTTTGTTTTTCGGGGGACGGATGGCTATTTGAACATGGGTATGGTGCAAGCCCTTGATTTCATTGACTTTGAATGACTCTTTGAGGTCTTTGCCATCGCATACTGAGAGGATGACGGACTGGCAGTCCTCAGGCAGTGCATCGATCATGCGGACGCAAAAATTGCCTAAGGTGGGGTCGTCAGGCGTGGGAAACCAACTCAGCAGATGCAGTATATTCATGGCTCAACAGGTATGGGTCTTGATATTGATTTCGAAATACTTACGCGGTGTTTCGTAGGGGACAAGTTTCTTTGATGGCAAGTCTTCGGGTAGATAGACTGCACATAACGTATTGGATATGTGATAGATATGTTTTCTTTTTTCGGCCGGTGCTCCATCCAGAATGGCACCCAATACATCCCAACGGATGGTTTCCGGGTCGGCACCATAGTCATGCCAAACAATGATGGATCGTTCTCCTTTCAGAAGTTTGAATGCTGTTTCCGTGTCTTTTCTCACACTTTCGTAGTGATGGTCTCCGTCAACGAATACCATGTCGTATAGCCCATAATGTGCTTGGAAATCATAGTTTTGGGAGTCGCCGTAGAGCTGTTCTACATTACCTAGGTTTTTGCTGAAGAAACTGTGTAAATCGGCATATTGTTGATTCTCGGTCAGACGGACGATGTCTTCTTTTGGAAGGTTGAGGGTGACGCAGCGCTGCACGACTTCCGCCATGTTGGCAACGCTCTCACCGCGCCACGTCCCGATCTCGAAATAAGCTTTCACCATATTGCGTTTTGCCAAGGCTCGAAGCAAGGCGATGTCGATGGGCATGGTGGCTCCCGAAAGGTAAGCATAGGGGTTTGCAGTCTCGGAGAAATCAGGGAACAACTCGTTGATCTCCAACAAGGGGAGCCCGTCGGCGAAACCATAGCGACGAATCACGTCCTCTTTGTTGCTTTCCTTGTCTTGAAGGACTAGGTTGAGCAGGTAAGGATGCTTGATGATTCGTCCGATAGCCTTGGTGAGTTTCTGTAGCTTATTCATTTTCGGTGTTTTGTTTCGAGAATTGTTGTTTCAGTTCGGCAATATAGCTCTGCACTTCGCTTTTCCTCAAGATGAAATCCTTGCCTTTAAAATGCGACTCCTTGAGGAAGAACACAAAGAGGAAGATGGCATTGACGGTATAAGATACAGCCGAGGTGATGGCCGCTCCGGTGACATCATAGCGTGGAATCAAGGTGAATCCTAGCACACAAGTGACTGCCAAGCCACACAAGGCGGCGAAGGTGTTCATATGGTAGCGTCCAATGCCCGAATAATAATGGCCCAAGATCAGGAATACACAGAAAAAGAGGATGCCTGGGGCAAGGATGCGAATGATGCGGGCCATGCCTCCGAAATCGGGACCAAAGATAAAGACGTAAACCGATGAGGGAAGCAGGCAGAGCACGATGATGGCCAAGGCAGAGATGACCAAGCATATCTTATTTAGATCCAAGGTGAGTCTTTGGGCATACTCGCGGTTGTCGGCATTGGCGATGCGCGCGTATTGGACTAAGGCGATGCTGCTGCTGATGATCCATATCGACTCGGCAACGGAGACGGCATTGGAGAAAACGCCCACGTGACCCTTGTCGATGAACCGGTCGAGCAGATAATAGCTCAAGCGCAGGTTGAAAAACTGCACGAAATGGCCCGTTTGGTTGAGAAAACCATACTTGAAGAGGTCTTTCAACACGGTGGAATAATGGCGGTCCTTGTCTTTGAATAGATGGACGTATTCTTGACGCAGCATCCAGACTCCCAGAAGGAAAGATCCAAAATAGGCTATGTAAAGTCCGATGACGTAACCATAGATGTCTGTCTTCTTCAGAAGAAGGTAATATACAATCAAGGTCAGGATCAGGAGAATGGGCTGTAGCAGGGTGTTATAGTTTGCTTTATGGATTTCTTCCTTTCCGACCAAGAAACGGAAGTTGATGTTGCCCAGGCAGGAGATGAATGAGAGGATGGCAACATGGATAACCAGGTTGGCCTCCAGCCCAGGGTAAAACAAACGGATGCATCCGCCCATGACTACAGCAATCAAGCCTGACCAAGCGACGGAGGCTACCAGGATTTTCTTGAAAGGATGGTGGGGGGTGAGGAAGACGATGCTCTCGCCGCAGACGATCTCACTGAAGATCAAGATGAAAGAGATGGTCGTCAAGAGCAGCGCTTGGGTGCCCTTGCCAGCGTCACCGAGAACCTGTGAAAGGATCACGGCGATCATGAAGTTGATGACCGCCGCGGTGATTTTCGTTCCGAAGGTGTTGATGATCTTCTTGAACATGCCTTTCACTTCCTCGTGTGAATTATCTCATGTCGATGATTTCCACTTCGGGATGAGCCTTCTCGTCAAAGGTGAAGAATCCTTCGTCGTATTGTTGGTTGGTTTTCATCTCCGTCACCTCGATGATAAGCTTGCTGTTGTCTTCGGAAGTGATTTCAGCGCTCTTCAGGGTGCCGTCCTTGTTGATGACGACGTTGACAGTCTTGTATTTCCCTTTGGGGTTGTTCAGTTCAATGCTTGACTCGTTGTTTTCGTTTGTACCTAAGAACTTGGCGGTATAGTCTCTGTCGAGGGTGCTGAGGAGTTTGAAGGGAGTGTTGTCGTTGCCGTCGTTGGCACGGCTGACCATGACCTCTTGATCTTCGACTAAATAGGACCAAATCACGCTGCCATCGGAGATGGTTTGCTGTTCATTCATGATGATTTTGTACTGTTCGCCTTGCATATAGGCTTTGCCTTCTTGTTTTTTTGCGTTTTTGTCAGTGCTAAATTGATAGGTGTAGCTCAGCTCAACGTTTTTGGGGTCACGAAGGGTCTTGACCATTTTCTTGATAAACATATCGGCCAAGTTGGATTGTTGAGCGAAGCTGCCGATGGATGCGAAGAGCAGCACAAAAGTGATGAAGATGTTGGTTGGTTTTTTCATGATGATAATGGATTAATTTACTACACAATGATCAAATGCCTTGATCTTTCATTTCGAGATCCTTCAAAATCTGTTCCAAAGCGAATTCGTTGGCGACTTTGACTTCGCGCGACTTGCTTCCCGAGAAGGGACCCACGATGCCGGCGGCTTCCAGCTGGTCGATGATTCGGCCTGCGCGGTTGTAGCCGAGTTTAAGTTTGCGTTGGATCATGGAGGTGGATCCCTGTTGGGTTTGGACTACGATGCGGGCGGCTTCCTCGAATAGGCTGTCGCGTTCATCACCGTCCTCGAAGTCGCCATCGCCATTGCCGGATTCCTCGTCGGGCACTTCGGGTAACAAGAAGGGCTCGCTGAATCCCCTTTGCTCGCCAATGAACTGCGTGATGGCTTCGACCTCGGGTGTGTCGATGAAAGCGCATTGCAGTCGCACCAAATCGTTGCCAGTCGAGAGCAACATGTCGCCTCGTCCGATGAGTTGGTTGGCTCCACTTTGATCGAGGATGGTTTTGGAGTCAACGGCAGAGATGACACGGAAGGCGATACGAGCAGGGAAGTTGGCCTTGATGGAACCAGTGATGATGTTAACTGAAGGACGCTGGGTAGCGATGATCAGATGGATGCCGATGGCACGTGCAAGCTGGGCCAGACGGGCGATGGGCGACTCCACTTCACGACCAGCCGTCATGATCAAGTCGGCAAACTCGTCAACGACCAAGACAATATAAGGAAGATAACGATGACCTTCGGTGGGGAGCAAACGGCGAGACTTGAACTTCTCGTTGTATTCAATGATGTTGCGGCATTCGGCGGCCTTGAGCAGGTCGTAACGCTGATCCATCTCGATACAGAGCGAGTTGAGCGTGCGTACCACCTTCTTCACGTCGGTGATGATGGCATCGGCGGAATCGGGTAACTTGGCCAGGTAATGACGCTCGATGCGGTTATAGAGGGTAAGCTCGACCTTCTTGGGGTCAACCATGACGAACTTCAGGTCGGAAGGATGCTTGCTGTAAAGCAAAGAGGCTACGATGGCATTCAATCCGACCGACTTTCCTTGTCCTGTGGCACCAGCCATAAGGATATGCGGCATCTTGGCAAGGTCGAAGACGTACGTTTCGTTGGAGATGGTCTTGCCGATGGCACAAGGCAGGGCGAACTTGTTGTTTTGGAACTTCTCCGATGCGAGGACACTCTTCATGGAGACGGTCTCCGGTTTCTTGTTCGGCACTTCGATGCCAATGGTGCCCTTGCCTGGAATCGGGGCGATGATACGGATGCCCAATGCGGCCAAACTTAAGGCGATGTCGTCTTCCAGATTCTTGATCTTGGCAATACGTACGCCAGCAGCAGGCACGATCTCGTATAGGGTGACCGTCGGGCCGATGGTAGCTTTGATCTTGTCAATCTGGATGCCGTAGTTGGCCAAGGTCTCCACAATCTTGTTCTTGTTGCTCTCCAACTCTTCATTACTCACCTCGGCACGTTTATCGCCAAAGTCGCGAAGCAGGTCAAGAGTGGGGAACTTGAAGTCACTGAGCTCATAATGAGGGTCGTAAGGGGTATCGATGGTATGATGCTCTTTGCCGTCAGTGACCGTCTTTTCTTCTTTGGTCTCTTCAATGACCAGCTCCACCTTATCCGTTGGGTTGACAATCTCCAACTTGGTCTCGTTGGCGCTGGTATTACTGGTATTATTTGAACTGGCGTTGTTTGAGCTGGTAGAATGGGGCTCAAGCTCGATGCTGTTGTCCGTGGATGGGGTAGGGTTGTTGAGGGTGTTTTCTGCCGGACGGTGGATTACCGTAATGGGAGGCAGGTCGTCATCGTCGATGTCGTTAAGATCATCAAAGCCGTTAGAATCGTTTATGTCGTCGGGATCGTCATTTTCGGGCTCATCGGGCGTATCTATTGGATCGTCAATCTCAGGTTGGTTTTCATAGTTGTTCTGTTTGTTGGCCAGTCGTTCGGCTCGACGTTCTGCCCTGCGCTCACGCCACTGACGAATGGCATCGATGTTCAAGTTGAATTCAAACAACAAGTAGAGCAGGAACACAAACACCAAAGTGAGGATGACTCCTGATTTGCCGATGATGTTAAAGAGGCTGGAGTTCAGGAACTTGCCAACTGCTCCACCGAAGATTTCGCATGCTTTGTTGGGCGCAACGAAGTGGATGAATCCGAAGAGTAGGGGAACCCAAGCCAGCAACATGACCGCGTGTTTCCATATGTTCCACATTCGTATTTTGGAGCCGATAGTGAGATGTAATCCAATGATGGTCAAGAGATAAACAAAGAAAATAGAACCGATACCGAAGGATTCTTTGATGAGAACTTGCGACAAGAAGGATCCGAGTTTTCCGGTGATGTTGTCAAACTGGATGGCTTTGCCAAAAAGCGTAGTGCCAGTTTCGTGGTAGGAGCTGTTAAAATAACTGACGAAGAACGACAAGAAGGCGATGCCAAGGAACAATGCGATGAGTAGCAGGAGGAATCCGCCCACATAGCGGAAACGAGGGTCGTTGACACTAAGCTCGTTGTGGTTTCTTTCTTTTTTCTCCCTTTTCTGCTTCTCCACCTTTTTAGGCTTCTCTGTCTTTTTATCCTTCTTGGCGGGTTTTTTCTTGGACTCCTCTATGGGATAGTCCAAGGGCTCCTCCGAGACGATGATCGGCTGTGGCTTGGGCTTGAAAGTATTTTCTTTTTTTGTATTCTCGGCCATTGTGATATGTTGGTTATCAAGTTATTTAGGGATTCTGAACATGCGGTTCCAGCGGATGCCACCTTTTTCCTTGTCGATGGAGAGCCAAACGAAGATGGCCTTGCCAACGATGTGGTTTTCAGGGACAAAGCCCCAATAGCGTGAGTCGGCGGAGTTGTGGCGGTTGTCGCCCATCATCCAGTAATAATCCATGGCGAAGGTATAGCTGTCAGCGGGTTGCCCGTCGATAAGGATTTGATTTCCTTTGACTTGCAGGTTGTGCAGCTCATAGGCATGGATGATTCGCTCATACAGAGGAAGGTTCTCGAGAGTGAGTTTGACGGTCTTGCCTTTCTTGGGCATGGTGATGGGGCCGTAGTTATCGACATTCCAGGGATATAGGTCGGGGCGATGCGGGAAGAGTTCGTAGTTGGTGTTCTCGCCTGCAGGAGCGATGATGCGTTCAACCGAGGTGATGAAATTGAGTTTGCGCAGTTCTTCGGCCACTTTCTCGCTGATGTTCATGATAGCTTCGTTGGTGTTGGTACCACGATAAGCCTCGGTGATATGGTATTTGTCGAGGATGCGTTGATTGATGCCGTTGCCAGTGGTAGTGACCTTATAGTTGAATTGCATGTTCTCCGGTTGGAAGCCAACCTCGTCGTTGATGTAAACGGTGCCGTCGATAATCTGCATCTTGTCGCCGGGCATTCCGATGAGTCGCTTGACGTAATTCTCGCGTTTATCGACAGGATGAGCGATGACTTTGCCGAAGTTGAGATGGTCGTTCCACACGCGTTCTCTGCCATATTCGCGGATTAGGTCGTAGTAGCTTACGCTGCTTTGGAACTTGTCACATACGGTGTCGCCAGCAGGGTAGTTGAATACGATGGGGTCATTGCGCTTGATGGTGGAAGTTCCCGGGAAACGGTGATAAGGCAGTTTGATCCATTCGAGATAGGATTTCTTTGTGCTGCTGAAAGGCAGGGTGTTGTGGACGAACGGGAACGACAATGGGGTGTTAGGTCGTTTGGGGCCATAGTGTATCTTGCTGACAATCAGATAATCGCCAACGCAAAGGGTTTTTTCCATACTGGAGGTTGGAATGGTGAAGGCCTCGAAAACGTAGGTACGAATGATGAGGGCGGCCACCACGGCAAACACGATGGCGTCGAACCATTCGCGTGCGGTTGATTTCTTGGGTCTCTTCGTCGTAGCAGGGTCTTGGTATGGATCGTCTTTCACGATGAGCGGAAAGAAGATGTAGGGCAGGACGGCTGCCATGAATTCCTCCCATACCTTGAATCTGCCGAAGCATTTGCCTAGCTCAATGAGCATCAGGAAGAGCATGAAAATGTTGATATAAGGGAAGATGATGAAGAACCACCACCAGAATTTCTTTTCCTTCTTGATGATTTTCAACAGGACAAAGATGTTGAAATAGGGGATGAAGGCATGTGCGCTTTTTTGTCCCGCAGCCTTGAATTGTTTCCAGCAGAAAGCGATAGGTATGGTAAACAGGGCGGGGATGATAAGGATGAAGAGTATGAGTGACATGTTCTGAAAATCTAATTAAGTATTAACGCAAAGTGGCTGTAATTATTATTAAGAATTAAACAAATCTTCCATAGTGAAACAACCTGTTTTGCCAAGGAGGAATTGGGCAGCGGCCAAGGCTCCTTTGGCCAGCCCTTCGCGGCTGAACGCCTCATGGATGAGGGTAATGCGGTCGGCAGTGGACTGGGCGGTGATGCTATGGATGCCAAAGACTTCTCCTTCGCGGGTCACCTCGATGGGAAGGACATCGTCAGGGATGGTCTCATCGATGGACCAATAACGGTAACGGTTGCTTTCGTTGATGATGTCGTTGGCCAGTTTGGCAGCGGTGCCGCTGGGTTTGTCGAGCTTATGGATGTGATGGGTTTCGGACACCGACATGTTGTAGCCGTATTTTTCGGCAAACCTAGCCAGCTGTTTGTTTAATAAAAACACCATGTTCATCCCGATGCTGAAGTTTGGGGCGTAAAACAGGCTTTGGCCTTCGTCGTGGCACCGTTGCTTGACTTCGTCCAGCTTGTCGTACCATGCCGTGGTGCCGACCACGACGGGAAGGTGCAGGTCGAAGCAGCGGTTGATGTTGTTGAATGCCTGGTCGGGTTGGCTAAACTCGATGGCTACCTCAGCAGTTTTGAGAAGTGGCAGCCGTTCTTGCCATTCTTGGTCGTTGTCGATGGTCACGACAACCTCGTGATGCATGGATAGGGCGTTTTTTTCTACTTCATGGCCCATCTTTCCGTATCCTATGAGTGCTATTTTCATGTCAGAAGTTCAATGTAAGGGTGAGTCCCGTTTGTGGAATCTTGTTATGGAAGCAAAGTCCGGGGCTGTCGATGGTGTTGAAGGCGGGGTCGATGTTGAGGCTCAGATCGTCGCTGATGTCGTACGTGTAAAGGTGTCCATCAACGATGGCATCGACAATGTTGAGGCCGTACCAGGCGGCAAGGATGATGCAGTACAGCTCGAAGTTGCGTCGGAAGCTTTCTTTGTACGATTGCAGTTGACTATCTAAGTAATGCTCGGAGAGGATGAGCGCTTGTTCGCTTGGCACCACGCCTTCTTCCAAGTCGCCGGTCTTGATTTTGTATGCGGTAAGGTAGAGGCGGTAGTCTTTGTAGTTGTCGTAGGCCAGGTAGCCGATTCCACCCAGGCCGGCATAAATGATGGGGGTCTTCCACCATTTGCCGTTATAGATCTGGCCCAGTCCAGGAAGGCAGGCTGACATGATGCCAGCTTTTCTTGGACTATGCACTTTCTTCTGTGCTGTTGCCGGGAGGGCAACCAACAGAAGCAGCAAGGCGGTCAGTAAGATTCTGTGTGGTCGGCGTGGGCGCATTTATTGTTTGTTGAAGAGTTCGATGATGCGGTCGAATTCGGCTTCGTTCTTGAAGTCGATGACCACGCTGCCTTGTCCTTTGAGGTTGCGTTTCACCTTGACTTTGGTGTTCAGGGCTTGGGAGAGTGTCTTGATTTGGGCCTTGAAATGGTCGGGGAGGTAGTTGGTCTGTTTGCGTTGTTCCTTCCCGTTGTCTTGGTTCTTGGCTTTGTTGGCGAGTTCCTCGGTTTGGCGGACGTTGAGTTCATCTTCGATGATCTGTTGCAGCAGTTTGAGTTGCGTTTCTTTGTCTTCGACGTTGATGAGGGCACGGGCGTGTGCCATGGTGATGTGTCCGTCGCGGAGGGCGATTTGGATTTCTGCGGGCAGTTTCAGCAGTCGTAGGAAGTTGGCGATAGCAGAGCGGCTTTTGCCCACTTTCTCGCTGAGTTGTTCTTGGGTGAGGTTGCACTCGTCGATGAGACGTTGGTAGGAGATGGCCACCTCGATGGCGTTGAGGTTTTCGCGGTGGATGTTCTCGATGAGGGCGAGTTCGAGCATCTGTTCGTCGTTGGCGATGCGTATGAACACGGGTATGGTGGTGAGCCCGGCGCGTTTGGAGGCGCGCAGGCGTCGTTCTCCGGAGATAAGTTGGTAGCGGTTATAGCCTAGTTTGCGGACGGTGACGGGTTGGATGACACCTTGTTCCTTGATGGACTGTGCCAATTCGTCGAGGGCGGCATCGTCAAACTCCGTCCTGGGTTGGAAGGGGTTGGTCTCGATGAGGTTGATGTCGATTTCGGCGACGGCTCCAGCCACATAGTCTCCGCTGATGTCCTTGCTGGTAATGTCGGTCTCAGGACTTTGCAGTATGGCGTCCAAGCCTCTTCCTAATCCTCTGTGCTTCTTGCTGTCTGACATGGTTATGCTTTTGTTTTATCGTTGTTTTTCTCTAAGATCTCTCTAGCCAAGTTAAGGTAATTGATGGCACCTACGGAGCCTGCGTCGTGCATGATGATGGTCTTGCCGAAGCTCGGTGCTTCGCCCAGTCGCGTGTTTCGGTTGATGATGGTGTCGAACACCATGTCTTGGAAATGCATTTTGACTTCTTCCACCACTTGTTTGGAGAGGCGGAGTCGGGTGTCGAACATGGTGAGGAGGATGCCTTCGATGTCGAGGTCGGGGTTGAGTCGTGTCTGCACGATCTTAATGGTGTTGAGCAGTTTGCCCAGTCCTTCGAGGGCGAAATATTCGCATTGTACGGGGATGATGACGGAGTCGGCGGCGGTCAGTGCATTGACGGTGACCAGTCCCAGTGATGGTGAGCAGTCGATGATGATGTAGTCATATTCGTTTTTGACCCCAGCGAGGGTGTTGCGCATCATCTGCTCGCGATCGGGCAGGTTGATCATCTCGATCTCCGCTCCCACCAAGTCGATATGGGCAGGGAGCAGGAATAGGTTGGGCGTCTCGGTGCTGACGATGACACTATGAGGATCGGTGTTCTCGATGATGCACTCATAGATGCTGGTGCCAATGTTCTTGGGGTCGAAACCCACCCCGGAGGTGGCGTTGGCTTGCGGATCAGCATCGATGAGGAGTGTCTTATGGTCGAGGACAGCGAGGCTGGCTGCCAGGTTGATGGCGGTGGTGGTCTTGCCCACACCGCCTTTTTGGTTGGCGATGGCTATGATTTTTCCCATGAATGTGATTCTGATTTGTGACGTTTGATTAAGATAGCAAAGATACGGCTTTTGGCTGGTTTTGTTGTGTCAGGGCCAATGAAAGTTATCAACAAACGATACTTTTGTTGATAAATAGAAAAGGCCGCATCATGATGCGGCCTTTTGTGTCTTCAGGGTTCTGATCAAATGTTCTTTTCCAGATCGTCGAACCATTTCTCAAGGCCGTCCTCGACATCGTTGACGGGTTCCTCGTGATAGTCCTCGGGATATTCGCCGGTCTCAATGAAATTGATGGCGTCGTTCAAGGCCTTGGAAACCTTCATGAAATCCTCCTTGTACAGGAAAATCTTGTGTTTCTCATAGAAGAAACGGTTTTGGTCGTTGTCGAAACGGCGTTTGCTCTCCGTTATGGTGAGGTATTTTTCATCGCCTCTGGTCGTCTTCACGTCGAAGAAATACGTTCTTTTTCCTGCTCTTACTGCTTTCGAGAATAAGTCTTCTCTTTCATTCTGCATTTCATTTTCTTCTATCATGTCTTTAAGTTTTGAAAAAACGCACAAAAGTAAAATTATTTCGTGATAGAGCGTTCAATTCTTGAAAAAAATTGCAGATAAGTGTTACTTTTGCACGAAAAACGTTTAAAACCATGGAACTGAACTTGAGACGGCCTATCGCCTTTTTTGACTTGGAGACCACTGGTCTCAACCCGACCCACGACCGTATCGTGGAAATCAGCATTTTACGAGTGAATACCAACGGCGAGGAGGAACAAAAGACCTGGCTCGTCAACCCTACAATACCCATCTCACCTGAAGCTTCTGCAGTGCATGGCTATACCAATGAAATGGTGGCCGATAAGCCGACTTTCAAGCAGTTAGCCCCCGAAATCGCTCGAATGTTTGGCAACTGCGACTTGGCAGGATACAACATCCTGAAATTCGACCTTCCCATGCTGGTCGAGGAATTCCTGAGGGCGGGCTGCCAATTTGACCCCAAAGACCGTGACCTTATCGACGTGATGAACATCTTCATGAAAATGGAACCCCGCACCTTGAAAGGAGCGTATCGCTTCTTCTGCCATGCCGAACTGGAAGGTGCCCATGGAGCCGGAGCCGACACCAAAGCCACGTACGAAGTGCTCAAAGCGATGCTCGATAAGTACGAAGGTGTTGATTATGAGGACTCTAAAGGTGTGAAAACTCAGGGGCCGGTGAACGACATGAAAGAGCTGTCACAATTCTCAGCACATCACCAAAACGCAGACCTCTCCGGTCAAATTATCTACGATGCCCAAGGCAAAGAAGTGTTCCAGTTTGGAAAGCACAAGGGAAAACGAGTGGAAGATGTGTTCCGCATTGAGCCATCCTATTATTCATGGATGATGAATTCGGATTTTCCATTATATACCAAGAACGTGATTACCGCCATCAAACTCAGGATGGGAGGGAAAACAGCACATTTCTAATTGTTCCATCATGAAGATCATCTGTATCGGAAGAAACTATCTGGCTCATATCGCCGAATTGGATCGGGAGTTGCCTGCAGAGCCGCTCTTCTTCATGAAACCGGCATCAGCCTTGCTGCTTCCTCATAACCCCTTCTTTTATCCTGACTTCTCTCATGAGATTCACTACGAAACGGAACTGGTAATCAGGATTAGTAAGCCAGGGCGTTCGATTGAGGAAAAGTATGCCCATAATTACTACGATGCTATTACGGTTGGCATCGACTTCACCGCTCGCGACTTGCAGCGGAGATGCATCGAGAAAGGCCATCCATGGGAAATCGCCAAAGCCTTTGATAGCTCGGCTCCCATAGGTGAGTTTAAGAAAATCAATGAGTTAAAGGATCCAAACAACATTAGCTTTGGTATGAAACTGAATGATGAGTGGGCACAGCAAGGCCAAAGCCAAGACATGATTTTCAGCTTCGACAGAATCATCTCCCACGTCTCCCACTATGTCACCCTTAAAGAAGGAGACTATATCTTCACCGGTACGCCGAGAGGGGTCGGGGAAGTGCATGTCGGCGATAAATTGGAATTGTTCCTTGAAGGACAATCGGTGTTTTGGTTTAGAGTGAAATAATATAAATAAAAATATAATATTTAATCCTATGAAAAGACTACTTGTCTCCTTATTGCTTGCTACGGCGTTGCAAGTGTCGGCTCAACCCTTGTGGATGCGCTATAATGTTGTCTCACCGCAGGGCGACAAAATCGCTTTTTGTTACAAAGGCGATGTTTATGTGGTGGATACCCAAGGTGGTCGTGCCCTGCAGCTGACGACCAATCCTTCGTATGAAACCAGCCCGCAATGGTCTCCGGATGGAAAGACCATCGCCTTTGCCTCGGATCGGAATGGCAACTTTGATGTCTATGCCGTTTCTGTTGAAGGTGGTGTAGCTCAGCGAATTACAACGAACTCTGCTTCTGAGATCCCTTGCGCTTTCTCCCCAGATGGAAAGGAAATCTATTTTACAGCTCAGGTGCAGAAACAGGCGGAGAACATACAGTTTCCTGCAGCATGGATCACTGAGTTATATAAGGTAAAGGTCGAAGGAGGCCGTCCTGAGCAGGTGGTGGCTGTGCCTGTCGGAAGCATGTCGTTTGACAAGGATGGGAAGTCGTTCCTGTATTACGACCGTAAGGGCAGCGAGAATGTTTGGCGTAAGCATCATGTCTCCTCAGTGGCCCGCGATGTGGTGTATTACAATGCCAAGAAAAAGACTCATACCTTGCTGACTACCAATGTGGGCGAGGACCGTGATCCGCGTTACCTTCCCGGCTACAAAGAGGTTGTCTTCCTCAGCGAACGCAACAACGGCAACTTCAATGTGTATAAAGCTCCTGTAAACAACATGGAACAGGTGGAGCAGATCACTTCTTTCCCTACGCATCCCGTGCGATTCCTTAGCGTTGCCAATGACGGATTGCTCTGCTATGGTTATATGGGCGAGATCTACACTCAACGCATCGGACAAGAACCGAAGAAAGTCAACATCCAAATTGTCAATGACCAGCCCTTGGAACAGCTGGTGAAGCAAGACTTCAAGAACATTAACGATTTTGACTTGAGCCAGGATGGCAAGCTGATCGCTTTTTGCTCGCGCGGTGAGATTTTCGTGACAGGCACGGATGAATACGCTACCTCGAAACAGATTACGCATACGGTTCAGCCGGAACGGAATCCTTCCTTCTCGAAAGATGGACGCACTTTGGTCTATGCCTCTGAACGGGATGGTTACTGGAACATCTACCAAGCGAGCATCGAACGTAAAGAGGACTTCAACTTTGTTTACGCCACCCTGATCGACGAGAAACCGCTGTTTGAAAATGACGGTGTGGAACGTATCGCTCCGACGTACTCTCCTGACGGCAAGGAGATTGCTTTTATTGAGAATCGTAACATATTGAAAGTCTATAATATAGATTCAAAAGAAGTGCGACAAATCACCGATGGCAGCCAAAACTATGACACGGACGACTATGGCTTTTCCTATAAGTGGTCACCAGATAGCAAGTGGTTTGTGCTGACCTTGGTAACCAACATGCGTGATCCTTATAGCGACATTGGCATTGTCAAGGCTGATGGCTCGATGAAGATCTATAATATCACGGAGAGTGCCTACATTGATGGTAATCCGCATTGGGTTATGGATGGCAATGCCGTGATCTATGTCTCCAACCGCTATGGAATGCGTTCCCATGCCTCATGGGGTAGCCAAAACGACGTGTTCATCGCCTTTATGAATCAAGACGCATACGACAAATTCCAACTGAACAAGGAGGAATATGCGCTGATGAAGGAGATTGAGAAGGGCAAGAAGGAGACGAAGAAAGATGAACCGGAAAAAGAGGAAAAAGCTGCAAAAAAGGATAAGAAGAAAGACAAGAAGAAAGACGAAGCCAAAGAGGATAAAAAAGAAGAGAAAGCAAAAGAAGAGAAGCTTCTGGAGATCGACTTGGATCATCTGCAAGACCGTGTGCGTCGGCTCACCCCCATGTCGTCAAGCCTGAGTGGTGTGGCCCTTTCTAAGGAAGGCGACAAGCTCTATTTCATGTCGTCGTTCGAGAAAGGTTATGACCTTTGGGAGATGGATGTGCGTGAACGGTCGATGAAGATTTTAAAGAAGCTGGGCCAGGGTGGGGCTCAGCTGAAGATGGACAAGAAGGGCGAGAATCTGTTCCTGCTTTCCAATGGTAACCTCCAAAAAGTGGAGACGAAGGGAGGCAAGTCGTCATCCATCAAATACGACGCCTCCATGAAACTTGACTATGCAAAAGAACGTGAATATATGTTCGATCACGTGTTCTTGCAGATTGAGAAACGCTTCTTCATGAAAGACCATCATGGCGTTGACCTGGAGATGATGAAAAAGGCTTATCATCCGTTCCTTGAACACATCAACAACAACTACGACTATTCTGAGATGCTCAGCGAGATCCTAGGAGAGCTGAACGTCTCCCATACGGGATCGGGTTATCGTCCGTCGGGCCGTGGTGATTCTACTGCCGAGTTTGGTGTGTTGCTCGACCTGGACTACAAGGGGGATGGCCTGAAGATTGCTGAAGTGGTCACCGGAAGCCCATTTGACAAGAAGTCGTCGAAAGTGACGGAAGGTTGCATCATTGAAAAGATTGATGGTGAAGCCATTGAAGCGGGGAAGGACTATTATCCGATGTTGAACAACAAAGCAGGGAAACAGGTGCTGGTGGAGGTGTATAACCCATCGAAGGGTGATCGTTGGACCGAGACCGTGAAACCGATCAGCCATGGCGCCATGAATAACTTGCTTTATGAACGTTGGGTGAAGCATAACGAAGAGACGGTGAAAAAGCTGTCGAACGGTCGCTTGGGTTATGTCCATATTAAGAGCATGGGGGATGCCAGCTATCGTGATGTGTATTCCCAGATCTTAGGAAAATATAATCTTTGTGATGGCATTGTCATCGACACCCGGTTCAATGGCGGTGGCCGTTTGCACGAAGACATTGAGATTCTGTTCAGTGGCGAGAAATATCTGGAGCAGGTGATCAACGATAGTGTGGCCTGTGTGATGCCATCTCGTCGTTACAACAAACCTTCGGTGATGATCATCGGTGAGGCCAATTACAGCAATGCGCATGGTACTCCTTGGGTGTACAAACACAAAGGCATGGGAAGCTTGGTGGGTATGCCTGTGCCTGGAACCATGTCGAGTGTGACCTGGGAGACCTTGCAGGATCCCTCATTATATTTCGGCCTGCCCGTGGTTGGTTATCGTACCGAACAAGGCAACTGGTTGGAAAACACTCAGTTGGAGCCAGATGTAAAGGTGAAAAACACTCCTGAGAAGATGGCTGCTGGAATTGATGAACAACTCGAGGCTGCCGTAAAAGAGTTGCAAAAAGAAGTAAAACAGTTCCATTATTGGGGTAAATAATCATGAGAAAACATCTCTTAGCTGTGCTGTTTTCCATGCTGTGGCTTTGGGCCCATGGCGTTGAGAACGATAGTCTGATCTTGTTGGAGTACCACTGGGTTTGTGCCGGTGAGACCAAAGATTGTTCGCTGGCCATTAATAGCCAGTTGCTTGATTACTATCAAAACCAACGGTTGCATACGGCTTACCGCTATGATGGTACTCCTTTTGATTCGCCTTCAAACTATTCCAGTTTCATGTTCTCGGAGCATGACCGAGGTGTGATTCGTCTGTTGGTGGCTCAGTGTTGTGCCACTGACACGTCGGATGTGGCTCGCATTCGATCGGCAGTGACTTTTGTTCAGTCATTGCCTTACCTCAGCGACGAGGAGTCGAAGGGGGTGGATGAGTATGTCCGTTATCCCGTAGAGACCTTGGTGGAAGGAGTGGGCGATTGCGAAGATAAGGTGGTCTTGCTCTCGGCAATGTTCCATGAGATGGGCTTGGACTATGTCCTCTTCTCTCTTCCTGACCATCTCGCCTTGGGGGTCCATTGCAATGGAGTAAACACGAAGCAATACATTGGTTTTGACGATAAGCGTTACTATTATGTGGAGACGACCACTCCCAATTGGGAGATTGGTCAGATTCCGAAAGAGTTCTCTTCCTCGGAATTCGAGGTGGTGTACTGCGAACCTAAGCCCATCTTGGTTTCAAAGAAGATGAGCTTTCAATCGGATCCGACCTTAAAGTACGAGAAAGCTCGATGCCATGTCCATCTTCAGCTGTTCAACATGGGACCTGGTAAGGTCACCAATGTGCGTCTTTTTGTGGAGCTCGTGGATAAGGGCCGTCGAAGAGAAGAGGTGTTGATGCGAAACACTTTTGACATCGCCGATTTGGAGGAAGGGGAGGAGCGCGAAGAAAACATCGAGTTCCTGAGCTTGATTCATGGAGCGAACCGCTTGCGGATGACCTTGTATGCCAATGGCGTACCCGAGCAGGAATATGAGTTGATTTTGAAATAGTCGTTATTACCATAGGGAGTTGCCTGTGTTGGTGCCGAAATGGAAATAGAAATTACCGGGACGGTCAAGCATCTTAAAATAGGGCGAGTCCTTGCTGCAAAGCCAGTCGTGCGCCAATCTGTTTTGGAAGAAGTTGCGGATGCCTTCGCTGTTATAGCCTAAGCGGATGGGGCCTATGCCAAAATACAACACTCCCGCCCTGTAGGCATCAGGATCCTCTCCGTTGGCACCGATGGTATAGGTCTCCCTGCCATTGCTAGAGTCAATATAGGTGCGCCGGTCGTCGTGGTTTAACCCTGGGTCACCCGTGAAAATGTTAAGGCCGATGGATGTTATACCGAAACGAATCTTTGCTGCTGCTGTACGATACCGATCACCGTTGTCAGCTTTGGGAAAACCAAGGATGTCCTGACAGATGTTGAACATATAGTCGTTCTCGTAGTCTAACCTACAGATGCTGTTGCCGATATACACAGTGTTGGTGACTTGCTTCTTTCCGCTAAAGTAATAGTTGGTTCCCGACACCCCCAACAGTCCTCCAGCACAGAGCTCGGCACCGGCGCGGAGCTCCCAACCTTTGAAACTGTTGTCATAATACCTCCAATAGTAGGAAACGCCACCATGGAACCGCAAGCTGAGAGGAATCTTCTTTGGTACGCCGCATGAAGCATCGAGTCCAATGCCGATTTGTTCGGTCGAGAGATGCATGTCCAGATGAAGTGCGATTGGGAAGAGCTCTTTCTGTATTTCATAACCGAGGTCAGTGCAGAAAAAGAGATAGAACAAAAGGGCGGATTCGATGAAAGTGTTACCGTCGGGGTCAATGTAGGTCAAGGGATTATTCAGACAATAAGCGTACCGGTTGAAGTTTTGGGTGAAGTCGGGCGTTTGAATGTTGGCATCGGGTCTGATCATGGAAGAGGTGATGGGATCATAAAGACGTCCATTCATGTTGATGAGATTCATTCCCCTGATATGTTCGTGGCCAGTGAAACCTCTATCGAAGGCCAAGGAGTCGCTGGCTGAGCAGTTCCCCCAAGCGTCAAATCGTTTTTCCTGCTCGATGTTACCCTTGCTGTCGGAGATGGTCGTCCAGCTATCGAGATGGTCGGAGTGGATGTAATGGAGCGACGTGTAGCCGTTCCTTGTCTCTGCCACGGCAAAGATTCCTGTAGGGCAAGTGAGGAAGGTGCGTGTCACACTCCCGTAGCCGGGTTGGGTGATGAATTCGCAGCTGTTCGCATAGATCTTTTCTCGAACTTTTCCTGAGATGTTTTCTGTCATCTTGGTGCGTTGATGGTCATAACCATATTGAAACGAGACTTGTTTTTCGCCTTCGCAGATAGAGGCGACCTTGCCAAAGGTGGTGTATTCGATGTCCATGCGTTCTTGAGGAAACACTCCTGGTTGGCTTTGTGCTGATTTGATAGCATAAGGCTTCGGACCTGCGTAGTTGGCGTTGGCGAAAACGGTTGCTCCTGATTGAGTTTTTCTAATCATCCTGCCTAATGGATCGTAATCGAAAACGTTTTCTCCATGCTCATCTGTTGATGAGGTGAGTCGATTAAGGTCGTCGTAGCTGAAATGTTCGTTGATGCCGTGCTTGTTATCGATTCGATCGGTCATGTTGGCGAAATCATCATAGTTGTAGTCGTAGTCTTGGATGACTCGTTCTCCAGAAAGAGTCCTCAAGGAGATTAATCTGTTGTTGGCAGGATCATATTCGCGATAAGAGACAAAGCCATCCCCAGTGGTGATTTTGGTCGGGGCACCCAATACGTTTGTACCGTTGAGTTTCCAAAGAACTTTGGCGTTGTCATCGATGATGCAGCGCAGTTGTCCTTCAGAATTATAGCCGTAGTGAACGGTAACCCCCGAGGGATAGGTGATGCTCTCCACTCTTGAGGCTTTGTCATAGGTGTAGAGCGTTTTGAAATTGTCGTTGCCCCGACTTTCTGCCACGGATTGAAGGTGCAAGTTGTTGTCGTAATCATAAATAATCTCATCGTCGCCATGTTTGATTTGCAGCAGCAAGCCCTTCTTTCCAGTGGTCGTACCATAGGACCATTCCGTCATTGTTGACGTTCCAGTAATGTTGTCGGTCTCTACACAACGGGTTTTATTGCCGAGCTTGTCATAGGCATATTCCGTGCTGACTGAATTCGGGGTGACCCGTCTCATCAGTTCACCGAAAGCGTTGTGTTCTTCGATGGTCAATCCGTAATCCGGGTCCAACACCGCGGATCTGTTGCCAAGGCCGTCGTATTGAAATTCTATTTTGGTTTCATCGTGGCCTTCAATCTGTGCCCATTTTAGTTTTCCATCGGGATAATAGTCGTAAATGGCGCTGTTTCCATTGGAGTCGGTGCTTTTCACCAACCAACCCATGATGTTGACGGTCTTGGATTCGGATTGCTGTTGACCATTGGTGGAATGGTAGGAGGCATTGGAACGGTTGCCATAATATTCGATGTTCTCGTAGGTGCCGTCATGGTGTCGAATGGTATTGATCCGATGGTGTTCGTCATATTCATAATTGATGGCTTGAGTATTGCGGTTTTCCAGGTCGGGCATCGTCTCTTTCTTCATTCTTCCGAAGTCATCGTATTCGAAACGGGTTTGGACCATCTCTCCGTTTAGGGAATAGCTGAGTTCTCGTGTCTTTTCACCTGACAAGGCGTACTCAGTGGTCTTGGTCGCTTGTCCAGTGCTTTTTTCCCATTGATAAAACCCATCATTTTTCCACCGGATGGCTTGACAGGTCGATGTGCCATCTGGTCGTATGGTTTTCACTGTGATTCCCCAAGGGTCTTGTTCGTAGAGGGTCTCTCGTTGGTTGCAGTCCATCATGGAGATGGGGTGATCATAGATGGCGTGGTATTTGAATCGGGTCACATGCCCTTCGGCGTTGGTGTGCTTGGTCAGCAAACGCCGTCCATTGCTTCTGCCATATTCGAAAGACTCTGTTCGAGAAGATGTGTCATCGAAAGGGGTGCTAACCGTTTGGGAGATGATGTTGCCCGTGAGGTCGTATTCGTATTCAGTCTTTTTTGTCAAAGGATGTTCCGAATAGTTTTCGGTGCCGGGTTCTTCCAATACTGACTTCACTTGATATAGTTTGGAACCGTTATAGGTCACTCGTCTCGTGCGGCTGATATCGTCTTCTCCTTCATGGTGAAAGGTTTCGGTAATCACCTTGGGTCTATTGATCAACCAACTGTCGTTAACATCGGCATAATAGGTGGTTGTGGTCTTAGTATAGTATTCGCAATGATCGGCGAGGGTGATGTCGGGTTTGTCAGTGACTCCTTTCATGACTTGTTCGACGCTGATGGTTTTGTTGTACTTTAAGACGTCATCGCAGTGGGTGTTGACCACGGTTTCGTTGATCTCTTTCTTGATGAGTATGTCAGGATGATCGAGATCAAACTCGCATAGAGTCTTGTCAGAAATAGGGATAAAGACCTTGTGGTTGAGATAGTTGATATATAGCAAATTGGAACAAGTAGAGCTGGCCATGAGCCTTCCTTGTTTGTCGAATGACTGTTCCATGATCAACACTGGATGAAATGTCTGGCCCGAGAACTCAAGGTCGAAATAGCGTTCTGTCCGTTTCTGTAATACGTTGTTGCAATAGTCTTTTTGGACGGTTTTGCTAAATCCCAAGAATCCCTTGCCTTTTTTATGAACCAAAGCACCTTGAAACTTGCATTCGATGGATTCGGGTTTGTTGTTGATGTTGTAGGTGGTGACTCTTGTTAAACCACGTATGGGTAAAGCTGTGGCAAAGATGTCTTGGCTCGGATAGGTGTTGTTTGTGTGAAGGAAGTAATAGTCATTCTCTGATGGGTTTTGGGGATTGGGCATGATATAGTCATATTGGAAACAGGTCTTTCTTCCCATGCCGTCGGTGATTTGTTTGACTTCGTGACGTGGTGTCATTGATGGGAGGTGGGAAAGGCTTATGTTTCCAAGGAATGAGAGATTGTCTTTGCCAAGGAAATTGCCGATGCAAATATCCATGTTGCTGAAATAATGGATTCGTTGCGAGTCGATTTGCCGGGTGTAAGCGAAAGGATTATCGATATTGTTAGTTGTTATTGGGCCAAACAAGAGGTGTAGCGTATTGTTGTGGTAGAAAGCCAGGTCGGAACAACCATTGCCATCAAAGTCCCCGATTTTGAGATGGTGATAAGTCTCGTTGGGCTGATCGAGAGAGAATTGGTAATTGCCAGGACTCTCGTAAGGAAAGGAAGAGATGGGGTAGCTTGTTGAGCTGAGACCGGTATGTGAGGCTAGAGTGATGAACCAGGGATAGGTTGCGCTTTCTTTGTAAAAAAGGAGGTCGCAGCACCCATCGGCGTTGAAGTCGCCAGGAAAACAATCGTCCCAATGGTTTGGAGCACCATAATACAGTTGGGTAAAATGAGGGGTCTCATTGGCTAAGGACAATGAGGTGATGGAGGTGTATCCTTGTGGATTCTTATAGAGGATCTCTGTCGCGCCATCGCCATTGTAGTCAGCAGTGTAGAAGCGGTTTGAGGCTAAACTCTCTTGAAATTCATGGAACTGGAAACCGTTTTCAACATCTTTGTAATGGATGAGCACAGATTGTTCTGTACTATTCCTGTTTGTCAAGGACTGAATCAGTATCGACTGGCGACCCACACCCAGAAAGTCTCCGATAAGGAGGGATTCCAACATTTCATTTTTTATTGGGTAAGAAGGCAACTCATGTCGCGTGAAGGATAGTGTGCCGGTGGAATTCACTTTGCTAAGGTAGATGGTTGATGTGATCATGTCGGGGAAAGGGCTCGCGAAGCGTTGCCGGTCGGTTAAGAGGATGTCGTCGCGGCCATCCCCGTTGAAATCGGCGACATAGATCCAGTTGATGAGTTCATTCAGGTCGAACGACCTCACATAGTCAAAGTTCAAGTCATTGGAGAGCCCCTTGTTGAGAAACAGTTCAGCACTTTTGTTATAGGCATCGCTTCCATCGAGTTTTGGCCTGACTATAAGCACGTCGGTAAAGCCGTCTCCGTTGAAGTCGCCGCTGAATTTGATGGCATTGGTGAACGCATCGCTTATGGTGTTTGTGGTGACGGGAATGTTCGTTGTGTTAATTGCAGGAATGGCGTAGTTGTTATCGCCCCATTCTATTCTTGTGGGGTTATAATGTTGATTTCCAGCAAAGAAAGTGATGTTGGAAAGCAAATGATAGGGATATCCAGACTGCGGGTCTGGTTTCTGGTAATCAAACCGATAGAGATACACCTGGTTGCTGTTGTTGTAAACGCTGATGCAGGTGAGCAGGGCATCCTGTCTTTGAATACAATCGCCATGATAGGTGATTTCAACATCGTCGCGATCGCCATAAGAAAAATAGACTCTGAATGCCGGACTTAAGTCGTCGTTCTCATTTTCGGAGTAGTCGATGCGAATCAGACGATAGGCATCTGGTTTGTTTTGATAATGATAAGTGATTTTGTTTCCATAATGGTCTTCGACGCTTTTGAGGAGCCAGATGTTGATATGGTTTGATGAATTAGTAAGCGCTTTCGAGTCGTCGGAGTTGCCATAGGAAAGGATCTTTCCGTCTGCGGTCCAAACCTTAAAATAAGCGGGTCCATTGATGCCTGGCGCGCTGTAGGAAACGATTTTGCTCATCTGGTCTTGTTCTGTCCTGTATTGCATTCCATCTCCTCCGTATTCACCTGTTCTGACCTTCAGAAGTCTCTGTCCGTCAAGGCAAAAACGGTCGTCTGTGTAATTCACAGTGCTTAGCTTCCCGTCGTGGTACCAAGTGCTTCCTGTACGTGTGATGGCAGAGAGGCCTGCAAGATCCCAGGCCCATCCCAACAAACCATTTCGTTGCTGATTGTTGTAATAAACACTCAGCTGTGGAGTGAGTCCGCCCAGGCCTTGGGGTAATTCGATGGGTATGGTATAGGTGGCAGCACCTAAGGAACTGACGTCGATGGAACCTTTCAAGGTGCCTACCACACCATTGTCATCGGCGAGAGGACCACCGGTAATTCCGGATGAAGGAGGTTCGTTGTCAAATGCGTCAATCCCGATAAGGACGGCATTTCCATGTGTCGGTTCGCATTTGAAGCCAGGCGATAATAGGATATGGTCGGTTGCTGTGAAAACGACAGACTGATCGGCAGGAACCTCTTGCGACAGGTTTTGGCTATGTTCCGCATGAATTAAGGAACAGGGACATGCCAGCAAGAGAAGGAGTAGTTGTTTTTTCATGGTGCGCTCCTCCCTTGTCTTATTGTTTGACGATTTTCCATGCCTGGCTTCCTTCGTTGGTGTTGATCTCAAGGATATAAATACCTTGGGCGTGCTTGGAAAGGTCGAAACTCGTTTGGCTACTGTGGACAAACCTATGTTCAATGATGCTTCCCGTGACGTTGCGCAAGGTCATCTGTAGCGGAGTGCCATCATTAGGTTCTTTCATTACTACAGAGAATTGACCAGAAGTGGGGTTCGGGAAGATTGTATAAGCCAGTGCTTCTGGCTGCAAGGGATTCTCGCCTTGTTTCGGCAACTGTTCGATAAGCAGGCTTCTTGAGACTCGGTTGCCGCACTCGTCGTAAGTGAACTGCACATGGTCTAGCGACGGTGAAGTGGCTTTTAAACTGTCAATCTCTTGTTTGAGGACCAAGATGTATCGTGTCATCTCTTCAATCTTCTCCATCAAGGTGCATTGCATTTGATGAAGGTCGTATCCATCTCGGATGATCTCAGTTTCGGACGGCACGCCTGGAAGGTGCTTGTTCGTGCTTACGTATGCTTCTAATTCGTTGAGATCCATCAATGGGTATTCTTCGTTGAAGACATAGTCGGGCCATTGATTGGCCTCCTTGATGAACACCTTGGTAGAAATGATTCCTCCGTTGACCGCCAAAGCGTAGTCTGACACGGTGTTGGTAGTGTTGATGCCGATCTTGCCGTTCAAGCTGATACTGCTGGATTGAAGATCCATCTCTTGTGGACTATGTAGGACCAAAGTCTCGTCCCCTTTGTTTTCAAGATAAGTGTTCTTCGATCCGATGCCCACTTTTCCATTGGAGCATAGGAAGAGAGATTCTTTCCAGTTGGTGATGCTTTCGCGACGTGGTTCTTGGAACTCGGCTGTTTTGAAACATAGGTTGTCGTTGTTGAACACGATGGCATAGGATGGACCGATGCCGTCTCTTACCTCGTTGTTGCGGTCTCGTCGAGCATTGAAATAAAGTCCTCTTGTATCATTGGTGTAGATTCTCGTCTTCAGTTCAGAGTTTCCTCCGAAGCAGTAGTGGTCGCCAGAGAAGCCGAGCATTCCTTTTCCTGAGTTGACAAATAAGTTGCCAGATGGCTCTACGGTCAAGTTGTGGCTTGTGTCGAATAGGTTGATGAAAGCTTTCTTCGTGGTCTTGTTCGTGGTCTCGATGAAAATACCAGAGTCTTCGTTGGAATCGGATTTGATGTGTAGTTTTGTTTGCGGACTGGTAATGGGGCCGATGGCCACTTTACCCGTATAGTTGTTGTTGAGAGCTTTGGTGATTAACATCGTGGGTTTGTTGCTGTTGACTCCCAATGCGATGCTATAGGGGGTGCTGTTGGTGAAAGGATTGCTTGTCGTGGCTCCGGCACCTATGGCGAATGAGTTCTGAGCACTTGCTTTGACATTTATTCCAATGGCCGTGGCCCCAATCCCAGTGGCTTGTGCTGCGTTTCCAAGGGCTATGTTGGTGGATTGTGATGCGATGCTGCTATAGCCGAATGCCATGCTGTTGCTTCCTGAAGCCACGCTGTTGTATCCTCCTGCAAACGCGTTGTTGCCAGAGGCCGTGTTGCTTTTCCCGATGGCGGAAGCGTTGGTTCCTGTCGTTGTGCATCCTGTGCATTGCACGCAATCGGAATCTTGTGCTACTCCTTTTGCTCCGTAACACAATAATAAAGTGCCGACAATGATCGATGTGTAGATATGTTTTTTCATAATTATTTGAATATTAAATTGTTATAATTATTTTTATAAAATAATAGGGATGGGTTGGGCCGTTGGCCAGTCCATATGTCGTTTGACTATGGACTGGCTGTGGCCACTTTTATGGAAAGACAATAGCGTGCTATTTTTTTGTAAACTTTCCGGAGAGTGTAGTCGAATCAGATGTATAAATCCGATAGACGTAAGTTCCTTTCTTGAGGAGGGAGACGTCCAAAAGCAGTAAGTCTTGGTTTGCGGGTACGATTTGGTCGATGACGACTCGTCCGTGCAGGTCGATGATGCGACATCGCAATCGGTCGAGACTCCTCTCGTTGAGTGGAATGAATAGAGTGTGTTCTGTGGGGTTTGGAAATGCGCCAACGCCCTCTCGTGGAATAGGCATGGCATTTAGATGAACGGTCTCAAAGTCTTCTCGTCGCAGCTTGGTTATCTTGGGATGGCCAAAATGGGTAAAGACTCCGAGGTCACATGAGTCGTTGACGGTAATGCAGCCGCCATCGGAGGTGGGGAAAATCAAATAGGAACGAAAGGCGTCGTGTTGTTCGTCGATATGCCTTCCGATGATCTCCATTTTCTCGTTGAGCAGGTAAACCACCGCAGTTCCTGGAATGCAGCAGGTTTGGTGTTCATAGAAGCTGAAATAGAAAGTGCTGTCGTTGGCTGTCGCCATACATCGTCGGGTCGCGGCATCATCAATGGTGTCGGGCCGTTCGTTGAGTTGGATGAACTTGGTGAATTCACCCCTTGTGTTGACTTGTGAGATCCTGAGCTTGTTGTGATCGTAATCGCCTTGGCTGCTGAAAAACAGGGCCTCGTCTTCCGTGATCCAATGGTCGGTGTAACAGTCGTGGTTCAAGGTGTGCTCGAAGGATGTGTCGTCTGCTTCTCTCCAGATCGGATACTCTTCAAGGTAATTGAAGGCGGAGTCGAAGGTGACGAATGCCATGCCGCCATTACTGCCCGGGGTCAAACACAATAGGGTCTCGTCTTCTTCTCGATACCACATCTGCCTTATCCTGAAACGCATTAAAAAGTAAACGGGATCGGGATAGTCTTCCGTGAGGTAGCGATAACAGAGCAGTTCCCCTTGCCGGTTGAATTTGTAGAACACTCCTCGAGTTACCGTGCCACCATATGGATTGTTCATCTTGACTCCCGAAGCGACGATGATGTTGCCATGCGCATCGAGGGTGGCGTTGCATTGGTCAAAGTTGATGGCTTCCACCTCTTTTGAATAGCGACTTTCGCTCAGTAGCCGTAGGTCTTTGTCGAAAAGAAGGATCATGACATCATCATCGTTTTCATCATAGATTCTTCCTGCAACAAATAGATGATGGTCATCGGTCTCAATAATACAGTGAGCTTCTGAGATGAATCCGTCTTTATGATAAACGGTCTCTTGGTGTTCTCCATTGGGTTCGATGCGCATCAACAAGGTCTCATGGGACTCATGGTCTGGACCTTGGACGCCTGCTAAAAAAGTGACACCGTCCTCATCGACAAATCCCGAGTTGAAATGGGTGCGACCCGAGGGATAGTCCCCTCGGTAATCGATGATCCAGCTTTGTGATGACAAGCTGTCGCAGATAAGGCATAAGAGGATGGTGATGGCGATTTTGTTTTTCATCGTGCTTTGCGATTTGGAGGTGTCACTTTATTGTCAAGAGTCCTATGGTCAGAGCAGTTCTTCCCGTTCACCAAATTCATCGATGTTGACACGGTAGAGTAGCCCATATTCGATTTCGTTGAAATGGGTGTAGCTGTCGTCAGTGTCATCATGGACCGTATGAATCATGATGGAGATTGGCTGGTAGTTGTACAGGTGATATTGTTTTGGAAGGGTGTAGCTGATGATGTATCTTTCTCCATTGAAATAGCGGTTCATCTCAAGGTAAGGGATGCAATGGTCATCACCGTCATAAGCGATGAAGACGTTGTCGTAATCGTGTCCGTCGAAATAGAAACACTTTCGGTCGAGGTAGATGTTTCTTTGTCCGGGACTGGTTTCCGGGAACGTTCCAATCAGTGCGTCAAACAGCTTTTCTTGCAACTGTTGGTCCGCTCCTGATGGTATATCAGGGTCATCACATTTGCCCATGGGTGAGGCGAACATCCAGTTGTCATCCGGGCCAAAAGGACCTCCAGCCACGGCACCGGGAGGGTTGTAGGCACATCGTTCACCGATCTTGGCCTCAAACTTGACACTAAGCTCTCCTTCCAGTTCTTCTGCTTCGACAAGATGCATGGAGATTAAGCCTTTGTTTTCAAAATCTTCTGAAGATAAGACTTGCCTCGCTTCATCGATGAGTTGGTAGTAAAGGTTAATCGCATCATTGACCAGGACTTGTTGAGCCTCGTTAACAGAAAGTGTGAGGTTGAGCTCATGGGAGGCAATCCTGCCATAATACTGCTCAGGGTCACTATAGGTCATGTTGAAATGATTCTCCACATCCCACAGTGCCTCAGTTAATGTGATGGTCTCCTGGCTTCGCAAATCTGGATGTGCCTTGGCCTCTGCAATTTGTTTCCGGAACGTACGCAGTTGCTCGATGGGGTCTTTGGGATGTTGAATCTCTTTTTGAGTGGATTGAGTGTCATTGTCCTTGCTACATGCTCCAAGGAACAGGGCAACGCTACAAAGGGTTGCGACTTTAAGATAACAGGTTTTCATAACGTTGTAATTTAAACGATTTGTAAATATTTGTATTACGTAATCGTTTGCAAATATACAACATTATTATATAATGTCAATAGTTTTGTGTAAAAATTTTAAAAAATGTTATCTTTTTTTCATTTCAGGATGATTTCATCCATGAAAATCCAGGAATCGTAGCCAAAACCGGGCAGCCCTTCGGGGATCAAACCTGGGTTTTTCACCACCAGGCGCAGGTATCGTGTACTTAAATCCGCTGTTGGGATCCGTTCTCTGAAAACCACATTGCCGGAAAGCCCGATTTGGCTTTGGATCTCGTGGGTTAGGTAGGGCTGATAGGTCACGCCATCGGAGGAGGTGTAGATCTCCACTTGGTTTGCCTGAAGAATCCAGTCGTGAGGGTTAGCCAAAAAGCCGATTTCGATTTCGTGGATGTTTTCTTTTTGCTTGAGGTCCAATTCGATATCAGCATCCACACCATAAAAGCCCTGCCAGCGTCCGTCTTTGTAATTCTCACTCCCGAGACGTCCGTCCACCAAGGCCTTGTCGCCTCCACCAGAATACTCTGGGCGGTAATTGCCCGCTGGGCTGTTCAAGGCTTTCAGTTTGCCCATGCCTTTGTGGTATAGAAAGTAGCGCTCGTTGCTGACAGCACGTCCCATGTCGTCGAAACAAGTGGCTTTGACCAATCCGGAACGAGTCAAGACAATGGGTTTCTCATAAACTGGATCGGTGGGGGTCACCGCTTTGCCGTCGATGGAGTAATGGATGGGTTGGTCGTTGTAGATGGTGCGTAAAGTAACCGTGACGTGTCCCTCGGCATCGGTTTCTGACTCTATGAAAGGCAGATAGGCTAGGGCTTTCAGTTCACGGGCGGCACGGTCGTATTTCTCGAGGTTGACTTCTAGCCAATAGGGGCGGCTCTCCTGGTTCCACACCTTTATATATTTGTTCTTAAGGCGGTGCAAACCGACAAGCAGGCTGTCAATTTGTCGCTTGGATTCTGCGATGTTCTCTGCGGTGGGATCTTGGTAAGTCTTGAACAGCTGACCACGGGCTAGGTTTCGAAGGGCACACCATCGCATTCGGTGGGCGGCGTACAGAGCATTGTCATTAGCCAGTTGAGGTGCTAGTGAATCCAGTTCGTTGAGTGCCTTGTGGTTGTCGGTGAGGAAAGTCTCTTCGACGAGGGAGGGATAGAATGGGGTAATCGGCTCCCACATGGCGCTGAATTTACCGATACCGTCGTTTTGGGCGATACGTGAGAGGTTAATGAGAGACGGGAGATCGTCGTTCCATTCGATTTCGTCTTTGCTCATGGGGTTCCAGCTTTTCTCGGCACCCAGGAGAAGGCCGTACAAAGCACTATTTGTCAAAGACTCGCCAAAATCATCCCAACAGGTGTTGAGGACGCCGACAGCGCCATTGCGGAACCCGTCACGACAGAGATTGGGGATGTTCACCATGAACTCTTGATATTTTGGGAGCACTCGTTCGGAAAGGCTGACTCCGGGTGCCACGATGAATTCATGTCCCGACTCGACATATGGCTTCAAGAACTCGTCATAGCTTTCGCGCGCGGCATAGCTCCAAGCAAGGAAGATGATGTCTTTGTCGAGGTTGTTCAAGATTTCAGGATGCTGGTCGGCGATGTCACCCCACATCATGGCACGTTTGCCATGGCGTCTCACGATGTCGTTCACACGGTTGATGTGCAGGTAATAGGCTGTCTCTTTTCCGACGGAATCGACGTAAGTCTTGGCTTTGCCACTGCCCAGGCTCTCCGTCTCGTCGCAGTTGATGTTGAACAATGGGGAAGTGTAGGCTTGGGTTTCTTCTCGGATCAGGTCTTCCAAGAAGTCGTAGGTTTCTAGAATACCTGGGTTGAGGTTGTCGGGAGCATCGGCCAGATATTCATAAAACGGGTTTTTGAGGATTTCCTCAAAATGGGCAAAACACTGTTGGTTGCCAATCAGTTGGATGTGATATTGCTTGCAGAAAGCATCAAGTTCTTGGATCTCCTCGGCGGTAAAGGCGTCGATAGGGGCGATGTCGGGATGGCTCTTGGTGCGGAAGGTGTGTTCAGTATAGAGTGAGAAGGCGTTGAGTTTGCATTCGGCCAGTTGGGGGATGAGTTGCTTGAGGTAGTCCATTGAGACGATGGGGCCTCGGCTGATGTCGTCCTGCCATCCGCGCAGCTTGAAATCGGGCCAGTCGAGGATGGTCATGCAAGGTATATCCGTGCGGTTCGTGGAGGCATAGCGATACAGTTGTTTCAGGCTTTGTTCTGCGTAGAAGAGCCCCGTCTCCGAGGTGGCTTCCATGAGCACTCGGTCTTGACTAATCGTCAATCGGTAGGCCTGGTCTTCGTTTCTGGGAACCTCTAGATGGTTTACCAAGACTGCGTCGATGGCTCTTTCGTTCCATGAGAAGCTCCCTTTCTGCCATTGTACTTGCTGTGGCGTAGGGAGGATATGGGTGTTTTGTGCGATCACGGTGACCGTGGCTAGGCACAAAAAGAATAGGAGTATCTTTTTCATAAAAAACAATTTACGACAAAGATACTCCTATTTTTCAAATAGGCGGTGTCACGAAAGAATTATCTTCCGATTTCGAACATCATGCCATGGTAGGTGAGTTCGGCGTCGATGACGGGGAAGAAGAACTCATTGTCGTGTTCCAGGTTCTTCAGCTTCAGGTTCTTCATGGTGACTGTTTTGGAGCCGTCGGGGTTGGTGACGATCTTCATGGTGCCTTCTTTGGCCACGTAGCCCGTCTGGGGTTGCATTGTCCAGAAGTCGTGATCCAAAGCGACGTGGACGCAAGGCAGGATGGGCAGATAAGGCGTGATGAGATATCCCAGCTGGTATTCGCCATCAATGTTCTCGTTGCCCAGGAAGCTGACAATGAAGAAACGTTTGCGGTTGGCTGACATGAACAGCATCGACTTCACGTTAAGGCCTAATGAGCTCATGCCGCTGATGGAGGTGAGGCCGGCCAGTCCGATAGGACTTTCGATGCCGTCAATGACGAACTTGTTGTCCGTGTCGAAGACGTAAGGTTGAAGGACTCCTGTGTAGTTGAGTGAGAGGTTGATGTTGGATCCTCCGGTGCTGGCAGCGACGCATTGAGAGAGGATTACGGTATAGGTGCCGTTTTCCTCGGTGATGGAAAGTTTGCCACTGATCCAAACATACACTTCGCCATAATATACGGTGTCTGCTCCGATGACGAAGGGCAGCTCACCCATGTTAAAATCCTTGAGTCCCACGACTTTGGGTTGTTCGCCACGGGAGGCGCTGAGATCATAAGTGCCTGTGGCGATGTCGCCATTGAATACGATGGCGATGCCTTCGTTGTTGTCTGCGGTCATCTCTTTGGCGGTGAAGAGGATGGCGTTCTGATTGCCGAATTCAACGGCTTGGGCTGTGTTGATGTTGACGTTTTTGGAATCAACAGCCATGGTTCCATTTTCTACTTCAGAGGGGACGTTGTCGTCTTTTTGGCAACTGGTGCTGATCATGGCTAAGCCGCAGAAGAGCATCATACATAACAGAATCTTTTTCATGAGAGTATGTTTTAAAAGTTACTGAACAAAAAAATCATTCCGTACAAAATGTGTGCCGTTGTTGACTTATAGGTTCAGCTTTAATTGGATCTCCTGCACCTTCTGTTGTAGGTCTTGGACGGCTTTGACCAGTTGTTCCTCGCGAAGGGTGTTCTCGTTTTGTTGTGGCATTTCCACACTGATGTAATGGACAAATTTCCACACTTCCTTGATGTCGGCGGCGGCCAGGCTGTACGGACGGTAGAGGGGATTGAGGGAGCTCAGGATTAGCCGGCCTTCCTCCTCGATTTTGTTTTCCACGATCTTGAAGACGATACCATCGTCTTGAGTAAGGATGATGTACGGCTGTCCGGTGCGGATGTATGTCCAGTCGAGTACATATTCTCCAGTGACGTAGGACCCGTCGGGGATGGGCAGCATGGAATCGCCGCTGATTTGGAAGGTGCGGTACTTGCGTTCCCTGGAGAGGAAGGGCATGGAGAAGGTGGGAAGCACCTTGATGTATTCAGGGTCGGCGAAACCGGTGGCATAGCCAGCCTTGGCTTTCTCGGTCACCAGCTCGATGTTCTCGTTGTTGTCAGCGTTGACCGTGGTGGCCAGCACTCGTAAGTTGCTGCCTTTGAGATGCACGTCGAACCCCCGCTCCAGTTGCGAAAGTTGTCCTTCGCTGAAGGTGCTGAGATCGACTTTCACCAAGGTGTCGATGGCGATGCCAAAATATTTGGAGAGGGCCATCAAGGCTTCGAGGTTCGGTTCGGCGATGCCATTTTCATAGCCGCTCAGGGTGGAGCGTTTCATGTTGAGCGCAAAGGCCACGTCGTCTTGCGTGCGACCGCGGTGCTTGCGTAAAAATTTGATGTTTGAGTTGAGATACATGGGGAATTTAGAATTGAGAATTGAGAATTTAGAGTTGTTTTTTGGGGTGGGATTGAAAAAATGATTAAGTTTACGGCGTTTATTTTGATTAAAAACTCGTCAAAGGTACATCAATTTTTTTAGATGTCAAGAAAAAAAGAGGAAAAAAATGGAAAAAACGATTTTACATCTGGATTTGGACACTTTTTTTGTGTCGGTGGAGCGGCTCATCAACCCTTCGTTGGACGGCAAGCCCGTTATTGTTGGGGGAATGTCGGACCGGGGTGTGGTCTCTACCTGCAGCTATGAGGCGAGGCGTTTCGGGGTGCATTCGGCCATGCCGATGCGCATGGCAAGGCAGCTGTGTTCCGAAGCGGTCTTCATCCGTGGTGACATGGAGCTTTACAGTCGTTATTCGCGTTTGGTGACGCAGATTATTGCCGACAGTGCTCCGGTGTTTGAGAAGATGTCGATTGACGAACATTATCTTGACTTAACAGGGATGGACCGTTTCCACGACTGCCAGCTGTGGTCGCATGAGTTGCGGCAGAAGATCATCCGAGAGACGGGGTTGCCCATCTCTTTTGGACTTTCAGAGAACAAGACGGTGTCGAAAATTGCCACGGGTCAGGCCAAACCCAATGGTGAGTTGCAGGTGCCTACACCTTGTATTAATACCTTTCTCGATCCGCTTTCGGTGCAGAAGATCCCGATGGTGGGCGAGAAGACCTATCAGCTGCTTCGGTCGATGGGGGTGGAGCTGATCGGCACGTTGCGTCGGCTGCCTCCCATGGCCATGCAACAGGCGATGGGCAAGCATGGACTCGACATCTGGAAGAAGGCCAACGGGCATGACGACACGCCAGTCTGTCCTTATCAAGAGCAGAAATCGATGAGCAAGGAACGCACCTTCGAGCAAGACACCATCGACGTGACGGCCTTGCGACGTTGTCTGGGGCGGATGGTCGAGAGCCTGGGCTTCGAGTTGCGTTCACAAGGCAAGCTGACGGGTTGTGTCACGGTGAAGATACGTTACTCGAATTTCGACACGCACGACATGCAGCAGCGCATCCCTTACACAGCTTTTGACCATGTGTTGCGCCAGACCGTCAACGGCATCTTTGACCGACTGTATAACCGTCGCATGATGATCCGTCTCATCGGTGTGCGTCTCAGCGAACTGGTCAGCGGTGCTCCTCAGTTGGCCTTGTTTGATGACAACATCGAGTTGACGAATTTGTATGCCGCGATGGACAAGATCAAGAAACGTTTTGGGGAACATGCCATTGGGAGGTGCTGAACAATAAAAAAGACCAACCCGAAGGCTGGTCTTTTTGAGGGGTTCAGTAAGGAGGGATGTCTTCTTGCTATTATCGGTTTATTTCACCACGATCTTCTGGGTCTTCACCTCGTTGCCGTTGATGAGGCGTAACACATACACTCCAGGGGAGGTGAAAGGTGAAAGGTGAGAGGTGAAAGATGAAAGGTGCCTGCAGAGGATTTCATGACCAAGGACATCGAAGATCTGGAGGGTGCCTTCGCCGTTGACGATGAGTTCACCGTTGCTGATGAAGGCGAAGTTGTCGTCGGAAGCGTTGCCGGTGGTGAAGACCAGCTTGAAGCGGCTCTCATAGTCGGTGGTCTTGGCTTCGAAGCTGTAGCTCGGGGTCTCGAGCAGATTGACGTTGGCACCGGTCAGGTTGTCGATTAAATTGAGAATTGAGAGGTGAGAATTGAGAGGTGATGACATCGTCAAGGTGTAGGTGCCGTCGCCATCGGCATCGTAAATGCTCCAGCCTCCCCAAGAGTGAAATGTTAAAAATGCTCATAGTAGACTCCTTGAAAATATTGCTCACGTTCTAACCTGATACAAAAATTCCTCAAAAAGTATTTGCACCTAAAAAAATTTGATTAGTTTTACAGCGAATCATTTGATTAAAAACTAATCACAAAAACCCTTTCACCTTTCACCTTTCATCTTTCACCTTTCACCTTTCAATTTTCACCTTTCACCTTGCTAACCGTCCATTCCTATAATAGCCTGTGCTACGGCACGATGCCGATCGAGGAACTCGTCAAACGAGCTGCCGCGTTCGGCTATGAAACCTTGCCCCTTACCGACATCAACACGACGATGGGTGCCGCCGACTTCGTGTCTGAATGCCGAAAACAAGGTGTGCGACCCGTGATGGGCGTGGAGTTCCGCCAAGACAACGAACTGCTCTATGTGGCCCTGGCTAAAAACAACCTGGGCTTCGCCGAACTTAACCGCTTCCTGAGTCAACATAACCTCACTAAACAACCTTACCCCACAACGGCTCCCGAATGGGACAACACTTTTGTGATTTATCCTTTCGGGAAACATAAACTTAAACAGTTGAAAGAGAATGAGTTCTTAGGTGTACGCTTCTCTCAGCTGACCAAACTCTATAATTGTGAGTCGTTCGAGAAACTGGTCGCCATGCAACCCGTCACCTTTGCCGAGGCCGACGACTTCCATCTGCACCAATGCCTGCGCGCCATCGACGACAACGTGCTGATCTCACGCCTTGACCCGACAACCTGCGCTGGTCCCGATGAGCTGCTGTTGCCTGCCGGACGACTGAAGACCACTTTTGCCCTTTATCCTCAGCTGATGGAGAACGCCGAACGACTCCTTGCCGAATGTGAGATCAGCCTCGATGGGAGCGTGAAAAACAAACGCTGCTTCACGGACAACGTCTATGACGACCGTGAGCTGCTTCGGAAGTTGGCCTTCGATGGGATGCTCTATCGGTATGGCGGGGCCAACAAAGAGGCCTATCGTCGCATCGAGAAAGAACTCGACATCATCGAAAGGATGGGCTTCTGCGCTTATTTCCTCATCGCCTGGGATATTGTTCGCTTTGCCATGTCGAAAGGCTTTTACCATGTAGGGCGAGGGAGTGGGGCCAATAGTGTAGTCGCTTACTGCCTGAAAATCACCGATGTCGATCCAATTGAACTGGACCTTTACTTCGAACGGTTCCTCAATCCTAAACGGAGTAGCCCGCCCGACTTCGACCTCGACTTCTCATGGCGGGAACGCGACCAAGTCATCGCCCATATCTTCAAAAAACACGGCAGTGAACATGTGGCATTGTTGGGGGCGACGGTCACCTTCCAAGGCAATTCCCTCTGTCGCGAGCTGGGCAAGGTGTTTGGGCTGCCTAAAAGGGAAATCGACCAGATGGAACGCAATCCGGTGGAGTTTGCCAAGTATAACGCTGTGGGTCAGCAGATTGTCTCCATCTCCGACCGACTGAAAGATTTCCCGCGTCAGCGTTCCATCCATGCAGGTGGAGTGCTGGTGACGGAACGTCCTATCACCGACATTGCGGCTTTGGACCTTCCTCCCAAAGGATTCCCGACGACCCAATATGATATGTATTCCGCGGAGAAACTGGGTTTGGTGAAGATCGACATCCTCAGCCAGCGGGGCATCGCCCATATCCGCGATGCGGTGGAGATGGTGGAACGTAATCATGGGATGAAAATCGACATCCATCAAATTGAGGCGTTGAAACATGACGAACGCATCAAACAACAGCTGTTCAAGGCTGAGACTTGCGGCTGTTTTTATATCGAGAGCCCGGCCATGCGAGGCTTGCTGCGCAAGTTGCGTTGTTCCGACTATAAGACTTTGGTGGCCGCCAGCTCCATCATCCGTCCGGGGGTGGCCAAGTCGGGCATGATGCGCGAATACATCAACCGCTTCCATCATCCCGAGACGGTGGATTATAAACACCCGCTCTTGAAAGAACTCCTGGCCGAGACCTATGGCGTGATGATCTATCAAGAGGATGTGCTCAAGGTGGGACACTATTTCGCGGGTTTGGACCTGGCCGAAGCCGATGTGCTGCGCCGGATGATGGGACATAAGATGAGGGATAAGTCGGAGTTTGAGACGGTCGCCCAAAAGTTCTTCGACAACTGTAGGGCTAAAGGCTATCCTGATGCCTTGGTGCAGGAGCTGTGGCGCCAGATAGAGTCGTTCTCAGGATATTCTTTCTCGAAGGCCCATTCGGCATCTTATGCCGTGGAGAGCTATCAAAGCCTCTATCTGAAAAGCCATTATCCACTGGAGTTTCAGGTGGCGGTGATTAACAATTTTGGAGGTTATTATCAGACTTGGTTTTATTTTAACGAGGCTCGACGGATGGGGGCTCGGGTGCAGCTGCCTGGTGTCAACCATAGTGAGTTTCTGACATCGTTGAATGGCAGGACGATACACATGGGCTTTGTCCATCTGCAAGGGATTGAACAACAATTTGTTGAACGTTTTATCGCTGAGCGTAAAGCCCATGGTCCGTTTGCTGATTTCGCTGATTTCATTCAACGAGTCCCGTTCTCGTTGGAACAGCTCATCTTGCTTATTCGTGGCGGTGCATTCGATTTCACCCGCAAGACCAAAGCCGAACTCCTTTGGCAAGCACATCTCTGCAAACACGATGGTAAGAAGGAACAGGCTGAGACCCTGTTTAGGTTTGAGAACCAGCATTATGAATTTCCTGATTTTCAAACTAATGCTTTGCGAAATGCCTATGACGAAATTGAACTCTATGGTTTCCCGGTCTCCATGACATGGTTCGATTTGCTAAAGACCTCATTTCGAGGTGAGGTGATGGCCTGCCAGATGCCTCGTTTCGTTGGGCGACGTTATCGGATGTTGGGTAAGCTGGTGACGGTGAAGTATGTCCGCACCAGCCGCGGTGATCGGATGGCCTTGGGCACTTTCGTTGATGCCACGGGCGAGGCTTTCGACACGGTGCATTTCCCGCCTGTGCTCACGAACTGGCCTTTTCAAGGCGACGGTGTCTATTTGCTCTTGGGAAAGATTACGGAGGAGTTCGGGCAGACTGCACTGGAGGTGGAGAAAATGGCCCGAATGGAGTATAAATCCAATGATATTGCCCCATGAATAAAAAATAGTTGTATCTTTGCAACCTATATCAAAAATGAATTCCAAATGAAAAAAGCAAGACTGTTCTTAGGATTACTGATTTGTTCTTTGTTGTTTTTCTCCTGCCAAAAAGAAAATGGTACCATAAGTACAAAAACAGTGACCTGTAATGTTAATGGGTTTGTGGATTATGCCGAGTTCAAGGTGAACTTTAAGCTGGATAGCCTGTTCCTGGTGGAAAAGATTGATCTTACTTATTGGCTTGAGGAGTCGTTGCAGACCAATGATACTTTGAAAAAGGTTTTGTTCCAGGACACCTTGCTCATGAAAGACTTCTCAGAACTGTGCGACACCCTTTCCCCCTTGCGCCCGAATAGCACGTATGGGTATAAGTTGAGGGTCACGGACGGTTTGTTCCTGGATACCATTATTTCCAGTTCGTTCCGCACCCTTGACCCGACACCGGCCGTTCGGGTTGACACCGCTTATTATAATGCTGGCGTGGTGACCTGTTGTGCCTCAGCCAGTTTCTATGATCACGCCGTCGAAGGGGACTTTTTTGATAAGCTGCAACTGTTCTGGGGCCAAACCAGTGATGAGATCATCAACCCCATTGCTGTCAATGACTCGATAACGATCGATGAAACCACTCCTGGTTCCACTGTGGTGAGTTTCCATGGTGGCGTCAGTCTGGGAAATATGGGGACCCTTTGGTTTAAGGCAACGATGGCTGATTCGCATGGACACACCGCTGAAAGTGCTCCTTACCAATATACGAGTCTCCCAATTTCACAAATTGCTTCGGATGCTGACATGACTCATTGGGAGGACCAAGGCATCGTCACCATCGGAGGTAAAGCCATCAAAGGAGCCGTCGATACGATCTTGTATCAACGTGGCTTCTGCTATGGCTTGACGGCCAATCCTACCGTAGATGATATGAAAGTGGTCGCTGACCTGGCTGCTTGGGGCTTTTATTCCTGCACGCTGACGGATCTTGAACCCAATCAAACCTATTATTATCGTTCTTTCCTGCAGATTACAGATGCCAATGGCGAAGTCTTCTATAGTAGCGTGTGCAAGTCTTTCAAAACCACAGGTGATCCAGTTGACCCAGTTGACCCCGTGGATCCGGATGACCCGGTGGATCCGGATGATCCTGATCCGGCACCCGTGACCGTCGTGGCAAAAGATCCGTTCTTCCCTCCAGCGTCAATACCATTTGTTGGAGAACTCCCAGAAGGACTTGTGGTGTTGATCGCTTCCGTTGAAGGTGACGCTTCTTTAGTTACGGAACGTGGCTATGTGTGGAAGCTGAAATCGGATGATGACACCCCGGTGACTTTTGATAATGCAACTGGCTCATCGGCAGGCTTTACCACAGCTGATGCCCCTGAGGATTGGAGCATGATTGTGTCAATGTTGCCAATGATAGGTCTTCAGCTCGCAGACAACGATTACATCGCGCCGGTGAATACATTGGAAAGCGGAACCACTTATGTTTGCCGTGCTTACATCAAGTGGGGTGACAAAGTTTCCTATTCTGATAATACTGTAGAGGTTACTCGGAATTGATTTTGTTTTAATGAGAAGGGCTTGGTTGCTTTTTATTGGTGTGCTGTTGGCCATTTCTGGGGTCATGGCACAGCAAAAAGGTCGTGTGTCAGGCGTAGTTCGTGATGCCGAGACAGGAGAGACATTGATAGGTGTGGCCATCTATGAGCCACAGCTGAAGGTGGGGACAACCACCGATGAGAAAGGTGCCTATCAGCTTGAACTTCCTGTGGGCAATCATAAGCTGCAGTTTACCTATATTGGGTATGAGTCTGTAAATCATTCTGTTAGTGTTGTTCAAAAGCCTCAAACATTCAATGTGAGGCTGCGCCCCGATGTGGTCAGACTGTCAGATGTGGAAATCACCAGTCAAAAAAGTGACCGTAACGTTTCGGAGATGGCCATGAGTGTTCAAAGCCTTGACATGATCACCATCAAGAAAATTCCCGCATTGATGGGAGAGGTGGATGTCATTAAGACCATCCAACTGCTTCCTGGCGTGCAGGCGGCTTCAGAGGGGTCGTCGGGTTTCAGCGTCCGGGGCGGAGGCACCGACCAAAACCTCATCCTGCTTGATGATGCACCCATCTATAACGCCTCGCACTTTTTGGGTTTCTTCTCCGTGTTTAACAACGATGTTGTCAAAGAGGCTACTTTATATAAAGGTGACATTCCTTCCAACTACGGAGGGCGACTCTCTTCCGTCCTTGATGTGAAGGTCAAAGACGAGATGCCGAAAAAGCTCTCCGGAACAGGAGGTGTTGGTCTCGTTACCAGCCGTTTGACCTTGGAAACCCCAGCCTTCAACAACCAGACCTCGTTGCTGTTGGCTGGACGAACCACCTATGCAGGACTGGTGATCCCGTTCCTTGGCGAGCGAGTCAAGGGTTCCGACATCTACTTCTACGACCTGAATGCCAAGGTTACCCAGCGAATCAACGACAACAACCGACTGTTCCTGTCAGCCTATCATGGCAAAGACCGGTTCAAGGTGAAGGATATGCTTGGTTTGAGCTATGGCAATTCGAGTGCCACCTTGCGTTGGAATCATATCTTTGGCGAGCGTCTTACCTCCAACCTTACCTTGGTGGGAACGAAATACAACTATGCCATCGACATCTGGTTCGATCCGTATGACTTTACGCTTAAAGCAGGATCCCAGAGTGCTGAGCTGAGTTATGACTTCACCATGCTTTGGAACGAAAACCATACTTCACGCTGGGGCCTGTCCACGGGATTTCTCTCCCTCGAACAAGGACAACTCGAGGATCGTGGTGGCGCTCTTGCCCAATATTTGAGCTTGGATAGCATGACGGTGGTTAGACGTAAAGGGCTTGAACATGCCTTGTATTTCACCCATGACCATACGCTAACCCCTAGGTTCTCCATGCGATACGGACTGCGTCTATCGTCATTCCAAAATATTGGCGCTGAGGATTTCTTCGTTTTTGACGAGAACTATCGTGTGACCGATACCATTCATTATGGTCCCGGTGAGGTCTTCCATTCGGAGATTCATCCAGAGCCACGATTGGCTGCCATGTTCCGTATCGACGAGGTGTCGTCGGTGAAAGCTTCTTATTCGCGCACCTTCCAATATATCCAGGTGGCTTCGGCGGCAACCGGTGGACTGCCTTTCGATGTTTGGTTCCCTATCAGTCCTAATGTCAAACCCCAGCGCAGTGACCAGTTTGCTGTGGGTTATTTCCGTAACTTCGATCACGATGCCATCGAGACCTCGGTGGAGCTTTATTACAAAGACCTTGACCATGTGATGGATTTCAAGGATAATGCGTTGACCTATGGTAATGTGTTGATTGATGGAGAGTTGCGTTCTGGTAAAGGACGCTCTTACGGAATAGAGTTTCTGGTTAGGAAAAACAAGGGCAAACTCACGGGATGGGTTTCTTATACGTATTCGCGTACATTGAGAACTATCGAGGGAATCAATTTTGGCAAGGAGTATCGTTCGCCCTACGACAGACCGCATAACTTCGTCATCGTAGCCAATTACGATATCACTCCTAAGCTCAGTGTGGCTGCAAACTGGATTTATAACACGGGGCAGCCGGTGACTTATCCTTACGGGCAATATACCTTGGGTGGGGTGACCTATGCCATTTATAATGGTAGCAGAAACGAGAGCCGTTATCCAGCCTATCATCGTATGGATCTGTCGCTTACCTGGCAATTGCCCGACCGTAAATGGAAACGGTGGGATAGTGAGTTGAATGTCTCCGTCTATAACGCCTATGCGCATCACAACACTTGGGCTGTTACCTTTGACCAGGATGATGATGGCGGTGTCAAGACGGAGAAGATGTATTTGTTCTCGACGGTTCCTTCCATATCATATCAATTCAAATTCTAAGGTTATGAAGAGGATGATGTTTTTGTTGCCGATGCTACTGCTTGCGCTGTTCTCCTGTCGTGAGGATATAGTCATCGACTTGGAGGAGGGGGAGCCCATGATTGGATTGGAAGGCTCGATTACCGATGAGCTGAAACGTCATGAGGTGATTTTGAGCTATACTGCCGACTTCTATAATCGTGATGACATACAAATGATTAGTGGTGCCCGAGTATGTGTCACCGATGGGATTGATACCATTTACTATTTGGAGCAGGCGGATCAGCCAGGACATTATCTGACGGATTCTGTTGCTGGAAGAAAAAAGACCTTGTATCGCTTGTTTGTTGATGTGCCTTCTGATGAGGAGCCGGATGGTTACAAGCATCTGACGGCAGAGAGTTATATGGGCGACAATGTGGAGGTTATCGACTCGTTGGTGCTGAAGCCGAGTCCCTTGTTTGAAGGAATCCCTATGAGTGATACCATTTATATGCTCTATCCGTATTTCCAAAGTCTTCCGGATCCAACCATTGTATATATGGTTCACTTGACCGAGGATGGAGTCTCAATGCACGACACCCTGTATCAGGTCATGTCTATTCCCATGGCGGGTTATGCTGGTTATTATGTCAATGGTCCTGAGATGCAGGAGAACAACGTGGAGATACCTGTTGGGATGTTTTTGAGCAGTGATATGCATGACGGTTTTCTCATCCATTTGGATCTGCTGAGCATTCCTGCCGATTACATGATGTTCACGTTTAATGTGAAAACCTCCATGGGCAGTAATCCTTTGCTTGGTCCGCCTACCAATGTGATGACCAACATCCAGCCTGCCGGTTCAGGTGTGGGGTGGTTCTATGCTGCTTCGGTGGTCTCAGCGGAGACGGTATTTCATGTTGGGGGCGATTAATTGAACTTTTTTTTTTGAAAATGATTTTAAAGTTTGTATTATTGCATCATCAATTACAAACCTAAAACTTATTATCATGAAAAGATCAACTTCATTAAATCGTTGGGGCAAGACTTTTATGGTTGCCCTCATGAGCCTTGTTTTTGTAACGTTCATGGCTTGCACCCCTGAGGATCCTGAGGATCCTACACCGAGCACTCCTACACCGAGCACTCCTACACCGAGCACTCCCACGCCGAGCACTCCTACACCGGACGACCCCACGCCGGATACCCCCAGTTCCGATCCTTGGGCTAATCTTGTGAATGAGACCCCAAAAGATTATTCATTCTCTGGTGATGACCATTTCATCTATGGTGATCATGAGTATTGGATTGAGGGTGAGATCGAATACAATACCTACGTCTTCAATGAACCCACAGCGTATGTGATGTTCTCGAATGTTCCTTCGGGATACACTGAATTTGAGACGGTTTACAACAACTTCTTGGGCAAACATGAATTTGGTGCTGCTGCCATGATTCCGATGGCGTTTGAGATCTATGCCCGTAATAACGCCACTGGTGAGCGTTGCTTGAACTTGCTTTGCAATGCTTCTACGACGGTTAGCGAGATTGTCCGTATTTTGAAGACCAAGCTCGTTCCTTCACCGTATGCTCCGGAGAACGATCAATACATTCAGCGTTATTTGCCGGCTGCTTTGCTTGACGGCGCCGTCAACACCAATGCTTACAAGCCCATTGAGCCTTACACTGTTCAGATGTGCCGTTCGGCCAATGCTCCTCAGGATGCTCCTCTGACGGGAGGTAAGGTGTATTACCTCTACATCTTGGCTCATGGTTGGGATACTTTCCAACGTGCTGTTGACATCTTCCAGGCCTACAACTCCGATATGTATAAGGTGTTCAATTGTCCTGCCACCTATACGCAGTGCAAGAACATCATCGGCACTTGGGAAGGTCTGAAATAAGCGACTTGCTGATGGAAACAAAAAAGCCGCTCCCGTTTGGGAGCGGCTTTTTTCATGTTTGTCAAGGCTTTGGGAATCAAGCTTCTTTAACGTTGTCCATGCCGACCTGGACGGCCTGCATGTTGAGCGGGATGAGCTTGTGGGCGCGCTCTGGCAAGCTGTGGCGCAGACCTTCTTCGACGTTCTTGTTGTCGATGATGGGGCGCAGCTTCAGGAAAGCACCCAGGATGATCATGTTGAACACCTTGCTATTGCCCATGTCGGAGGCCAGTTGAGCACCCTCGATGGTGTAGATGTGGATGTCCTTACGGGTCGGCTTATGCGTGATGCCGTTCGGATCATAGATCAGGTAGCCACCGGGTTTCACTTTGCTCTCGAACTTGTCGAGTGACTGCTGATTCAGAATGACGGCAGTGTCGAAAGCGTTGAGGATGGGGGAGCACACGCGCTCGTCGCTGACGATGACGGTCACGTTGGCTGTACCGCCACGCATCTCGGGGCCGTAGGATGGCATCCAGCTGACTTCCTTGTTCTGCATGATACCACTGTAAGCAAGGATCTTACCCATTGACAAGACACCTTGTCCGCCGAAACCGGCTATAATAATTTCTTCTGTCATTGCTTTGT
>JAEEON010000069.1 GCA_016284305.1 Bacteroidales bacterium
GATGAGCACTTTAGAACTGGCCACAGTGACCCCGAGGGCTACGACCGCGACCTCTTCAGCTACCAACCCGCCTTCGACACCTTCCACACCCGCAGCCTCATCAAGATCCACGACGGCTGCAATAATTTCTGCTCCTACTGCATTATTCCAATGGTGCGAGGAAGGGCAACGAGTCGTCCCGACGTGGACATCTATGACAATGTACGCAAAGTAGTTGCCCACAGTTTCAAGGAAATCGTGCTGACGGGAGTCAATATGGGTCGTTACCAATACGAAGGCACCAACTTCGAGCAACTTGTGGAAAACATCTTGGAAATAGACGGCGACTTCCGCGTGCGCGTCTCCTCCATCGAACCCGACCAGTTCAGCGACCGATTTTTGCAACTCTTCCAGCATAAGAAACTCGCACCACACATGCACATTTGCCTGCAAAGCGGTTCCGATGACACCTTAAAGCGCATGCACCGATTTTATACCGTCTCGCAGTTCCGCGACATGTGCCAGCGCATCAAAACTTTCCGTCCCGACTTCAACCTCACCACCGACATCATCGTGGGTTTCCCAGGTGAAACTGAACAAACTTTCAAGGAAAGCTGCGACTTTGCGAGAGAAATCGGGTTCAGTCACATCCACACCTTCAAATACTCGGTTCGCAATGGCACAAAGGCAGCCACCATACCCAACCAAGTACCTGAAAGCATCAAGACGGAACGCAGTGAAGTCATGCGACAAATCTCATTGGAGAACAAGACCAAGTATTTTGAGATGTTGCAGGGCAATACACAACGCATGCTCATTGAGCGCATTGACAACAAAGGTGTTGCAAGAGGATATGGCGAGAATTATGTACCCATAATCTTATACGCAAAAGACTTGGAAAAGAACACCTTTATTAATATAAAGCTCAACGAAATCATCCACCGTGAAAACGAAGAGAAGATGGCTTTTAAAGCATTATAAATCAGATTTATACATTTTTTATTGAAAAAATTTCAAATAATGGGTTGGCATTTCGAAGAAAAGTTGTAATTTTGCAGCCCAAAATAAAAAGAACAAAAAGCATAAAGGAATAAGAGATATGGCAAACCACAAAGATGCAATCAAGAGAATTCGTCAGACTGAGAAGAGACGCTTGCACAACCGTTACTACGCCAAGAACATGCGTAACGAAATCAAGAAATTCAGGGCTTTGACCAGCAAGTCGGAAGCCGAAGGACAACTTTCTAAGTTGTACTCCGTTATCGACAAGGTCGCCAAGCGCGGTATCATCCACAAGAACAAAGCCGCCAACCTGAAGTCGAAGCTGACAAAGTTCACGGCAAAATTGGCATAATTGGAAGTTTTATTCATACATGTTGGTGCCTCTTCTACTCTGTGGAAGAGGCTTTTTTGCTTGAGGTAAGCAGAAAAACGCTATCTTTACCGCCCGAAACACTTCACTTACATGACCCAGAAGAAATCCATCAAGGAATGGGCCAAGGATGACAGGCCTCGTGAAAAGATGGCCGAGAAAGGCAAGGCTGCCATGAGCGACTCGGAGCTTTTGGCTATTCTTTTGCGTACCGGCAAAGAGGGGCAATCGGCAGTGGACCTGGCTCGCGAAATCTTGGGCAAAGCCAACAACAACCTCATCAACCTCTCCAATTTCTCGCTGAAGGAGTTGGAAACCTTCAAAGGCGTTGGCAGAGCCAAAGCCATCACCATAATGGCCGCCCTTGAACTCGGCAAACGCCGTCGCGGCGCAGAAGCCAACCTTCCCGACGAGGTCAAAGACTCCACAACCTCGTTCGAACGTTTCCTTTCCCATATCGATGACATGAAGCAGGAGCATTTCCTTGTCATGTACCTCGACCAAAGCTTCCACGAACTGAAAGTGGAATGCATCAGCAACGGAGGAACGACCAATGTCATCGCCGACCCAAGGATCATCTTCAAACACGCCTTGAACTATGGCGCTACATGCATCATCTTGGGCCACAACCACCCCTCGGGTAACCCACGACCCAGCAAGGATGACCGTTTACTGACCCAAAAAATCGCGTCGGCAGGCCAACTCTTAGACATCGCCGTCATCGACCACATCATCATCGGTAACGAACGCTACTACAGCTTCCGCGACCATGGAGAAATGACCTTTTGAAACAACACACACCCATGAAACTTGTCACCATCATCGGGGCTCGACCCCAAATCATCAAAGCAGCCGCATTGAGCCGCGCCATCCGTAACCATTATGCCGACCGCATACAAGAAGTCATTGTCCACACGGGACAACACTACGACGACAACATGTCGCAGATCTTCTTTGATGAGCTGCAAATCCCGCGTCCCGACTACAACCTTCATGTTGGCTCGGCCTCACATGGCGTACAGACTGCCCGCATGACCGAAGGCATCGAAGCTATATTAATAAAGGAGCAACCCGACTTTATCGTGCTCTATGGCGACACCAACTCAACCCTCGCCGGTGCCGTGGCCGCCGCCAAAATCCATGTGCCCATCGTCCATATCGAAGCAGGACTGCGCTCGTTCAACAAAAGCATGCCCGAGGAAATCAACCGCATCGTGTGCGACCACTGCTCCACCCTGCTCTTCACGCCTACCAAGGCGGGACTGGAAAACCTAAAACACGAAGGCTTTCCCATGAGCAATGACGGTCCCTACACCATCGACAATCCCAAAGTCTACCATTGCGGCGATATCATGTACGACAACAGTCTGCATTTTGCCAACATTGCCGAAGAAAAGACCGACATCATACAGCGCTTGGAACTAAAAGGCAAGCCTTTCATTTTGGCCACCATCCACCGCGACAGCAACACCGACCAACCCCAACGCCTCAGCGCCATTTTCAACGCTTTAATTCAACTTTCCAAAGAATGTCAAGTCGTGTTGCCTTTACACCCAAGGACATCCAAACTCTTGAAAACCAACCTTGAGGAGAAGCTTCAGGAGCAGATTTTCAACAACCCGAATATCATTCTAATCCCACCCGTTTCCTTCTTGGAGATCATTGCCCTTGAGCGTCACGCCCAATTGGTTATCACCGACTCGGGCGGTGTGCAAAAGGAGTCCTACTTCTTCAAGAAGCCTTGCATCATCCTCAGGCCAGAGACCGAATGGGTGGAAATCGTTCAGACTGGCAACGCCATCCTTGCCGATGCCGACGGAAGCCGCATCATGCAGGCTTTCCAACACTTCAAAGACAACCCGCCCACGATGTTCCCCGAAATATTCGGCGATGGCCATGCAGCTGAGTTCATGCTTGACAAAATAATTTCTTGTAAAGTGTTGTAGATTAAGAAAAAAGTCGTACTTTTGCACCCACGATTTCAGAATCGTAGTATTAAACACTAATTACTTAATAATCAATCAATTCAAT
>JAEEON010000070.1 GCA_016284305.1 Bacteroidales bacterium
ATTAGATAATACCCGTTGTGGCGCCCCCGTGCGGGGGCGCCACAACGCCCAACAACTCCTGAAAACAACAAAAAACACCATAGAAAAATGAAAAAGAAAATCCTAACCCTAACAGCCGCATTGCTATTGACCATAGGCCCTGCTATCGGTCAGGTCATCATCACCGATGGCGACGTTAACCATAACCGCGCCGAAAGCGATCCGACGGAGGTCACTGTCATGGTCCCCGCAGAGGGTGCCTATTATGACCAATGGAAGCAGGCTCCTCTCGGTGAGGGCGTGCTGCTGCTGGCAGCTATGGGCGCCGCCTATCTGCTTGGAAAGAAACGCTACAAGTAGTTTGTAGTTTTATTTATTTGTATTTTCGTTAAACGGCCTTGTCGGGAGACACGGCCGTTTTTTTATCCATACCATTCATTGATGAATCAACTGCTGATAGCTGACCACGTTGATGCGATACTCCATCCGGCTGTCGCTGAGCTCGTTGTGGCTCTGTCTCAAGAGAGTCTGAGCCTCCAAGAGATCGGATAGGGAGACTAACCCGGCTTCGTAATAGTCGCTGACGATCTTCATGTTGGCCTCGGCATCGCTTAAGGCAGTCTCGGCCATGGTGATGCGTAGCCAACTCTGCTCTAGGTTATACCAAGCCTGCTCGGTCTGCAGACGCATCTGTTCGGTGAGGTCTCGACGATTGTTCTCGGCAATCTCGGTGTCGAGGTTGTGCTGCCTCAGCTTCCATGATGTCTTGTACCAGTCGGTGATGGGTACCTGCAACACAGCAAACACCAAAGCATTGGGCTTGCCATTGCCGAGGAAGGTATGGTAGCTGGCGCTGCCCCCAACCAATAGCGAAGGCAAGGCCTCGCCCAAAGTCATCTTTTTCTTCAGCCGCTCGGCCTTTACCGAGAGGTCGAGTAACTGCGACTCACGACGTTGGCTGACAGCTTCGACAGGGTCTTGAAAATAAGCCGTAGGTGCGACCTCCAGCCCTAGGGTGTCAGTAAGGGTCAACGCATGGCCGTCGATGCCGATGTATTGTGCCAGAGCCATCTTTAGCAGCATGAGCCCGTCTTCCACCTTCTTCCGGTTCAGCGCACTCTCGTTTTTCTTGACCGTGAGCTTATATTGGTCCGTAGGCATGGCCAGTCCCGCCTCGATGGCACCTTCGAGGTCTTTGTCCAAGGTGTCCAAGAGCTGATCCAGCTGGTTCAGGGTGTTGACCTTGTCTTGCAAGGCGACAATCTGCCAGTAGAGGCACTGCGTCTGTAGCCGTATCTCGTCTTCCTTGACCTGAGCCTGGAGCTCAGCGGCTTCGATGCCGAGCTTGGCCAGACGGTTGCCGTTGCGGATGCGGCCACCAGCATAGAGGGGCTCGGTAGCCATCAGGTTGAGCATGGTGCCTTTCTGGACAAACGAATATTCCTTTTCCAATCCTAAGAAACCTCCATACTGCGCATAGAGGTTATAAAGGGTTTGTCGTACCAAGGCATTGTCGATGTCGTCGATGCCGAAGCTGAGCATGGCGTTCTTGGCATCAAAGGCAAGCGCCTGAGCCGACATACTGGGCAGGTACTCGGCCTCGGCCTGCCGTTTGGTGGCTTGGGCTTTCCCGATCTCGAGTTGGGCGTTCTTCAATGGGATGTTGTTCTCCAAAGCCAAGTCGATACAGTCTTGCACAGAGAGACGCAAGGTGTCTTGGGCACTGACATGGAGGCTCAACAGGAGAAGGACGATGACGAAATATCGGGTTTTCATGGCGTTTGTGGCTGTTGTGTTTTCTTACTGGAACGGAAGATCTGCCAGTACATCACCGGCATGACGGCGAGGATGATGACCATGGAGAGCACCACGCCGAAGCAGATCACCACACCCATAGGCATCCACAGCGGGTTGCGGGTGATGATCATGGGAAGCACGCCCAGGGCTGTGGTGGCGGAGGTGAGGAAGATGGGCCTCATGCGTCGGCTGCCAGCTCTCATGGCGGCTTCCTTGGCATCGAGACCCTCCTCGGTGCGTAACGTCTCGGCATATTCGTACATCACGATGCCGTTGCGTACGATGATGCCGATGAGGCTCACCACACCCAACAGAGAGGTGATGCCGAAGTCGAGGCCAAAGAGCCATTCCCCGAAGAAGGCACCGAACATGCACAACGTGCTGGAACACAGGGTGAGCAATGCGAGGTTGAACTTCTTGAAATAGGCCACCAGGAAGGCCAACAAGACCAGGATGGCGGCGATGAGGCTTTTCAGCAGCTGAGGGATGACCTTGATGTTGATCGCCGACAGGCCACCATACTCGATGCTGACACCCTCGGGCAGGCTGGGGCGAACCTCGCTGTCGATGAAATGCTGTATCTTCTTGATGCTGGCTGCCTGTGACTTCCAGAACTTCATGTCGGCAGCAACGCTGATGCAACTCTTCCCGTTGTGACGGTAGAGTTGGGCGGGATGCCACTCAGGATGGATGTCAGCCACCTGTCGCAAGGGGACAGTGGTGCCGGGAAGCATCGTCGGGACCAGCTGGTTCTGAACCGACTCGAAGTCGTTGGGGTCATAGGTCTTCTCGGAATAGAGTTTGACGGGGATGCTGCGGTCGTCTTCCCAGACAGTCGTGAGAGGCTGCCCGTTGAGGGCTGTGGCCAACTGCAACGAGAGGACACCTTTGGTGATGCCCAGCCGGGCGCATTCCTCGGGTTTCATGGTCAACCCGACAGAAGGGGTGAACTCGTCATAGTCGGTGTGGACCCATCGCAACTCGTCGTCGAGACTGAGCATATAGTCCTTGATGCGCTGAGCCACAGGAGCGGTTTTGTCGCGGTCATCGCCATAAACGAAGACCTCGATGGGGGTGCTGACAGCCTGGTAGTCCATTTGCCTAAAACGCACATGGGCCTCGGCGAAATAATAGGCATAACGGTCGTCCATCTCTTTCAGCAGGTCCTCGGTAGCTTGTTTGGAGGTAGTGTTGACGATGAGCTGCGACAGGTTTTTGGCAGGGATGCTGGGGGCATAGGTCACATGGAAACGTGGCGCACTCTCACCGATAAAAGCGGTGACCGAGGTGACCCTGGGATCGTCGAGAAGGAACTGCTGCAATGAGTCGCTGATGCGAGAGGTGGCCTCGAGGCTGCTGCCTTCGGGCAAACGGATCTCGACAGCGAAACAGTCGCGCTCGGCATTAGGCATCATCTGTACGTTGAGCGCCAGAAACATCAAGACACCCAACACGATGGAGCCAATGCCTAAGCCGATGGTGAAATGGGGATGATGGAAACAATGACGCTCCATCCGGTCATAGATGCCTTGGATGAACTCGAAGAACTTCATCTGCGCCTTTAGGAAGCCACGGTGCTTTGGCCGGTCGGTCTCAGGCTTGATGAATAGGATTTCCAACGAGGGGATGACGAGCATGGCATAGGCCAATGACGACATCAAAGAGAAGAGCACCGTCCACGGGAACAGCTGCACGAAATCGCCCAAGGGACCGGTGATGATGCGCGTCATGGGGAAGAACATGGTGGCGATGGCCGTGGTAGCGATGAACATAGGCATGAAAAGCTCACGGGCACTCGTCACCGCAGCATCTAAAGGCTTGAGGCCCTGGTTAAGCTTGTGGATATAACCGTCGATATTGATGATGGAGTCATCGACGATCATACCCAGCACCACGATGAGAGCGGCCAAGGTGACCGTGTTGAGCTCGATGCCGAAGAGATACATCATGCCGACGCTGAATGCGGTGCAGATGGGCAGTCCCGAACTGGCCACCAAAGCGGTGCGGAAGGGGAAGAGAAGCAACATCACCACGATGACCACCACCATGGAGATGAGCAAGTCGCGCAGGAAAGAACGCACCGAGCGGTCAACGACTTTGGGCTGGTCGGTGATGCGGTACATCTGCACGCTGTCGGGAAGGGTGTCCTTGAACTCTGCCAACACCTTCTCTACGGCCTTGCCATAGGCAACGATGTTATAGCCTTTGCGCATCTCGACGGAGATGATGAGGGCGTTGTTTCCATTGAAGTTGACCACCTTGGAAGTGGGGGCCAGCCTTCGTTCCACAGTGGCCACGTCGCGCAACCGGACAGTGTTACCCGCAGCGTCGGAATAGACGATCTGCTCCTCCAACTCTTGCTCTGAGACGATGGGGTTGACGATGTGCAAGGGGTAGTCGAAAGCGTCAGTCTCCATGGACCCGGCAGTGGTCAGCAATCCCTGTGAAGCATATTGCAACATCAAGGTGTTGGGACTGATGCCGTAAAACGAGAGCTTCTCTTTGTCGATGGTGACGGCGATTTCCTCAGTTTGTTCGCCCATGACGCGCACATTGCCCGTCTCGGGAATATCGCGCAGGCGGAAGGTGAGGTCTTCGGTGTATTCGCGCATCTCTCGGTAGGTCTTGTCGGGCGACTCCATGGCGATGAGCAGCGACGAGGTGTTGCCGAAGTCGTCGATGACGGCGATGGCTAACACACCCGCTGGGAAGCTCAAGGTCTTGTTGTCGCTAATCTTCTGCCGTATCTTGGCCCAAGCCTTGGTGTGATCTCTCATGCTTAAGTCAAGCATCACATAGATGTAGCAGATGCCTTCTTTGGTGACGGAGTAGGTGTCCTCACGAGCGACTTCGGGGATGGTGAAGAGAAGCTGCTCGAGGGGCTTGGTGAGTTGTGCCTCGACCTCTTCAGCGTTGGCTCCTGGATAGACGCCAACCACGATGCCTTGGGGATAAGAGAAGGCCGGAAACTCATCTTTCTTCATGTCGAAAAGGGCATAGATGCCGAATGCGACGATGAGGGCCACCACGATCCATACAATCTTTTGGTGACGTATGCTGCCTTCGATGATATTCCTCTTCTCCATCAGTCTTGTGTAATGATACCGTTAACCTTCATGCCTTCACTGACTTTTTGGTAGCCTTCGACGATGATGCTGTCGCCGGCTTGCAGTCCCTCGCTGACGATGACACCTCTGCCGGAATAACCGTTGAGGATGACCTGCCGGCGGGTGGCACGGCCTCCGTCAACGACCCAAACGAACTTGCCCTCGTTGTTGATGAGGATGGCGTTGGCAGGTACTACGATGCCTTGGCTGATGTCGGCTTGGAGCATCACCTTGCCAATCATGTCGGGGACGAGGTCGGTGTCGGGCTTCTCGATAAGCACCTTGACGGGATAGCTGTGAGTGAGTAGCGAGGCAGTCATGCCTTTCTCGATGACCTTGCCTTGGTAACGACGGTCGTTCAAGGCAGGAATGACGATGTCGGCTTTCTCGCCGATCTGGATGTGCTGGATTTCGTTTTCAGGGACGCTGATCTTGACGGTGAGTCCCTGGGTACTGATGAGGCGTATGGCGGGTTTCAGCGGGGTGACGTTCTCGCCGAGTTCGACGTTGACAGCGGTGACGGTGCCGCTGAAAGGTGCGGTGATGGTGTTCTCCATGAGCATGGCGTTGGCCAGGTCAACGGCCGACTGGGCCTTCTCGAGGTTGGCTACCATCTCGCGCCATTTGATTTCAGGAAGGCTGCCGTTGTCGTGGACCTTCTTGAGACGGTCGTAGGCATCTTGCGCCTGGTCGAGGGTAGCTTGGGCCGACCTCAGCGTGCTCTCCATGGTGGGCGAACTGACGCGGGCCAGCACTTGGCCTTTTCCGACTTTGCTGCCTTCTTTGACGTTGAGGGTCTCCAAAAAACCACCGTATTTGAAAGCCAAGTCGAGAGACTGACTCTCGGCGAGGTTGCCTGGATAGGTGTTGCTGACGATGCCGTCAGTGAAATCGATGGGCAAGACACCCACCGTGATGACCCGCTCCTGTTTGGGACCTCCTACGAGCCTCTGCTTGAGCTGCTGCGTGGTGTCGTTGCCGGCACAGGCAATGAGCAGCAGCGGGAGGAATGCGATGAGATGACGAGTTTTCATGATCTTGGCTTAGTTACGATAGGCAACCATCTGTATGTTGTCACCATCAACCTTATAGAACAACGGACCTAACTGGACCCAGCCGTTATAGCTCATGTTGAAAACGAGCGTGTTGTCGTCGTAGTAATGGCCCACGCCTTTCACCTTGATAGGGGTCCTAAAATCCATCTCAGAGTCAATGCTGATATTCAATGCATTACGTTGAAAGGTGTTCAGTATCAACTCTTCATTCTCGCAATGGCCATGGGTAACAAGTACTTCTCCATTGAGATAATTCATGATGACGATGACGCTGTCGTTACGTCTGTCGAGGGTAGCGATTTCGAGTTGTCCGATCTCGTTGGGCAGTGAAAAGGTGAACGCTGCCGGAGTGATGCTATCCATCGGGAGGTCTAGCCGTTGCACAGTAACGGAGCCTGAAGTCTTGAAAGAATAGTCGCCACAAAAGGTGTTAAGCCCGCTTTTTGTGCAGGAGCACAAAGCGATAAGGATACATAAAGAGGTGAAAAAGACGGTTTTTTTCATGATGAATCGCATTGATGATATCTGCGGCAAAAATACTAAGGTTTCATCAACGCAACTTCATTTTCAATGGTCTTTTTTTCCTTATTAATAACCTATAGAGTCAAAAGCATTATTCAATCATCACCTTCTTGGTGACCACTTTGCCGCCGATGATGTTGACGAAGTACAAGCCTGCTGGCAGGTCGCTGACATCGATGGTGGCTGAGCCGTTCATGCTGAAACCACGTACCTCAGTGCCTTGAGCGTTGAGGATATGGACGCTCATGCGGCCCTTGGTATAGTCGGTGGTGATGGTCATGTTGTTTTTCACGGGGTTGGGCGTGATGCTCACCAGGAAAGGATCCTTGTCCACATCGGGTAACTCGGGTGTGCTGAGGATCATGTCGGTACCATGGCTGTAGGTCACCAGTTTGCCTGAGACGCGAAGGATGGGGTTGTCAGAGTCTTGGCAGTTGGGGCAGTTGTTCTGACCGGTCACGCAGTCGGGGAAGTTGGGGTGGCATTCGTCGATATAGGTCGGGTCGAACTCGTAGGTCAGGTCTGCGCTGCCGTTGGCGATATAGTTGTCGAGGTTGAAGTTCCACACGGTTCCGAAGCTTCCTGGGCACCAGCCGCTGCGAGGATAGGTCCAAGTGCCGTTTTGCGGTTGGCAGCCAGCGGGGTTGGGGTTGCAGTTTTGCCAGAGGTGCTGGGTATAGACCACGGAGCCATTGACTTTGATGTTATGTGTGGCTTCATAGAATTCAGCGGCATTGCCGGTGTTGTAGTTGCCGTTGGTGCCGCTGCTCCAGTTGTGTCCTGTGGTGACGAGGCGCAGGCTGGCTTTCTCAACGTTAGGAGCGAATCCTACGGTACGTGTCGGGACAGGGCAGGGGTTGTCGTAGTCACCGAAGCTGTAGCTGCCGAACCATAGCTCTTGCATGTCCACATAAGGATATTCTGGAGTGCCCTTGGTGTATTCGAAGAGGGCAGTGGGGTTGTAACCGCTGCCATTCCAGGTCTGGGTGTAGAGCTCGAACTCGACCAGTCCTTGCAGCACGGTGGTGAAGTCGGACACGTCAAGGTCGTCAACGCATTGCACACCAAATGGAGTGATGTATCGATAGAGCTCCACCCATTCGCCACGGTAGTTCTTCACACGGCAGTATCCCACACGGTCGTAGTTGTCGCAGGCGCCATTGACGCAGTTGTGCAGATAGTGTAAGTTGATGCCGTTAAAGGCGTTGACATGGGTGGGGAAGGCATATTCACCATGGTTGGACTGGATTCCGGGAGCCACCACCAAATCGCCGTCGAAGGCGGTAACCACCATGTCATCGTAGTTGGTGCTCACCTCGAAGGTGTTGGATGCTGTGGTAATCTTGCCACCGGTTTGGGTGATGCTGACAGTCATGTTGTAGTTACCTGCCGCCGAAGGGGTCCAGGTGGTGTACCAATAGCCGTTTTCGGGATTGTCGGGATAGTCGGTCTTCAGGGTCAGCTCGTGTCCATCGACATTGCATTTCACCCGTTCGAACTTCAGCACGTTGCCGTGGTCGATATAGGCACTCAGCACAATCATCACGGGATTGTCGAAATTGGGCATATAAACCTTGGTGCCTTCGTAGGGGCGACGAATGGTGATTTCTGGGCTGTAGTTTTGAGGATCGACGACGTAGAAGCTGCGTGTAATGGTTGGGGCGGCCATCCATTGCGTGCCGTCGCCAGCTTGTTTGGCACGTACTTTCACGGTGCCTTCTTGGCCGGTCAGGGTGAGGATGTTGCCTTCCACGGTGGCGGGTCCTTCAGCGACTTCGAAGGTCACGGGGAGTCCTGAAGAGGCCGTAGCCTGGAGGGTGATGGGCTCGTTATAGACCAGCTGGTCGCTGATTTCAGCGAAGTCGATGAACTGTGAGGCGAGGCCTCCCGGGAAGTGCCTGATGGTGAAGTTGTCGAAGCCGCCCCAGCCACTGTTGAGCAGGAAGATATGGTCCCACATGGCGGGGTCGAACTTGTCGCCGCTACCTGGGGTGAGGCCGACATTCAAGCCTTGGCATTCGGGCACGGGTTCCCATTCGCCGGGCACGTCATGCATCATATATAGGGTGACAGCACCGGCACCGTCATTGGCATCGAGGTCGATGGAGACCTTCCAACGATACCAGTGTTGTTTTGGGGTGTATTCGAAATCGGCAGAAAGCGTGTTGTTGGGCAGCACCACGCCATTGATGAAGTTGGCGTTCTCATCGCCCGTGGTCAGCATGTAGATGCCACCATCGGGAGCGGTGCTGTTGGGATTGGGACGGACGGGTTCGTAGTTGCCCAGGATGGGAGGCAGGCAATAGCCGTCGCCATCGCCGTCATAGCCGATGCCGAAGAAGTCGCCCCAGTGCTCGCGCCACATGTCGCATTCAATCTCCAAGATGCCTCCGGAGGAGAAGTCGAAACCGTATTCGGTGATGCTGTGCGAAGCGATGTCGCCATAACTGGTTCCGGAGCAATAAGAGAACACCCCGATGGTCTCGTCGGGAGTGGGCTGCTCTGGTGTCCCGTTGAAGAAGTGTGCCAGATAGCCGGTGTAGAGCGGTCGGCCACCGTTGCCAGCACTGTGCGGACGGGCAATCCAGCCGCTTTGGCCGTTCAGAGGAGTCTCTTCGGCGCAGTCGTTGAAGTCGAAAGTGATTTCAGTTTGTGCATAGGCTCCGAATGCCAGAACCATCATAGCAAGGAGTAAAAATGTCTTTTTCATAGTCGATCGGTTTATGTGCTTACAAAGATAGTGGTTTTATGATTTCAAATCCTTTTTTTTCGAAAAAACCATTATCTTTGTACAAACTAATGAAGTCATGATATCATCCATTACGGACAAAAGTCCACGTTTTGAGATCCGTCCTGCCCGTCCCGAAGAGGCGGGTTTGGTGCTTGAGTTTATCAAGAAGTTGGCGGTGTATGAGAAGTGTTTCGACGAGGTGGTGGCCGATGTGCCCACCATCCATCATTCCCTGTTTGTGGAGAAGGCAGCCGAGGTCGTTTTCGCCGAGGAAGACGGCGAGGTGGTTGGCTTCGCACTGTTCTTCCATAACTTCTCCACCTTCGTTGGCCGTAAAGGCCTCTATCTGGAAGACCTGTTTATCCTGCCGGAGAAACGTGGCCGTGGCTATGGCAAGGCCTTGTTGAAGTACCTTGCCAAACTGGCGGTGGAACGCAATTGTGGGCGTATGGAATGGATCTGCCTCGATTGGAACCAGTCAGCCTTGAAAGTCTATCGAAGCATCGGTGCCATCCCCATGGACGAATGGACGGTGCAACGGCTCGATGAAGGAGCATTGAAAAAATTTTCGGAAGAATAATAGTTATAAAAAAGCAATTTGACATGAAACGTGTTGTTATCCTATTGATTGCCATTGTGTTGGCATCTTGTACTCATGTGAATAAGCCTCAAACAGAACCTGCTCAGATTGTGCAGGTTGAGATTGCCAAAGTGATATGGGATGCCATCGTTGCAGAGGATTCGCTGATCGGTTCATCTGTCGAAGCAGCACGGTCTTTTGTCAACGAGGAGTACGAAACCCAGAATATTCCGGAGTACCTGTCGAACACCCATATGAAATATTATCGTATGGGAGAGGTGAGCGAGGGTCAGATTGATCAAGTAGCTTACTACGAAATGCAATGTTATCCGATGAAAGACCATTCGTGGATCGCTGTGGTTTATGGGTTTTTCAACAATAACTGCGACTACGGGCCATGCCTCGCTGGGCTATTTTCCTACCATTTTAAGGAGGGTGAGTTGCTTGGCGACAATCCTCCCATCGGTCTTCCGTCGGAGTGTCCGCAAAGTGCGATGAAGAGCATGGAAAATTGGCCGTGGATGCGCTGCGCTGTCGATTTTGACGAGACGGGTTTTGTGGTGATGCCTAATAATTTTTGGCCCATACGCTACAACTGGACGGGTGAACGCTTTGAGATGGATTCCCAATCGGTGATGGTGGCGAACGATTTCAACAATGGCGATATCGCCCCTTATGATTTTTCAAGAAAGAATACGAGAGGATTGGATTATTATCCATTCGAAGTGGGTCCCGATTACCTGATAACGAACGGAGAAACGGGTGAACAAGTGTTGCAGTTGGAGTTTGAAAATGAACAACTGTCAGTCATCAACATCCTTTCCCCCAAGATCGGTATTGCCTTCACTACCGATTGGATGTCCAGTCCTTATTCGGATTATTACCTCTTTTACAATACATCATTGCCCGTGGCTCTGGGACAGCCCATCAGAAATGTGCTTGAAAGCGAGAAGAGCGAAGAACTTCACAAGGAGATTGTCGAAAGCACCCAGGACGGACGTTATACTCTAACGCAGCATCTCAAAGTCGATAAAAGCAACCATAAGGACATCTTTGCGGAGTATCAGGCCAAGGACAAAGACTCGAAGATTGAACGTTTCAGGATTTACGGCTTGCCTTTGGCAATCACCCTCGATTCGGAACTCGAAGCCAGCAATGTCATCTCTGACGAGGCTAAACAGTTTTGGGCTATCATCAACGCTGATGACGCAGTGACTAAGAACATGCCGGGAACCTTCAAGAGGTTTTGGGAGTCGCATAAGAATGGCTTTGCCGCCATTTTTCATGAAGATAATGACCGAGGTGGTTATGTGGAGTGGAAGTTGACCTACGCCATGCTTACCGCCAACGATGGGCGACAGATTGCTTACATTAGAAAGAACTATTATGATCGTGCCTATGCCGAAAAACCACAGGCTATCGTTCCCGAATGGGAGCAATACCTTGGTCAGGATGGCGAGGTGCGGCGTGTGGAACCTGAGCTTCCGATGCCGCAGTTAACCGATTTCCAGGCTTATAACTTAGGTGACAAGACGGTTACCATGGAGGGCGAGAACAGCTCTATAGGATTCAGATGCGACGGGTCGTTCAGTTTCTTTGCCCATTCCGACCATTACCAAAGCTTCGGCGATGAATCGGACGATGCCTATGTGAGGTTCTACCAGAGTTTCTTCCATTGGGATGGCGAGAAGTTTGTCAATGAGCAATGAGCTTGCTTTTCAATCCGTCTGACGTTAACGGATCATTATTGTGTTTGCCTGTTTTTCACCCGGAGGGTCTGGATGACCACGGAGGTGACGATGAGGGCGATGCCGAGCCAGAAGGACCAGTTGAGTTCTTGCAGTTCACCGAAGATGATGGCTGCGAAAGCGATGCTGTAAACGGGTTCCAGGTTATAGGCTAGGTTTACCGTGAAGGCTGAAATGCGACGGAGCGCATGCAGCTGCAGGAGAAATGGCAGGACTGTGAAGATCGAGCCTAGGAGAATCAGCCAGACAATATCAGTGTTGGTTGGCAGGATGGCGTTTCCAGGCATCAGTTTCAGAAACAGAGGGATGCATAGAGTCAGGAAACAGAATCCGCCTATCAGTTCATAAAACAGCATGGTGGAGCTGTCCTCTTTGACTTTTTCCGATGTCTTGATATGCAGCAATGCAAAGACGGCGTAGGCCAGAGAGCAAAGCAGTCCCAAGCCGATGCCCAGCCGGTAGCGCACGTCGAGGCTGAAGATGAGCATGACGCCGACGATGGAGATGAAGCTGATGACGAATTCTTTCCATGAGGCTTCTTTTCGGTTGAAGAATATATTGAGAAGGGCGGTGAAGAAGCTGGTAGTGGCGATGCAGGCCACGCCAACAGACACATTTGAGGCTTGGATGCTGGCATAGAACGCCACCCAGTGGGTGGCTAAGACAAAGCCGCAGAGGAATATTCGGGCGAGATTCTTTCCTTTGGGCAGATGAAGCTTTCGCATGAATAGCATCGCCAGGGCTAGGGTGACGATGCTAACGGACATACGGTACCAAACCAGCGGCAACCCACTCAAGGAAATCAGACGTCCGAAGATGCCAGTCCACCCGGCCAGAAAGACGGCCAGGTGGAGCAGGAGTAGGGTATGGATGTTCTTTTCTTTGCGCATTAATTGTCCTAATGCAAGGGGTTTGCATTGTCGGGACAAAAGTAAGAAAAAAGATTTATCTCACCACGTTAATGCGTTTTACGATGTTGCCACTTTCAGTTGTGACGCGTATGAAGTACATACCCACTTTATATTGTGACAAGTCCAGAACCACTGAATCTTCGGCCGCAGTGTCATAAAGCACCTGTCCGAGAGTGTTCAGCACGGTGACATGATTCATGCCTGGAGCCACAACATTCACTTGGTTTTGTGTGGGGTTGGGAAAAACATTCACGTTGTTTTCGGTTTCACCGATCAGGTCGTATTCATCGGCGAAGGCCCAAAGGATGAAGCTATAGCCCGAGCCTCCTTGAGCTTGGTTGACATCGAGCCACATACCATAATCAGGTATGCCCACCCAGCGGCTGTTGGGGTCGCCCATGTCTTCCATGACGAAAGCGGGTCCTTGAACCGAGCCGTCCTGATACAACATGACCCAGATGTTCTGATCGCCGTCGATGCGGATTGGTTGTTCGAGAGGCATAGTCACCACGGTTCCCGTACCGGAAGTCACGGTAAACTCATGGGTGCTAACCAATTTACCGGGGGCCGTTTCACCACCGACCCAGATGTTAACGGAGTAGTTTCCGGCAAAATCATCGCCCCCGCCTTCAAGATAAGCAACTTGGGTGATATACTTTCCTGCATATTCCTCAAGCATTGATGCAGGAAACATGTATCCCCAGTAGAATGCCAATCCGCCGAAGCCAGCGTTTCCGACGGGAGTTACCGAGGTGGAGGCATAAGAAATGATGACGGGCCTTTCATCAAGTGAAAATTCAACAGATGACCCAGTGTTAACGGTCATCGAAATCTCGTTTTGTGCCATAGTGACGCCCATGAGAGCGAAGAGGCACATGGTCAATAGTAAAAATCTTCTCATAGTTTTTAAAATTAAAATTGAAACAAATTAATAGATGAAAAAGCTCTTGGAAAAATAACGTGCTACGAAAAAAAAAGGTAAAAAAAGTTGTATCTTTGCAGTGTTTTCAAGACATCAAGAGTGCCAATAGGCACACCAACCGAGCTTGTGAGTTATGCCACGGTGGTCGAAAGGATGTGGAACGGTTGTTGGATGGCCATCAGCGGAAGCTGAAGCAACAGTTGTGCGAGGGTACATTATACTTTGTGCTGCCAAAAGTACATACATTTTTCAATCCGCGAGCGTTTTGGTGAAAAAACGGTTTTATCTATGAATGCCGAGGAGCGGGCGTTTTTGCTTTGGCGAGGGTGCTGGATGCGCGGCTGAGGGGATTTCTTATTTGGCAATACTATTCTTCAACAATAAACCCTTTGTCTATCATATTCCCAAAATACACCGGGGGAACAATATAACTATTAAGAGAAGTGCCCAGGGTTTTTGCAAATATGACCCCTCGAATTGAGCCATAGCACAAAGATGCAAATTGTACTAACATGGGCGGGGTAAACACAATGTTACCATCTTTATACAAAGATTTCAGTGATTTGGGGTGAATATCAAAATAGCTATTCAATTCCGCTTTTACCAATGGTTTTTCTTGGTGTGACATAATAACGATGATCTTGCTGCAGATTACCGAATTGTTTTTGTCATATGAAAATTCTGCTTCAGTATGAAATTGAACTTCTGTGGTTTCTGGGTCGCAATTCTCCTCGAACATGGCAAATTGTTCAAGTTCCATTTTGCTGAATCTATACATTACTTGTTGTTCCATATTCTTAAGGGTTTAAGCAACAAAGTCAGTCATGGTTGGTATATAGGTGTCTTGTGATAATTGGTTGTTTGAAAATCTTTCGCTGGTCGTTGCATCGGGCGAGAATTTCGAACAGCCTAGGAAACTTATTACCATATTGCAAACATACGGCTTTGCAATGGTGACAATGTTTTTGGAAATTGCTTTCTGAATTTTGCAAATGGTCTCGAGTGTTAGGTTTTCGCCCCCTTTGAGCAGTTTCCCGACATATACTGCTGACACCCCCATTTTGTCAGCCAACTCTTTTTGGGTTAAGCCAGCCTTGCGAAGATAGTAATGGAGACAGAGCGCAATTTCTTGCGACATTCTCAGCCAGTTCCGGTTCTCTCTTCTAAAGCGAGCTCGTTCTATTTCTTTTTCGCTGCGAGGCTTGGCAATACTAGCCAGTTTTTCAGTGTTAAAAGTCATGGTTATCGTTGTTTTATTATTTTAATTGTCCATGTCATCGCTGTCTTCAATACCGTTCCTTTTTAAAAAGTCTTTCACTTTATCAATGTTCTGAAGAATATGATTTTTCAAATCGGGTGAGTTTTGTATTGTATCGGCTAATTTGATGCCACCTCCTGTAATCAGATAAGTGTTGGTTTTCATTTTTATAGCGTAAATTCTGAGCAAAGAAGGTCTGTTGGTTCCGTATGACTTCATAGGAGGACACTTCATTTCATATTTATACTTCCCATCTAAATAATGAAAATGTGAATCAAAATCGCGATTTTCTATTCCATTTATTGTGTTTTCGTATAATTCTTCAAAAAGGTCTTCCAAGTCGGTTGCTTCTTGGATTACTTGTCGGGCGGCATCTTCAGGCTCTGATATGTTTTGCCAAATAGGAGACCTCAGAAACTCTAGGTAAGTGTCAAAGAACTGCGTTACATAGTCCATGTTGTTCCATTGTTGGAACAATCTGTCGAATTCATTTTCCTCTTCATCATCATATTGAATACTGTAGATGTAGGGTGGGTAAATTGAGACTATTTCCAATTCAGAATTAATTTATGGGTTTATGATGATGTTATTAACAATGCAAAACTAATCATTTTTTTAATAAAAAGCATAATATTCCAATTGTTAATAAACCTATAGGTTAATTTATTCTTTTTCTAAATAACAAAAAAAGGTGTAACCCATTGGATTACACCTTTTTTGAAAGTGATTTAGAAGGTTTTTACTTCACTTCCTCAAAGTCGGCATCGGTAACATTATCATCGTTGCCGCCGTTGCCGCCGTTGTTCTGGCCACCGGGGTTGCCGCCTTGGAAGCCACCGCCCATGTTGTTCGGGTCGAAGCCGCCTTGTGGACCGCCTTGGGCGCCACCGGCGTTGCGGTACATCTCCTCAGAGGCTTTCTGCCACATGGCGTTCATCTCGTTCATGGCAGCGTCAATGCCAGCGATGTCCTTGGCTTCGTGGGCACTCTTCAGCTTGGCGAGGGCACTCTCGATCTCCGACTTCTTGTCGGCTGGCAACTTGTCGCCGTATTCCTTCAACTGCTTCTCGGTCTGGAAGATCACGCTGTCGGCTTGGTTGAGCTTGTCGATGCGCTCACGTTCCTTCTTGTCGGCCTCGGCGTTGGCCTGGGCTTCGTCCTTCATGCGCTGGATCTCGGCGTCGGTCAGACCTGAAGAGGCTTCGATACGGATGCTCTGGGTCTTGCCAGTGGCCTTGTCCTTAGCACTCACGTTCAGGATACCGTTGGAGTCGATGTCGAAGGTGACTTCGATTTGCGGGATGCCACGCGGCGCTGGCGGGATGCTGTCGAGGATGAAACGACCGATGGTCTTGTTCTGGTTGGCCATGGGACGCTCGCCTTGCAGCACGTGGATCTCCACGGAAGGCTGGTTGTCAACAGCAGTGGAGAAGACCTCCGACTTCTTGGTCGGGATGGTGGTGTTGGCGTCGATCAACTTGGTCATCACGCCACCGAGGGTCTCGATGCCGAGGCTCAATGGGGTGACGTCAAGCAGCAGCACGTCTTTCACTTCGCCGGTAAGCACACCGCCTTGGATGGAGGCACCGATGGCGACCACCTCGTCGGGGTTGACGCCTTTCGAAGGCTCTTTCTTGAAGAAGTCGCGGACGATGTTCTGGATGGCAGGGATACGGGTGGAGCCGCCCACAAGGATGACCTCGTCGATGTCGTTGACGCTCAGGTTGGCGTCTTGCAGGGCCTTACGGCAAGGTTCGATGGTGGCGTGGATCAGATGGTCGGCCAGCTGCTCGAACTTGGCACGGCTCAAGGTACGGACCAGGTGCTGCGGGATGCCGTTGACAGGCATGATGTAAGGCAGATTGATCTCGGTCTCGCTTGAAGAGCTCAACTCGATCTTAGCCTTCTCTGCAGCTTCCTTCAGACGTTGCAGGGCCATCGGGTCCTTACGGAGGTCGATGCCGCTGTTGTCTTTCATGAACTCCTCAGCCAGCCAGTTGATGATGACCTCGTCGAAGTCATCGCCGCCGAGGTGGGTGTTGCCGTTGGTGGACTTCACCTCGAACACACCGTCGCCGAGCTCCAGGATGGAGATATCGAAGGTACCGCCACCGAGGTCATAGACAGCCACTTTGGCATCGCTCTTCTTCTTATCCAAACCGTAAGCCAGAGCTGCTGCGGTAGGCTCGTTGACGATACGGCGCACTTTCAAGCCGGCAATCTCGCCAGCTTCCTTGGTGGCCTGACGTTGTGAGTCGTTGAAGTAAGCCGGGACGGTGATGACGGCCTCTGTCACGGTCTGACCGAGGTAGTCCTCAGCAGTCTTCTTCATCTTTTGAAGCACCATGGCTGAGATCTCCTGTGGGGTGTAGGTCTTGCCGTCGATGTCGATACGCGGAGTGTTGTTGGGGCCTTGGATGACCTTGTAAGGCACACGGCGCATCTCGGCAGCGACCTTGTCGTAGGTCTCGCCCATGAAACGCTTGATGGAATAGATGGTGCGTTGCGGGTTGGTGATGGCCTGACGCTTGGCAGGCTCACCGACCTTACGCTCGCCGTTGTCGGTGAAAGCAACGACAGAAGGGGTGGTGCGGTGGCCTTCGCTGTTGGCGATGACGACCGGTTCACTGCCTTCCATGACGGAAACGCATGAGTTGGTGGTTCCTAAATCGATACCAATGATCTTTGACATAATTTGTTTCTCCTATTTTTAATTTGACTTTATTTCGTTTCAGCGCCTCCGTGGATAACCCACGGCGACGCGCTCCTTTAGTCAATCATTATGCCAAAGGGGAATCCAGGGTCACGGGCTGACAATTTGTCAGAGCTTGTTTGCCACTTGGGCAGCCAGTCGTGCGTTGTTGAGGACGAGTTGAATGTTGGAAGCGAGGCTGTCGCCGCCAGTGAGGTCTTTGACGCGGGCGAGGAGGTAAGGAGTGGTCTCCTTGCCATGGATGCCGAGTCGTTTGGCATCGCTGATGGCTTCGTCGATGGCAGCGTTGATGCGTTCAGGGTCCATGGAGTATTCTTCGGGGATGGGGTTGGTGACGAGCATCCCTCCACCCAGGCCCATGGCCTGCTTGGCTTGGAAGGTGGCAGCGAGCTCCTCGGGCGTGTCGATGCGGTAGTCCACCTTGAAGCCGCTCTTGCGGGTATAGAAGGCGGGCAGCTCCTCGGTGCCATAGCCGATGACGGGGACGCCTTTGGTCTCGAGGTATTCCAAGGTAAGTCCGAGGTCGAGGATCGACTTGGCACCGGCACAGATTACCATGACGGGGGTACGGGCCAACTCCTCGAGGTCGGCGGAGATGTCCATGGTGGTCTCCGCGCCACGATGCACTCCGCCCACGCCACCGGTAGCGAACACCTTGATGCCTGCCAAAGCAGCGATGATCATGGTGGTGGCAACGGTAGTGGCACCATCTTGTTGTCGTGCCACTAGTACGGGCAGGTCGCGACGTGAGGCCTTGGTCACCAAGGGGCCTTTCTTGCCGAGATATTCGATCTCCTCATGGGTGAGCCCGGCTTTCAGACGGCCTTTGATGATGGCGATGGTGGCAGGCACGGCACCTCCTTCACGGATGGTCTGCTCCACGCGGAGGGCGGTCTCCACGTTTTGCGGATATGGCATTCCATGCGAGATGATGGTCGATTCAAGGGCTACCACAGGTTGGCCTTGCTGCATCGCAGAGGCCACTTCAGGGGAGAGGTCAAGATAGGTGTTCATAAAGGGCTTTCAGTTGTTTGTTGACGGTGTCGGGACATTCCACGGTGATTTTGGCGCAACGCAGTCCTGTGAGGGCAGCCACCTCGATAGAAGCCTGAGGTCCGGCATGTACCAGTCCGGCCATCAGCGCATCGCCGGAGCCGTTGGTGTTTACCACCTCGCAGGGAAGGGCAGCAAAATGTACTTTGTCAGCACCCTGGATGACATCCAAACCATCAGCACCCATGCTGACAAAACGACGGTCGATGCCTTCAAGGGCACCGATGATGTCGTTCTCGATCAAGTTGCATTTGAGGGTGTGGATATGCTTCTTTGACGACAGCTTCATCGCTTCGGCGATCTTTGGCGCCTTGGCACCGGAGACGGCATCGACATAAAGCGGCGCGTAGGCGTGGTCGATGAGGAACGCCAGGCTCTCTTCGGGGATGTTGGTGTCAGCGACAAATGCGTCCACCGGTCCTACACGCTTGAGCTTGTCGGCGATCCATTCTGGGGTGATGCAGTTGGCGGACACCATGTCCGAAACGCCTCCAATCATCTCACCATTGCAATCGTTGATGCTGAGGAAACAGGAACGGGTACCCACAGGAGCCGCATCGCTGAGGCTGATATCGACTTTCGCTTTGCGGCAGCTGTCGGCGGTGAACCACCCGAAGGTGTCGCCTCCAAAGAAGCTTAAGAACACTACTTCGTTGCCAAGCAAGGAAAGGTTGTGGGCGATGTTGCGCCCCACGCCTCCAGCAATCAGCCGTATCGCTCCTGGATTGGAATCGTTGGGCACAAAGGGTTTGAATGTCGTTGCGACAATGTCGGCATTTGCTCCGCCGATGACACAGTATCTCATTTTTTCAAGGGTTTTATTCAGAGCAAAGATAGTGATTTTGCAATCATCATCGCACTCGAATCACCTTTTTTTCTTGAAGAAATCCGTCAATAAGGCGAGACATTCCTCTTTCATCACGCCTGTGACCAATTTGGTCTTGGGATGCAGCATGTTTCCATATTTGGAGAACCCGTTCTTGGGATCCTCTGCCGCATAGACCACCTTGCCAATGTGGGCGTGTTCGAGAGCACCGGCGCACATGGGGCAGGGCTCCAGGGTGACGTAGAGGGTGCACTCGTCGAGGTATTTGGCGCCGAGGGCGTTGGCGGCCGCGGTGATGGCGAGCATCTCCGCATGGGCGGTCACGTCGTTGAGCATCTCGGTCTGGTTATGGGCACGGGCGATGATCTTGTCATTGCAGACCACCACGGCTCCAATGGGGATTTCTTCAGCCTTCAGGGCCAGTTCAGCCTCTTTGAAAGCTTGGCGCATATAATACTCATCAGAGAATATGGATAGGCGTCCGTCATTGCGAGGAGCGGAGCTTTGCGGAGCGACGTGGCAATCTAACCTGATTTGACTTGTTTGTGTCACGGCCCCGTCCCAGTCACGACCGACGGGGAATTTTGAGCGGAAGATTTGAAGCTTTTCGTAATCCAAAGTGTAGGACAGGATGGCTTCTATGTCTGGTTCGGTATTGGCAAGGACTTCGCCTTTAGGACTGATGACTTGGGAATCACCATTGTAATGCACGCCTTCGGGATCGTCGCCGATGCGGTTCACGCCAATGAAGTAGGCTTGGTTTTCGATGGCACGGGCCATCAATAGGGTATCCCAAACAAAGATCCTGGACGATGGAAAATTGGCCAGAAAGATGCCCAAATCATAATCGAATGTGCCATCGAGGTATTGGTTTCTTGCCCATATTGGAAAACGGATGTCGTAACACACCATCGGCTTGATCTTCCAGCCGTTTAACGTTACAATCAGGGATTCCGTGCCAGACTCGATGGGCTCCTTTTCCCCGCCAATTGCAAAGGTGTGCCGTTTGTGATACAACTCATAGCTGCTGTCAGGACGCATCCATACCAGGCTGTTATGGTAATGGCCATCCACATTAAGAAGCATGGTGCCACAAACCACGGCATGCAACTCCTGAGCTTTGGTTCTCAGCCAGTTTAGGGTGGGTCCGTCAGGCGTTTCGGCAAACTTTAGAGGATCCACCGGAAACCCAGTGTTGAAGGTCTCGGGGAACAATACCAAATCGGTACCGGAGGGCACTTCTTTCAAAAGTTGATCAAAATGCTCCAGGTTTCCTTCAGGGTTTTCCCAAAGAAGATTAGACTGAATGATGGTGATCGCAAGATTATTCATGTTCTGGACAATATGCAAAGACAAAGGTAAGGCTTTTTTTGATGAATGGGACGCTCTTTTGAAAGATTTGCCATTGTTTTTTATACCTTTGCTGTCATAAAAAGAAAAACAAATTAACATGGCCGACGGATATTTGGAAAAACGTTATGAAGAGGTCTTTGGCAAAGGCGCCAAGAAGACGGTGATCAAACACACTTCGATAGAGGTTTTGATGGAGAAAAACCGGAGCTACCGAGGGTATCAAAAGGAGTATGAAGTGAAGCGCGAGATGCTGGAGCGTATCGTGGCGGTGAATACCAAGATTGCCTCGGCGAAGAACCAACAAGTGTTGCGTTTCAAGCTGGTCACCAAGGCTACAGGAGCCGACATCATCCTTCAAAACATGAAGTTGGGAGGATTGCTGCCTGAGCTTCATCTGCCATTTCCTGGAACAGAACCGGAAGCGTTTATCATCATTTGCAGCACTGTGCCAGAGACGAAGTTCGTGGACATCGACTTAGGCATTGCAGCACAAAGCATGTTGCTGAAAGCCACCGAGATGGGACTCAATGGTATCATGATCGGAGCCTTCAACAAGGCGAAGATTACGGAAGCTTTCAACCTGCCCTATGAGCCGTTGCTGATGCTAGCTATCGGTAAGGGTAGCGAGAAGATCAAGCTTCAGCCGGTGGATGCCACGGAAAAATTGGCTTATTACCGCGATGCGGATGGTGTTCAGTATGTGCCCAAGATTCGATGGGAGCAGCTCATCATCGAGTGATGAACGACTTGCGTTCTTCTTCGGTAAATTTCTCAATGGCATAGCGGAGCATGGTGCGAGGCATAGCCTGATAACGTGTTGACAGCCAGTCTTTCAGCCGTTGTTCATCGCGTTTGCCTGCCTCGCGAAGCAGCCAGCCGACCGCTTTTTGCAACAGATCGTGGAGGGGCTGTGGCTTGGCTAAGAAGAGCTCTGCGATAGCATAAGTGTCATCAAGGTCACCATGGCGAAGGAATTGCATGGTGCTCACTATTCCAATGCGTTGTTCCCAGATGGTTTTTCCGTTGCGGGCTAGATCATAAAGCAGGGTTCGGTCTTTGTCCAAAAGCCATACACCGAGCAGCTCGTAACAGGAGAGGTCCACCAAGTCCCAGTTATTAATAAACTGAGTATGTGTTAAATAGAAATCAACACAGCGTTGCTGTAGGGCAACATCTTTTTTGTTGTGTTTAAAAAACTCAACTAAAGTCAGCAGGGCTGCCAAGCGCATCTCGTGATATTCTGATGCAATGCAGGTCTCCAAATCGTCAAATGTGGTTTTTGCCCAGCATTGTTTCACCACCTGGCGGGTAACCGGAACTTTGATTCCCAAAAACTTGTCACCTTCACCGTATTGTCCCTTGCCCGTCTTGAAAAAACGGGAAAGACCCTCCACTTGGCTTGGATCTTGGTGAGCAAGGATTTCAGTATATAGGTTATTCATATTCTTACTTCTTACTTCTTACTTCTGTCTCCTGTCTTCTGTCTCCTGTCTTCTGTCTCCTGTCTTCTGTCTCCTGTCTTCTGTCTCCTGTCTTCTGTCTCCTGTCTTCTTCATTCCCAACACGCACCACCTCACAAACGGGATTCTCCTGATGATTTCATAGATCGCGGGCGAGAGCAACATGACGGCAAAGAAGAGGATGACGTACATCATCCATGGCGCCAAGTTGGTGTACATTTTCATCATGTAACCGAAGGAGGCGATCACTAGATAATGGACTATATAGATACCATAGCTGGAGCGCGTCATGTAGGCCGCAAACGGACTGGTCTTGTCGGCCCAAGCCTTGAAGCAGCCTAGCATGGCGAGGATGGCGAACCAGGCGTAGAGGTTGCATAGCCAGCCTTTCAGCACGATGGGGTCGGTGTCGTTTTTGCCATACATCACAATGGTAAAATAGGCGCCTGTGACCAAAGCGAGCATCAGCAAAGGAAGATGCATTTTGGCGAGTCGTTCTTGTACGGCATCGTGTGAAAAGACGAAATATCCCAATAAGAAAGGCACAAAATAGGCCAGGGGACGGTAGAGGTTCCACAAGCCTTCGGCACTCTCGGGATTAGGATGGGAGATGGAGCACTGGGCACCTGCCCAAACGAGAAGGTATCCGACCACTACCAAAACGATGGTAAGCCCCATGGATTCTTTTTGGAACAGTTTGCCGACTGCGTGGTGCAGCTTGTCTTTTTCGATTGCTTTAATTAAAACCAATATCAGTGAAAACAGCCATAAATCCTGAATGAACCAAAGAGGTCCAATGCCGCTGAAGGCTCGAAGAACGTGCTTGACGGGTTGAGGAACTTCAGTCAAAACGTCCACTCCAGCCACCTGAGTGTTGAAGTAGCCTGTCATCCAGTGAAATATCAAAAGACCTATTGTGGCTGGCACCAATAACTTACGGGTGCGACTCTTGATGAACTGCCCATTGGTCTGCTTGTCGAGGGCATACTTTGAACTGATGCCGGCCACAACAAAAAGCAGCATCATGAACCAAGGGTAGAGTATCGACATGATGCAGTCCCAAGGCTGGTCCTCATAGAAGCCTCCGATACCACCGAACACGCCTTTGGCATTGTAAAAGTAAATGACGTGATAAAACAATACCAACAACACCGTCACCCAACGGATGTTGTCCAAGAAATGTTTGCGTTCCATAATCAGTATTCGTTTAAAACTTCGTTTATTTTATCCTGAAACACCTCGGTTTTCAAAATGGCCATGCCTTTCTTGTCACCGAGAATCAATAAGCTGTCCCCTGCCTTGATGCCATAGATCTCACGGGCATCCTTTGGAATGACAATCTGTCCGCGGTCGCCTACTTTGACGACTCCAAAGATGTATTTTCCTTGTTCTTCTAACATAATTGTTTGATTTGTGTGAAAATTCATATTTTTCTGCAAAAATACACTTTTTTGAGAAAAACAAGAAAAAAATAAAAAACCCCGCAAGATTTTTTCTTGCGGGGTTCTCTTTATGTAACTAAGGTAAACTAGTAGAACGGGAAAAAGAAGAAATAGGCAGCTACCCATTCGCGGGGAACGCCTTGGACTCGACCGATGCTGGAGCCTGAGCTGTTGCGCACCGTGCCGTCGCTTTCGACTTTGCCGATGCTGGAGCCTGAGCTGTTGCGCACCGTACCGTCATTTTCAAATTTCCCGATACTGGAACCCGAGCTGTTGCGTATGGTGCCGTCCCGATCAATTTTCCCTATGCTGGAACCGGAGCTGTTGCGAATGGTGCCGTCGTTATCGAACTTTCCGACGCTAGCACCGCTGGCGTTGCGTATGGTGCCACCGCTTTCGATGGTCCCACAACGCGAACCGTTGCTGTTGTAAACAGCCTGGGCAGTCGCAGTGGCGGCTGAAACGAGGAGGACCACAGCCAAGAACAAAATACGTAATGCTTTCATTTTTCTTTCATTTTCATGGTTTGACAATAGAAATCAATAAATCAAAAATCATTCCAAATACCATGTCCTTATAGGTTATAAAACTGATGAGAGATGATGCTTTCCGCTTCCGTAAGTCTTTGTTTCATAGCCGTTTGCTGTTGGTATCCAGACTTCAGCCTCGGTATTCGCAGGAATCACAAATGTCCATTCGAAGTGGTTGCCTTCACGGCGCCAATGGCTCTCGATAAGGCCTGAAACGGATTCATAAGTGCAGTTCACGTACTCTAAACCTTCGATGGGATAGGGCTTGAGGGTGAGGTGAGAGGTGAGAGATGGGGGTTGAGAGGTGGAGAAATCAACACGGATGCCTCCGAGGTATTCGTATTCCCAAAGGATGAGGTCACCGAGCAACATCACATGATTACCACTGTTCATGGCCGGGTCGGCGGTGTTGCCGTTCCACAACTCCCAGATGGTGGTAGCTCCGTTTCTGGCCATATAGCCCCAAGAAGGATAGGTGTCGTTGGTGGCAATCCTCAAAGCCAGGTCACCACGACCATGTTCGGTGAGGGTACGCATCAGCTGCTGTATGCCGACAACTCCAGTGGAGACATGACCGTTGAACTCGTTCACGGTTTTGTCGATGATATTGGCAAACACTTTGTCCTCCAACTCCTTGGGAACCATGCCAAACCATAAAGGTAAGATATTGGCTGTCACTGTGTTGTTGGCATATTGACCAGTTTCTTTGTTCAAATATTTCGTTGTATAGGCATCGGTGGTAGAAGTGATTTCGTTTTGGAAATATTTCACGTCGTCAGCTAACCCAAGGAGCTCGGAAAACTTGACCATCTTGCCCGCCAAAAAGCAGTAGAAGGGAGTGGATAGCACAGCAGCCTCGGTGATGCGCTTTGGGTCGGTTGCATGAATCAACTCCAAGGATTCGGGGGGCATGCACCAGTCGCCATAAGTGTCGCGGGTCATGATGCCGTCAACCATATAGTTGTTTTTCATGTGGACCATCCAACGTTTCATGGCTTGATAATGCTGTCGAATGGGTTGGTCGTCACCAAATCGGGTAAGGACCATGTCGGCAGCAGTGATGAAGGCTCCGGGCCAAGTCATGTTGTCGGTGTATCTCCTCCAATAGGCAGGATAGACATCCGACACGGAACCGTTTTCCATCTGGCTGTCTTCGGCATCAGTGAGCCATTTTGAATAGAGTCGATGGTTGCCGAAGATATAGGATTCGCCATAGCAACCCGTGGTTCGATCACCGGTCCAACCCATGCGTTCATCGCGTTGGGGGCAGTCGGTGGGCATGGAGCGGTAGTTTCCCCGGATACCCCAGAAGGCATTGTGATAAACGGCATTGAGAATCTCGTTGGAGCTCTCAAAATGCCCATTGACGGCCATCTCATCGTAAAACACCCGTCCCTCGAAATCGTCAAGCGTAGGTTCTTTTCGCAGTCCCTTGATCTCCACATACCTAAATCCATGATACGTGAACATTGGGCTCCAGTGGAGGTGGGAGGTTTGGGAGACGATGTATCGATCGGTGCATTCGGCACTGCGAAGGTTGTCGGTATAGAGAAGGCTGTCGGGGGTGAGAAGCTCAGCGAATCTTAGGGTGATGGTGTCGCCTGGCTGTTGTTCATGTATCTTCATGTCCAAGACACCCACCATGTTTTGGCCCATGTCGAGGAACCAGGCATCGCCTTTCTTGAAAAGTGCAATAGGCCTTAGTGTTTCTTGAACTTTGATGTTGGGGTTGGGTTGGGCTTTCAACTCTCCTTCTGGAGCTTCTACGAGTCTTGCAGTGAACCAAGAATGGTCGTCGTAGTCGGTGGTGGTCCATGCCCCCAACTCGTAATTCTCATCATAGGTCTCCCCATCAAACTCGTTGGCGCAACGAATGGGTCCACGGTTCGTGATCTTCCAGCTCCAATCGCTGACCACAGTTTCTTTGGAGCCGTTTTGGTAGGTCAGCTCCAATTGCAATAAGAGTCTGGGGGTGCCGTAGTGCATGCAATGGTGGAGTCCGCCCCAAATGTCGCCAGGCTTGCAACGCACAGCAGTAAACCGACCTCCTTCAAGGACCACTCCGATGGCATTGTCGCCTTTTTGTAACAAAGGAGTCACATCGTAAGCATTGAAATACACCCGTTTTTTGTAGTCGGATAGGGCAGGTTTTAGAAGCTCTTCGGCAGCGACCTCGGTTCCGTTGATATAGGCACTGTATTGCCCCAGTCCGCTAATGTATAGCCTGGCTTCTTTCACCTTTCCTTTTGCCTTGAATGTCTTGCGAAGATAGCGTGCAGCGATGCGGGTCTTACCCACAACGATGTCGTCGTCAAAGTCGCGCCCGATCCACTTTGCCTGCCAATCTTCTTTTTTCAATAGACTGATTTCAAAAGCGTTGACCGTGCTTTCGATAGTGTGTTTTTGGTCTCCACATATGATGGTCGCAATGACTTTCCAGTAGGCTTTTTCGCGGCTTTTCAAAGCTTCTCCTTGATAAGGGATGTAAAGCATCTGGCTTGATGGGATGACTTCAGAATCCCATAAATCACCGATGTTTTTTCGCGCCTTTTTCTCGGTTGAAGCTACGATGATTCGGTAGTCGAGTTGCTTTACGTTGTTTTCGTCCGTTTCGTATTGCCAACTGAATCGGGGTTGATCTGTGGCGAGAGGTTGGGAGCCGTCTTGTTGTTCAACGCTTGGGTGAGCGATCTTCACACTTTGGTTCGTTTCGCATCCAACCAAGAACAAAAGAGAAAGAAGGGATAATACCAAGTACCTGTTCATCTCACAGATTGGTTTTAATCCGGGATGTTGAAGACTTCTGCAGGGACTTTCGCGTTTTCTTGAAAGTCGGTCATCTCGAAATAGGTCTCGCGTCGGCCTATTTTCATGATGCTTTTCAGCGTGATGCCTTTATACACCCAGACAGTGTTTTGAACTTTTTTCCTGCCTTGGGTGGTCTCATAAGTGTATTTCCTGCATTTCCGGCCCAGGACCTCTTCTTCTTCACCTGTATCGACAAGATTGTATTTTGCAATCATAGCCTCAGAGGGGTTGACAAAAGTGAGGTCGGAAACGGGATTATCGAACTCTTTGCTTCCTGAAGCATTTACAAACCAGGCTTTTTCATTTTTTACGATGGTGGTGCTTTCATAAGAGCCTAAGGCACCCATGTCGATGGTTTGCACAACGGTTTCGTAATCACCGTAATTGTCGAAATAGTGAACGGCTGGGGTCTCGTGTTCGTTCAGGCGGGTTACTTCATGGGCGATGCCTGACTTGATTCCATAACGATGAGCTTTTTCTTGAGCCATGGTCAACCCTATGGTGGTAAGCAGGACCATGGCGATGAGCAAAAGTTTTTTCATAATTATTTGATTTGTTTAATTATAATAATTTTTCATATATCATTTTATCAAAGTGATACAAAGATAATTATTATTAAGCCAAAAGCAGTCAAGAGTGTTGTTTTTTTTGATGTTTATTAATTATTTGTTACTTTTGCAATGCTATGTCTCCGAAATTCGACACGTGTTTCTTTGAACGTTATGCGATGTGTTCGTTGCGCTCGCTGCTTGGCAACCGTTATGCCCATCTGGTCAACGCTGATCGGCCAGACCTTCAGGATACGGCACAAGGCCTTGGCATCGAGGTGACCCGTGCCATTACGGAAGATAAAAACGTGGCCAACTCCCTCATCAACGAGATGGCCGGCCGACCAGTCAAAGAAGTCAACGAGGACTTGCTGAAGATCCAGGAGAGCGGCTACTCTTACGGCCTCGACATGAACTATGCCGTGGGTTCCAACGAATACAACTACTGGGCGTTGGCCCTTCCCATGAAACGGATCCTCGAAAGCAAGATGTGGAAAATCAACAACGGCTTCTACGGCAACTTCAAGGAGTTTGGACTCTATGTTTTCACGAAATACGACCTCTTTGCCGAGGAGGTGGATGAGATCATCGGTTTCATGATGGACGCTCAGCAAAGCCATGACGTCCGTTACGACCATTTGTACATCTCTCAGATCGACACCTTCTTCGACTGTGACCTCCAGTTGGGCAGTTTTGACTGCTATCCCATCGAATCCAAGTTGAGGAGGAGGTTCTACGACAGGGCGGTGAATGGTGAAAAAATGATGGTTTGATCATGTAAATATTAATAGCCCCTTGGCTGTTAGAATTGGAAATAGATGAAAGACTGCAGGTCGGCAGTGATGAACTGGTAGATCACAAAGACGATCAAGAAGCAGACAACAACCATCAATGGCAAGGGCATATTGGCAAACCAGATGCGATAACGACGCTTAAAATTCTCTGGTAACCAATGGATTACCATGCCAAGGATAATCATTAGGAACACGTTGCGATATTGCCAAGCCATGTCTCCAATCTTACTGAGATCCCAGTGACTTCCAATCTGGTTGACCATGTTCTTGGCTGTGTTCCAGGCAGTTTCATTGGCCTCGGCGGGATCGAGATTGGAACCACTACGGAAGAACAGACGGGTGAAGGTGATGAAGGTGAAGGTCTGGAAGATAGCCCAAGCATCCGCTAACCATCCAAAAGCCTCTGTCTGAGCCTTCTTCTTGAAAATCAAGTGATAAGCCAATCGGATGACATTCCCGATAAGGATGATGAAACACCACACGAAGAACATGTTGAACACGGGCTGGGGCACATAAATGCTCAGTAGCCTCAGGGTGATGGTGACCAAGAGGATGAAGAGGGTGCGAGTGGCATTGCTCCAATCCCTCCAGAACTTGTAAAACACCATGCCGATGCCGTTCAATCCACCCCAGATCATGAAGTTCCATGAAGCTCCATGCCAGAGACCACCCAACAGCATGGTATCCATGGCGTTGAGGTTGGTAGTGATCTTCTTCCTTTTCTCAGGCTTGAAAATGGCTACCAAGGCGATGATGAGCGCCAACAGAAGCACACCAAGTCCGACCCACCAACTTCCCGAAAGGAATACCGCAATGGCGGCTATCATAAGGATGATGCAATAGGTGCCAAAACTGGCGTTGCGGTTGCCTCCCAGAGGAATGTAAAGGTAGTCCTGAAGCCATTTGGAGAGGGAGATGTGCCAACGTTTCCAAAACTCACCAGGATGCTTGGCCTTATAGGGCGAGTTGAAGTTCTTGGGTAAATAAAATCCCATCAACATAGCCACGCCAATGGCAATGTCGGTGTAACCAGAGAAATCAGCATACACTTGCAGCGAGTAGCCGAACAACGCGCTGAGGTTCTCGAATCCAGAATACAACAAAGGGTTCTCAAACACTCTGTCGATGAAGTTCACGGCAATATAGTCGCTCAACACGATCTTCTTCACCAAGCCGTTCATAATCCAGAACACAGCAATGCCAAACTGCCGGCGACTCAGGAAATATTTCTTGTGGAGCTGAGGAATGAACTCGTTGGCCCTGACGATGGGACCAGCAACGAGTTGGGGGAAGAAGCTCACATAGAATCCGAAGTCGAGGATGTTGCGTACCGGCTCGATACGTTTGCGATACACATCCATGATATAGCTGATGGCCTGGAAAGTGTAAAACGAGATGCCCACGGGAAGAAGGATAGTGTCAACGCTGAAACGGTTGCTTCCCGTCATCTGGTTGCCAATCCAAGAGAACACATCAAATACCTCAAAATGAGCACCGAACAAGTTGTTGACCACATCGGTGATGAAATAGGCATATTTGAAATAAAACAGGGTTGAGAGGTTGACGATGACGCTGAGTGCCAGGACGAGATTTCGATTGTGGTCTTTTGTCCTGGAATTCAACCACTTGGCACCAAAGAAGTTATATATTGTGATGAAGACCAGAATCAAAGTGAACAAACCACTGGTCTTGTAGTAGAAGAAAAGGCTAACGAAAAAGAGGAAGGCGTTTCTCAACAAGCACTTGTTCTTGATCAGGCTAAACACTGCGAACACGATGGCGAAGAAAGCCCAGAAATAGAACTGGGTAAACAGCAACGGATGAGCCTTGTCGAACGAGAACAGCTTTTGCAAAAAGTCGAGCGCTATGTCGGAAAAACTCATCATAATTCTTGATTATTGTACTTGAGATGTTCCATGTATCTGTCCATCAGTGCGTTAAACAGAAGATCCCCAATCAAGGTGTAGCCCGCGTTGGTGAAATGGATCTTGTCTTTTTGGGCCATGTTTTGGTTTTGCCATTGCTGCATCGACTTTAGTCCTCCCATGATGTCGAAGAAGTCCCAAACGGCGGCGTTGTATTTCTTGCCTAGCTCAAGGAAGGCCTGTTCGGCGAGGACTCCATTAGTGTTGACCTGATATTTGTTTTTCCTGATCCTTTTATAGCTGTCGTTGTTGGTGACGAAGAGCAGGGCGCAGTTGGGGTTGACGCTGTGGATGATGTCGATGAGGGTGCAGTAATCGCGTTTGAATCGCTCCTTGGTGAAACTGTCGGCGGCAGCGTCGTTGATACCGATACCGAAGATGACCAAATCGGGCTTCACCAGTCTCAAGTCGCGTTCGAGATCGAGACAGCTGAGGTAGGAGTCCACTCGGGCACCGTTGACACCAATGCCATGGTAGGTGATGCCAGGCATCCCATTGTCGAGATAGACCCCGGTGACGGTGAAAGTTCCAGGCATCTGGTTGAAATCGACATAGAGAGAGTCGGTGTAATCGGGAAGGCGGAAGGTATAGGACCCCTCGTTTTTGTCGTAACGGCCTTTGATGACCCTGTCGTTGTAATGGACCACGGGAACGATGCTGTCGTTGTCGCCATAGCCCAAAATCTTCACCAGATTGAAGTCGAACTCCGGAGTGATGTCCCTCGGGTTCTTTTCCCTAGTGATGATGCAGAAGCTGGCCTCAGGGTCGGAGGTGGTGATGGAAGCACCGGCAAGTCCCAGCCGGGTGTCGAAAGGAACCGCATTGCGGCAGTAGTCCCATTCTCCTGTACGGATGACACTGAAACTGGCAGGGGTGTTGGTCTTCATGAAGGGGAAAACGAGTCCACGGCCAGCAGTGATGCCTGGACAGAGGTTCAGGAGGTTGTCGCGCATCTGTTGCGAGAAGACTCCAGCCTGCACGTGAGATCCCCCAATGTGCATGACGTTGAGCTTGCCTTGTCCCATAAAGAGCAGGGTGTCGAGTTTCTCAAAGAAACGCTCCATAGCCAGGCTGTCGCCAGGATAGATGATCTTGTTGCGATCGAAGTTGGCGAAAGCATAGTCGGGAGTCCTTCGCTTCACCGTGCCTTGAGCCTGGAGGGCGGAGGAAACAAAAGTGATGAGTAGGGTGATGAAGATGGTGATGCGCCTCATTCGTTGAAGTATTTCGTGGGATCAATATAATCGGGTAGTGTCTGGCGGAACTTGTAGAAGTTGTAGTAGGTGATCAGTGATTTGGCCAGGTCATCGCCAATCTCCTGGGCGCCTCTGAAGGTGAAATGGATATAGTCGGGACCAGCCAGAGCGGGTTTGTGTTTCACATATTGAGCCATCGAGCCTTCACCGCCCATCACGTGGAACATATCCCAATAGGCGATCTCGTTGCGTAAGGCCGTGGACCGGAGCGAGTCGTTGAGCTCGGGAAGCCCTTTCCATGTGCCAATTCTGCCATTGTAGCTCTTGCCCATGTCGGCGGGACCGATGAAGAGCAAGGTGGCTTGTGGAGCCACTTCCTTGAAATAGTCGATCTGACGGTCAATCTCGTCCATGTAGTTGCTGATACTCTTGCTGTTATAGATGCTGGGCATCCGGTTTCCGCCAAATTGCAGAATAATCAAGCGAGTGTTGGTGAGTTCAAACGACTTCTGCATCACTTCTTTGTTGATGCGGGTGAAGATGGTGCCAGAGCAGCCTCTCAGCGGAATGTTGTCGATGGCCACCCCATAGTCGCCGTCGAGCATGACGGCATAGACTTCGGCGTTGCCTTGCAAGCTGAGGGTGCCCCGGTTGATGTTGACTGGAAGCTCCCACTCAAGAAGGCCGACCTTTTCTTTGGTTTCGCAAACCAGGGGATCGAACTTCATGGTGTCGGCTTTCAAGGTGGCCTTGAAGTTCTCGCTGTTGTTGCCGAAAAGCAAAGAGACCTTTGAGATTTGTTTCACCTTGTCAAGGGCTTGCGAATGCTTGCTCTTATAGAAGCTGATATTCGACTGCCCGTTAGTTTGTGAAAATTGGGTCATCACTCCATAACGGGAATGTGGGGCTCGCCGTGTGGTAGAGTCACCATAAACCGTGTAACGGGTGAGCCCGCCAGAGTAGCTCTGAGAGACGGAGATGGACGACACCCGCTGGATGGCAGGAATCATGTTAGGGCCAGAGCCGCCAAAGAGCTCTTGAAGCCGTTGCCGCAGCACCGAGGTGATGCGGTCCATCTCAATCTGCGAGTCGCCATAATGCACCACACGATAAATCTTCTTGTCGCTTTGCGCATGGTCGAAGAGATAGAACATGCTATCGAAATAGGTGTAGTCGTCGTTGGGGAGATAGATGCGATTTGGGTTGGAGGAGAGGTAGTCGTGGAAGAAGTCGAGGCTGTCGCGTAAGGTGGCAGAGACATTCATCTCGAAGCTCTTGCTGACCTGCTCGAGAAAAGCGTCCACATCGAGTTCCTCTTCGGGACCAAGACGGTCTTCCTGATAAGATGGGAAACGCAGCTCCATGGAGCCTACACTCAACCCCTCAGCGGGGAATGCTAGCCAGGCGACACCTAACAGCAGAAAAACGGAAAGGATGAATATGAGTGTGCGTGATGCTTTCATTGATAGATCTTGAGTTTTTGGTTGTCACGAATCATGTCGCCTTTCAGTTTGTTCCACTTCTTGATGTCGCTGATCTTGACATGATATTTTTGGGCAATCTTGCCTAAACTGTCGCCTTTTTTGACGGTGTAGGTAATGTAATCCGCGTCTTTCTTAGCCTTGGCTTTCTCTTGCTCCTTGGCTTTGTTTTCAGCGGCGATCTTGGCCTGTTTCTCCTTCTCTTCCTTCACCTGTTGCGATTTCTTATAGATCTCAGCTTTTTGATCCTCGAAGGTCTGCGCTACCGAGGCAGGGAGCCTCAATGGATGGTTGTTGAAGGGCAGCAGTTGGTCGGTCAAAAAGATGGGGTTGAGGTTACGGATGGTTTTCTCGGGGAGACCTAAGGTCGAGCTGATCACCGAGACGCTCAGTGGACGGTCGAAGTTGCAATAGGCATACTGTTCGGTGGAGTGGGCCACAGACTTGTCGTCGGAGCTATAAACATAATAGCTGGCGATGAAGTTGCCAACGATTCTCACGTCATCAATCCACTGATTGTCGTAGTAGCTCCATGGATCGGCAGGGTCGTTGCTGGGGTGACGCATCCTGGTGTTGTTGATGGCTGCTGGGCTGTTGGCATAGGCCAAGATGCACTGCCACCAGTCGCCATGAGCTTCGTAGAGATCTTTTAGATATCGTGCAGCCGCCTTCGAGGATGCTTCAACGGAGAAACGCTCGTCGTGGCTGTCGTCAACGGTGAGGCCATAACGGATCGCCACCAGTTCGGGGAGTGCCCAGACGCCAGCGCGGTTGTCATGCCGAAAATCGATTTTCATGTTGGTCAGCGCCACAGGCAAGTAGATCATCTCCTCGGGCAATTCCTGCTCTTTCAGGGCTTCCTTCAACACAGATTCATAGGAGGAGAATGCGGCAGGTAGTTGCTTCGATGAATAGTTCTTGATGGTGTTCAACAACGAAGTATGGTAGGGGAGTGGGATCTGTCGCTCAATATTGGTCAGCCGTTGCCTCACGGTCGAAGCGTCCAAGCCCGCACCGTGAGCCCAGGGCGCGACACAGCAGAACAAGAACAGGAAAACCGATAATCGTAGTCTCATTCCCAAAAGGTGTTGTTATTTTTGTTGACGGGTCCAGAAGTCAACCCATTTTTTCTCGTCTTCGTTGAGGTCTTTCATGTCGGAGACATAGCTGGGATCAGGTACGTACCAATCGGTCGATTCAAAGAAGTCTTGAAGCATCTTGGTCTTGAAAACATAACCACGATAGGCGAAAGGCAAGTTGCGCATGATCTTCTTCATGTCAGCGCTGATGCTGTTGCAGCGTATGTTCTCATCATCGATATAGAGGAGCCTGATCGCTGAGGTGTAGGCTTTTTTGAATTCAAAGGCGATTGCCCTCTCACAATCACTATCGTCGCTCCAATAGCCCTCTGGGTCCATATAGAAAGGTTGCTCTACAAAGAGTTCCCCTTCCGGGTGGAAGTTCTTTTTGTGGAAACTGACGCTGCCCTGTTGGATATGGAAGCGGAGGAGCCCCTGGTCGTAGTGTGTGTCTTGGTTCATGCGACCCACTCCGTTGATGGTCCATCCGCCCTGACCTTTGAAGAAACTCTCATTGACATCGAACGAGAGACGTTCACCCATGTTGAGGTTCAAGGTGAAATCGTCAATCTGATGGTTGGCCCAATTGTTAGCCGCTGTCAACACATAGTCGAAAAGGAACTCACTGCCTACAGAGCCCGATTCCGTAAAGACGTAGGTGTGCTCCACAATGTTCACACCTTCCTTGAAGGTGGCATCAAAATGATAGACGAACAGGTAAGGGAACTCCATGAAATCAGACTCGCGAGCTATTTCGAGAGCCTTTTCCTTGCTGATTTCCATAAATTTGCCATTGGCGTAATAATTACCTGCCAGATCCACATGACTCACTTTGTAACCCAAGTTCTGGCCGTTGATCTTCACGGTAAAGTCACTGATATTGGGATGGGTAGTGAGCTTCATGAGATCATCTTCTTCAATGTCCCAAGCACCAGAAGGGGGCATGGCCTCAAAGCCTACCAACAATGTCTTCTCCGCTCCAGGGTTAAAGAACTCGTAATACACATGGACGTGAATTTTGTTGTCCTTCCGGGTGATGTCAAGAATCTCTTTCTGAACCGAGATCTGAGTTTCGGTGATGGGGATGAGTTGGTTGCCTGAGGTGAAAAACACGGCGTCGTTGGCCCAGCTTATAATACTAATTAAAATAGCACATAAACATAGAATAAGCTTCTTCATTTGTTTAGTTATTGAATTAGGATGCAAAAATAGAAAAAAAACTCTAATTTTGCACCTTCGAAATTTGGAGAGGAAAATGGAACAATTAGATCGGACTAAAGAGCTGGAGACCAGAGATATAAAGAGCTTGTTATGGGCTTATGCCCTGCCTTCCATAGTGAGTCAGGTAATCGCTTCGGTGTATAACATTTGCGACCGAGTGTTCTTGGGACAATGTGTTGGCGCTTTGGCTATCGCTGGATTGGCCATCACCATGCCGATTATGAACATCATCCATGCTTTTGGTTCGTTGGTGGGTGTGGGTTCATCAGCCCGTATGTCGATTGTGCTGGGTAAGAAAGATATCAATTGGGCAGAGAACATCTTGGGTAACAGCATGTTGTTGACGTTTTTCCTGGGTTTCTTGTTCGTCACTGGCGGTTATGTGTTCATGGACCGCATCTTGACGATGTTCGGAGCTTCGGCGGAAACCATCGCGTATGCTCGTGAATACATGGACATTGTGCTTCCTGGAATGTTCTTCACCACGGTGACCTTTAACCTCACGGGTTTGATTCGTGCCTCGGGTTATCCTACCAAGTCGATGTGGATCTTGGCAGGTGGTGCCATCCTCAACATAGGTCTCGACGCTTTGTTTATCTATGGGTTGGATTGGGGCATTGCCGGTGCGGCATGGGCAACCACCATTTCGATGACGTGTTCTGCCATCGTTGCGGTGGCACATTTCATCCAACCAAATTCGTTTATCCGTTTTCGCCGACACGCTTGGAAGCCTAGAGGGTACATCTTCAAGAACATCTTGTTGATTGGCATGAGTCCTTTTTTGATGAATGTGGCGGCTTCGGGCGTCGTGGCTTTGCTTAATCGTCAGCTCATTCATTATGGCACTGACCTAGCTGTTGGGGCTTATGGCATCGTCAACACTTTTGCGAGTTTATCGGTCATGCTCATCTTGGGTGTGTGCCAAGGCATGCAGCCGATTGCTGGTTACAACTACGGCGCAGGTCACCCCAAGCGTCTGAAGTCGGTCTATACTTTGACGATGAAGGTGAATGTGTTGATCGGATTGGCAGCAGCCATTTTGGCATTGGTGATACCTCAGCTTTTGCTCCGTGCCTTCACCAATGAAGAAAGTCTTATCCAGATCGGTGTTCCTGCCATGCGATTCATGATAGTGATGTTCCCCTTGGTGGGGTTTACCATCACCAACTCCAACTTCTTCCAGAGCATTGACAAGCCATGGATTGCCATTGTCACGAGCCTTTCGCGACAAGTGCTCTTTTTGACTCCGATGATCTATATCATTCCACCGCTTTTCGAGAATATGGGGCAGGCGGGTCTGACGGGACTTTGGGCCTCGATGACGATTTCCGACGTGCTTGGCGCGGTGTTGGCGTTTGTATTGATGCTCACCCAACGTAAGATATTCATTGCCAAGGAATGATACCTGTCAGCAACGCCATAACATCCTCCGAGAACACGCATATCCTTGACTCGGTTTTGGTGAAGAGCAAGGAGGAAATGCGTGAGTATCTGCAACGGGTGCGTGACGCAGCACAACCCGAGATGGCGGTCTGTCATCGTGACTTGGAGTCGATGGTCCGTGAGTGGCGCTCCCACAACTTCTTCTACCATATCCACGTCTTTCGCAGCCGCACCCAAGATGTGGACCTGGAATTGCAGCAAACTTGGTATCGTGAGCTGTTTTGCCGGGTGGTGAGTTTCTTTTACTTTTGGTGATTAACGATAACGTTTCTCCAGCTCAGCGCGATACTTGTCGGCAATTTCTTTAGCTAAGGCGATTCCGTCGCCTTGAGGTTCGGCGTTGAATTGGCCAAGGCGTTCGCGCCACCATTGTCCTTCGTATTTGCAGATGCGGTCGTGATAGGCTTTCTCGTTGAAAGGTTTCTTAGCATCGATAGAGGCATTCACTTCTTTAAAGAACTCTTTCCAACGGTAGGCGTAATAGGTGGCGGTGAGGCCAGCCCAGGCGCGACTGGCGTACTCGTTGAGCAAGGCGTCTTCCTCACCCCAAGTGGTGATGATGTTGCGGGCGTTGCTCTCGAAGTAGTCTTTGTCCTCCGCGGTGACGCCAATGGCTCGGGCATCGCGGATCCATCGTCCTACCAAGAAGGCGCTTTCAGTATTCAGGATGGCATCGGTGTCGTCGAGAATGGAGGTCATGATGGATTCTACCTCATGGAGTTTGGCGTAATCCTTTTCTTTGTAGGCTTTTACATAGTCGGCATAGAGGTCGCTGAAGTAGTTGCCCAGGAGCTGACGAGTGATGTTGACGGCATCGAAGTGACGGGCGCGGCTGTTGCAGTCCGAAGCCAGAATCTTGTCAAGGGCATCCAACAAAGTGATGTTATTATACTTATACGTCGGGGCGATGTAATATTGGCGGTATTCCTCAATATTGCCCATGGTGGGACGTTGGTTGATGCGTACGGTTTGTCCAGGGGAGGAGACTTTGTTATAGACGCTGTCGGCGAGCAGTTTCCAGGCGGCTCTCATGTTAGGATCTTCCATGCCGGCACGTTGGTCGGCAAGATGTTCCACCCAAGCCGGCACATCTTTGGTGAGTGGGCTGTCCCAGGCTTTCTCGAACACATATTCGTACATGAAGGGGTTGCAATCGAAGCCTTCCAGGGTGGAACCGATGCCCACGAAGTTGTCTCCACCTTTCTCGAAGGCGCGTTCGATGCGCACGTTGACGGTGTCGAGGTTGCCGACGAGCATCGAGTTGCCCCCGAAGTTGCCGAGATAACACCAGATGTAAGGCACGCCGTAGTAGCTGTTGGTGCGTTCCCAGATCGGTTGTCGCTCACAGTAATAATCGAGGAGCAGATGACGGTCCTTCGGGAACGAAGTGATGTAGGCTTCGATACGGTTATCCACTTCCCAGTACTGTCGCTCGTTCCAGAAAAGCCAAGTCATCTCCAGCCAGCGGCCTTCGGGGTCGGCGGCTTCGAGCGATTCATACACTTGACGGCTCACACGGCCTAGATATTCGGGGTCCCAGCTGGGAGGGATCATCTCGTTGAAGATGTCCATGCCATAGATATGGTCAGTGCCGTAGAACTCGGTCTGCTTGGCGATGAACTTCTTTTGGATCTCTGTATATAAAGGGGAAAGAGGATCGAGGAACTTGCACCAGCAAGTGCTGTCGAACCCTGCCCAGTCGCCCAACGAAGACAATGGGGCATCTGGATGGATCCTGGTGATGCAGGGGGGTACATGACCAGCGAAGCCAGGCAACACAGGTTTCATGTTTAACTCGCGCTCACGGGCTACAATCTTTTGTTGAAGTGCCTTTTGGTTTTCGAGCCATGACATAGGCAACGGTCCTCCCCAACGGTCGATGTTCTGCATTCGGTGCCAAGGCAGGTGTGCAGGACCGGTGAAGTAACTGCGAATTTCCTCGTCGGTGAGACCGAGCTCACTCCATACCTCATACCACACTGACTCCTGCCCGGTGATGGCCAACGGAAGGTTGATGCCATTGAGGGCCATCCAGTCGATGAAATGCTCCCATTGCTCCCAACTCCACCAAGGCATGGTGTAGCCAAAGGTGCAGTAGTTCAGGAAGAAACGTTCTGGAACACGGGCGGTCTCACTGACCTTTACGGGCACCATGGGCAGTTGTGGGGGCATCTCCAAGGCCTCTTCCATGAACCAAGGGAACTCGGCCTTGCAGTAATATTTAAGGTAACGATTCAAGCCGACGGCCATGCTGTTGGCATTATTGCCACGGATGACGAGGTTGCTGCCTTTCCATTCAAACTCATAGCGGTCAATGGTGTCGTTGAGCCTTTCTAGCTTTATCTGGTCAGAGAACTCGGGAATCACACGGTTGATGAGTCCGCGCATGGCGAGGACTTCGGGGTCGGTCTCCTTTTTTTGGCAGGAGACACAGCACAACAGGGCGAACAGAGCAATTATTAATGTCTTTTTCATAGTTCTGATGGTTTACTTCTGTAGTTGATTCATGGCAAAGGCGTAGGCTCCGATGGCTACTGCCGACGATGTGCCCAGTTTGGTGATACCGACACCGACACGTTTGCTGGGGTCGTACCACACCTGCTGGTTGCTGAAGGGAACAGTGATCATCTTGCCGGTTTTTTCCGTGAAACGAAGACGGTCAGCAGCATCTTCCAAGTTGAAAGCTTCGGTCTCCATGCGCGGTATGGTGTTGCCATTCTTATCGACGTAGGGGGTGTTGAGTTTCTTGATGAGCATGGGCATGAACACGGGCCAGGCACCGGATAGCCCACCACCGATGACCGCTAGGCCGTCGGTGAACCGGAGTCCGTTGCTGATGACATCGGCCAGCACGGTGCTGAGTTCGTCCCAAGCCTTTAATGCAGCCTCTCGATTGCCTTCTAGTTCTCCATTGGCGATCTTGAAGATATCAGCTGGTTGGGGCGCTTCGTCGAAGGTGATGCCTGACTCACGGGCATATACCCTGCGAACTCCCCGTATGCTTACACTCTCTTCAGCGATAGTGTCGGGATAGAGGCAGTTGCGTGAGTTCCAGATTTCACCTCCTGCTGAGTTGTCGCCATTGAGCAACACCTTATTAATGACAATGCCACCTCCGAACCCTGTGCCTAAGGTAACTCCGAAGAGGTTTTTGTAGCGCTTGGGGTTGCCTTGCTGCTCCATCAACGCGTTTACGCTGGGGAGGAAGCCTCCCAGTGCCTCACCATAAACAAAGAGGTCGCCGTCGTTGTTGATGAAGACAGGCACCTTGAATTCGTTCTCAAGCATCTGCTTTAAGGCCACGCCGCCACGGAAGGTGGGCAGGTTGGGCAGGTCGCCGATGATGCCGTTAGGATAGTCGGCAGGGCCAGGGAAACAGAAGCTGATGGCCCTAGACTTGGCACCACATAGTTCCTCGCAACGGTGGAAGCCATCGAGGAGTTTTTGTAAGACACCCTCGAGGGTGGGTGCCGCCGACGGGATGGTGAACGGTTCGATGATTTCTTTGTAGTCGCTTACCGCTGAGAACTTGAACCCCGTGCCACCGGCATCGAGGATGAAGATGATGTCGTTATTCATGATTTGTCTTTTGTTTTGTTCTTGAATTTCTCTACCCATAACACCCACATGAGGAAGATGATGAGGTAGAAGAACACCTTGAATACATAGTCGTGGGCGATGTGGAAGGTGTTGGGCCCAGGCCATTGAATCAGCATCATCAAGATGCCACAGATGCGGACGACATTGGTCCACTCGATGATTACCAAACCTGCCGGGATGTACCAAGCCTTGTGCTTCCATGGACCAGGGAAGAGGAGCATCAGAAACAGCCAGTGAAGCCATTGCTTTAGGCTGGCGCATTCAGGTGCGACGACGATGCGGGCGAAACCGCCTTCCTTATCCAAAGCGGCGATGAGCCTTTCAGGTGTGATGGTGGTGATGTCGATGCCAAACACATGTTGCAACAGCCAACAGCTCTGGCCATATACCATGTCAACCGACCATAAACTCAACTTGTCGATAGCCCCCTTGATGGGCCAATAGCCGATGCTCTGCCACCCGAGATAGATGAAATGGAAGCTGATGATGAGGATGACAAACAAACCCACATCAACAACACTCCGGTTTTTCGGGTCTTTGATATATTCCTTTAGCGTGGTTTTCATGGCGCAAATATAGAAAAAAAACCGTACCTTTGCCAGCCAAAAAAATTAACCATGCTTGAAAACGATACCCTGAAAGAACAAGTGAGCGAGACCCTCCAAGACACCTCTACCGTGTCGGCCATGATGGATACTTTTGAGAAAATCAAGGAAACCCCTGTCAACGAATGGCTTCCCGAATTGGTAAAACAATACTTGGTGCCATTGGGAATCAAGCTCGCGGTGGCCATCGTTGTGCTCATCATCGGGCGATGGATTATCAAGCTTATCAAGAAATGGATGGCTAATGGCTTGGCTAAAAAACATGCCGATGCCACCTTGCATGGTTTTTTCTCTAATCTGATTTCCATTGTTTTGAATTTTATACTTATTGTATTGATAATCAGTATTTTAGGTATAAACACTTCCTCTTTGGTTGCCTTGTTGGCATCGGCCGGCCTGGCGGTAGGTATGGCTTTGAGCGGGACGCTGCAAAACTTTGCGGGCGGTGTCATCATCATCATGTTCCGCCCGTTCAAGGTGGGTGACTTCATCTCTGCCCAAGGACAAGAGGGCGTGGTCAAAGAGATCCAGATTTTCAACACGATTGTACTTACCCCCGACAACAAGGTGATTCATATCCCCAATGGCATCCTTTCCACCGGAGTGATGACCATCTTCACCAAGGAAGAGACTCGACGTGTCGATTGGACCGTGTCTATCTCCTATGGCGACGATGTTGACCAGGCAAGAGCTGCCTTGCAACGCATCTGTGCCAAGGATCAACGCATCCTGGCCGAACCTGCGGTCTTTGTGGCTGTGGAGAAATTGAACTCGAGTTCCGTTGACCTCCGGCTTAGGGCTTGGGTGAAATCAGCGGACTATTGGCCGGTGTTTTTTGCTATCAATGAAGAGATTTACAAGGTGTTGCCTCAGGAAGGAATCCATTTCCCGTTTCCTCAAATGGATGTGCATTTATCTTAAACTTGGCAATATGACAAAAAAATGTTTATGTTTTAATCATTTTATACCATGACCATAGTAACTCAGTAAAAGTTGGATCCGAGTGCTACGTCCAAAGCCAGCAGCACGGACCGGCCTACCTCTTTAGCGTGGCTCTCCCAAGCCTTCAAAGTGCTGCAATCTATACTATGACCGGCATCCCTCATCGGACTCGATGGTTCGAGGCTGACGCTAGCTACAAGGGTTCGGCCTATTTTGACAGGTACTATCATTGGACTACTATACCAATATCAATATTCTCAATAATATTAGTATCACTATTATGATTATTAGTATTAAAAATGTTTAACAATAAAATCATGAAAAAAATATTACCTATAGTTTACATCCTGTTTCTTTTGACATTTTCTTGTTGTGATCCTTTGGATTATCTTGCTTTTATAAACAACTATAAAAACACCATTTTCTTTACATCACCTGAGTTGCTTGAATCCGCATTGTATGACGATACTATTATAATTGTTGATACAGATACAAGAAATTCATGGGTAATGATGGAGGTAGCACCAAGGGATACTAATGTGTTTGTGGAATATGTCGGAATAAGAAGCATTGATGCGATATCATGGCGTAATGATACCATTTCCTTCTTTATTTTTAGTAAAGATACAGTTGATTTGTATTCATGGGATACTATTTTAAAATACAATATGTTATTGCAGCGTTATGATGTGAGCAAAACAGACTTTGAGGAATTGAACAAAACAAGTGGTTTCGCTTTTGGGATAACATGGTTCAACTTCCCTCCAACCGAAGACATGAAACACATCCACATGTGGCCACCCTACGGAACCTACGACAAAGATGGAAAAAAGAAATGACAATTCACACTATGTCCGCATGGAACACGGCTTCACTGGGCACGAGCACTACGACCGCTTTGTTAAGGTGAGAGGTGAAAGGGGAAAGGTGAAAGGTACCTTCGGAAGCAAGACCCTTCAACAGCTAATTTCCAACTCACCTCTTCCCTTTCCCCTTTCCCCTTTCACGACCCCGACGGAAATTTCTTCGTCTTTGACTCCTGGATTGTCGGTTTTGTGAGTGGCCTTGTGAAAAATGGATCGTTGAAACAATCTTGGAACGATGCCAACCAGCGCGCCGCTAATGACCTTAAGATTTGGGGTGGCCTATTTGTCACGGACTCCAACAAAAGCTTTTTGAGCCGATCATGGGAGTTTGTCTCCAGATTCACCTGGCAATTACCTCAAACGTTTGTTGGATGGGGGCTCTCACAAACCAAGAATTTAGTTGGTGCCGTCGATAGGGGTCGTTATATCTGCCTGTTATCGGTGCATCAAGTTTATGTAGTGCAGCCGGAGACGGAAACCATAGACTGTTTTGGACAGAAAAGAAAGCCAACCAACGAGCAAAATGGTATTTCGAACTATATTATGAAAGTGATTGGAATCTCTTTGAGAACACTTACCCTACACATTAAATTATAATTGACATGAAAATAACAAAAACAATAGTGTGTTTATATTTTTCATTGTTATTACTATTGATAACGTCCTGCAGAATGACAAGATTTTGTCCTGGATTTGACATGAATGACTATAGATTTGTTTCATTTCGAACAAACGACACTTTAAGGTATGTTTCGAACAACACGACCACAATCGATTCTCTTATTTTGTTTGTCACTGATTTTTATTGCGACGAGCCCTACGAATTCACCAATTATTCTATCTCTCCTGATTATGATTGCGAAACTGAAGCATACTACCAAACCAATATTTTAAATGGTATTTCCATTTGGGAACATCAACAAGGTTATGCTATAGACGTACAGCTTGGCTCTGACCTATATTCGTTTTCATTCACCCATTACGTCAACCCACATACGGATACTATCGATTCTGATCATGTATATTCACAAGATAAGATTGAGGTTGATGGTATTGAGTGTTTCACCCATACCATTACTGATCTGTCAGGAAATCGACGTTTTGACTCTTTCACTAAGATTGAGAGTGTCGGTATCATAAGATTTCATGACAAAAAAACAGGAAAGGAATGGAAATTATTAAGAGATTAAAAGCGGAGCGGAAGCACTACCAGATCATCAAGCGAGAACATGGCCATGGAGACAACTATTATGGTTCCTTGTGGGGCAAAAGATTGAAGATGAGCCTGGTCATTAGTGAGAAGTTGAGGTCGTAGCCCGACATGAAGCGCTGGATGCGTGCCAGGGTTGATGGTTTCCCCACCTTGCGCAATGCGAAGCTTATTTAAACAGCTTCTAAGAAGTAAGAATTAAAAGATTTTTCCGAAAGTGATGTGTTTGTTGAGGAAAAAGGGAAGAAAAGCCGTTAAGGCTATGGATATTCCCTTGGCTATCAACTGATTCCATCCTGCTATGTCAACGCAAAGGTATAGAATGAGGGAGTTGATGGCCAAGCAGATGATCTGAATCAGATAAAAAGAGGTGAAACGAAGCACAGCCTTGTCTTCTTTCTTGAAATTGTATTTGCGGTTGAGGATGAAGCTGCACAAAATGCCGCAGTGAAAACCGATGATGTTGGCGTAGAGATACGGGATGTAGCGGTAAAGAAGGGCATAGATCAGGAACTCCAGTCCAGTGCTGACAATGCCAATGATGGCATACAAGATGAAACGGGGGTGTTTGCGATAAATGTCCTTTAACTTCACGGTTTTCGCTTTTAAGGCGCAAAAATACCAAAAAAAGTGTTGTGTATTCAAAAAAAAGCTGTACTTTTGCAGTCCATTTTGAAGAAGACAATTGTAATTATAAAAGGAATAGAGTCATGTCAAAAGTTTGTCAAATCACAGGTAAAAAGACCATCACTGGCAATAATGTTTCTCACTCCAACAAGAGAACCAAGAGAACGTTCGAACCGAATCTGAAAATCAAGAAGTTCTATGTTCCGGAATGGGATGAGTGGGTTGTGCTGAAAGTCTCCGCTGCTGGTCTGCGCACCATCAACAAGAAGGGCGTCTATGCAGCCATCATGGATGCTGCTGAGAAGGGTAATCTTAATCGTTGGTAATCCTTGTCGGTAAAAGGTAATATATAGCTGCCGCGCTTGCGTGGCGGCTTTTTTTGTTTGAGAATACTAAACCATTGTATCCGACGTTATCCATCGTATGCGAGTAGGCCTGTTTGTTTTGTTTCTGCTATTTTCCATTTCAGCGTTCGCCCAAAAGGAGTCGAAGGGTTTGATTTATGGTAAAGTGGTTGATGAGCAAAACATGCCTATTGATTTGGCCAATGTTGCGGTGTCGGAGATTTCGTTGGGGGTGACGACCAACTCGAAAGGTCGCTATGAACTCAGCCTGCCTGCCGACACTACGCTGACGGTGAATTTCACCTTTGTGGGGTTCCGGACCATACAACGCACAGTGCGTCTCAAGCCTGGCGAGAAGAAGAAGGTGGACGTCATACTGGAGTCCGTCTCGATGAGTCTTCCCGATGCCGTCATTTCCGACCGGGCCATCGAAGCCTCGAGTCTCACCCGCTTGGATGCCAAGAAGGCAACCTTGCTTCCATCCATTGGTGGTGGGGTCGAGAACTTGATCAAGACCTTGCCTGGAGTCATATCCAACAACGAACTTAGCTCGCAATACACGGTTCGAGGGGGTAACTTCGACGAGAATTTGATTTATGTCAATGGCATAGAGATTTATCGTCCTTTCCTTGTCGGTTCGGGTCAACAAGAGGGCCTCTCATTCGTGAACTCGCGTCTGGTGAACAACATCGAGTTCTCAGCGGGCGGCTTCGCTGCGGAGTATGGCGACAAGATGTCGTCGGTGCTTGACGTTACCTATAAGAAACCTCGTGAGACGGCAGCCTCGCTGGCGCTGAGCCTGCTTGGTGCTGAAGCGCATGTGGAAGGTGTTGCTGGAAAGGATAAGTTCAGCTATCTCGTTGGTGCCCGTTATAAAAACACGGCCATTGCACTCAACTTGATGGATACCAAAGGCGATTACCGACCTAACTTCACCGATGTCCAGGCACTCTTCAACTACAAGATCAATGACCACTGGGATGCCTCCTTGTTGGGCTATTTTTCCAAAAACCAATACTACCTGATCCCCCAATCTTCTTCAGCCAATACGGGTTACATCAACATGGTTGTCCGTCTTGACGTCTTCTTTGAGGGTATGGAAATGGATAACTATACCACCGGCCTTGGCGCTCTGACTTTCGATTACAAGCCCCATAAGGACTTGGATCTCAAGTTCATCGCTTCGGCTTACTCGGCTTATGAGACGGAGACTTACGACATTTTAGGCGAGTATTTCCTTGGTCAGGTGGAGACCTCGCTCGGCTCGGAGCAGCAAGGCAACGTGGTTACCAACATGGGTACTGGCGCCTACCTGAAACACGCCCGTAACGCATTCTATGTGCAAGTCTATAATCTTGACCATAAGGGGATGCGAGTCCACGATAGCAATGTGCTGAAATGGGGCTTCCGTTACCAGCGACAGAATGTTGACGATGTGGTGAATGAGTGGAACATGGTGGATTCAGCAGGATACAGTCTCCCGCACGCCATGGACAGCATAGGCACAATGCCCAGTACCCTTCCAGAGCTGCAGCTCGACATGTTTCATCGGGCTCATCATCTGTTGGGCCTCAACAACGCCGATGCCTTTGTCCAACAATCACTTACCTACCCTGTGCATGACGAGGGTGAGCTTGTGCTGACCTTTGGTGCTCGTGCCAATTATTGGGATTACAATCACAAGGTCTATTTCAGTCCGCGTGCGGGCATCGCCTACAAGCCGAATCTCACCGACCGCGATTTGGTGTTGCGTCTCTCCGGAGGAGTCTATCAGCAGACACCGTTCTATCGTGAGTTGCGCAACCGCGACGGCTCACTGTATCCGAATGCTGAACCTCAAAGGTCTTATCAAGCCATCCTGGGAGCGGATTATAAGTTCCATGCCTGGGGTCGGCCCTTCATCCTGACCTCAGAGGCCTATTACAAATATTTGGATCGCATCATTCCTTATGATGTGGATAATGTCCGCATCCGTTATTATGCCGACCAAAGGGCTAAAGGTTATGTCACGGGACTGGATTTCAAGGTCAACGGCGAGTTCGTCAAGGGCATCGACAGCTGGGCGAGTCTCTCGTTCATGCGCAATAGGGAAGATGTGGAAGGCGATTATTACTTGGTGGATTCAGAGGGGAAGAGGCTTCCGTTTTACAACCATTCCGACGCTGCTGTCGCCGACACGGTGTTCATGGGTTGGCATAATCGTCCCTCGCACCAACGCGTGAGTTTCTCTTTGTTCTTCCAAGACTACATTCCCAATGCTCCAACGTGGAAGGTCAACATGACGCTGACCTTTGGCTCGGGTATGCCGGTTAACAGCAACGACTCCGATTTCTATAATCCCACGACTACCTATCCTGCATATAAGCGTGTAGATATTGGTTTCGTGAAGCAACTCATCAATGAAGGCAGTAGCTTCCGCAAGGGTAATCCCCTGAATTACGTGAAGAATATGTTTGTGAGTTTGGAGGTGTTCAACCTTCTGAACATCTCAAACACAGTATCATACACTTGGGTGAAAGACATCTATAACAATACCTATGGCATCAATAGTTATTTGACGCCACGGTATGTTAACTTGAAGATTGTCACCGAGTTTTAGTACACTCCCGGCATCTTGATCCATTCGCGACCTTGTGCGCACATCTCTTCGACTTCAGCCACGGTCTTTGGGATGGGGCGGCCTAAGATACGGCAGCCGTCGTCGGTGATGAGCAGGTCGTCCTCGATGCGGATGCCTCCGAAGTCTTTGTAGCTCTCCAGTTTGTCGTAGCAGATGAAGTCCTTGTGTTTGCCTTCGGCTTTCCAAAGATCGATGAGGGTGGGGATGAAGTAGATTCCTGGCTCATCGGTGACCACAAAACCTGGTTTCAGGGTCTTGCCGCAGCGCAGGCAGCTGAAGCCTTGCTTGGTGGATCGCGGAGTGATGTCGTCGTAGCCCACGTAGGTCTCGCCAAGTCCTTCCATGTCGTGTACGTCCATGCCCAGCATATGGCCCAGTCCATGAGGCATGAAGAGCCAATGGGCACCATTCATCAAGGCATCGTCAACATTGCCTTTCATCAGGCCGACGTCTTTCAAGCCCTCGATGAGGGTGCGACAAGCCAGAGTGTGCATGGTCATGTAAGGCATGTAGGGGCGGGTGTTGGCAGCTACTTTTTGGTTGGCGGCAAGCACAATCTCGTAGATTTCACGTTGCCGTTGGTTGAACTTGCCTCCCACCGGGGTGGTGCGGGTGAAGTCGCTGGCGTAATAGTTTTCGGTCTCGGCACCAGCATCACACACCATCATGCGTCCTTCTTTAAGTACGTTGTGATGGCCGTGGTTGTGCAGTGTCTGTCCATCAACGCTGAGGATGACGGGGAACGACACGGGGCCTCCTCCTGAGAGTGAAAGGCCTTCCACCATGCCGGCGATTTCTTGTTCCACCATGCCCGGCTTGCACATCTTCATGGCTGTGGTGTGCATGTAATAGGCGGTATTGGCGGCACGTTCCATTTCAGCGATTTCGAGTTCGCTTTTGACTTCGCGCATGGCGATGACGGCCTTGATGAGTTCCACGCTGACGTAGTCGGCTACCTTGTTGACGTTGCAGCCAAGCCAGTTGGCGCACTGAATCTGGGTGTCGCCACGGTAGGTGGGCAGGATGTGGATCTTACGACCTTTGGCCAAAGCCTGTTGGATATACTCTCCAAAACGGTTGAAGTCGCGGCAGTCGCTGATACCGATGCTCTCGCCCTGCTCTTTCAGTGAGGGGAGGGGACCACACCAGATCACGTCGTCGATGGTGACTTCCACTCCGAAGATCATTTCCTCGCCGCTCTCGAAGTCGATGACGCCGACCAAATCGGGATGGTTGAGTCCAAAGAAATAGGAGAAATTGCTGTCCTGTCGGTAGATATAGGTGTTGTCAGGATAGTTGAAAGGAGCCTCGTTGTTGGCAGGGAAGAAGGCGATGCCCGTGTTGATCATCTTCTTCAAGGTGGCCCTGCGGCCAGCATATACGTCTTTATTGAACATGTTAAATGGTGTTTTGTTGATTTGTTGACGCAAAGATAATGAATTATCGCGTTTCTGGGTGGAAGTGGGGGAAAAATCCTTATTAATTTCCCCTTTGATCACACTATAAATAATCACGTCGTATATTTCATTATGAAAAGAAAAAACAACATAGTCTATTTCTTTAACTTTTTCAATAGATTGATAATGCTTAAACATCATGTCAGCATGTTCAATTCAAATAAAATTCTTAGTTTTTGTCAGTCCAACTGTATTATGAAAAAAGCCACTATTTATTCCATGTACATCTATTCTTTCCATATCTACGAACAAAGGTCCCACATTTCCATGTAACCACCAGTCATCTGTTTCACTTTTTGTCAAATATCCATCCCAATCAGGTCTGTTCCCTAATTGTGAAAAATGAGAATATAGCCTGATTTCAGCATCTTTATTATTCTCGTCCAAATCAGTTGCCAAGGAAAGAGCTTTCTTATGGCTCATTCCCTGCCTGAAGTCCTCACGCCTCATGACAATAGCCTCTCCCTGTAACCCTTCGTCATCGGTGCCAAGGAAATACCCGTTGACATCATAAATAGGTGAGAACTTCCCTTCTCTCAGATCAGTGTTGAAGGCAGTGCCATTGCTCCTGTGGTTGCCAAAGTCATAATACACCATAGAATTCCAATCGTAATAGTTGCGAGATCCCCTCACCACATACCCACTCGGGTCGGTAAACCTCAAGGGATTGTTGAAGCAATAGCTGTAGCGGTTGTAAGCCTGCGAGCTCTGCTCGTCCTGGATTACCACGTCGGGAGAGAGCATGCGGCCAAGGATGGGATCGTAGAGACGTCCGTTGGCTCCGCCCAATTCACATCGCTCGGCAGTGCTCAAGCAAAGCTTGGCACTGCGCTCGCTTAACGTGAATTTCATGTTGATCAGGTCGAACCCGTCATAGTGCTCGTGGAAGGTGTAGCCGCGGTTGAAGGTGTGGCTCACGTTGCCATAGCCGAAGTCCGTCGTGTTGCGCCGCCGTCCCCAGGCGTCGTAGCTGAGCCGCTGCTCATCGGTCCCGTTGCCGTCGGTGATGGTGGTCCAAGAGCCCAGGTTGTCCTTTATTCGGATGTTCCCGCCCAACTCCTCTTTCATACTGATGCGCTGGTGGTCATAGCCGTAGGCGTAGCTGATGCTGTCATTCCCCTGCTTGACCACACTCGCCTTGTCGAAGCCGGTGTAGGTCACGGCCTGAGGCGTGGCCGGGAACACGCCCTCCGCGGTTGTGGCGGCGTCCATGGCGTGGGGCCCCAGCCACACCTCCGTCAGCCGATTCTGGCCGTCGTACGTGAAGGTCTCCTCCAAGTTTCTTATGAAGCTAAATTTTAGCATTAATTACAAGGATTCATCAAAAACTGATAATAACAAAACTTGAGATACATTGTGTTTCTCCAAGAAACCACATCTAATTTCGCATTTATAACAAAACTACACGTCCGTTTTTGTCAAAAACAAACTTTACTCCCTTCGTTGGATCGCGAAGGAACCATGTTTGGGGATTAAACAACGAAAAGCCATTATAAGAATCGCTGTAAATATTACATTCTCTTTGTATAAATTCTTTGCCCTTTGCAGTAGTATATGTGAATCTTGGGTCAAAATCATAGTCCCAAGTCCACCATAACATCGTCATAGAAACCATTTGAAAGTCTTTCACATTTACAATGTAAATTCGATTGTAAATTGAATTAGGACATTCATTAAGCTCTGGCCATTCCTTTTTTGTCTTTTCCCATCTGTGCAACCGTTCATCAGATTCTCTCGATGCCACTAAATAACTATCGTATTCCTCCGAAAGAGAGACCTTGCCTATGTAATAGAAAGTTTCCCTTGTTTTACAATTATTCAAATAATACTCAAAGACTCTGTATGTTGAATCGTATGGATACCCATCATCATTAATATATGGGAGAAAATCCCGGGACCAAACATTCTGATACCATCCTAAAAACAATATATCTGAAAGTTCTTCTGAAACAGGTTTCATGTGTTCATAAAGAATAGCACCTGTATCAACGTTGGCTATTAGAGCCTTGAAAATTTCTTCGTCAAGTACTGTGTTAGACTCAGGAAAAGAGACAGTAAGTCCAATGTCATTCACATATTCAAGGGTGTTGTTGTACATGTTATTTCGTATAGCACTACAACTTGTTAAAAGAATGGACATAGACACAATAAACAGAATTCTTGGTATTTGCTTTGTCATGTCTTTATTATTTTTTGTCGTTTTTACATTACCATGGAGGAAGAGTAGTGATAGATGGTTGGTATCTTATATCAAGAAATGATTTGTAGTATTTATTGTAAATTCCTTCCAAATGATTAGCATAGGCCCCAGCCACACTCCCGTCAGTCGGTTCTGGCTGTCGTACTGAAAATTCTCTTCAAGGTTTTTCATGTGGTCTTTTCTCGGGGATAATGAATAAACCCTATATGCTTATATATATAATTTCAACTTTACAACTGATCAAACAATATAATCCTACATTTCTCTATCTCTTTTACAAATTCAGCAAAAGAATAAGAGTCAAGTTTATTTTTGATATCTCTTTGTTGACTAACTTTATGGAAATGTACTAACAAACTATCACCTGTCTTTTCTTGATATTCTATAGCAAATTCTCGCCAAATAGCATAATTTTTTTCGTGGATGTTTTTATTGTAGTCGACCACATTTTCTTTTACATAAATCTTTTGCGGTAGGTATTGCAAGGAATTAGTATGGTATTTGTATACATAAACACATAGTTTCCCATTAATTGAACAAATGGTAGAAAAACGTCCCATGTAACTATATGTGTTATCATCGAAATACAATGTGTCGGATAACAACTGTCTTGGGTATTTTTCCCATAGAACAAAATCAACAAATACACTGTCTTGTTTCGATTTTATAAATACATGAGGATTGCCCTCTAGAGAAACATAATGAGTTTCAGGTAGTCTGTTCATTGTTGCGTTAAAGAGCACTTCTTTTCGCGATGAACATGAAATACAGACAATTATTATTAATATTGAGAAAATGGAATGCTTTCTTTTCATATATTCTTTTTTTCTTAAATGCCTATTATTATAGGAGAGACTTGAATGCCAAATTGTCTAATAGCAAGTTGTGTCCAAAGCACACTCGGGCCAAGATAATTGATCATTGGAATGGTTGGTACTCCTGTCGTCCATAATGCTCTTGCTGCATAAGAAACACAACCATAATTAATTCCAAATCGCGTTTCGGTTATTCCCCACAAACCTTTCCCGTTCTCAAGATTATGATACATCCAATCAACTATTTTTGTGTTCAGTTGCAGTGGTATTCTTTCCCAACCTTGTTCTGGTACATCTAACCAATGTTCTCCTCCTTCTGAGTATTTCTTAAAATTACATTTCCACAACCAATCCAGCTTATTCTTTGCGTGGATGCGATTTTGATTTGCAACTGATATTTTTACAATGGTAGATGTTTCTCCATCCGCATCATAAGAAACCTGCCGAATATTTGCATGTCCAATATTTCCTTTGGTTTTTTCATATTGATATTGATAAGAACCACCATCGAATCCTGTTATAATATCCTGTAAATTGGCCAAAGCGCCAAAGCCATAACCAATGTTTTGTAATGTAGAATTGCCTCTTTTCCCCAAGTATCCAAGCTTACCATGTGTGAAGTCAAAGGAAGCGACACCAATACTCAGCGAAATGCCAT
>JAEEON010000071.1 GCA_016284305.1 Bacteroidales bacterium
TATGTCCGCATGATGGCAGACCTGATGATGAACGAATACGAGTCCACCCTCATCCTGGCCTATGGCAATGAGGAGATGACTCTGGCCTTGAACGGCAACGTCACCATCAGCAACACGGTGGAAGCTCCTACCTTCACTCCTGCCACTGGCACTTACATGAGCACTCAGTTGGTCAGCATCCTCTGCCCGACCGAGGGAGCCACCATCTATTACACCACGGATGGCAGTGAGCCGAACGAGAACAGCACGGTCTATGCCGCACCCATCGAGGTCAGCAGCAGCATGGTCATCAAGGCCATCGCCACGAAGCTGAACTGGATGAACAGTGAAGTGGTGACCGCGTCTTACGAAATCTCCCAGACGATGACCATTGCCGAAGCCAAGGCTTTGGAAATCAACGAATACGCTACAGTTGAAGGCGTCGTAACCTTCATCGAAGGCAAAAATGTCTATATCCAAGACGCTACCGCAGGTATCAACCTCTACCTGAACAGCAATGCTAGCAACGTGGCTATCGGTGACATGGTTAGAGCTTATGGTAAGAGAGCGACCTTCAATGGTTTGATCGAGCTTTCAGGTATCAACCCCAATGATGACAACCAGTTCAGTATCGTTTCGAACGACAACCCGCTGCCGCTTGTGGTTAAGACCATCGAGGAATGCCTTGCTGGTGGAGCTTACGAGCTGCAGAGCACGCGTGTCATGATCCAGAACGCTGTTATCGGCACCATCAACACCAATGGCAATACGACGCTTACCCAGGGTGACAACACCATCAACATCTATAGGATTCCTGCACTTGAGGATGTCGAAGCCAACAGCTTTGTCAACGTCATCGCAGTGATCGGCTATTACAATGCACCGCAGCTGCGTGTTGCCTTCGCTTCGGATGTCGAGGTTCTTGAACCCAACCTGACGGTCACTCCGCTGAGCCTCCAAGGCTTCACCTACGAACAAAGCCAAGGTCCTTCAGCTACGCAGACCATCACCGTCAGCGGCCAGCATTTGGCTGAAAATGTCTTGCTGACTGCCGATCAGTATTTCGAGATGAGCTTGTCGGCCAATGGTGTTTACCATTCGACATTGAATCTGACTACTGAAGATGGCACGTTGAATGCTACTACCGTCTATGTCCGCATGATGGCTGGACTGGTGATGGGCAACTACGAGTCAAGCATCACCGTGGCTAACGGCGATGAAGAGATCCTGGTGAACCTGAGTGGTATCGTCACCATCAGCAATATGGTTGAGGCTCCTTCATTCAACCCTGCCGGTGGTTCCTACTTGAGCGCTCAGCTTGTCAGCATCCTTTGCCCGACGGAAGGCGCCACCATCCACTACACTATGGATGGAAGCAATCCAACCGAGAACAGCCCCGTTTACACCGAGCCTATCGAAGTCAACAGCACCTGTGTCATCAAGGCCATCGCTACAAAAGCAAACTGGATGAGTAGCTCCATTGTGACCGCATCGTATGAGATCTACAGCACCATGACCATTGCTGAAGCTCGTCAGCTTGCCAACAACCAGTATGCTACTGTTCAAGGTGTGGTGACTTTGGTAGATGGTCGCAACGTGTATATCCAAGACAACACCGCAGGTATCGTGCTCTACTTGAACAACAACACGGTTCCTTCCGACTTGAGTATCGGAGACATGGTCCGTAGCCATGGTAAGAAGTCTGTTTACAATGGTTTGGTGGAACTCACGGGCATCAAGGGTAACAACACGAACGAGTTTATGATCGTCTCGGAAGACAACACGCTGCCTTTGAACAACTTGACCATCAATCAGATTCAGGCCGACTACGATGCCGACAATCTCTTGCAAGCCACCCGTATCAAGATCAATAATGCTATCATTCGTAGCATCAACTACAACGGCAACTCTTTGATCACGCAAGGTGATGCACAGATTAATATTTATAAGATGCCTTATGTGGAAGGACTCGAAGTTGGAGACAATGTCACTGTGACGGGTGTGATTGGCTGCTACAATGCTCCTCAGATCCTGGTGGCACAAAGCACCGACATCACCTATACTCATCGTCCAACGATCGTTGCTTCCCCGAATAGCATGCCGACCCTCGACTATGTCGTTGGTGAAGGACCTTCACAAGTACAGACCTTGATGGTCAGCGGCACGCACCTTATGGGTTATATCCAAATCACCGCTAGTGAGAACTTTGAGATTTCTGATTCAGATGGTGAGTATTTCCAGCCCACTTCAAGTATGCTTCTCGCCCCTGTCGGTGATGAACTTGCTCCTACCCCAGTGTATGTCCGTCTGAAGGCTGGCTTGCCTCTCGGCATGTACAACGAATCGCTTGTTCTCAGCTCAGAAGGCGCCGATGAGGTGTATGTAAGCTGCACTGGTAACGTCCATGAAGAAGGTGATCAAAACGGCTGGAGAAAGATCAATGACTTGAGTGAAGTCGTTGAAGGAAGCCGCATCATCATCGCTGCCCGTTACGACAACGAGAACACGAGCAGCTACTACGCCATGACTGCTTCCACTTCTGGCAAGCCTACGGGTGTGTTGTTCAGCTCTGAAATGTCAGGTGCTGACGAAGTGCTTCCTGCTGCAATTACCAATGAGGCCGACACTTATGCTTGGACCATTGGCAGACTTGGTGAGCTTTACACCTTCACCAATGAGGCTGGCTCATTGCTCGGCTACTCATCTAGCACCAACTTCGCCACTGGTGGCGAAAACATCGGCTGGAGCATCGTATCGGGCACTTCCATCGACACCGGAGTGATGGTCTCTAACTATACCGCTTTCAACATCATCAACGGCAACGTCACCAACCGTGCCGCTGCCTTGAATGGTAACCATAACTTCGGTCCTTACTCCACTTCCAACATGACCAATGGCAATGGTGCCAACTACAACTTCTACCTCGACATCTTCCTTAGCAGCTCTTCCGCCACACCTACGGTCAGCACGCCGGTCTTCGCACCTGTTGCTGGCACCTATTATGAGGAAATCGATGTGGCTATCGAATGCGCCACTGAAGATGCTACGGTGTATTACAGCGACAGCTCCGAAGATGGTCCTTGGACGGTTTACACGACACCGATCCATCTTGCATCAAGCGCCACCTTGTGGGCTTACGCTGAGAAGGAAGGTTACAACACCAGCGCTGTTGTCAGTGCGGAATACATTATCAATGCCGGTATGGTGATTCTCTTCGACCAAGATTGGGAAGAGGATTGGGATGGTTGGACAGAGGTTAGTGTGATTGGTGAACCTCAATGGGGAATCAACTCCCACTCTGGTAACCACTACGCATACGCCAATGCTTATAACCAAGGTCAGACTGAAGACTGGCTGATCTCGCCTGCCTTCGACCTTGACGCCCATCCGGATGCCATTCTCAACTTCCGTACCGCTCGCAACTACTCGGGTCCGGATATTGAAGTGTACTTCTCCAACGACTATGATGGTGAACATCCCAGTGAAGCTACTTGGCAGCCCATCGATTGCGAACTTTCGCAAGGCAATGGCTGGAACTGGGTAGAAACAGGTGACATCTCCATGAGCGGCTTTAACGGAAGCAACTGCTACATTGCCTACCGTTACACTTCAACGGAAGACTTGGCTGCAGGTTGGGAGGTCGATGACATCCTGCTATACTGCAACGGCACTTCTGAGAATCCATACCTCAACGCCACTCCGAACGCATTGTCTGGTTTCACTCATCTCGAAGGTCAAGGCCCATCTGCATCACAGAGCTTCGTGCTGACCGGTGGCAACCTGCCTCCTGTCCCCGGCTCCGATGAAGGTGCTGTTTTGGTTTACTTCACCAACAACTTCGACTTCGAGATTTCTCTTGATGACCAGGAGTATTCTTCAAGCCTCTACATCCCTGTTGTAGGCACTCTTGACCCGACAACGATTTACGTTCGTTTGAATGGTACTGAGATTGGTCATTACGAGACGGATCTCACCATCGAAGGCTCAGGCGATGTCAGCATCACAGTGGCACTCTCTGGTGATGTCCTCAGTGCTGATCAACCTGGACTTGATGCATTCATGCCGGTCTATATCCAAGGCAACAACGGCTCCAACAACAACAGAGTCCCGATTGCCATCGCGGTCTATCTTGCTAATTTAGAGCCTAATACAACCTATCGTTATGTTAATCAGTTTGTTGACGACAACGATGGTCCTGAGACTCCAGGTGCAGGTAATGTGATTTATGCTAATCCGAATGGATTCTATCGCACCACCAGCCCAAGTCTTGCCACTGAAGGCGATTATGGCGAGTTTACCACCGATGAAAACGGTGACGCCTTTGCTTGGTTCATCAACGAGCCTACTGCCAACACTCGTTTCACTCCTGGCAATCACGTGTATCTGCGTATCCGACTCAACGACGGTCAAAGGGGTACCGATGTTGCTCACATCCTCACTACCGAAGACTTCGCTACGGTGCTCAACTTCGGTACAGGAAACAGCGGCAACGAAGGTACGGCCTTCTATGCCTCCTCGGAAGAGGATCCTATGACCTTTGTGATGATGTTCTCCGACGACTATGACTTCCGTCCCACCTATTCAACCACTGTTGAGACCACGGGCATTGATTACGCTAGCATCAACCAGTATGCCGACTTCTATAAAGAAGAGGTCGCTGGTAAGGATGGCTACTTCGGCGGTATCATCCCGAATAACAACGAGAAGGGTATCAACATCATCTGGGTGTTGGATATGGAAAGCTACGTCATCGGTGAATACTACACCGAAAATGGTGACGGCATTTGGGGCGAGGTTACTACTGCCAACCTGACTGGAGGCATTGAGAACCCCGTTTACCTCGACCTCATCTCATTGAGTGTTGAAGAAGGCGAAGCCTTGAATGTCAAAGTTTGGAACCGCGAACACGAAATTATCGTGGAGAATGCTGAAGCACAGGGCATGAAGATGATGGTTTACAACCTCCATGGCCAACCAGTGATGACCAGGAACATCGCTGCCCAAAGCAACGTCAGAATACCTCACAACCTTTCGTACGGACTGTATGTCATTACTTTAGAGAATGCACAAGGCAAGATGTCCGCAAAGATTGTGGTTAGATAATTCATAGTTAAACATTTTGGTTAAGAACCAGGAGGAGCAATCCTCCTGGTTTTTTATTTACCCACGCAAAAACGGCTGAACACGGATCCAAGCACCTCATCCGTGGTGATTTCACCCGTGATGGTGCCAAGGTAATAAAGCGCTTCGCGGAGGTCTTGAGCCACAAGGTCAGTGGGGATTCCTTCTTCAAGGCCACGACGAACGGCATCCAAACTTGCTGAGGCATGGTTGAGTGCCTCAAAATGGCGCACATTGCTGACCAAGGTAGTATCCTGATGAGCACTCCTTCCCTGTTGGATTTCTTCCAAAGTATGACGCAACTGATCCAGTCCTTTGCCGGTCTTGGCCGAAAGGGTTTGGATATAAATGTGTTTCGACGACTCACTTTGAGACTCACAAACCGTGTTCTTCAAACGGTCGATGCTCTCTGCCCCCAGTTCCGGACAACGGTCCGACTTGTTTAAGAGAAAGACCAAAATTTGCTGTTTGGGATCGGTCTTTTCAAGGATGAGACGGGCAGCTTCCGTCATGGCCTCAAATCCTTCGGTCATGTCAATCAGTCCCAAGACGATATCGGCTTCATTGATCTTACGGAAAGTGCGCTCGATACCGATCTTCTCGATGGTCTCGTCGGTCTCACGGATGCCTGCAGTGTCAATGAATCGGAACAAAGTACCATTGATGTTCATTACCTCCTCGATGCTATCGCGAGTGGTGCCCGCAATGTCGGATACGATAGCACGTTCCTCTTGAAGCAAGGCATTGAGCAATGTTGATTTGCCCGTGTTGGTCGCTCCAACGATGGCCACTGGGACTCCGTTTTTAATGGCGTTGCCCAAACGGAATGACTCTGTCAACCGATGGATATGATCTTGCGTAGTCTGAAGCAGTGCTTTCAGCCTCGACCGATCGGCAAATTCCACGTCCTCTTCGGAGAAGTCCAGCTCAAGTTCAATCAACGAAGTGATTTCCACCAGACGTGAGCGCAAGTCACGCAATTCTTGCGAGAAGCCTCCTTTCAGTTGGTTCATGGCCAAGCGATGTTCGGCCTCGCTTTGCGAAGCGATAAGGTCAGCCACCGCCTCAGCCTGGGCCAAGTCGAACTTACGGTTGACGAAGGCACGACGCGTGTATTCCCCAGGCATGGCCATCCTTGCTCCTTGTTCCACCAGAAGCTCCATCAAACGTTGCTGCACATACAGCGAGCCATGCACACTGATCTCAACCGAGTCCTCACCCGTAAACGAATGCGGTGCGACAAAAAACGTCACCAACACCTCGTCAAGGGTCTCAGGCTCCTTTGACGAATCAGGAATAACGATATGCCCATAATAGGACCGATAACCTTCAATCTTCTCTTTGGGGAAAGGCTTGTCGTGCTGGTAAAACAATCGGCAAACAATCTCATGCGCCTGCGGGCCTGAGATACGGACCACTGCGATGGCGCCCATCCCCGAAGGAGTTGCCACTGCACAGATCGTGTCATCGGATAAAAAACTTGTTCTCATTCTTCTGGAATTTGTTGGCAAAGATAGTCTATTTTGTAATTTTGCGACATGAAAAGGTATTTTATCCATCTGGCCTATAACGGATCACGCTACTGCGGATGGCAGATTCAGCCGGACATGCTCACAGTGCAGTCTGAACTGGAACGGTGCCTTAGCCTGAAACTTGGGCAACCCATCAACGTCACGGGATGCGGTCGTACCGATACAGGGGTCCATGCAAGAAACTACTATGCACATTTCGACACCGAGAAGTCTCTTGACAATTGTGAGGATCTCGCCTATCGCTTAAACATGTTCCTGCCTCGCGACATTGTGGTTTATCGCATCTACGAGGTTCCAGCAGAGTTTCATGCACGATTCGATGCGGTGTCGCGTACCTACCATTATTATCTCACCCAACATAAAAACCCATTTCATCTCGAGGATGCCTATTACCTCTATGGCGACTTAAACGTGGAGGCCATGCAGCAAGCCGCCGACAGCCTTTTCGATTACACGGACTTTACCAGCTTCAGCAAGCTTCATACCCAAGTCAAGACCAACGACTGCAAGATCATGGAAGCCCAGTGGTTCAGGCAAAACGACTTGTTGGTGTTTCGCATCAAAGCGGACCGATTCCTTCGCAACATGGTGAGAGCCATTGTTGGAACGATGCTTGAAGTCGGGAAAGGCCGACTCAACGTGGAAGGGTTTCGTTCAGTCATCGAGAAAAAAGACCGCTGTTCTGCAGGGGAATCCGTACCCGCTCATGCCCTCTTCCTGGAAGATGTCGAATATCCTCCCCTGGCTTAACGAGAGAGAAACCCTTTGATATTTTCATAAAGATCCTTGATGCTTTCAAACTCTTTATTGCCATAAGCGGCTTGTTGTTCATGCATCAAGACGTCCTTGCCATGACTGTATCTCATCCGAAGATTGTTAATCTCATCGGCATTGGGAAGTTGTTCGAGGGTGAGACGATAATACTTAGCCAGAGCCTGATATAGATGTTCAAAACCAATTAACAATTCTTCGCTCATGGCGATGTGTTCTACATCAAGGTCGAGCGTTCCTCCTTCTTCTTGCAAGCTGATGTATCTCAAGAAGCGATCCTTTTGACGTTTGGTATAAACGCGATAGGTGCTGGCGTTGAGTTTCAAGGCTTGAGCCATCTCCTCTTGCGGGATGGCATTGCGATGGTCAAGGAACGAGAGCAGCAATCGGTAAAGAACAAAACGTTTCATCGTTGCCAGTTGCTGATCCGCATAGGCTATGGCATTGACCAAGTACTGACGCATCTGTTCTTCCGTGATCAGGCGTTCTTCTTCTCGGTTGATAATCATGGCAACAGTTTGGTTTACCCGTTCACGCTCAGCGTCTTTCACCTTGTTAAGCAAAAAGTTACGATAAGTGCTCAACACCCAGGCAAAAAAAGCATCCTTATTCTTTATGCTACGGAGCATCGCAAAAGGAGGAGCATCGGAACGGGGATTGTCGTCATAAAGATAAAGGAAGAAGTCGTCAATAGTGTCGTTAAAATCCTCAATGAGTCCATAGCCATGCGATTCATAAATGATCCTCAAGGCTTGCGCAAGCCGGTATTTCAGCAAATAATACGCAGCTTCAGCCGTCGTTTCAGACTGATTTAGAATGAATTCATAATAATTGGAAGCCGAACAACGACTTAACGATTCTTTAATTTGATTTTGCATACATAAGTAAAATAACTCTACAAAAGTAGAAATTATTTACATATGCATTGCAAATTCTTTATTTTTTATACACGTTGATGGTCTTCGTGGTCTTGTTGCCAACGCCATCCTTTACCACAATCTTGACTGCGTTCTTTCCTGCTTTCATATGAGAATCGACTTCATAGTAGAGCAGGTCGTTCTTGGCATCATACTGTCCCAGGATCCAGTTGTCGTTCGCATAGAGGTTATAGTTGTCGATACCCGTCATGTCGTCAGTAATCTTACATTTTAAAGTATTACTTGAAGTGATAGTATCATTTTCTTTGAAATTCAATACTTTAATAACAGGTGCAATCGAATCAATTTTCAGGACATACTCTCCGAGGTTACGGGTACTGGTCTCAAAGAAACCATCGGCAGCCATCTTTCCTCCGAGAGAAGACACCTTCCCATTTCCATCAATATAGGCAACATAGAGTTTCTTGTTGTTGGCCCATTTTTCATCGGGTTTGATACGCACTTTGATGAGTTTAAACACGGCTTGGGTATATTCACCAAAGCGGTAGCAACGCGAGCAGCTTCCTTTGGGGTCGGTGGCACCGGTTTTCATCCAAGTATCTTTGAAGAGCGTTCCCTTTTCAGTGACAACTTGGAAGTTGTCGATCTCGATGCGGTTGTTAAGGCTTCCATCGGCCTTCACAAAATACTGGCTACGGGAAAGGGGTTCTTTTTCAACCACGACAGGTGCAGTACCCACCAAGGTAAAGGAGGCCAAGGAGGTGTTGCCGACAAAGTCGGAGATCTTGAAGCAAACCTTTACCGTATCACCTTCTTCCACATGAGCCACCCCTTTCTTCATGTCGTACATGGAGAGTTTGTTGAAGGGATCGACCTCGGTACGGACATAACGGTTGCCTTTCTCTTTGTAGCGTTTGTAGTCGATCAGGCTATTGATGTATTTTGGCTCGCTGTAGGAGAAGCTGTCGCAAGCAAACTTAAAGCACAGTTCGTCATCGAGGTAAAGCTCGTAGGCAAAGGGGCCGTTCTTGTTGGGCGAGGTCCCCACTTGGTCGTCGGTGTTGACACCAAAAGCAACATTGCCATTGGCATAGACGTATTCCTTGTCTTTCAGCACATAGTTGGTCTTCTTTCCTTCAATCGAGAAGTAGGATGGCGTATCCTTGCCCTCCACCGTTGACTCCTCGTCAGTTGGATATACCGAGATGCCTTTGATGTTGGGTCGCACATCGTCGGCGATGTTAAATCCAAAATATAGTGGGTTGAGCGGTTTCTCGCTGGCCGTATGACGGATCTCGAAATGGAGATGGGGACCGCCCGATCCTCCAGAGTTGCCTGTCAATCCAATAAAGTCGCCAGCCTTGATAGGGAAAGTATCCTTGGAGGGATAGATGGTAGAAGTAAAGGTCTTGTTTCGGTACTGGTAGTCTTTCACATACTTGGCGATGGCTTTGTTGAACTTTTGAAGGTGAGCATACACCGAGGTATAACCGTCGTTATGGGTGATATAGACGACGTTGCCATAGCCGAAGGGAGAGACTCCGATGCGGCTCACATAGCCATCGGCAACGGCATACACTTTTTTCCCTTCCACCCCTTGCGTCTTGATGTCAAGACCCGCATGAAAGCTATTGTTGCGCAACTCGCCAAAGGTGGCACTCAGATAAAGTGGGATGTCGAGAGGCGATGGATACTGCGGAAAACTCTCCTGGGCTTTCCCAAACAACACCATCGACAGCAGTAGAACAGTGAGGATGTGCTTCTTCATTTGATTTTGTTTTGATTGAGCAAATATACTACTAAATCTTGAATAGCGATTGCCTATTCAAGATAAATCTCTATTTTTGCATGATTCATCATGAAAGATACAATGAGCTATTATACTAACCGTAACAAGAATAAAAACAGACTGACGCTTCCAGTGTTCAAGTTGCTAATCCGCCTCTCCGTGGTCCTGCTCTTGTTCTCACTCAGCCGTTGGCTGATCTATCTTTTCAACCTCGACTTCTTCAATCACCTAAGCTTGGGCGAGTCATTACGACTGTATCTCTCGGGAATGCGTTTCGACCTTGTGGTCATCGCCTATGCCAACATTCCGGTGATCCTTTATTATTGTCTGCCATGCAAATTCATATATAATAAGGTATTGCATAAGATCATCGACATCTATTATGTGATGGCGAATTCGGTCATTGTCCTTTTCAACATGATCGATGTGATCTATTTCCGGTTCATCGGCAAACGTATGACTTCGGAGTTCTTCCAATTTTTCGGAAACAGTGACGAAAACATTGGTCCCATCCTAGGTCAGGTCATTGTCGATTATTGGTACATGTTGGTTTTGTGCCTCTTGTTCGTACTGGTTTTGATTGTCGTTGCCAACCGCACCAAGCTAAGGCAACAAACTCAAGTGGTCACTAACCGGTGGTATTTCTTCCAATGGATGTCGCTGCTAGTCTTTTCTGCCCTTACTCCCATCGCTTGTCGCGGAGGGCTTCAGGCCAAACCCGTCAACATGATGACTGCCTTGAAATATGCCGACTCCCATAACGTTCCGATCGTACTCAACACGCCGTTCACCATCGTAAAGAGTTCCACGAGCAAATCTTTGCAGGAGGTTCATCTCTTCGATGAAGATGAGATGGAATTCACTCCAATACATTATTCACTCGAAGCCAACCGGTTTATCGCCGACACCTTGGACTACACTCCTAACTTGGTGTATATCGTTTTGGAGAGTTTCGGACAAGAGATGATTACCTATTACAATCCAGAAAGGAGGTATCACCTCACTCCATTCCTTGATTCCTTGTTGGAGCGGAGCCTCACCTTTGATGGTCGAGCCAACGGACGTCGATCCATCGAGGCATTGCCCTCGTTGCTTTCTGGAATCCCCTCGCTAATGGAAGTCGATTTCACCTCATCCCCTTATTTTAGCAACCAGGTGGACGGCATTGGCACATCGCTGAAACCATTGGGGTATCATACTTCCATGTTCCATGGAGGAAACAATGGAACCATGAACTTTGATGTTTATGCGCACAATGCGGGCTTCGACAGCTATTATGGCCGCAATGAATATGGCAACGATGATGATTTTGATGGTCGTTGGGGCATTTTCGATGGTCCTTTCTTACAGTATTCCCTCCAGACCATGAGTTCATTCCCGAAACCATTCGCCACGGTGGTCTATACCTTATCATCGCACCATCCTTACACCTTACCCGAGGACTTCACTTTGCCCAAGGATGCTTATCTGTGGAGTGGTTTCGAGAAGACGGTTTATTACTCCGACTGCGCCTTGCGCGACTTCTTTGAGAAAGCCTCGACCCAGCCTTGGTATGACAGCACACTGTTTGTCATCACGGCTGACCATGCCAACACCGAGCATTACATGGCGCAATACAGCAACCTTTGGGGAATGTATGCCATCCCTATCGCTTTCTTCATGCCCTCAAGGATTCCAGCCATGAAGACTGACGAGATGGTGCAGCAGAGCGACCTCAACCTCTCCATCTTGTCGGCTCTTGGCGTGAACGACACCGTGTTCAGCTTTGGACGGAACGTGTTTGACACCCTCACCGAGCCATCGTTCGTAGCCTATCTAAACCAGACCTACCAGTACAGCGATGGACGTTACCTGATCCAGTCAGATGGCACCAATACCATTGGAGTCTTCAACATCCAGCGCGATCCCAACCTTGACGAGAACCTCGTCGATCATATTCAATGTGAGGATCTCTCGCTAAAGCTTAAAGAACGCATCCAAGAATACAACAACCGACACATCTTCAATCAAATCCATATCGACAAGGAGGCTTTGCATGAGCAAAAAGAAGATACGATTCATCATCAACCCAATCTCGGGCAAGACCCACAAGGAGCATCTACCGCAGCAAATCAATGAGTGTCTTGACCGCAACCGCTTCGACGTTGACATTGCTCTGACGGAGTATGCAGGTCATGCGGTGAAGTTGGCTCAAGAAGCTGTTGACCAGCATTATGACATCGTTGCTGTTGCCGGTGGTGACGGATCTATTAATGAGGTAGGCACCCAACTCATCGGCACCGATATCGCCCTCGCCATCATCCCCTGCGGCTCGGGCAACGGCCTCTCCCGATGTCTCCACATCCCTCTTGATCCGTTGAAAGCACTTGAGCTGATCAATCGTAAAGCCATCTGCCAAATCGACACCGTCATGGTCAACGATGTCCCGTTCATCAGCATCTCTGGCACTGGCTATGACGCCCAGGTGGCCGACGACTATGCCAAAGACCAGCATCGTGGCTTTGAGACCTATTTCCGATATATCGTCAAAAACTATTTCAAACTCGGCGAGAAAGACTACACCATAGTACTCCCCGACCGGACCTTCAGCACCAAAGCCTTCTTTATCTCATTTGCCAACTCCAACCAGATGGGCTACGATGTGCCGATTTCTCCCAACGCTTCTTTGTGGGATGGCCTGGTTGACATCTGCATCGTCAGAAAACCCAACGCCTTGGAGTTGCCCATCGTCGGCGGGTATTTCCTAAGCAAAAACATGGACAAGGCACCCAAAGTCGATATCATCCAGACTCCCTCTGTCGATATCCTTCGACCTGAGGCCGCGGTAGTCAACATTGACGGTGAGTCGATCATGTTCGAAAAAGACCTGCATATCCGCATCAATCCCCTATCGTTGAACGTCATCGTATAATCATTATAGCCATGTTTTCTAAGATCCTAGAGCTGCTCCAGACCATCACCCACGGAATCCATTTAAACGATTACTATTCCAGTGTCGTCTCCAACGGCTTGGCTTTTATTATCTTGCTGGTTATCAGCATTCTTTTGATGTATTTAGCGCGATTCATCATCAAACGAACGGTCTATCGTTTTATCTTGAAAACTCCTTCAAAATACGATGATGAAATCATCAACAACAAAGTGCTGATGCGTCTATGCTACCTGATTCCATCGGTGATGGTGAAATCTTTCAGCGCCCAGGTCTTACCCGACTTCCCCAACGTATGCCATACGATCATCAGCCTAAGCTATATCTATGACATCATCGTGATCACCATGGTGCTATTCTCTATAGTGAACGTGGGCAACGACATCTACAACATGCACAAGCTGTCGAAAATGAAACCCATCACGGGATTGGTACAGACCATCAAGATCATACTCATCATCGCTTGTGTGTTGCTTATCATCTCCTTCCTGATGGGAAAGAAAATCAGCTCAGTCCTCATCGGATTAGGTACTATCTCGGCAGTGTTGATCTTGGTCTTTCAAAACACCATCTTGGGATTCGTTGGAAGTATTCAACTGACAATCAATGATATGCTTCGTATCGGCGATTGGATTGTAATGGATAAAGCCGATGGCACCGTGATGGAGATCAACCTCACGACAGTGAAAGTACAGAACTTCGACAACACCATCACCACGATCCCGACCTATAGCTTAGTCACGGAACAGTTCACCAACTGGCGAGGGATGTCGGAAGGCGGAGGCAGGCGCATCAAGCGAAGCATCACCATCGACACCAACAGTGTGCATTTCTGCACGCCCGAGATGATCGAGCGTTACCGCAAGATTGAGCGTGTCAAGCCATACATCGACAGGAAGGAAGAGGACATCACCGAATACAACAAGGCGAACAACATCGACACCTCGTGCATCATCAACGGTCGTCAACAAACCAACTTAGGCATCTTCAGGGCTTATATCACCGCCTACATCAGCGCTAACGATCGTCTCAACCACAACATGACATTCATGGTGCGCCAACTTCAGCCCACTGAGTTCGGTATTCCGTTGGAGGTGTATGCCTTCAGCCTCGACAAGGAATGGGTTAAATACGAGGAAATCCAAAGCGATATCTTCGACCACATCATCGCAGCCGCGCCCTTGTTTGACATCAAGATCTTCCAAAGAAAAGTGTAAGCCTATAAAGCTTGCTTGATTCTAAGTAGCTGTTGTAGAAGCGATTCCACCTTGCTCAGTTCAAGCATGTTAGCCCCGTCGGACTTAGCTCTTGAGGGTTCTGGATGCGTCTCCATGAAGATGCCATCAGCTCCAGTAGCGATACCTGCTTTGGCCATGATGCCTATCATCTCAGGTTTGCCACCTGTGACTCCTGAAGACTGGTTGGGTTGCTGCAACGAATGGGTCACGTCAAGTACTACGGGAACTCCGAAACTTTGCATCACAGGGATGTTGCGGTAGTCAATTACCAAGTCCTGATAACCAAACATGGAGCCTCGTTCGGTAAGCATCACCTTGTTGTTTCCGGCATGGCGCACCTTATCGACAGCGAAACCCATGCTCTCGCCCGACAAGAACTGGCCTTTTTTGATGTTCACCACCTTCCCTGTCTTGGCTGCTGCCTCAAGGAGGTCAGTCTGACGGCAAAGGAAAGCTGGAATCTGAAGGATGTCGGCGACTTCGGCGGCCATAGCAGCTTCTGGGACCGCATGGATGTCAGTGACCACTGGGATGTCGCATTCCGTACGGATCTTGTCCAGGACCTTCAACGCCTTCTCATCTCCAATACCCGTGAACGAATCCCAACGGGAGCGATTGGCTTTACGATACGAAGCCTTGAAGATAAAAGGGATGCCAAGTCGTTGACAAATTTCAGTCAAAGTACCAGCGATACGGATAGGTGACTCCTCGTCTTCGATGACACAAGGCCCCGCCATGAGGAAAAAACCATGCTCTTTTTGATATGGAAATGCAATCATCGTCGTATTTTTTGCAAAACTAAGAATATTTTTTCTTACTTTTGAAACCTCTTAATGAATTTACTAAAGGAATACGCATTATGAAACACCTGAAAAGCCTAATGTTCGTCGTGACCATGCTTGCCATCGGTCTCGGTAATGCCCATGCACAATACGTAACCACCCATGCCAAGGCTGCCATGCCAGGTCAGCAACGGGGACTGTTTTACTCTTTGCCACGCACGGTGCTACAACTCGACTTCGTCATTGAGGAGACTCAGATGATGCAAGGTCCGTACAGCGACTATGTGCATTACATCGGAGCCGAGGATTATGTCGTGGAAGACGAGACGGTTTATACCATCAAAGAAGTGAGGATGAGCACTCGTGCTGAAGCCGACCCCAGCGCTACTTTCTTTGTTTCCATGTCGCCCAAGAAGGACAACACGGCTACTTTCTGCTTGACCCCGCAAGGCATCCTGCAAGGTGTTGGTGTGGAATGTCCCCAGCCCGTCCAAGAGGTTGCCGCTCCCTGCTGCAAGCCTGAGACTCCGGTCAATGTTGGCTTCAAATACCAATATGGTTCAGGCAATGTTCGCGGTGCCGAACAGATGGCTCGTTCCGCTGCTGACATGATCAACAAGATTCGTGACGAGAAACTTAAACTCATCACTGGATTCCAAGAGACCGCCTTTAACCTCGACACTTACCGTCAGATGTACGCTGACCTTGATGCCATGGAGAACGACTACCTCAGCCTCTTCGTCGGAAAGAAAGTCAGCAAGACCATCGTCAAGACAGTGTATGTCACACCCAATAAGGAAGTCAACACGCAAAGCGTCGCCAAATTCTCCTCCGAAGAGGGACTCACCGTCGGAATGGGTGGCTACGGAAACGTCATCACCGTACAGACCCAGTCGCTGCAAACCACAGCCACTATGAACGCCCCAAGCCAATCGGCAGTGGAGTCGCTTAGCATCGAAAACAAGCTGTTCTATCGCATCCCTGAACTCGCCAATGTGAAAGTGAGCATCGGCGACCAAGTGCTCGTCGAAAGCCGTGAGACCATCGCCCAATTAGGTGTGTTCATGCTGGCACCCCTTGGCAACACCAGACTTAGCCTTGATCCCAATACTGGACAGGTTACGGGGTTGGGAATTGAGAATTGAGAGGTGAAAGGTGAAAGGTGAAAGGTGAAAAAGATAGTAATTAAACTTGTTTCTTACTGAAGAGGAGTAAGCCAAGGAAGGTCAACAGACCATTGACGATGAGAATCTCGAATCCGAATTGATAACCCCAAAGAATATCTTTTGAATATGTCTTCAGCAGATAGCTGATGATAGGCGAAGCTATGGCGATGAAAGGCACCGCCTTATCCATGACTTTACGGTTCTTGACGAAAAGCCCAAAGGTATAAAGACCCAGCAAAGGCCCATAGGTCAAACCAGCAATGTCGAACACCTTATCGATGAGCGACTCGTTATGGAAAGGACGGAACATGATGATTACCAAAAGGTAAAGCAAGGCAAAAGCCACATGGATCCATTTGCGGTATCGGGTGACCTGCTGTTCGGTGAAATTCTTTTTCTCGAAGTGCAAGAAATCATAACAGAAGGTCGTCGTCAACGCTGTCAAGGTGCCATCGGCACTGGAATAACCTGCTGCCACCAAGCCTAAGACAAAGACGATGGCTGTGAATGAGCTCAATGAGAACGCTACTGAAGGGAAGATCTTGTCGTTGACCACCACCCCACTCTCGTTGACAGGCAAGGCGAAACCCGTTTGATGAGCATAGTAGATAAGTGCAGCACCCAGGCTTAAAAAGATGATGTTGACAAGGATAAAGAGCCCAGAAGAAGTCATCACGTTCTTTTGAGCATCACGTAAGTTCTTGCAAGTCAGATTCTTCTGCATCATATCCTGGTCAAGTCCTGTCATGGTGATGGTAATGAAAGCTCCACTGAGGATCTGCTTCAGCCAAAATTTGTTGTGCGTCCATTCCGTCTCAAACATCTTGGTGTAGCCTTCTGCCTCCGAAGCCTTCAGGATGTCGCCGATGCCAATGCCAAGATTCTTGGTAATATAGACCACCGTCATCACTGCGGCCAAAATCAAGAATGTTGTTTGCAAGGTATCGGTCCAGACCACCGTCTTAATGCCTCCTTTGAATGTGTAAAGCAAGATGATACCAATGAAGACCACCGCTGGTATCCAGAATGGGATATTCCAGGCCTTAAACACATATTCATAGAGCACAAAGACAACGAGATACATTCGTAAAGCCGATCCCAAAAGTCGCGAAAGCAGGAAGAACGCTGCTCCCGTCCGTTCAGAATGCACGCCAAAACGCATCTCCAAATAGGAATATATAGAGGTCAAATTCAGTTTGTAATAAAGCGGCAAAAGCACAAGTGCTATGACTGCATAGCCAATGACGTAGCCTAACACGATACCAAAGTAAGTGAACTGCCCGGAGTACACCCCTCCGGGGACCGACATGAAAGTCACGCCTGACAACGAGGCACCAATCATTCCGTAGGCGACCACAAACCAAGGGGATTTTCGGTTGCCTTTGAAAAACGTGTCGTTGTTGGATTTCTTAGAGGTGAAATGCGCGATGACAAAGAGCAGCGCTGTATAGACGACGAATACGGTGAATATGATGGTTGGGGTCATGATGCAAATTCTTGGGAAAACTGTAATAAAGAATCAAAATGGTCATCGGCGAGGTGTTCGTCGGTGCCGATAAAGACGGTGCGGGTACCCGCATTGCGTCCAAATTCGATGTCGGAAAGGCTATCACCTACCATGATACATCTATTCAAGTCAAGGTCAGGCGCAATCTCTTGGGCCATGAAAGCCATCTGCGGATTGGGTTTTCGGTAGTTGTCGGGCTCGTCGGCGAGCTGTGGACAGACTAGGATACCGTCGATGCGACCTCCCTGTTCCTCGATGGCTTCACACATACGATCGTGGACCTCATCGACCTGTTCCATGGTCATCAGGCCCTTCCCTACACCCTGTTGATTGGTGATGATAAAGATGTATTTAAAACGCTGTGCCAGAATGCGCAACGCTTCCAACACCCCAGGAAGGAACTCGAATTCCGACCATGAGGTTACATAGCCGTCGATGATGCGGCGATTGATGACTCCATCACGGTCCAACATCAAGGACCAGTCCATGTCGATGTCATGTTTCCAGTCAGGTTTCATTCGAACAATTCCTTTTTTTGTTTGCGATTAAAAAAGTGTTTCTTCATGAATGAAAAATTAGGCAAAGATATTAAAAATAGACGTATATTTGCCGCGTTTTATTGTCATCGAATTATGAAATTCTACGATCTTGATTCCGTCTTCACCTTTGGCAAATACGAAGGCATGACGATTGCTGAAGTCTATCAGAAAGACCCCAAATACATCAAATACTGTGAAGAGAACATCGACGAGTTCTATGTCTCTCCCTCGGTGAAACGCGAGCTCAAGTCGCTTGGCCGAGCTGTCAACGACTCCGCTTTGTTGGACATGAATTTTGACAAGATGAGTGACGATGAGATTGACGAGTTCATGAAAAACATGGATGAAGAGGACGATTTCAGCGAGGCGAAGCTTGAGGAAGACTTCGACTGGGACAACGCCGACATCCCCGACGACAGTCCGTTTGATGAGTTCGAGGACGAATACGACGACGAATTCGATGAGTTCGACGAGTTCGGCGACTCCTTCGGTGGCGACAGCTACGATGGGAGCATTGATGACCTTTATTAAGGTGAAAGGTGAAAGGTGAAAGGTACCTTCGGTCGAAAGTAAAACCTTTCACCTTTCAATTTTCAATTTTCAATTTTCACCTTTCAACTAGATTTTTTCCGAAATGGAATAAACTCGTTTCTCGCGTTGGGTTGAGGTGATCATCTCAGCGAGGAAGCCTGTGCTGAAAAGCTGCACACCCACGATCATGGCCAAGATGCCAAGATAGAACAGCGGGCGGTTGGTCATGGCAACATAATTGTGGCCGAAGTATTTGGTGCAGACCAGATAGATGGCAATGATGAATCCCGCCAAAAAAGTCAGCGAACCCAGCAGTCCGAAGAAATGCATGGGGCGGTTGCTGAATTTCGAGATGAAGTTGATGGTAATGAGGTCGAGGTACCCGCGCACGAAACGGCTCATTCCGAACTTGCTGCTACCATATTTACGTTTTTGATGGTGGACCACTTTCTCCCCTATATTGGAGAAGCCGTTCATTTTGGCGATGACTGGGATATAGCGGTGCATCTCTCCATACACTTGTATGCTCTTCACCAGGTCGAGACGATAGGCCTTGAGGCCGCAGTTGAAGTCGTGGAGTTTGATGCCCGACATGCGGCGGGTGGTCCAGTTGAAGAACTTTGACGGGATGTTCTTCATCACCTTCGAGTCATAGCGCACCTTCTTCCAACCCGACACCAGGTCATAGCCGTCTTCCTTGATCATGCGATACAGTTCTGGAATCTCGTCAGGGCTATCCTGCAAATCGGCATCCATGGTGATGACCACGTCGCCCTGAACTACTTTAAAACCCTCGTTGAGTGCGGGTGACTTGCCATAGTTCTTGCGGAAGCGCAAAGCGTGGACGTTAGGGTTGTTCGCTGCCAGGTCCCTGATAATCTTCCAGGAGTTGTCGGTAGAGCCGTCATCGACGAAGACGATCTCGTAGCTGAGGTTTTCCTTTTCGACGACACGGCGAATCCACGCTTCCAGTTCAGGCAGCGATTCCGCCTCATTGAGCAACGGTATGACGATTGAGAGATCCATGATTCGATTTTTTTTGCAAATATAAACAAAAAAAGGGTAAGCTACTTACATCGCACCGCTACAACCACCTACCCTTGCTACCTTCCGGTCCTGGGGGATTTCAGCAGGAGCTGGTCGTATAAGACTTACCCGATGCAAAAGTACGGACTTTTCTTTAATTGACAAGCAAAAAGCGAGAATTTTTCTTATTGTCCGTAACTCGACCCATCAAAGCAATGAGTACACAGGTCGCATTTAGGCAACCCGATAGCTTCAACGATGGTATCGATATTGTTGAATTTCAAGGAGTCAACACCAAGATGACGGCGAATCTCATCGACCATGTCGGCATATTCTTTGGTGTCGGTCTTGATATATTGATCAAAGTTTTTGATGGAGTCGCCTTCCAGTTTCTCGACCACCCTACGGGTAAGAAGCTCCATTTCGGTCTTTGAAGCGGAGAAGTTCAGGAAAGGGCAACCATACAGCAGCGGTGGGCAGCTAATTCTGACATGGACCTTGTCGGCGCCATAGTCATAGAGCATCTTCACATTGTCTCTCAGCTGGGTACCTCTCACGATGGAGTCGTCGCAAAATACCACCCTCTTCCCTTTCAGCACGGCGCGGTTAGGGATGAGCTTCATCTTGGCCACATGTTCACGTTCAGACTGGTTAACGGGCATGAAGCTACGCGACCAGGTGGGAGTGTATTTCACCACACCTCTTTTATAAGGCAAGCATTTGCCGTTGGAGTAACCCACGGCCATGCCAATGCCCGAGTCAGGAATGGCCGACACATAGTCTGCCTCCACATTGTCGGAAGCGCCCAGGGCTTGTCCCCCTTTATAGCGCATCTCTTCGACGTTAATGTTCTCGTAGTCCGTTGCCGGGAAGCCATAATAGATCCAAAGGAAGGAGCAGACCTGCTTTTTAGGCTGTGCAGGCAGAAGGGTCTCCATGCCATCGAGGGTCACCTTCACCACCTCTCCTGGTCCGACAAAACGCACCGTAGTGTAGTCGAGGTTGACATAGCTGTGGCTGTCGAAGGCAACAGCATAGCCACTGCCGTCCTTTCCGATGACGATAGGGGTTCGTCCGTAGAAGTCGCGAGCAGCGATGATGCCGTCTTCGCAGAGAATCAACATTGAGCACGATCCCTTCACCATATTATATACGTTCTGGATGCCGTCGGCAAAGTCTTTGCCTTGGGTGATGAGCAGGGCGATGAGCTCCGTGGGATTAGTCCTCCCCGAGCTAAGTTCAGTGAACTGCTGCTTGTTGTCGAGGCAGTGCTGGACAAGCTCGTCGAGGTTATTAATTTTACCTACGGTAACGATGCCAAAGCGTCCCAGATGAGAGTTTACGACAATAGGCTGAGCGTCTGTGTCGCTGATGACTCCGATACCGAGATTGCCTTGGAACTTAGACAGCTCGTCGCAGAACTTCGTCCGGAAGTAGCTGTTCTCAATGTCGTGGATAGAGCGGAAGAACTGGTCGCCCACGCGTGTAACCATACCAGCTCTTTTTGTTCCGAGATGTGAATGATAGTCAACGCCATAGAACAAATCCGTGGCGCAAGGTCGTTTGGAAACGACGCCGAAGAAACCTCCCATAGTAATTGCTTTTTTTGAAGTCGCAAAAGTAAAAACATTTTATTATTTTTTGTAATTTTGCGCCCAAAATTTTCAAGCATGTTTTTAAAGCTACATCCAACAAATCCCAACCCTCGGTATGTCAAGATGATTCTTGAGTGCCTCAACGATGACGGTGTGATCATCTTCCCAACGGATACCATCTATGGTGTTGGCGGTAACATTCGGAGTCCCAAGGTGTTGGAGCGCATCTGTCGCATCAAGGGCATCAAGAAAGAGAAGGCAAATTTCTCCTTCATCTTCCATGACCTCAGCATGTTGAGCGAGTTCACCAAGCCCATCAACAATGAGGTTTATAAGATGATGAAACGGAACCTTCCCGGACCTTTCACCTTCATCCTTAATGCCAACAACAACATCCCAAGGATTTTCCAGAGCAAGAAAAAGACGGTGGGCATCCGCATCCCCGACCAACCTATCATCACCAATCTGGTCGAAGAGTTCGGCTCCCCCATCATGACCACTTCATTGGTTGACGAGGAAGACGAGTCTGGTCGTTATTTCACTGATCCTGAGGAAATAAACGAAAAGTATCAGGATCTGGTGGACATCATTATTGATGGTGGGGCTGGTGAATTTGTGGCCAGTACGGTGGTAGATTGCACTGAAGATGAGATCATGATTGTCCGCCAAGGTAAGGGTATCTTGGAATAGAGAAAAAAACTTTTTGCAAAAATGCTTGCTTAATGAAAAAAAAGCCGTACTTTTGCAGCCACAAAACACAAGAGCGGTTGACTCGGTAGCTCAGCAGGTAGAGCACAACACTTTTAATGTTGGGGTCCTGGGTTCGAGCCCCAGCCGGGTCACGAAAACAAAAAAGACCTAATTGACATATGTCAGTTAGGTCTTTTCTTTTGGGGTCCTTTTCCGTTATTTCCCCAACCGCTGGTCGAGGCATTCAGTGATCTGGTTGCGCAGTTTCCGGAACACGTTGGTGAAACGGAGTTCCTTGCCATCTTTCAAGGTAATCTTGAAACCGCCCAGACCATATTTGCCGTACGAGGCGATTTCGCTCAAATCGATGCACCACGACTTGGGAGCTCCGCCAATGTCAGCAATCGATTTTCCAGCCATGCTGGCAGGATTTACAAGATAATAGATCTTGTCAGGAGTGACATACATGCAACCTTCCCAAGAAGATACACGGTTCTTGTTGTAGAGCACCTCAAAGGCCTCTTTTTGCACATTGCCTAGATTGGCAAGAGTGAAATTGTCATCTAATTCAATCATAACTATCTCATTTTTAAATTAATGCAAGGTAACGAAACTCGAAGCGTGAGAGAGAACGCTGACTTTACCATCAGGACTCACTCTTTTGATGCAGGGTTTGGTGGTGTTGTACTCTGCGTCATAATTTGGATCGTCGGTGGGTCTAGGTTCGCTGCCCACAAAGACCAGTGATCCGTCGTTCAGCCAACCATAGGTCATGTCAGCAGCATCAGTGTCTTCAAAGGCCATTTGGAGCTTGCCATCGAGCGATGCGAGACACAAAGGACCATGGCCCAAGTCACCATATTCAATGATACCCGAGAAACAAACATTCTTATTCGTCGGGTCAATGCTATAGAACATAAACTCGGGTTCTTCATAGTAGCTGAGATCGGAAGCGTATTGCTTGAAATCAATCTTGTTGGTCAAGCATACGTTGGATCCATTACCGGTATAGTAAAAGTCGTTATTCTGGGTAGTGAATCTCGACATGTCCTCATCCCATTTCATGAAATCCGCATCGAAACTGTCTGTCTCTTCATCCTCCTTCCATCCTTCCCATTTCGTCCGGCTCACGGGATCATAAAACTTCGTGTTGGCGAACGAGTAGAAATCCCAGCTGAAATCGAAAGGCAAGCCAACGCGGAACAAGGAGGGATAGGTCATCAGACGAGCAGTTTCACCATAAGTTTCAGAAACACAGTCATTTAACTTCAACTCCCAGTCAGCTTGGAAACTCGGTTCCATGCTGTATGGCGAGAAATAATAGTTCTTCAGGTAGAGATTATCGCCAATAACTACTGTATAATAGAGATTGTCATCACCCATGAATGCCGCATTGACCACAGAGTCTTTTTCTGTTTCCAATGGGATGAACTTATCAGTTTGGGAGTTGTAGATAATCAACTTCCCATTGTCGAGAATCACCATGTCGCTTCCCTCAGGGTTAATGTACTCGGCATTGGTTTGAGGTTCGGGCATAGAAGCACTAGGTTTGATGGCAAAGTCGCTTCCATGTCCGATGGTCTTAGTGCTCCCATCAGGAGCCATCAACTTGATGCAGTGTCTGGTGGTGTTCCATTCTTCATAGTCGGGATCATCCAGGGGACGAGGTTCTTCACCAACATAAACCAGCGAACCATCGCTCAGCCAATTCGGAATAATTTGCCAGATACTAGCACCCTCAAGCAGTTTCTGACCGCTACCATCCAGATTCGACAGACAGTAGAAGCCCCAGCCTTCTCCCCAATAAACTACTGCGGAATAAATCACTTTCTTTCCTGTAGGATCCACCCGGTCAACGCTGAATTCCAGATCGTTAGCCTCTTCTTCAGAACCAAAGCAATCGACGAAGTTAATCTTGTCGCTCAAAGCCGTCTTGCTGCCATCGGGATTGATGTGATAGAAGACTTTGTTGTCAGCGACAAAGCGTTCGCCTTGGAGATTGTTTCTGTCATTTTGCTCATGCGACAGTTCCTCATACGTCATTTCAGTCATCTTGCCTGTAGCCAAGTCGCAGCTTCTGGTATCGGTCAAGAAGTCTTCATCCATACCGGCATGGTGATTTATCCTGATCTGCTTTTGGTCTGGACTTAAATAAATGCCAGAGAGATCATTCAACATGTAATCCGTGATGTCGTTCAAGGTGAGCTGCCAGTCGGCGCAGACCTTGGGCTGAGGGTCCTTTTCGTTAAGGTCGAGCATCTTCAGTGTCAAGTTCTGGTTTTTCGACACCGTATAATACAAGTGGTTTGCATTGTCATAGACAATATTGATCACGCTGTCGGTTTCAGCCGTATAGGGTATGGCCGATTGTTTCTTCAAATCGTAAAACGACAGCTTCCCGAATTCGAGGGTGACTAGTTCTGCCGCGGCAAAACTCGATGCCGCCTTGGTGTTCGTATTCGATGAATGGTTGCAGCTCATGATACCGAGAGCCATGACCAAAAGAAGGAATAAAGCAATTCTTTTCATGATACATCAATTTTAACAAGGACAAAAGTAACAAAAAACCTGATTAGCTTTACTAAAATTCGTACTTTTGCACAATTTTATACATGACCCATGAGAAAATCGTTACTTATTGTTGCATTGGGATTTCTTTTCATTGCCCAAGCTTATTCCCAAGAGAAAAAACCCATCTTCACGCTCGACAATTTGCATTTGAACACCCGTGCAGATTTCACCGTGGATTATAACATGGGGAACGACACCATTTCACCTTCTAGTGACCACGGCTTTGCCGGTAAGTATTTGGTAGTTGCTTTGGATGGAACCATCGGCAGCAAGTTCTCTTATCATCTCCGCCAACGGCTTAACACTCCTAACATCGGTTTTGCCAACACCTTCTTTCAGGGCACCGACTGGGCCTATCTGAACTGGAACTTCACCGACAACCTTTTCCTTTCGGCAGGCAAACAGGTGGTGGCCATCGGTGGTTGGGAGTACGACTCCAACCCCATCGACATTTACTATGGCACTGAGTTCTGGAACCAGGTGTGCTGCTACGAGGTGGGTGCTTCACTCAACTACGTCACTAATTCCGGCAAGCATCATCTGCTCTTACAGGTATGCAACTCGCCTTTCATCAACGCTGCCATGCAAAGTATCTATTCCTATAATTTAATGTGGTATGGCGATTTTGGGCATTTCAAGACTTCCTATTCAGCCAACATGATTGAATACACCCAAGGCAAATTCATTAATTATATATCGTTAGGCAACAAGCTGATGTTTGATGGTGTGGAGATGTACCTCGACGTGTTGAACCGTGCTTCGTTTGAGCAAGAACATTTCTTTGGTCAGGACATCACGGCCATCTTCGGCATCGGCGTTGACATTGGCAAGAAATGGATCGTGTTTGCCAAGGCTGGCTACGACTACAACCAAGCCCAGCTACCCAACACCGACCCGTACGACTTTTACGTGGAACCCGGCACCAAAGTCGATTTCGAGAGTGTTGGTTTTGAGTTTTATCCCATGGAAAGCCGCAACCTCCGCCTGCACCTCTGCGGATCGCACACCAGCATTGACGGTGCCAGCAAGTTCCAAGCCAACCTCGGCCTCACCTGGAAAGTCGATCTCCTTCATGCAATAAAAAAATAACCCATCATGGCCAAAACGAAATACAACACCGAGAAGAGAAGCACCCTATTCTACCATCATCGGGTGGAGAAACTTTTCAAGAAAGTGGAGAACGCGTTGAAACGCCCCCTCCGCTTCACCACCAAACGTAGTGTGGAAGCCATCATCTTCCTCATCATCTTCTTCGCTTTCTTTGGGCTGCTTGCTTACAAGATGAGCCTTCCGAAGATGCTCAACACTTTCATGCAGACCGCCTATCACCTTTTGTTAGAGACGGTGTTTTACATCATGGCCATCTGTGTGTTGATGGGTGCCATCAGCAAGCTGCTCACCGAGTTTGGCGTGGTGCGTCTGTTGGAAAACCTCTTGCGACCGTTAATGAGGCCTCTCTACAACTTGCCTGGTGTGGCGGCTTTGGGTGCCATCATGACTTTCCTCAGCGACAACCCAGCTATCATCACCTTGGCCCACGACAAGAACTTCAACCGTTATTTCAAGAAATACCAGCTTGTCTCGCTCACCAACTTTGGCACTGCCTTCGGCATGGGTTTGGTGGTCGTTGCCTTCATGACGGGTCTGGGCTTCGGCAAGGGAGCCTTGATCGGCTTGTTTGGCGCTGTGGTGGGTAGCATCATCTCCACGAGGTTGATGCAACGTTCCACCTTAAAGGCCTATCCTGAACTGGACGCTCCTGTTGACGGCAACTCCGAGGGCGACGAGCAGCAGATCTCCTACAAGAGCGAAGGTGGAGTGTTTATGCGTTTCCTCAACTCGTTGCTCGATGGTGGCAAAGACGGTGTGAGCATCGGTTTCGCTATCATCCCAGGAGTGTTGTGCATCTCCACCATCGTGATGATGTTGACTTTCGGTGCCTCGGGAGAGCACGGCGAGTATCTTGGCGTAGCTTATGAGGGCGTTCCTGTGATCAGCTGGGCGGCCAACAAGATCAACTTCATCTTCGACTGGCTCTTTGGTTTCAAGCACGGGGCTTTGATCTCCTTCCCCATGACCGCTTTGGGCGCAGTGGGAGCCGCCATCGGCTTGGTGCCACGTTTCATCACCGAGGGCATCATTGACAACAACGTCATCGCTGTGTTCACTGCCATCGGAATGTGCTGGAGCGGATTCCTCTCCACCCATGCTGCCATGCTCGACTCCTTGGGCTACCGCAAGCTCATCGGCAAGGCCATCGGCGCTCACACCATCGGCGGCCTTTGCGCAGGTATCGCTGCCCACTGGATGTATGTCTTGTTGGCGTGGATTTTCTAGATTTCTGTTTAGAAAAGAGTTTGTCCAAGCCATAAAGGAAGAGACCCATGGCATTGATGGCAATCAGGTAAGACAGGAGGATCTTGTTCATGGCGCAAAGTGTTTCAGCCTTTCGTCCAGGTCATTTGGATATGCGGGATGCCGTCGAGCATGAAGGTCTCGGATGACTGCCGGAAGCCGATCCCTTCGTAGAATCCCTTGGCGTACTCCTGTGCCTCGATGGTGATGCGGGTCGCACCGAAATGCTCGACAGCGGCATCGATGGCATGAAGCATGATCTGTTTGCCATAGCCTTTGCCCCTTTCGGTGGTGATGACCCTACCGATGGAGACCGCTTCCATGTGGGTGCCAGCAGGACACACTCGTGCCAAGGCCACCACCTTCTCTCCCACGGTCAGCCACAGGTGGAGGGATTGTTGGTCGTCGCCGTCCAGATCTTGATAGACACAGTTTTGTTCCACCACGAACACTTCGCTACGCACTCGAAGCAGCTCGTAGAGTTCGTGCGTGGTCAATTCCTGAAAGGTTTTCTTATGTAGAATTGGGGGCATTGGTTGGTATTAGTAGAGTTGTTTTGTAATCGTTCAGCTTTACCTTGAATGAAGGTTTAGTCAGCAAAAATAGGAAATTCCCTTGAAAATGAAATCAAACCAGAAATTCTCTTTAGAATCTTATCAAAAATGGTTGACTTTTTATAATATTATAGTAATTTTGCAAACGATTTCGAATAATTAGATTTACTATTTAGAATATATTATTAATATATATTAGTTAAAATAGCATCTTATGCTATCAATGGAGAAACAATGCCCAAATATGACATTTCTCAGGAATTGGCAAAGTTGCACTTCATTAGAGGTGCTGAATTTGTCCGTCAATTGAAATGGCTGACTCGTCTCAATATATTCAAACCAGTTAATGGGGAGAAAAACATATTTGCCGCAGAAGCCAGCCATCATGATGATTGGCCTTCCCTCCTTGATGCCGCTCGGAAAGCTGTGTCACGCGGCAATAAGGTTTTCATTCTTCCAAATCCCAAAGGAACAAAAACCGCTGACTTTATTTTTGAGAACAAAGGAGTCTATAAGATGTATGATTTAAAAACGATTTCCGGGAAAGCCTCGCTTGACAACAGACTCGTGGATTCAACCAATCAGACAAACCGCGTACTCGTAAATGTTTGTACCGCTTATAATCCAAGGCTAATGGCCATTCAAATCAAAAACTATTTTGAAACTACCCCTTCTGCTGTCGAAGTATTAATATACAAAGGGAAGAAAACGATCTCTATTTCACGTCGTTTCACCAAGAATGCCTTCTACCTATTTTTGTTCAGACAGAAATACATGAAGTAAAAAAGCCACCTTAGATGGTGGCTCTTTTATAAATTGGGGCAGGGTCGATAAGGGCTTACCCCCACTCGGAAAGTACCGGATTAGTCATTTCTGACATTGCAAAAATACGCAATCTTTTTGAAAAGTCAAGTCTTTGGGAAATATTTTTTGCAGAGATATTGTCAATAATGCGATTCTGAGGTAAAAACGGACAAAAGCTATCCATTATAGATAGATTTTGTAGAAAAGGAATATTGTAGCTTTGAATGGCGGCAAATAATTGGTCACTATAAACCTCATGATGTTGTGTGTCAACTCCATTCAGTACTGCACTACAGACAAAAACCCCAATGGGCACCACTTTTCATGTTTGATTAAAACAATTAGGTGGCAAATATAAGATTAAAAATGACCAACTCAAACAATGGAACTAAATCTATCATCGGATAATAATAGTTTAGGATTCCTTTTTCAGTCCCAAATCATAAGAATGGAACACACTTCATTTTCATATAAAATCAATGGTACCATGAACGCACTTGCTTTTCAAATTATTCTTGCGAGAGTAACCCTTTTTTAGCATCAACATCTGCAGAAGCCTGAAGCACACGCTGAATAGCTTCCTCAACCGTGTATTGGCACGGTGGAGGTGTTGTGCTTTGAGCCTCGATCTGGTCAAGCAATTCCTCTAATTCATCCGTTTGATTATTCAAATCATCAATCATTGATAAAGCATCACGTCTTCGACTCGGCTAATGGATGTTATCCTCTTGCCTCCGTCTTTTGATGAGCCTCCGCAGTGGAAAATCATTTCGTTTGATGTTCCATGATCAATGAATATGTAACGATCGTGATAAATCCCACCTGAGGGTTTCAGGGTAATGTCAACATTTGGTATTCTCGTTTAAAATCAGCTAACTCGGTCGGATGAAGACCATGATTCACGTTGTCGCTGAAAACGGTGACTCTTACCCCTGCCGAAACCGATTTCAATAAAACAAACGTTTTCAGACTGATGTAATTGTCGATGACATGGATTGTTTTCTTAGCGTATGAATAGATCTCGGCATACGCCAGATCTGCTTCAACGGTCTGGCCATTATAGAAAAGATAATCCCTTTTGATGTTAGGGTCGGTGAAGTCCTTAACCACAATGGTTAAATCATTGACCTGTTGCTGTATTTGTCAGATGTCTTCAGTGTTATGCTGGGTTTGTACAGCAAGCGTTCGCATATCGGAAGCAGGCAATATATTTTGAATCTGAAAGGCATAATCCTTCAGTTTTTTAAACAACCTTATTAGTTTCTTGCTTTGGTCAATAGCAAGATTGCCTTTTAGGACCATCATAAGCGCATAAATCCCCAACTCAGTGAAAGCATAAGGTTGGTATCTGGTACCACCCCAACTTGAGGTGCAGTTTTTGCACCTCAAGATATCCACCTCTGTATCTGTAAGTTGAAATCTAAAATCATCATCGAAACGATTAATATTGTTTTTAACTTGACGGTTAAAATTTTTCGTGGTATATCCATAAATAGCTGCCAAATCCACATCGAGCATCACTTGCACTCCTCTAATGACGTAGATCTTCGACATTAAGTATTCTTCGGTTAGAGCCACCAATCCGTTTTCTTCCATAATCTCACAAACAATAAGTTTGCAAAGATAATAACAATATTCTAATTCATACACTATTTTTAATTAATTTTTAGCTATAGTAGAAAATTGCATATTGTTCTATTTCCAGATGGATTCCTTCTTTCCTCCCCTCGAAAAAGGTTACCCTTTCATCCAGGTCATCTGGATATGTGGGATGACATCGAGCAAGAAAGTTTCGGATAATTGCTTGAAGCTGACACCTTCTCCACCACGGTCAGCCACAGGTGGAGGGATTGTTGGTCGTCGCCGTCCAGATCTTGATAGACACAGTTTTGTTCCACCACGAACACCTCGCTGCGCACCCGCAACAGCTCGTAGAGTTCGTCCGTGGTCAGTTCCTGGAAGGTTTTCATATATAGGATTGGGGGCATATTGCAAAAGTAGTCATATATTTTATAATCGACAATATTTCCTTGGATGGAATTATTCCACCCTCCAAAGAGGTTCTTGTTCCCATCTTTTTGGGAAACCCAAGGCGGTTGCATCAATCGAAGGGTAGTCTATCATTAGTTTTTGAATGTTGTTAGCAAAAGCATTATGTGGATCAATAGCATTGAGCAAATAGGCAATGCAGCATAGTTGTGGATATATCTTGTCAGGTGGAAAAGAAAAAATCGTCAGCCATTTGTGGCCAGACAATGTTTTGGGCATCTGCGGTTTCAACGCAAACCGACGGTTCCAGATTCTAGCATGATGAGCGCATAAATTGCGAAGTACGGTTAAGCTTTCTAACCAACTGATCAAGAATTCATGTTGTGGAAGTCCAAAATCCGCGGCAACGGCTTTTTTATCAGTTTTATCGAAGAAGTTTTGGTAAAGTTTAGATAGCGTCCCGAAAGAAACCGTCTCCAACGTCTTCCAAGCCGGTGGGAAAGACGGTCTATCATATCGTTCAAAGTGCTCTTTAATGAACTCCTCTTTACTTCTATGCAATTCACGATCAACACTGCTTAAATGTTCAGTAAAAAGATGTCCATCTGTTGCCATATCCACTTGAGTAAACCAAAAAGGGGTATGGTGACGCGAGAAATGGTGGTTGACACGAGAACGGAGTGCCACTTCAATTTGCCCAATGGCTCCAAACACCTTATCTCTTAGTATGGTGTCGAAAGAGTATAGTGTTAATGCTTGTTCTAAGGTAGCACCTTGTCGGAACTCATGCGTACGTTTGTCAATTTCCATTGGTCGAAAATAGCAGGCCAATCGGAAATAACTAATAACTGAAAGAATGTCAAGTGCTTCCTGTTCATTAGGAACTTGGAGCCCGCGCTGTTTTAACATAGCAAGCAAATCGGGCGTGTCGAGTGCAATCTTATTATAATCCATAAGCTAATACTATAAAAATCAAACCCTGGCATATTGCATCTCGACGGTCATGCCCCCAAAAAAAGTCTCACCCTGGTACGCTGCCTTTCAGCTCGCGCGGTGAGAATGGTTGCTGCAAAAATACAAACTTTTTTTCAACTTGCAAGGGTTTTTCGAAAAAAGTTAGTTTTTTGTCCATCAAGATACTAAACTTTCTTTAGATTATTGCCTGAAACTTAATAAATTCTTCCGAATAATGAATTGCCACCTTTGTTGAGATGGCCTTAAAATAACCGAAAATAGATTCCAAATCATTTCGTGCTGGTTCAGTCCAAATTAATGGTACCATGAACGCACTTGCTTTTCAAATTCTTCTTGCGAGAGTAACCCTTTTTTAGCATCAACATCTGCAGAAGCCTGAAGCACACGTTGAATGACTTGCTCAACCGTGTATTGGCACGGTGAAAGTGTGGTACTTTGAGCCTCAATCTGGTCAAGCAATTCCTCTAATTCATCCGTTTGATTATTCAAATCATCAATCATGAAGCACTGGTTTTCCGATCCAATCAGTGGGTCGGTTTTTGCAAAAACAGTCAAATTATTCATGTTGGGCAATGTTTTTCGAATTTGTCCACAAAGACAACAATAATGTTTTATATATAGCGACCTTTTCGACAATCCCACACTGATGCGATATACACGCCATCACCTTCTACAAAGTAATAGACCTTATAGGTTACCACCAAATACCTATAACATAAACCACGAGTGAATTCTTCGTCTATCCTGCCTAAATAGGGCATTTTTTCAAGACTATCAATACAACGAACAATCTTACTAATTCTACGCTGTGCCACTTGTTGGCTGGCATACTGGCTATAGAATTGAAAGATAGCATCGATATCTTTTGATGCCTGCCTCAACCAATGGATTTTAAACGCCATAACGCTCGCAAATGGATGAGTGAGACTCATAGTTTCCATTTCGGAAATCAGTTTCGGCAGCTTGCAACGAAACTTCCATTTGTTCGTGAGTATAGGCACATGGCAATGAGGACCCGCTTAGAATAGCAATGACTTCAGCGAGCAGTTCTTCACTTTCAGCATTTTCTACCAAAGCTAAAGCTTTTTCACGCATGCTCAGAAGTGTTTCACAATGCTGATTTTGGGATCCTTGAGTTGTCATATTAAGTTCGTTATTTGGTATAAAACGCAATGCAAAAGTAGTCAAATTATTCATGTTGGGCAATGTTTTTCGAATTGGCCAGCAAAGATAACCACAATATTTTAATTATAGCAATTAATTAATATAATTAATTTCAACTTCTTTGCCTATGACTCAAGATAAAGTCACGCAGGCGTTCAGCTTACAAACTATAATAATACTTCCTAATCAGCTCCGTCATCTTTGCTCGACGGGTTTCAAGGAAGTCTTGGTAGTTAGTATAATCCATCTCAAGGATTTTAGCAGGTATGCAGTTGTCTTCAAGGTTCTGATAGAACTCCGTTTCGCTTTTGATGGATTTGAAGGTGGTTTCCTGTGTGCCCTTGATAGCGTCAAGAGCTTCGTTCAAATAGACTTTGGGGGCTTTCTTGCCAATCTTAATGTTGATGGGGGTATCTAGATAGGCATAGTTGGCCACTTGATTGTATGCGTACTTGTCGAAGCCATTGTCCACAAGGTATTGCTTCGGGAAGATGTGGTGAATGTCGCCGCCCAAGTTCACAAGCTCACCAACTGGAATATGCGACAATAAAGAGTCTTTCTTGAAGTAGTTCTGCGCAGCGAGAAACACCTGATAGGTCGGGTTGATGGATGACACATAGGTCAAGTTCTGGTCGAGTTGTATATTCCAGAAGTTGTCCGACAAAGTAGCGTCCTCAATGGCTTTCAGGGTAGCCTTGACGCCATTTTCACCAATGGCACGAATGTCTTTTGCGAATGAAGTCTCAGGAGAGGCGCTGTAACGGCCCGTGAGCACCGAAAGCACGTACCAACGCTGCACAACGCTTTTAATTTCATCAACAGGAATCTCCTTGGATTCTTGCAGGAGCAGATAAATAGCGTATGCAAAGTCAATGGCCATTACTGAATTCACCAGTTTCTTAGATGTAAAGCCTGCCGAACGAATGGCCAACATGAATTGACTAAAGTTGTAGCCATTGATGACATTGTTGACTCCCGCCTCCAATTCTTGATAAGTACTCTCTACAATTTCTTCTTTGAATTCCCGGGTCTCAAAATCACGTCCCGAAAGCATGGCTACGAGGTCGGCAAGTTTGGCCCTCTTGCATCGATGCATGAAAGCAACACGGAGCACGTCGTCGCACTCAGGATCATAGACGGTTTCCTTGTCATCTTTGAGCCATTCCAGTTTGTTCAGATAACCTGAATTGGCAAAGGCCACGTCTTTTTCCTTAATCTTATTGTAAAATGTGCCATCCTTGCAAAGGTGGGCGAAGTAGTCAATCACCTTACGCAGCGTATTCCCGCCGTGAATCTCGTCGGCAGCAATCTTTGACATGACAAAGTCGCCTTGACTGAGTGCAGTACCCTTTGAGTTGATACGGATGAAGATGTCTGTGACGATATCGATATCCAACGAGGCATCCAGCTCAATCACGCCGATGTTACAATGTTGAAGGTTTTTCAGGCTCTCCAACACTTTATGCAACTCCTCTTGATCCATTTCGGGGTTGTCAGCAACATACTGGTTGATAAACTTAAAACTAGAGAAATCAGGTTTAAACAATTCGGCGATATCTGGTATCCAACGCTTACTCTTGAGATGCGCCGGCGTTTGTACAGCAAACAACTCCGCATCAGGATTGTCAGAGATGGCGGCAAATGGGTCGAACGCAATCTTTACCCGACCTTCGCTGTAGTCATCGAACACGATGGTTTTTCCAGCGATGGCTGTCATCAGTGCAGTAATGCGCTGTTGGCCGTCGATAAGGACCTTCTTGCCTTCCGACAAAGTACCATTCTTAAGCTTCACAGATGGGTTCTTCCAAATGATGATATAGCCCGTTGGATAACCCTTATAAAGGGAATCCATCAGGTCGCGTACCTGTGACTTACGCCAAACAAAAGGACGCTGAATCTCAGGGATGGCAATATCATTGGCCTCAATCAGGCCGAGTATCTGGCTGATGGCCAGCGGGTAGTTGTTGTATTTTTGTTTGTCCATAGGTTATCCTTCAATTACTGCATTTAAGTTTGTACTCCTTTATGGTTTTCTTTTTGTTTTTCATAACTTCTTTCCAGATGGTTTGTCTGATATCTTCAATCCAGTTATCCTCAATAGCTCTTTTGATCAACTTGTCAAATAAATAATATTCTTTCTCAGCACCAATCGGTTCTAACAAATTACCATTCTCATCGTAATCAAAATCACCAATATCATATACGAAAGGATAGTCTCTGTATCTTTTAAAATAACCACAAAAGGTTGTGTTTTTCATAGTTGTATAATCCATAAATTTATAACCATACCAAACATACCTTTCTTCTTTATTTAACCTTTCATGTGTTTCACATATTTTCGGTTTAATACAATCGAAAAGCATAAAAGCAAAATACGACAACGACTCACCCCATCCTTGTTTTTCATACAATTCATACCATTTTTCATCAAGGATCTTTTGTCCTAACGGCTTTCTCTCCCCTCCTAAAAGGATGTTGTATCCTTTTTTTATGTCCGTTGATTCATATTTTGAAATGTACTTTTTTTCTAATTGATTTAGTTTTTCAACAAGCAGTGTAGGTTTTGTTTCATCAACTTCTACTTCTTCCAACACTTCTATCTTTATGTTTTCCTTGCCGTATTTCTTAATTGCGGCATCACATATCATCTTTGAACGTAGAGTTTTCGAATTACTCACATGTTCCTGCCAACGTTTCTCCACACTTGTAGTGGTTTGTCCAATATATACCTTTCCATTGGGGAAAGTATACATGTAGATATAACCTTTGTGTGACATTCTTTTTCTCATTTCTTCATCACCAAAACAGCTCCCCTATCTTTGCCTATTTTAACGTGTTAAGATCTTACGCCACCCCGCCATACTGTCGATAGACATAGTCGTACACCACACCTTGATAATACGCGATGCTGTCGTCAGGATAACTATAAGGAAGCTCTTCATACAACAAGTCACGAATGGCCACATTGATGATGGCGCGCGTCTCAGCCTTGTCGAACGGATGGTCCATCTCTTTCAACAATTGCTTGATTTTGGCGAGTAAGTCCACAGCCACTGTCTTCAGCTTTTTGATGTCCTCCTTGGTCAAGTCTTCCTTGAAGAGCACATCATACATCGAGAGTTGCTCATCGTTCTCAAAGCCTTCCCTGACGTAGCGCTTTTCCTCTTCGGTCAGGTCGTGCGACAATTTCATCAGTTCCTCAAAGGTCTTTTCTATCGTGGCACGGTTCTGCTCTTGGTTGTAGTCTTTGATGATTTGCTGGTACCGCTCATAGAAGTTAATACGCGAAGGATTAGCAGCCATCATTTTTGCAATCCGCTCTTGCAACAGTTCTTGTATGTCCTTCATCACCAGGTTTTTCTCCTTGCTTCTGGCAAACTCACTCCTGAGCAAGTCGAAATTGATGCCGCTGATGTCGAAACGACGGCTATCACCTTCAGAGATTGTAAGGTTTTCCACTTCAAGATGCTCATTCACAATCTCGTTGATGGTCACACTGAGGTCGGTGATGTCGGCGTGCTTGCGTTTTTTCTGCAACTCCTTGTAAATGGCTTCAATAGCATCCTTTTGTTGCTTCATCTCTGGAGTAATATCCTCGCGATCGAGGTATTTCCACAGTTTCAGCAAGGTCGTGGCAAAGGTGCAGTAAGTCTTCCTGATTTCCAAAGTCTCACACATGGCGTTGGCAGCCTCTTTCAGCGACGAGAGCTTATAGAAACTTTCCGCTTCGATCAGTTGTTTTAACTCAAAGCCATGTTCTTTCAAGAATGCCGCGGCCGCTGCCATGGTTTCCATGACATGCTTGATAAGTTCTTTTTTGTCGAGGGTTGGGTCGTTGCCATTGGTGCCACCATCGGGGTTTGCGGTATAGTCGGCCAAGGCCTGCCGCAAGGCTTTCACGATGCCCATATAGTCGATGATGAGGCCGTTGGTCTTGCCCTCAGCCACACGGTTGGCGCGAGCGATGGTCTGCATCAGCGTGTGGGCTTTCATGGGTTTGTCGATGTAGAGACACGACAAGGTCTTCACGTCAAAGCCCGTCAGCCACATGGCGCAGACGAAGACGATGCGGAGCTTCGAGTCGGCGTCCTTGAACTCTTTGTCGAGTTCGCGCTTCTCCATCTTCTCGCGGTGTGTTTTGATGTCCAAGCCCCACTTCTCGAAGGTCTGAATCTCGTTCTGTTCTTGCGAGACGACCACGGCCATCTCGGTCTCCTTCATCCACTCCAACTTGCGGTGCAACTCTTGCACTTCCTGTTGTGAGGTGCAGGCAGCAATGGTCTGCTCCAAAGCCTTGATTTCGCGCTGCCAGTATTCCTGGGCATAGTCGTACATACGCACACAAGTCACTTTGTTGTAGCAGACGAACATGGCCTTGCCCGAAGTCCAGAGGTCGCTGTAGTGCTTCACGAAGTCTTGTGCCACGATACGCAGCCTACTCTTGGCGGTCAGCAGGTGGACTTCTTTGGAAAACTCCCGTTCCAGTTTGGCCAACTGCGAGGCATCCATGTCGCCAGCCTGCTCCAAGGCAGCGGCAATCTCCTCGTTGATTTCGGGGTTCTTCAAGTCCTTTAGCTTCTCGCCACGGTTCTCGTAGAACAAAGGCACGGTAGCCTTGTCGTCCACAGCGCGCTTGAAGTCGTATATGCTGACATAGCCGCCAAAAGTGCGGGCAGTGATGTTGTCGTTGGAAAGCAAGGGCGTGCCCGTGAATCCGATGCGATGTGCCGTGGGCAGCAGGTGCATCAGGTTATCGGCGAAGATGCCGTTTTGCGTGCGGTGCGCCTCGTCGCTCATCACTATGATGTCGTGGTCGGGATGGATGGGCTCGGCATTGGGGTCGTTGAACTTTTGGATTAGCGAGAAGATGAAAGATGGATTGCCTCTCAGCTTGGCTTTCAGGTTCTCGCCGCTCGACGCGATGAACTTCTCGGCTTTCACCTTGCCCAACAGACCGCAGTTCTCGAAGGTGTCGCTGATTTGCTTGTTCAACTCGTCGCGGTCGGTGAGAACGACGATGGTCGGCGAGCCTTCAAACTTGCGGCGTATCTTCTGCGACAGGAACACCATCGAATAACTCTTACCGCTACCTTGGGTATGCCAAAACACGCCCAACTTGCCATTGAGGTACTGGCGGTTGCGATACATCTCAACGGCTTGGTTCACACCGAGATATTGGTGGTTGCGGGCCAAAATCTTTACCGTGGTGCCACCCGAGTGGTCGTAGAGGATGAAGTTCTCCAGCAGGTCGAGGAAGTTCTCTTTCTTGCAGATGCCACGCAACATGGTAGGCAACTCGATGTTGCCCTCCTCCATCTCGTTGAGGCGTTTCCATTCGTGGAAAAACTCCCACTTCGAGTCGATGGTGCCCACCCGCGCCTCCAAGCCATTGCTGAACATGATGAAAGCGTTGTGGTAGAACAGTTGCGGTATGGTATCGAGGTAGTCGCGGTAGTTCATATTGAAGGCATCCACCACCTCCACGTCATGGTTTTTCAGCTCCATGAAAAGCAAGGGGATGCCGTTGACGAAGCCCACAATGTCAGCACGGCGGCGATAGAGGGCGCCATGCACCCACAGCTCGCGCACGCAGAGGAACTCATTCTTGTCAGGCGCGTTGAAGTCGATGACCTTGGCACGCACTTCTTCGGTCTCGCCATTGGGTTTTACGCGCGTCACGGGCACGCCGTCCCTGATATACTGATATTTCTGCTCGTTGATTTGCATCAGCGTCTGGCTACTCATGCGCTCGGTCATGCGCTC
>JAEEON010000072.1 GCA_016284305.1 Bacteroidales bacterium
TGTCGAGCATGTTTTGCACGCTCTTTCTCGTTTCTTCATCGTATTGCTCTGTGAGCCACGATTTTGCTCTTTCGATGATTTTAGGGTCCATATTGTTGATATTATGTTGATGTTTGTTCTGTCTTGATGCGCAGGGACTCGCGTCGCCTGCTTACTATTTCTTCCTTTCATGCGGGGATTGAAATCCCCGTTGTGCTCTTGTCGCCCTTTCAGGGCTTGGCTCCCGCGTCGCTTTGCTCTTCCCCCTTTTAAGGGGGGCAGGGGGGATTAAACAGTTTCCTTCCGTTTTAGTTCTTCAATACACTTGACTAGACTCTCCCTCCACTCCGGAATCTCAATCCCTGCAAACTCCTTAATCTTGCTCAAGTCCAACACGCTGTATGCAGGCCGCTTGGCCTTAGTGGGATATTGGTCAGTCGTTATCGGGTTCACTTTGCAGGCCTTTCCACCGATTTCCATGATGGCGGTGGCAAAGTCGTACCAGGTGATCTGTCCTTCGTTGGTGAAGTGGAAGGTCTCGTGGACGGGTTCCTTGCCGTTTTTGTTGAGCAAGGCTACCAAAGCCACAGCCAAGTCGTGTGCCCAAGTGGGACAGCCTTTTTGGTCAGCCACTACGTTGATTTCATCTTTGGTGTCGCCCAGCATAAGCATCGTCTTCACAAAATTCTTGCCTACGGAGGAGTAGAGCCATGCCGTGCGAACAATCATATAGTTGCAGCCACTCTCACGGATGAGCCGTTCGCCATCGGCTTTGGTACTGCCATAGACCGACTGCGGGTTGATGGGATCATCTACCTTGTATGGCGTGTTGGCATCTCCGCCAAAGACGTAGTCGGTGGAGACGTGCATCAGCAAGGCATTGTGTCTTAAACAGGTGTCTGCCAAAACTTTGGGTGCAAAAGCATTGATCAAAGTGGCCAGCTCAGGCTCATCCTCGGCCTTGTCGACCGCGGTATAAGCGGCACAGTTGATGCAGGCATCAATTTGGTTGGCATCGAAACATTGCTCCACGGCTTCTTTGTTGCAGATGTCTAAAGTATCTACATCGGTGAAAAGCCATTGGTGTTCAGCACCTGCCAGTTTCTGTAGTTCCGTTCCCAATTGGCCATTGCAGCCTGTAACTAATATGTTCATTTTCAATTGGTTTAAAAGGTATGTACGAATGCGATGCCCACCGACTCCTTGAGTTGAAGCTTGGGCACATTGTCGACCACTGTCTCTACACCCTCAATGGTTTCATAGACGGGGAAGGTGGTGTTGTGGTCGTATTTCAGGTGGACACACAGTATCGTTCGGATGTATTTGGTGATGACAAAGTCGAAGGTGTTCTCCCAGTTGACATCAAGGCGAAGTCGGTCGTCATCGCGGCGCTCTATATAATTATAAAAGGTGTTGAGCATCGTGGTGTAGGTGATGCTTTTGCCGATGGGTCGCTTGTAGTTGATAATGGCATTCACGCCGATGGCAGGGGCGATGTTCTCTCCTGGAATCCAGATGCTGTCTTGGTCATAATAGCCTTTCTTGACGCCGAAGCTACCTTTATCGGCCAGTTCTTGGTTCATCACGAAAGTGACCTTACCGGCCAGGGGACTCATGTAAATCTGGAAACGCCCGTCCTTGGTCTTATAGGAATAACCAGCCGAAACGGTGTAATAGGCAGGGGCGAGAAAGCTGGAAATCACGGTGGAGTCGTTGGGGTACTTGTAGCCATTGGCAAACTGCGTGTTGAAAGTGGAGACCATGGTGATGTTCCATTGGGTCTTGCTGTTGAGAGAGAGCGAATAGGTGAGGTCGATTTTGTCGTCCTGCTTCTCTAGGCGCTTATCGGCGAAGCGTGAGATTCCAAAAGCGAAGGTTCCTGTGAGCTTCTGCTCGAAGGCTTTCTTGTGGTCGAGAAGGGTGAAGTTAGCGAAGGCCTTTCCTGCCCAAGTGTTTTCACCGCCAGCCGCCCAGTTGGATAGTGCCAACTGATTGATGTTCAATCCGTAGCTGCCATGGAATGACAGACGCTCGTAGAGGATGTCGATGATGTTCTCTTTGGGTCGAGGCCCGTCGGGGCGTTTGGGTGTGAGTGAGTCGATGTGGCGGTTGATAGCCACCAATTCGTTGTCGATGGCTACACGCTCGTTCATTGCCTCTTCCAAGTGCCGGTTCATTACGTTAATGGTGTGTTGGATTTGCTCAACGTCGTTGTCGACGGCGTATTGCTGAAGGACCAGCGACTGCTTGATTCGGACCAAGTCAAGGGTGTTTTGGCAGATGGAGTCGATTTGTGGTGTGACAAAAGAATATCGTTCTTGTCCAAAAAGTGAACAAGAGAACGATATTGATGTGAAAATCATGAAGATACGGTATAGTAGCCTAAACTGTAATCTCATCAGGACACGATTCGTTGTTTCCAATCGCAAAATTATGCGATTTTTATGAGAAAACGCAAATTTAGGCAAATTTATTACGCTTCGTCCAACGGAATCTTGTGGTTGGTCTGGTAGAGGTGCTTCTTGACGTTTTCGTACTGGTAAGAAACCTTGGTCCACATCTCCACGGTTTTCTTGAGGCCTAAAATGCGGCGTTGGGCGATGCGCATTTCTTCACCAAGGCTGTGGTAGATGGATCCAGAGATGCCCACATAGAATGGACGTGAGCATTCCGAGGCGATGCGCATAGCTTTATAGATGCAAGAACCAAACCATGTAATGTGTTCGTAGCTGTTGTCGGAAAGGTTCTTGGTGCCCATGACATGACCATGGTCAAGACCCATCGAAAACTCCAGACCTTGAATGTCTGAGAACGATTGCTTGAAGTCTTCACTCAAAGCATGTGCGATTCTCAGCGCTCCTTTGACTGCAACCTCCATCGACTCATCGCGACCAGGATAAACAATGAGGAATGCTTTAGGAGAGAAACAATTGACAAAAGCCTCATCCTCTTCCGTAACAGCGGAAAGCACTTCCTTGAACATGGTATAGGTTTGGGCGACTTTGCGTCTGCCGTTTTCTTTAAGTAAATAGGGAAGGTTCTTAATCTCAAAATAGATTATAGTGGCTTCCATATAGATGCCCGTACAGCCAAGGTCGATCTTTGAAACGTTTTTTATGTCTTTTGTCTCTATGTAGTCAAACTCCGAATCTGCATAAGCGGAGAGTTTATTGCTCAATGCTTCTTTCCAACTCATTTTTCTGAGGTTTTAAATTTGAGACTCTCTAACACGGCTTATTCCATGTTCGTGTAGACGGCTTGGATGTCTTCGTCCTCGTCGAGTTTGTCGAGGAATTTTTCGATTTCCACCATTTGCTCGTCAGTGAAGCTTACGGTCTGGTTGGGGAAACGCTGCAGGTTGGCCTTCACGATGTTGATCTTGCGCTCTTCGAGGGCATCGTGCATAGTGCCATAGTCTGTCCAAGCGGTGTAGACGGTGGTCGTGGTGGTGCCTTCCTCTTCGTCGGTCTCGGTGACGATTTCATCCAGACCGTAGTCGATGAGCTCAAGCTCCAGTTCGTCCTTGTCCATGCCGGCAGGCATCTCAATCTCGAAGACAGCCTTGCGTGTGAACATGAATTCCAGCGAGCCAATGGGCAGGAACGAGCCGCCGCACTTGTTGAAGTACGACTTCACGTTGGCTACGGTACGTGTGGTGTTGTCGGTGGCGCATTCCACCATGCACTGGATGCCGAAGGGGCCTTTGCCTTCGTAGGTGATTTCCACGAGGTTGGCAGCGTCCTTGTCGGTGGCGCGCTTGATGGCGGCATCGATGTTATCCTTAGGCATGTTTTCAGCCTTGGCGTTCTGGATAGCCTGACGCAGTTTGGGGTTCATGTCGGGGTCAGGACCGCCTTCCTTGGCAGCGATGGTAATCAGTTTTCCGAGTTTGGGGAATACTCTTGACATGTGTCCCCATCTTTTCATCTTGGCCGCTTTGCGGTATTCAAATGCTCTTCCCATATTTAGAATTTTTGATATTTTACTTTTTAGGGCGCAAAGATAGTAAATCATCAGAAATTAACGGCTTTTCTTGACCAAAAATCTTCATTTTGCCGAAATCCACTATTTTTGCATGGCAAATTAACAAGTTATGAGAGTGTTGGTAATTACCGAAACCGATGCTTGCTGTGGCCCGATGGCAGCAGCCTTCCTGCGCGATTACTCGCCTTCTATAGAAGTGGTGTCGGCAGGAAAAAAACCATCGGAATCAATTGATTCTATGTTGGTTATGGTGATGAAAGAATGTTTGATAGATATTTCAGGCTATGAACCGAAGGCGGTCTCTGAATTAGACGAGACCGCTTTCAATCAGGTGTATGAATGCCCTGATTTGCCCTGTCCCGCAACGATGGAAGAATGCCGTGTTTTGAGAGATTACATCAAAAACGAGGCGTATCTGTTCTTCAAACAAATCCGACTCTAAACTGTCTCTAAATTATTTATACACCTCATTCTCATCAATCAAATTGTTCAACAACGCATACACCGTGAGACCAGAAACAGATTTAATGCCGGTCTTGCGCGTGATGTTCTTGCGGTGCGAGATGACAGTGTGGATGGAGATGTTCATTTGGTCGGCAATCTCCTTGTTCATCATGCCTTTGGCCACGGCCACCAGCACATCGATTTCGCGTTTCGATAGTTCCACGTCATCGTTGGTTTCCTTTTTGTCAATGCTTTTTACGATTTGCCCTATCTTGTTGATGATTTTCGGTTTCGAGTCATTGATTTCGATGACGGCATCGTAAGACTTCAGTAGGGACGGATCGATGTAGGTGGTGACTATAGCGATGACGCTGAGTTGCGGGTGTTCTTTGACAAGTTGTGAAGGCAAGTTGCGCTCTGAATGTCCCAGAAGTATCGGGTTGATGATGAGCATGTTGGCATCGCAGGCGAGTATTTTTTCGCCAAGTTGTTCGGGGTTGTCGAGGCGCGCCACGACATCACATCCTGCCATGCCTTGGAGTATCTCGTACAGTCCAGTGGTGATGATCTCCGACACCTCACAGATGATGATGCGGTTACTCATGGCTTGGCATTTTCAAGGGATTCAACAAAGGGGATGAGGATGTGCTCTTCGATGCGCGAGTGGGTGGTGAGGTCGGCTGAGAGTTCCATGATGTCGGTGGCGATGCAGATGCGCTCTGAAGGCAGGATGTGGCCTGGC
>JAEEON010000073.1 GCA_016284305.1 Bacteroidales bacterium
CAGAAGGGAGCATGGACTCAACATTGGTTGTCGTTGACAGTTTGATGTGGAGCCGTCCCGACAGCGCCTTCGTGTTGTTGCAGGAGCGTTTTAGTCCCGACGACCCTTACGCCCAGCTGCTGTTGGCCGAGCTGCTCTACAAGAACGACTATGCCCAGACCAACCATGGGGCTTTGCTGGACATCGTGGACGGGTTCGGTGCGACGCCCTTTCTCTCCGCCCGCGCCCATTACATCAACGGGGTGGGCTATTACGAGAACGACAGCGTGGCGGAGGCCTGCCAGGAATACCTGAAGGCCCTGGAAATCATGGAAGACCACTTCAAGGAGAAAGAATTGGTGGGGCACAAAGCGCAGTTCATGGCGCTGGCTTACACAAGACTCACCGTTTTGTTTTCTGACCAGTATCTCCCAGAACAGGCCATCTATTTTGCCAAACAATCGTTGGGTTACTATGAAAAGTCCCCATCACCCACCTGGCACAGGGCATGGATGATGGATGAGTTGGGCTTACACTATGAAATGCTACAGAATTTAGACAGCGCAGGTTATTATTACACTTCGGCCATGGAATGCCTCAATGAAACAACCAGCCTTATGCATAGAGATATAGAAGCCCACTTGACCCACCTCTCCTATCAAAAAGAAGGCTTAAACGATTCCATCATGAATGTTCTTTATGGATTGCTTTCCAAAGCAGAGAGCACGAGGGAGTCCTGCGCCCGCTGTTTAACCCTCGGAGGTGTTTATTTTGACGTGCAGTCTTTAGACAGCGCATGGAAATACCTGAATATCGTTTACGAAAACACCGACAGGAGGAATGCTAAAAAGTTGGCGGCCGAGAGGTTGACCAACATTTGCACTGCGTTAGGAAGGGAAGATGAGGCCCTAGAGTACAACTCCTATCTAGTATCCTTTGCTACTATAGAAGAACAACATGGCACCCTTAAATCCCAATTGTCGGAATTATACATGAACCACATCCATAAAAGGACCGAACAACAACATGACGAAAGCATCAGGCATATTCTGAGACAAGTGACACTGGTTTTAGGCGGTCTCCTTCTTTTGTTGTTGGCCATACTTTATCTTTATCATAGAAGCAAAAACAAGCGCCTAATGATAGAGCGTCAGCTAAAAGAGGAAAGATTCGCTAACGAAATGAAACGGAGAGCCCTTCTGGGACGATACAAAAACAAAGAAAAGCTCGGGAACCAAAAAGCACAAGTTAAGGAACAGAAGATTAACGACGAAGCGTCAGAACGACACCCTATAAAAAAAGGCACCGAAAACTATGAGTCCTTGCTACAAGCGCCAATTTGCAAAGAGATACTTGGGGTGGTCGAATTACTTCACCAAGATCCAAAGACATCCTTGAAAACAACCATGGAGGTGAGCCGTTACAAAAAATACGCACTGTCAACAGAGCAATTGATTTCGCTCTCCCAAACCATCGACAAATTCTTTCCTTACCTATACCCTTCACTTAAAGCACATCATCCCTCCATGAGCAAGAAGGAATGGAACTATTGCCTGTTGTTTCTGTTGCAGCTGAAGAGTTTGGACATATGCGTACTGCTTCAGGAACCTTACTACACATGCAGACGATGCACCCAAAAAATGGAACGGATTTTTCAATGTAAACAAAGTTTGTCATTCTATTTAATCAGCAAAATTTGACCCATGGATGACCATTCGGCCATCAGAGAAGTATCGACATTTCAATCGACCACCCTCCGCACGAGCATCATCCCATCACGTAGAGGAAGCATCACGTTCTCTACGCGAGAATCTTGTTGCACCTGGTCGTTAAAGGCTTGTATGGCTTGGGTGTCGCGCTCCCTGGCCCTCATATCAAGCACTTTACCGTTCCACAGCACGTTGTCGGCCAAGAGAAAACCTCCAGGACGTATCTTGTCAACCAACAAGTCATAATAAAACGGGTAGTTAACCTTGTCGGCGTCCAGATAAACCAAGTCAAACAAGCCGTCCAAGCCAGGAATTACTTGTTTTGCATCACCGACAATGAGTTCCACACGGTCGGCGACACTGGCTCTTGCCAGATACCTACGGATTACATCCTCATACTCCTCATTGGCCTCGATGGTGGTGAGCAGGCCGTCTTTCGCCATTCCACGAGCCATGCAAATCGTGGCAAAGCCAGTAAAGGTGCCTACCTCCAACACCTTTGTCGGACGCAGCATTTCGCAAATGAATTGTAAGAACCGCCCCTGTACCGGTCCAGACACCATACGAGGGTTCATCTCATGGAGGTAGGTCTCCCGATACAGCGACTCCAGCACCTCGTCCATCGGCGAGGTGTGTTTTTCCAGATACTCCTCAATGGCTTGGGTAAGGTCGGTCATGACTTCGCGCCTTTGAAGACCAACACCGTCATCCGGTCACGGTCGAACACCCTGTTGGCTTCCTCCATCAAGTCGTCGGCGGTAATCACTTCGATGGTGTGGATGATGTCGGGAACCGTCTCGATAGGTTCATTCATCAGCATCGACCGGGTGATGGCGAGCAGTTCACTCATCCCCGACTCACGTCCCAAAGCAAGCTGACCCATCAACTGTTGCTTGGCATGATGAAGCTGCATGGTGCCCATACGTTGATTTCTGAGTTTATCCAATTCCTTAAACACCAAACCGATAGCCTTGTCAAGCGAATCGGGGTCAACGCCCATGTACACACTACACAAGCCCGTGTCGGAATAGGCGTTATATTGCGATTCAATAGTGTAGGCAAAACCGTACTTTTCACGGATGTTGAGACTGAGGCGCGAGTTCATGGCGGGCCCACCGAGAATGTTGTTCAGCAGTACCATGATCCGTTTGCGAGGATGGACGAACTCAGGCGCAAGTCCACCGATCATGCAATGGCTAAGGTGGTTGTTGCGTTCCATTTCCACCTTGCGTGGCTCATACGACTCGAAAGGAGCACGGCGCACAGGGATCCGGTGAGCCGGCTGAGTGCCAAAGAAACGCATCGCCATGGCCTCAAATTCCTTGAAACCAATGTCGCCAATCGTTGCCAAAACCATCGACTCGGTGCTGTAGTTTTCCTTCATGAAGGTAAAGATGTCATCACGCCTGAAACCTCTCACCCGATCGACGGTGCCAAGGATGTTTCGGCCCAAGGGATGGCCATTGAACACCGTGTCCTCAAACACGTCATAGATCTCCTCGGAGGGAAGGTCGAGATAGGAGTTGATTTCATCAATCACGACCTCTTTCTCTTTGGCCAGTTCGTTTTCGGGAAACGTGGCTTGAAAAGCGATGTCGGCGAAGAGGTCCATGGCGCGTTTATAATAAGTGTTGAGGAAAGAGGCTTGCAGGCAGGTCTCTTCCTTGGTGGTAAATGCATTGAGGTCACCGCCCACGTTGTCGAGACAACTGAGGATATGGTAAGGCTTGCGATTCTTGGTGCCTTTGAAGATGGTATGCTCGATGAAATGCGCCATGCCGTTTTGTTCGATGCGCTCATCGCGTGAGCCTGTGCCCACGGCAAGGACCAGGTGAGCGATTTCCCCTTTTTTCTGCCGATGTAGCAGACGAATGCCATTGGGCAATATGGAATGGTTATAGTTTTCTGTTTCCATGATGATTAAAAAAACGCTGCAAAGGTAAGAAGATATTGCAAAACTTTAGTAAGTTTGCAGGCAATATCCATTTTTAGAAAGCGATACCGACCATGAGAAAAACGACCTTCCTTATCATCTTCATTTTGTTTGGTGTTATTGCTGGGTTGGCGCAAACCACTCCGCGGAACATTGCTACAGAGGTGATTCCAACGGCCATGTTCCAAGTCACTTACGGCGCTCAATTCACTGGCATGGACACGAAGAGCAGTTTTGGATTCACAAACACCATTGGTGGCAGTTTCATTTATAAGACCCGAAGCAATGTGATGTTCACCGCCAACGGCAACTTCATTTTCGGTGATCAGTTGAAAGGTGACCGTATCTCCATCTTAGGTGAAGGCATTACCACCCCTGCCGGGGAGGTTATCGGAAACGGGGGACTCTTTACTGCCTTGGCCTTGTTTCAGCGCGGTTTTCATTTTCAAGCCGAGATTGGCAAACTCTTTTCATTCAAGCCCAACCCCAACAGCGGTTTTTTCATTCAAGGCGGCATCGGATATCTTTGCAACCGCATCCGTATCGAATATCAGCCAGAGGCCATGAACGACCCTCTTCAACTCATTGAGGACTACCGTTACGGATATGACCAAAAACGAGGTGGCTTGGCTCTCCATGCCGAAACGGGCTATTTGTTCATGAGTGAATCGAGGGTGCTCAATTTCTCTGTCTCTTTCGAGGTCACCTATGCACGCACCAGGCATTTGAGAGACTATGACTTCCGGGTGTTCTACGATGAGGAGGGCGAGCCTCACATCATGGGCTATAACGACAGAAGCAAACGTTTCAACGACTTGTACTACGGAGTCCGTCTCAGTTGGAACATCCCCACCTACCAACGTCAGCCCGACGCCTATTACTACTATTAAACCATTCCATATGCGCGGCGTCTATACCTTAGCGATTCGCACTTATGCCCTGGGCGTCAAGCTTGCTGCGCTGTTTGGCAACACCAAGGCGAGACAATGGGTGGAAGGAAGAAAAGCCTTCCCTGTTGCCGCTTTGGGCGACGACCCTTGGATTTGGTTCCACGCTGCTTCATTGGGAGAGTTCGAGCAAGGTCGCCCCTTGATTGAAGCCATTAAAGCCTCGCATCCTGAAATCAAGATCTGCCTCAGTTTCTTCTCCCCTTCCGGCTACGAGATACGGAAGAGCTATCCCTTGGCCGACGAAGTACTTTACTTACCCATTGACACCCCAGCCAATGCCCAACAGTGGGTCAATCGCCATCACTTCATCGCTGCCTTTTTCATCAAGTACGAGTTCTGGTTCAACTACATGAGGGCCGTGGCTGACAACGGCATTCCATTGTTTTACATCTCGCTGATCTTACGCCCCGACCAGTATTTCTTCAAACCCCTTGGACGTTGGTTCCTCAAGCAACTCAAGGCGGTGACCCATTTTTTCGTCCAAGACCAAACCACTTTCAATTTGCTGAATGGATCGGGTTACCACAACACGACCCTTTGCGGTGACACCCGATTCGACCGTGTAGCCGCCATCGCCCGACAAGCCAAACGTTTCCCCGAAGTGGAGGCTTTCCTTAACGGAAGGGCGTGCATCGTCGCTGGAAGCACTTGGCCTCCTGATGAAAGCCTGTTGATCCCATATGCTCAACAATTACCAGCGACACATGCCCTGATCATCGCCCCCCACGATATCTCAGCGAAACATCTTCAGCAACTCACCGCCAAGCTCGACGACTATCAGCTTTACACTGAGCTTAACCCAAATAAAAAATGTAAAATATTGGTTATCAATACAATAGGAATATTATCCCAATTATATCAATATGCAGACTTTGCCTATATCGGTGGGGGATTTGGGGTCAACATTCACAACATTCAGGAGCCCGTCACCTTTGGTTGTCCCGTGGTGTTTGGTCCACGATACACCCAATTCAAGGAAGCGGTTGACCTGGTGCGTTTAGGAGGAGCTTTCACTATAAATGGCCGAGACGAGTTGAGCCTTATTTTTGACAGGCTCATCCAGGATCCGTTGTTTGCATCAAAGGCATCGGAAACAGGGAAGGATTATCTAGCTTCACAGTTAGGGGCAACAGAGGCCATCATGAAGGGAATCACATCCATTTTCTCCGCTTGAAGACGATAATAAAGATGATACCCACAAGTACCATCACACCAATCAGTCCATAGAAGGCCCACGACTTGGATTGGAAGGGAAGATCGACATTCATGCCATACAAGCCTGTGATGAAGGTCAACGGCAGAATGATGGAGGAGATGATGGTGAGGATCTTCATGGTGTCGTTGGTCTTGTTGGTCTGCATCGAATCGAAGGTTTGCGAGAGACCTTCAATCAGCTCCTCATAGTCCTCGGTCATATCCCATACCTTTTGGTAGTAGTCGAGGATGTTTCCCCAGTAGTCTTCCATGTATTCGATATCTTCGGTAAAGCCTCGGATTTTGCCGTTCTCGAACATTTGGAAGAGGCGGAGTTGAGGTTTGAAGATGGTGTTGATCAGGATGAGGTTTTTACGGGTGACGGAGATGCGTTCGATGATCTTGACCTGTCGTTCTTGGAGCAGCTCGCGGTTGATCAATTCCACGTCGAGGCCCACCTTGCGAAGCAGATAAACAGACTCGGTAATCAGTTTTTCGAGGATGCGATAGAGCAGTTTATCAGAGCTTTCGATGCTGACTTCCTCGTCGTTATGAATCTTTTCTTCGTATTCATCAAAGAGTTGCGACACTCCCCAAGGGTTTTTCTCTATTGAGATGATGTAGTTCTTACCCCAGAAGAGTTTTACTTCCTTGATTTTCACGAACTTGTTTTGGCGGTCGAAGTTAGGGAAATGCAGGATGAGGAAGTAATAGTCGTCGTAGATATCGATTTTGGGCCGTTGGTTGACCGATTTACAGTCTTCGATGTCGAGGGGATGGAAGTGAAAACGGTCCTTGAGGAACTCGAAGTCCTCTTCGCTAGGGTTGTTCAGGTGGCGCCAAGTTATCTCGCCAATTTTGAGACTGTTGATCATGTCGTATCCCCCCGTATTGAATTCGGATGCAAAACTAAACAAAAATTTTTGAAAAAAAAGAGATAATCAACAAAAAAAACATCGTTAATACGATGCAGTTTACTATCTTTGCAGTTTAAAAATCGACTGAGCTATATGTACGCTTTCATATCCGGAAAAGTTGCTGAACTGACACCTGCTTATGCGGTGATCGACAACAACGGTATCGGTTATTTCATCAACATCACGTTGAATACGTTCACAGCCATCGGCGAGCAAAGTCAGGTACGGCTTTACACCCATCTTCAGGTGTTGGAGGACGCCCACAATTTGTTTGGTTTTTACACTGTGAAAGAGCGCGACATGTTTGAGATGCTGATCACGGTGAGCGGTGTCGGATGCAACACGGCACGTCTGATCTTGTCGTCATTGACCGTCAACGAACTCAGCACGGCCATTGCCAATGAGGACTACCGAACCATTCAAGGGGTCAAGGGCATCGGAACCAAGACAGCGCAACGTCTGGTGGTTGACCTCAAGGACAAGGTGAGGAAGACCGACTTCGTGGAAGAAATAGTCGGTGTTCCTAACAATACCGAGAAACTTGAAGCGTTAACAGCATTAGTAACTTTGGGTTTCAGCAGAAACGCTGCTGACAAGGCCCTCAACAAACTTTTGAAACAACAGCCTGACGCTTCGGTGGAGCTCTTGATCCGCGAAGCTCTCAAGTTATTATAAACCAATTTATTCATCGACTTTGAGTACTTTAATGAAACGATATATCACACTCTTCCTTCTGTTTGCGACCCTGTTGCCGGCTTTCGCCCAACAGCGCGACACGACCCAACTGATATACCCCATACCTGTTGACAATGGCGACCCCATGGAGCGTTTGTACAACCAGTCGCCACTTTATTTCAAAGACCCGACCAACATCACCCATGAGGTCATCTACGACCCAGTGACTGGACAATATACCTTCAAAAACAAAATCGGCGATTTCGAATATACGATGCCGACCACGATGAGCCAAAGCGATTACTTCAACTACAAAAACCGTCAAGGCGTGATGGATTATTGGAAAGAACGGCGGCAACGCGACTCACGTTCCACCACCGACGGCAACTCCATCATCCCTCCTATCTATGTCGGCGGTGAAGCCTTTGACCTCATCTTCGGAAGCAACACTATCGACATCAGGCCACAAGGTTCCGTTGACCTCACCTTCGGTATCAAACACAACTACCGTGGCGACCCTGCCATGACCGAACGCCAAAAAAACGTCACCAACTTCGACTTCGACCAAGACATCCAACTCAACGTCATTGCCAAGATTGGCGACAAGATCAACTTCAACATCAACAAAAACACCAAGGCCACTTTCAATTACGAGGACTTGATGAAGCTCAAATACGAGGGTAAAGAAGACGAGATCATCCAACTTCTCGAAGCAGGCGACGTCAGCTTCCCGCTCAACAGCACCCTCATCACCGGTACCCAAAGATTGTTCGGCTTGAAGTCGAAGCTGAAGTTCGGAAAGACTACCATCTCCACTGTGGTCTCGTATCAAGAGAGTGAATCGAAAAACATCGCAGTTCAGGGCGGTGCCCAAACCAACGAATTCAACATCAGCTGCCTTGACTATGAAGAGAACCGACACTTCTTCCTGAGCCAGTATTTTAGGGAACAATACGAAGGTGCCTTGGCTACCCTGCCCACGGTGACCTCAAGCATCAACATCACCAAAATCGAAGTCTGGATTACCAACACCAACTCTTCCACCCAAGATACCCGTAACATTTTGGCTCTCACTGATTTAGGTGAAGGTAAGAACGAATGGATCTATAGTCCGGAGCTTTCGCCAGCCAACACAGCGACCATTTATCCCCGCAATGCAGCCAACGACCTGTTGACCCGAATCGACACCACCCAAATTCGCAACATCAGTTCGGTGACCAACTACATGACAGGCGACCCCTTACGCATTGGAAGGCAAGCATATATGGCTTCAGGCCGCGACTTCGAGAAAATTGAAAACGCACGCCGATTGAGTGCGTCGGAATACACCCTGAACTCTAAGTTGGGCTTCATCTCTTTGAATGTCAACCTTAACTCCAACCAGTCGCTGGCCGTAGCCTACCAATACACCATTGTAGGCAGTGACCAGATTTACCAAGTGGGTGAATTCTCCGACCAAGGCATCAACACCCCGCAGGTATTGGTGGCCAAACTGCTGAGGGGCACCACCGTCAACACTTCGATGCCCATTTGGAACCTGATGATGAAAAACGTTTATAACATCAGGGCCTACCAAATCAGCTCCACCGACTTCATGCTCAACATTTTCTACAACGGCAACTCCAACAGTACCCCGATGGGTTACTTCACCGAAGGGCCGCAAGGCGTGAAGGGCGTGTCGCTGTTGCACCTGATGCAACTCGATAACTTGACCCAACAAAACAACCCGATTCCTGGTGGCGATGGTGTGTTCGACTTCCTCAACGGTGCACAAACCGGTGGCGGAACCATCAACGCCTCGAACGGCCGTATCTATTTCCCCGTGCTGGAACCCTTCGGAAGCCATCTGCACCAGGTGTTCTCCGAGGATCCCGACTTGGGAAACAAATACGCTTTCGACTCCCTTTATACAATGACCAAAACCTCGGCTGAACAATATTCCGAGAAGAACAAATTCACACTGCAAGGTTTTTATTCTTCCCAATCGGGCAGTGAAATCAGTCTTAACGCCATGAATGTGGCTCAAGGATCAGTAACCGTGACTGCTGGAGGTCGTACCTTGATGGAGAATGTCGATTATACTGTTGACTACACCTTGGGTCGCGTGACCATCATCAACGAGGGCATCCTCAATTCCGGAACGCCCATCAACATCTCGTTGGAGAGCAACTCAGGTTTCAGTGCGTTGAAGAAGACTTTCTTGGGAGCCCGTGTCGAGCATGAGTTCAATCCCGACTTACGATTGGGGGGAACCGTCCTTTATTTGGGAGAGAAGTCCTACACCCAAAAGATCAACTACGGCGAGGAAGCCATCGCCAACACCATTTATGGCTTTGATTTCAGCTACCACACCGAGGCGCGTTGGCTCACCAACTTTATCGACAAGCTGCCCGGCATCAGCACCAAGGCTCCGTCGAGGATCAACATCGACGGTGAGTTTGCGAGGTTCATCCCAGGCCTTTCAAAGTCGGCTAGCGAACGAGGCACCTCCTATATTGACGACTTTGAAGGGGCCAAATCGACCATCGATTTGAGAATGTTTGGACAATGGCATCTCGCCAGCACGCCGCAGAACCAGACCGACTTGTTCCCTGAAGCCGCCCCCAACACCGACTGGGCGTACGGCAAGAACAGGGCAAAACTCGCTTGGTACACCATCGACCACAACGTGTTCTATGATCGCAATGGTACCATCCGTCCGAGAAACATCAGCAGCGACGAGCTCTCAAAGAACAGTGTGCGTCAGGTGCTTGAAAACGAGATCTTCCCCACCAAAGACATCGTGGCGGGCACCCCGACCAACGTCTCCGTGCTCAACTTGGCCTATTATCCCTCTGAGAAAGGTCCTTACAACTACGATGTGATGCCCAACCAGTTCTCCTCAGGTGTCACCGAGGAAGGCGCCCTCAACAATCCACAGAACCGTTGGGCTGGTATCATGCGAAAGATGGAAACTACCGACTTCGAGGCTACCAACATTGAATATGTCGAGTTCTGGTTGATGGACCCCTTTGCTGATCCAGAATACCAAGACAACCCCGGAAAGCTTTACATCAACTTGGGTGACATCTCTGAGGATATTCTTCGTGACGGACGCAAGTTCTATGAGAACGGATTGCCTGAGACCAACAACGTGACCAATGTGGACACCACCATCTGGGGCCGTGTGCCTACCATGCAAGACTTGGTGGGGACCTTCAGCACCAATCCCGATGCAAGAGAATATCAAGACGTCGGCTTCGACGGCATGCGCGACACCGACGAGCGCACTTTCTTTGAAGAGGACTACCTGAATGTCATCAGAGACTATTTCGGTGAAAGCTCCGAAGTATATCAGAAGGCCTACCAAGACCCATCGAGCGACAATTACCATTACTTCAGGTCATCAGAATGGAATGACGATGAACTTCACCGCAGCATCCTCGAAAGATACAAGAATTACAACGGCGTTGAAGGCAACTCACCTTCAGAATCGCAACGCGTCGAGTCGTACACCACTAGTAACACCACCTTGCCCGATGGTGAGGACATCAACTCCGACAACACCTTGAGCGAATCGGAACGCTACTATCAATATGAGATTGAACTCGACCCGAACAAGATGGTGGTGGGAAAGAACCACATCGCCGACATTTACGAAGCCAACAACATCGTGTTAGCCAACGGTGAAGTCACCAGCGTGAAGTGGTACCAATTCAGGGTGCCCATCAAGCAACCCGACAAGGTCATCGGTCGCATTGACGATTACTCATCCATCCGCTTCATGAGAATGTTTGTCCGCGGCTTCCAGAACCCCATCGTCTTGCGTTTTGCCACGCTCGACCTTGTGAAGGGTGAATGGAGGACTTATACGCAGAGCATCCAAGCCCCGGGTGAGTACCAGCCCAACGACATTGCCAATGCCACCTCGCTGGATGTTTCAGCCGTCAACATTGAAGAGAATGGTCGCCGTTCCCCTGTACCTTATGTCATCCCGCCAGGAATCACGCAAGAGCAGTTGGTGGGGACCACTGCCGTCACCAAGCTCAATGAGCAGTCGCTCCAGCTGACTGTCCAGAACCTCGTTGATGGCGACGGAAGGGCAATTTACAAGACCACGGACTTTGACCTCAGGCAGTATAAATACCTTAAGATGTTTGTCCACGCTGAGAAGGTCAACGAGGAAGACGTGCTCAATGACCAAGACCTCACTGTATTCATGCGATTGGGTACCGACTTCACTCAAAACTACTACGAATACGAGATTCCGTTGAAGATGACTCCATGGTTCACGGCTTACACCAACAAAGACGCCATCTGGCCAGAAATCAACAATTTGGACATTCTTTTGGAAGACCTCGTCACGGTGAAAGCCAACCGTAATGCTGCCATGAACCAACCTGGCAGTGACGTGAAACTGAACTTCATCTATTCTGAGCGTTTCAAGAAAGGCACCGTCGATGGCAAGGACTACTATCACACCATCAAGGTGATTGGTAACCCGAGCATCAGTGATGTAGAAGCCATCATGGTCGGTGTGCGCAATCCGAAACGGCAACAGTTGGCGAGCAACTTCGACGATGGAGAAGCCAAGAGCGTCACCATTTGGATCAACGAGTTGCGTCTTACCGAGCTGAGCAGCAACGGTGGATACGCTGGAACAGGACGTTTGGAGGCCACTTTGGCTGACTTGGGACGTGTAGTGGTCAGCGGTTCCTATAGCTCTGGAGGCTTCGCCGCCCTCGACAGCGACATCACCTCCAATACTTTCGAAGCCAATTCACAATTCAGTGTGTCAACCGACCTCGAACTTGGCAAGTTTGTGGAGAACACCGGACTTCGACTGCCCCTCCATGTCGATTATGGACGCAACGTCACCACCCCAATGTACAACCCCTACGACCCTGACATCCGCCTTAACACCGCTCTGGCTGCGCTCAACACCCAACAGGAACGCGACTCACTGACGGCCATCGTCCACAACATGACTCAGTATAAGAATATCAACTTGATGAACGTCAGGAAAGAACGGACCCAGAACAAGCGGAACCGCAACAAGGATCAACAAGACAATCCCGACAACAGCAAGTCGAACACCCGAGACCCGAACCGTCTGGGACGTGGAGGCAATATGCCCACCATTCACATCTATGACATCGAAAACTTCAACCTCTCCTTCTCCTATAGCGAGACCAACCAGGAGAATACCGACATCCAATACTACAACGTCAAGACCTATCGCGGAAGCCTCGGCTACAACTACGTAGGCAACCCCAAGAACATTTCGCCGTTCGCACAAAAGAAATGGGCCTCAAAATCTTACCTCGCCCTCATCAAAGACTTCAATTTCTACTACCTCCCGAAGAGCATTACCTTCAACACGGAAATGTATCGTTACTATTCGGAGAAGCTGTTACGCAATAAGAGCGGTGGAGCCATCATCATCAACCCGACATTCTCGAAACAATGGGATTGGAACCGCAACTTCCAGTTCCGATACGACATCACCCGAGGCTTGAATTTGGAATACGCTGCCGAAGCCAAGGCATACGTTTATGAACCTGCAGGCAATCCTGACAAGGGAACCGAGGAATGGAAATTGAACCGCGACACCATACGAAACGAACTCAAGCACCTTGGCTCGATGTCGAGGTTCCACCAGACTATCAACGTCAACTACACGGTGCCCATCAACAAGCTTCCTCTCTTGGGTTGGGTCACAGCCAATGCCAGCTACCAAGGCCAATACTTCTGGACTGCTTCTGCGTTGACCATCCAAGATCGTTTAGGCAACACCATTGAGAACTCGAACTCCATTCAAGCCAACGCTTCGCTTGACTTCCAAAAGATCTATAACACCATTCCTTATCTGAAGAAACTCAACGCGAACTCCAACAAGCGAAGCAACCGAGGCAACCTCAAGAACGACAATGGCAAAAAGAAAGACAGCAAGGACTCGAAAGACGACAAGGACGGGAAGAAACAGGCTGCTGACAGCACCAACACCACCCCGAAGGTCAATGTTGGCAAGGTGATACTCGACGGATCGTTGAAGATCCTCACCATGGTCAAGAAGGCTTCAGCGACATACTCGATCACCGGTGGGCAGGTGTTGCCTGGGTTCATGCCCAAGGCCCGTTTCCTAGGCATGGACAATGCCTTCGAGGCCCCTGGCTGGGGATTCGTGGCTGGCGCTCCCGGTGAGATCTTCCACAAGGCTGTGGTCAACGACTGGCTTACCCAAGACTCCATCTTGAGCGAACCTTACATCAACAGGAGTTCACAGACCTTTAATTACCGTGTCAATTGCGAGCCATTCTTTGGCTTCAAGCTCGACATCCAGGGCAACCGCACTTATACGGAGAACTTCCAGCAGTACTTCAGGGCCAATGCCTCTGGTGATTTCGAGATTTTCACGCCCACCAACGGAGGTAACTTCAGCATCAGTACCATGCTGCTCAAGACTGCCTTTGTCAAGGAATATGACGATGGCAACACCGATGTGAACACCAATGTAGGGTCGCCTTTGTTTGACCAGATGTTGGCCAACCGATCCATCATCGCCGACCGCATCGCGCGCAACAACCCACAGTGGGTGGCCAACGTTCAGGAGTATTATTTCGACACTATTGCCGGTGATCGTTTCCCGAAGGGCTACGGATCGTCAAACATGGAAGTGTTGATGTACTCGTTCCTCGCCGCCTACTCTGGCGAGGACGCTTCGAAGATCAGCCTCACGCCGTTCCAGAAGATCCCGTTCCCGAACTGGAATCTCACCTATAACGGATTGACCAACATCCCTGCATTGGCCGAGATCTTCAAGAGCATCAACATCACGCATTCTTATCGTTCGACATACACCATCAACAGTTGGGCCAGTAACGTCTATTACAACGAACACAACCCCATCCAAACCTTTGAGAACTCCGACAATATCATTCCGAGATATGACATCCAACAGATGGTGCTCAACGAGCAGTTCGCACCGTTCATTGGTGTTGACGTCGGTTTCCAGAACACTTTGACCGCCAACGTACAGTACAAGAAGTCGAGGGCGTTGACCATCAGCTTCTCCAACAACCAGCTCACCGAAGTCAACGGTCAAGAAATTGTCGTTGGAGCAGGTTACCGCATCAAAGGCTTGTCGTTCAACATTTCATCATTGACGGCAGGTCCAAGAGGCAAGAACAACAAGAAGACGGTAAGCAACGACCTGGTGCTCAAGGTTGACATTGGATTCAGGCACGACAAGACCATCTTACGCCGCATTGACGAAAACAACAATCAGGTTTCGGCTGGTCAGAACAAGATCAACATTTACATCACTGGTGACTACCAGTTCAGCACGCGTTTGAGTGCGCAAGCCTTCTTCAAGCGCGACATGAACACGCCGTTCATCTCCACCTCGTTCCCCACTTCGACCACCTTTGCCGGTGTGATGATCAGGTTTAACTTGGCACAATAAGGATTTTTTCAGCAAAGTGTGAAAGCGAAGCGTAAAATATGTAATTTTGGACTCGAAAAACGCAACAGTTTAATAACAAATAACAATGAACATTCCATCAAATCTGAAGTACACGAAAGACGATGAATGGATCCGTCTGGAAGGCGAATTCGGTTTCATCGGCATCACTGATTATGCACAACATGAACTTGGTGACATCACCTTCATCGACATTGACCCAGACCTCGTGGGCGAGACCCTCGAAGCTGAGGAAGTCTTTGGCGCTGTCGAGGCTGTGAAGACCTCTGCCGAGCTGATGATGCCCGTCGCTGGCGAGATCGTTGAGGTCAACGAGACTTTGGCCGACGAAGAGAACGCCAAGCTGGTCAACACCGATCCTTATGGTGAAGGCTGGATGTTGAAAATCAAAGTGAACGACCCCGCCGAGTTGGACAACCTGCTTGACGCTGCCGCTTACGAAGCTAAGATCCAGTGATCCGTTCGTTAGACCGATTCACAAGGAACATCTACCCGGGAGTCTTTTGTGCAGCAGTGATCCTGCTGCTTACGGGACTTCCGGGTTCCTTTTTGCCCAAGCCCAAAACCATCATCGGATTGGACAAACTCGCGCACCTGCTGATGTACTTTGCCTTTGCCTACATCACTCTTTGGGGATACCGCAAGCCTTACCAGGATAGAGACAAGGCATACCGAAGAAAAGCACTCATCATCACGCTCACCGTCGGCCTAGCCTACGGAGCCCTGACCGAAATCATGCAGGAAGCTTTCATCCCTGGACGGGTTGGCAGCCTTTATGACTGGTTTGCCGATGCCGTTGGGACCCTTCTCGGAGTCTTATTTTTCTATTTTTTCAACCAAAACAGAAATAAATTGAAAAATGAGTCGTTTCATAAATAAATAATTACTAATTTCGCATCGGAAAAAATGCGAATGAATTAAAAAAACACGATAACCATGGAAGAGAAGAAATCACCGAAAGCGAATCTCGAGAACAAGAAATTGATGTTCACGCAGATAGGCTTAATCATCAGCTTGGCTGTGGCTTGGTTGGTGTTCGAAATCAAGAGCTACGACAAGAGGGAGTTCTCCGATATCGGAAGAACCGTTGAGGTCGTGGAAGAAGAGATGGTCGAGATCACCAAACAAGAGCAGAAACCTCAGCCTGTGGAAGTTCCCAAGCAAACCACCCAAATCCAAGTCGTGGAAGATGACGTAGAAGTCGAAGACGTCGAGATCAATGCTGAAGTTGACCAAAATGAAGTCATCGAAGAGTATGTCGCTCCCGAAGTCGTGGAAGAGGAAGTCGTCGAACAGGAAGTCTTCACCATCGTGGAAGAGATGCCTGACTTCCCGGGCGGCACCGCCAAACTTGCGGAATACCTCCAGAAGAACATCAAGTACCCGCAGATGGCCCGTGAAAGCGGCATCCAAGGTCGTGTGTTCGTCAACTTCGTCGTTGAGCCCGATGGCCACGTGTCGAACGTGAAAGTGATGCGTTCACTCGGTGGTGGTTGCGACGAAGAAGCTATGCGCGTGGTGAAGGCCATGCCGAAATGGAAACCCGGCAAACAACGTGGCAAGGCCGTGCGTGTCAGCTACATCCTCCCTGTCAACTTCAAGTTGCAGTAAAAGAATTAAAATGGTCATAGACCAATCTCGCCTTTGCGGGACCGATCAAGGAAGCTAAGCTCTCAAGCGAGGCTTCCTTGATTGCTTTTACGGACTTCAACTCCAGCAAAAGCTTTTCCGCCGTGGCCTTCCCGATACCTTTGATGTCGGCTAACTCCGAATGCAAGAATCCTTTCTCGAATTTCTTGCGGTGATGGGTGATGGCAAAACGATGCACCTCATCCTGCATGAAAGTCATCAACCTGAAGATTTCCGAGTCGGGACGGAGACCCACCGTACGAGGAGGGAAACCGAACAACAACTCACGGGTGCGATGCTTGTCGTCTTTGACCAATCCAGCAATGGCGATATCGACATGTAACTCGTCCTCCACAACCTCGCGAACGACCTCCATCTGACCTTTGCCTCCATCTGTGACGATGAGGTCAGGCAACGGCTTCTCCTCATCAATAAGGCGCGAATAACGCCGACGTACTACCTCCTTCATCGAAGCATAGTCATCAGGCCCCACTACCGTCTTGATGTTATAGTGACGATAGGCGCTCTTGTTGGGCTTGCCGTTGACAAACTGCACCATGGCCGCCACGGGATAGTCCCCTTGGAAATTTGAGTTGTCGAAACACTCGATAACCTCAGGCATCTTCGGCAGATGCAAGGCCTCTTTGAGTTGGTTGAGGACCCGTTTCTGATGACGCTCAGGATCGACCAATGAACGTTGTTTCTCCAGATCCATCTTATACTGGACCGCATTGCGGCGGGAGAGCTCCAGAAGCTTCATCTTATCGCCACGTTGGGGTACCGTCACCTCCACATCTCCTAAGCCGAAATCGAGTTTCATGGGCAAGACCACTTCTGGGGAATGGCTCTCAAACTGCTGCCTCAGCTCCGTTACAGCCAAGGAGAGCAGCTCTTCCGGTGTCTCGTCCAACTTCCGCTTCATCTCCACAGTGTTGGAATGCACCACGGCACCATCAACGACTTTCATGTAATTCACGTAAAATAAGCTCTCGGCATCAACATACGAAAACACGTCCACGTTATGAATTGTCGTGCTGACCACCGTGGAACGGCTACGGTAATTCTCCAGTAACTCATATTTCTCTTTGATGACCTGAGCTTCCTCGAACTCCATGCGTGAGGCATAATCCATCATTTGCGCCTTCAAGGTTTTGAGTACCCCTTGCAAATTGCCCCGAATGATTTCCTTGACCTGCGAAATCATCTGACGATAGTCTTCCTTCGAGATCTCTCCCACGCAAGGCCCTCCGCATTTATGGATATGGTAGTCAAGGCAGACCCGATATTTCCCTTTCTCGATGCTTGCTTCGGTCAATGTAGTCTTGCAGGTCCGAATCTGGTACAATTGACTTAACAGGTCAAGAAGAAGATGAGCAGTGCGTACTGAAGGGTAAGGACCGTAATAGTCGGAGCCGTCGTTGAGTTTCTTACGAGTCAAAAACACCCTAGGGAACGGTTCGTTTTTGACACAGATCCAAGGATAGGTCTTATCGTCCTTGAGCATGATGTTGTATCGAGGCTTGAACTCTTTGATCAGGTTGTTTTCAAGCAGCAATGCCTCGGACTCCGACTCCACTACGATGAACTTGATATCGTCGATACGGCTCACCAAGACCCTAGTCTTGCCCGTCTGTTCCTTGTTGAAATAGCTCGATACACGACGTTTTAGGTTCTTTGCTTTACCCACATAGATGATGGTACCGTCCTTGTCATAATAACGATAAACCCCAGGTTTAGTGGGTATAATAGCCAATATCGCTTTAATCTTATCTCTCAACTCTCAACTCTAAAATGGTTCCACCCTTGAGCTTTCAGTGGTATGACATGATTGTCGGGGGTCACCAACTCAGCGATACCTTTATCGGGGGTCATATAGCCAATGACGGTGACGTCTTCGGCGATCTTTTGTATCTTTTCGTAGTCTTTTTGGTCGATGGTGAAGAGCAGTTCATAGTCTTCACCGCCGTTCATCGCTGCCACAGAAGGGACGATTTGGAAATCTTTGGCGATTTTTTCGGTAGAGGGATCCAAGGGGATCTTGTCCTCATAGAGTTGGCAGCCCACGCCCGACTCTTTACAGAGATGCATGATTTCCGAAGCCAAGCCATCCGAGATGTCGATCATTGAGGTAGGCTTCACTCCTATCTCCTTCAGGCGAGCCACTACATCTTTACGTGCCTCAGGTTTAAGTTGGCGTTCCAACACATAATCGAAGCCTTGCAACTGAGGTTGCATGTTAGGGTTGGCCAAGAATTCCGCCTTCTCCCTTTCGAGGATGAGCAAGCCCATATAGGCTCCACCAAGGTCGCCGCTGACACACAGCAGATCATTGGGTTTGGCGCCACTACGATATACGACATCCTCTTCCTTGGCTCTACCGATAACGGTGATGGAGATCACCAATCCCGAACGGCTTGAAGTCGTGTCGCCACCGACGAGATCCACGTTATAGGCCTCACAAGCCAGTCGGATGCCTGCATAGAGTTCATCCAAAGCCTCGACAGAGAAGCGGTTGGAGACGCCCAGACCCACCACGATCTGAGTCGGAGTGCCGTTCATGGCATAGATATCCGAAAAATTAACCACTGCTGCCTTGTAGCCAAGATGTCTCAAAGGAGTGTAGGTCATGTCGAAATGGATGCCTTCAACGAGCAGGTCAACCGACACCAAAGTACGATAGCCTTCATGGTCGATGACGGCTGCATCATCGCCAACACCCTTCAAGGAGGAGGCGTTACGCAGAGGAAAATCCTGCGTCAATTGGTCAATCAGCCCAAACTCACCGAGCTCGTCCAGCTCAGTACGAGTAGTGTCTTTATTCTCTTGCATAATTCTTTTTGATTTTATTACAGAATATGAGGATTCCTACGGTCACCACCAAGCTAGCGATGGTCCATCCCAGATTCATCGAACCAAAATGCTCATAATCCACGCTGAGCACACCCTTGTAGTCGAGATAGGCGACCACAACAGCGGTACCATTATTGACGAAATGCATCAGGATACTCGTCCAAAGAGAGCCCGAATAATAGAAGAGGTAGCCCAAGAGGATGCCGAGGAACATACGAGGCAAGAAACCGTAGAATTGAAAATGGATGAAGGAAAAGATGAAGGCAGACAGAAAGATGGCGACGTGGGCATTTTTGCATCCTCTGACAAGCGATTGTTGCAGCACGCCTCGAAAGGTCAGCTCTTCACCAATGGCAGGAATCAAGGCGATAATAATCAAGTTGAAAAGCAATCCCCCAAGAGTTTCCACCTGGAGCATCCTTTCGGTCAAGTCGCCAGCCATGCTTTCCAATTGTTGCAACAGTTCTTCCAGTTGCTCAAATGTAGCGCCGAAGTTCATCTTCTCATTCCATAACCCGAGTTGATTCGTCACGGGCAAGGAAACAAACATGAGGATCAAGCCAATGAGCCACATCCAATAGCTATTGGGTTTTCGGAGCCCCAAGGCTTGGATAGGCTGGGTGCGAGTGAAGGCATAGAGAATGATGGGAGGAACCACGAACATCATCAACGAGCTCACTCCCTGTCCGACTTTCATCAGGAAGATGTCGTTGCCCGCAGCCAGGAACAGGGTCATCACCATGCCAATCAAGGTACAGATTAGCAAGGCAATCACATAGATGAAGAAGCGGATGCCGGGCGAAGCCTTCAGGTTTTTCTTGAATTCATCCATAGGAATAAGTGTTTTAGAATGCAAAAGTAGTATTTTTGCATCAAATTACCTACGATGATCACGATTGCCAACCTAGAATTTGACCATTATCCTTTGTTGCTTGCTCCTATGGAGGATGTCTCAGACCCTCCATTTCGCCATGTTTGCAAGCTTTTCGGGGCCGACCTGGTATATTCAGAGTTCATCTCATCCGATGGGTTGATTCGCGATAGTGTGAAGAGCATCAAGAAGTTGGATTTTGACGAATTTGAGCGGCCTTTCGGGGTTCAGATTTTCGGCAACGCCGTGGAGCCCATGGTAGCCGCAGCTCGTTATGCCGAGACTGCACATCCCGATTTGATTGACATCAATTTCGGCTGTCCTGTGAAGAAAGTGGCCTCCAAAGGGGCTGGGTCAGGCATCATGAATGACATCCCGAAGATGGTGGCCATCACCAAGGCTGTGGTAGAAGCCGTTGATATCCCAGTGACGGTGAAGACACGATTGGGCTACGACGAGGACCACAAGGAGATTGTTGACATCGCCGAGCGTTTGCAAGACGTAGGTATTGCTGCCTTGACCATCCATGGGCGGTTAAGGACCACGAAATACAGTGAGCCGGCTGACTGGACCTTGATTGGGGCCGTGAAGAACAATCCAAGAATGCACATCCCCATCATCGGCAATGGTGATGTTGTAGATGGTCCTACGGCGAAGTATTACAAGGATACGTTTGGTGTGGATGCTTTGATGATTGGCCGTGCCACTTACGGCAATCCATGGATTTTCAGGCAGATCAGAAGGTATTTAGAGACTGGCGAAGTGGAAACTGTGCCAGACCTGCACGAACGGATTCGCATCGCACGGATTCAACTCGAGCGGTCGGTATCATGGAAAGGCGAACACATTGCTGTATTGGAGATCCGCAAGCATTGGGGTTCGTATTTTAAGGGCTTGCCCAATTTCAAGCCTTACAAGATGCGATTGATGGAAGCGAAAACCTCTGAAGAAGTTGGCATGATTCTCACTGAGATTGAGGATCATTTAGCTGATCAGGACATCTTTTTTTAGGATACCATTCTCAAAGAGGTTACGCACCAGTTCATCACGACGGATGAGGTAGGTATGGATACCCAGTTGCGATGCCACATCGATATTGGCTTTTGTGTCGTCGATGAAGAGGGTTTCTTTAGGTTTAAGACCTTGATTATCAATAATATACTCAAAAAATAATGGATCAGGCTTCATCAAGTGGACATCGAACGAGAAGTAGGACTTGTCAAAAAGGTCGTCGAACTGTTTGTAGCCAAAGCGGAGTTGCAGGTCACGGACATAGAGGTCATAATGGATCTCATTGGTGTTACTCATCAGGAAGATGTTGTAATGTTCTTTGATTTGTTCGAGGGCTTGGATACGTTCGCGAGGGATATCGAGGAGCATAGAGTTCCAGATGAAGTCGAAGTCGGGGTCGGAGAGGTTTTCTTTTCCGATAAGTTGTTTCACTTGTTTCCGGAAGGTAGGGGCGGAGATGATGCCACGTTCAAATTTCCCGTCGATGGCGAGGAATTGGGGGTCATGCATCAGTGTTTGTCCATTGATACCTTTCTTTTGGAGTTCATGGATGGTGATAGATTCGTCGATGTCGAGCACGACGCCACCGAGATCGAAGATGATATTTTTGATTTTTTCAGCCATTTCAAAAAAAAGTTGTACTTTTGCAATGCAAATATAAGCAAAGATCGGCTTAGTTAGACGGTTGGGAGCTTTTTTTGCGGTCCCATAGCGCAGTTGGTTAGAGCAACTGACTCATAATCAGTAGGTCCTAGGTTCAAGCCCTAGTGGGACCACCCATAAAAAAAGAGACGTCACGATGTGGCGTCTCTTTTTTTGTGGATACAGGATCCATTAATTTTCCAGTGCGCTACCTTTGAGGGTGGTATAGTTGATACGGAAGGCACCAACTTTACGCAGTTCTTGTTTCACGTCGGTGACGATACCCATACGGGTTTCTTTATGCACCTTAAGAGCGGTAGTCAGCAGAGGGCGGTCGGCTTCGTTGCGAGCTTCACGTTCTTGGAGCACCCAGTCGGCGATATCTGCCGGGCGGGCGAATTGGTCGTTGAGTTGGATACGGGATTCCGTACCGAGTTTAGCGTCGCGCGGAGGGCCAATGTAGATGGAGCTAACCAAAGCCTTTTTTTCGAGTTTGGCAATTTCTGTTGCCTTAGGCATGGCAGTCTTGACTTTCAGTTCGACGTCACGCATTGAAGTAGTGATCATAAAGAAGAAGATCAACATGTAAACGATGTCAGGCAGTGACGAGGTGCTCACTTGAGGCACTTCTTTTTTACCTTCTTTTCTAAATTTACCCATAGTTTATTCCTCCTTTATTATTGTATTTCAACGGGTTCAGCCTCGCTAACACGCACGGGGACTGCATCATTGACAGCTTTGGTTTGGTCTTCATTAAGCTGGTCGAAATGTTTATGGAAGTGTTTCCATGCCATTTCTTCCTTCAGTTCGTTGAAGGCGCGTGCCAGCTCATTCTGCACACTGATATACATAGCATAGGATGTACCGCGGTCGTTTTGCAAAGAGATAACGCCTTTTGACATGAGGACATCGCCAAGGAGTTCGATGGATTTGTACTCCGTTTCGGGAGCGGTTTCATCGCCTGGGCGAGGGGTCATGAACTGTTTGGCGTCGTCCTTAAGCAGGGAGATATCCGAGGGGCGACCGTTGACCATCAGCCTGTTATTCTTGTTAATCAGAACATTCATCACGTTTCTTTCCTTGACTTTGACATCGTCGTCATTTTGTTCCACTGGAGGGGGCAGACGACGGGTGATACCGTAGTCAACGTCCATGGAGGTCGTCATCAGGAAGAAACACAACAGCAAGAATGCTATGTCAGCCTGCGAACTAGAATTGATTTCCGGAGTTTTTCTGGCCATGATGAGATGTTTTTATTTACCTGAGCGAATAACGGAATAGAGAATGCAAAGGATGCTTACTCCGAAGATGAGATAGAAGAAGTTAAGGCCCCATTCGACTAAGCCGTGGGTACGGCCTGAATAGATGTTCTCGCCAGTTTGGTAAGGGATGTCGAAGCTGCCTTTTGACATGATATAAGCTACAACTCCAATAACGGCTATGGCTGCGATTGCTATCAAGATCTTTTTCATGTTGATGCCTTTGACGACACCCGAGATGATGACAGACAGGAGAGCAATGCAAATGCCAAGAATAATCAAGATGTAGCCCCAATTCAGGATCAAGTTGGTGCGGCCATCATTGTGCAGATCCAGGTAGAACATGACTGCCAGGATAACGGTGACGAGCGCCAAGGCACCAAAGACCCATTTTCCGATGTTTGAAAGCTTACCGTTCATGATTATTGTCTTTATTATTTGTTGTATTTAACAAGGATATCCATGAAGCTGATGGAGGCATTCTCCATGTCGCTCGTGATTTTTTCGATTTTGGTAGCGATGAAGTTGAAGAAGATTTGAAGGATGATAGCCGCGATAAGACCGAACACGGTGGTTAACAGAGCGACCTTCATACCTTGGGCAACGACTGTCGGGCTCATATCGCCAGCGGCAGCGATGTCATCGAATGCCTGGATCATACCGATAACGGTACCCATGAATCCGAACATAGGAGCCAAGCTGATGCAGAGGCCGATCCAGCTCAGACCGCTTTCGAGCTTGCCAGCAGAAACAGCGCCATAGGACACCAGTGATTTCTCAACTTCCTCGAGTGATTGACCGTCTTGGTAGCGGATGAGGCCTTGGGTGAAGATGCTAGCAACAGGGCCACGAGTGTTCTTGCAGAGTTGTTTTGCGCCTTCAACATCACCGGCTTTCATCTTCTCTTCGATACCAGCCAAAAGTTTCTTGGAGTTGCCGTCAGCCATGGTCAAATAGATGATTCTCTCGATGGAGATGGCCATACCGAGCAACAAGATGATCAACACGATACCCATGAAAGCGGGGCCGCCATCGATGAATTGTTTCTTGATGACTTCGCGGAAGGTGGAAGGAGCTTCAGCGGGGGTAAGATCGGTAGTAGCAGCCTCTTCAACTGCAGGAGCTACGGTTTCAGCAACCTGTTCGGTAGCTGCTTCTGGTTGAGCTTGCTCTTCTTGAGCAAAGAGATTGCTGATTCCAAAGGTCATAAAACCAACAATCGTTAGGAAAGCAATTAATTTTTTCATGATTTAGTTAATGTTGTTGTTACTAATATTCTATTACCGTTGGCGGAGAGAGCGGGATTCGAACCCGCGGTACCCTTTTGGAGTACACACACTTTCCAGGCGTGCTCCTTAAACCACTCGGACATCTCTCCAAAAAATCGTTGCCAAAATTACAAAATTTTTCGTTAGAAAAACAAAGTAGCCCCGTTTTTTTTTATTCAATCCTTATTTTGTCATCTCCCCACGGATGGAAAGTCCTAGAATATCAATCACTTTCTCTCTTGACAGTCCTTCTCCCATGAGGTACATCAGTTTTGCCACTGCTGCCTCGGCGGTAAGGTCATAGCCACTGACCACACCGATGCGGGCCATATCGAGGCTAGTCTCATAGCGTCCCATCTCGACGGATCCTCCTTTGCATTGGGTAATATTGAGGATAATCAGTCCACGGTCGATGGCCTCTTTAAGGGCGTCGAGGAACCAAGGGGCGGTGGTGGCGTTGCCTGAGCCGAAGGTCTCCAGCACCATGGCTTTGAGGTTTGGGGTACGTAACGCGTGGCACACGAACTCCTCGGAGATGCCTGGGAACAGTTTCAGGATACCCACGTTGCGATCCATATTCGTATGCAGCTTCAGTCGCTTGAAGTTAGGTTTCAGGATTCGCTCCTTATTATATTTTATATGTACGCCTACCTCTGCTAGAGCCGGATAATTGGTGGAGGCGAAGGCGTTGAAGTTCTCAGCGTTGAACTTAGTGGTGCGGTTTCCGCGTAGCAGTTGGTCTTGGAAGAAAATACAGACTTCGGGGACGATGGAGGTGTCGTCTTCTTTGGCGGCAGCGATTTCGATGGCGGCCAGGAAGTTCTCGCGACCGTCGGTACGGACCACGCCCATGGGCAGTTGGGAACCTGTCAGCACGACAGGTTTGTTGAGGTTCTCGAGCATGAAACTCAAAGCCGATGCGGTATAGGCCATGGTATCCGAGCCATGAAGTACCACGAAGCCGTCGTACTGCTCATAGTTCTCCGTGATCTTGGTAGCCAACTTTGCCCAAAAGTCGGGCGACATGTTCGACGAGTCGATGAGCGGGTCGAACGAATAGAAGTCAATCTGGTAGCCGAAGTTCTTCAGCACGGGGAGGTGCTTATAGATATTGTCGAAGTCGAACGGCACCAGGGCGCCGGTTTTAGGGTCTTGCATCATGCCGATGGTGCCACCCGTATAGAGCACCAGGATGGAAGTTTCTTCTCTTTGGGTCATTCTTTTAGAATTTAGAAGACAGAAGTCAGAATTTGGTGGCAAAGATACGTTTTTTTTGATTCAGCGTAAACAAAAAGAAACAAGTCCCGGACGGCACATGACCCTCCGGGACTTTGGGTTATGGAAAAAACGGGATTATTTCTTGATCACCGTGTCGGAGTAGCTCTTGCCGTTGCTGAGGGTGACCTTTACGGAGTAAACGCCCGCCGGAAGGTTGGCGGTGGCGACCGACTCCAAGTTGCTCTCCTGGCTAAGAACGAGTCGGCCCTGGACGTCATAGAGCTCAACCCGGGTCGGGTTCACGTCGGGCGAGTAGCGTATGTTCAATACCTCGCCTAAGGGGTTGGGGTAG
>JAEEON010000074.1 GCA_016284305.1 Bacteroidales bacterium
AGGCGACAGAATTGGTACTTGGTACAACTACACCGTTGACCTGAGTGCTTATGCCGGACAGAATGTCTATATCGCATTCCGTCACTTCAACTGCTACGACCAGTACATCATGTGCATCGACGACGTCACCATCAATGCTGAAGGCGGCGACACTCCAGTTGATCCTCCGGTTAATCCGACCGAAACCATCGCTTGGGACTTCGAAAGCAACTTGAGCGGATGGTCCACCATCGATGCTAACAATGACGGTTACACTTGGTGCGACCTCCCAGGCATCAACAACTACACTGATTACTATGTTGGTATGACTCTCGACTGGTACCATGGCGGTTCCAACGCTGCCATCAGCGGCTCCTACATCAATGGTATTGGTGCCCTCAGCCCAGACGATTACCTGGTGTCACCTCAAGTGACTATCGGCAATGGTGCTACCTTCTCATTCTGGACCGCTGCCTGCGACCCGAGCTATCCAGCCGATCACTTCGGCGTGTTCGTCTCCACCGGTAGCGCCACCAACCCGGCTGACTTCGTCTCTGTCCAAGAATGGACGCTGACTGGCAAGTCAACCAGAGCTGGCAAGGCTCCTGCCTCACGCGATGGCAAGGGCAACAGAATCGGTACTTGGTATCACTACAGCGTTGACCTGAGCGCCTATGCAGGACAGCAGGCTTACATCGCCTTCCGTCACTTCAACTGCTACGACCAGTACATCATGTGCATCGACGATGCTGAACTGACTGGCAGCGGTGATCCTGTTCCTCCAACTCCAGGTGCTAACGTCCGTGGCGTTGAAATCTTCCGCGATGGCGTTTGGATCGCTGAAGTTGCAGCTCCTGCTCAGACCTACACCGACATCAATCCTGGTGAGGTTGATGAGTATGAAATCCGCGTGGTCTATAACGGCAACATGGAAGACTACTCACACTACACCATGTCCTGCCCGCAGGTCTGCGTGCCTGAAGTCAATGAGTGCCTCGCTCCTGAAAACCTCACTGGTAGCTACGAATACTTCAACAATGAATACTTCGGCGCTATGATCAACTGGAACTACAGTGGTGAAGTCAATGCTGGTTGGTATCAGTATGATGATGGTGCTTACGGTACCAGCGTTGGTGCTGGAGCAGCGTTCAAGTGGGCCGTCATGTTCCCCGCTGGAAGCTACACAGGTACTTCAGTTACCAAGGTCAGCACTATGGATATGTTGAGCTCTGGCGTGATGAATGGCTCGGTGACCATCTATTCAGGTGGTGCTAATGCTCCTCAAACTGAACTTGCAAGCATGCCTATCCAATTCACTGGAACTGGTGAGGATGTTGAGTATGTGTTTGCTGAGCCTGTGGCTATTGATCCTACTCAAAACCTCTGGGTGGTCTTCAGCAATGATGACAACACTGGTTATCCGGCCACTGCAAGTGCTGATATCACTGGCGATCCTAACGGTCGTTGGGTGTCACTCGGCTCCTGGACAGATCTTGCCTCTGCTGGTCTCCCAGGTTATTGCTGGCTCATCCACACCTACATCACTGACGGTATTGCCTTCAACGTCTATCGTAACAATGAGCTCATCGCCACCGTTCCTTACAGCGGTGAAGTGAATACCTACTTCGATGAAGTCGCTATCGGCAACTATCAGTACCAAGTGACCGCTGTCACTGGCGACTGCGAATCCGACTTCGCTCTGACTCCTGACCTGAGCCAGAACTACGTCGAGATTGCCGTCACCAGCGTGGCTGAAGTCACCGACACCCGCATCTATCCTAACCCGACCACTGGCAACGTGACCATCGAAGCCGCCGGCATGAACCACATCACTGTGGTCAACACCCTCGGCCAAGTCCTCTACGATGCCAATGTCAATGGTGATCAAATGACCATGAACCTCGGCCAATTCAAGGCTGGTGTTTACATGCTCCGCATCACCACTGAAGAAGGTGTTAGCGTTAGCCGCGTGACCGTTACCAAATAAAGGTAAACGTCAATAAACAAGAAAGGGTGGTCAATCGACCACCCTTTTTTTTGTCCTTGTTTTTAATCAACTGACAACGGGGTGAACTCGAATCGAGTCACATCAAACAAGCCCTGGTCGCTCATCTTCAACTCGGGAATCACCAACAGCGCCATGAATGAGAGCGTCATGAAGGGACTTGTCAAAGTGCATCCGAATTCATGGGCCAACCGGTCGGCTCGCTCATAATCCTCCGCTACACGAGTACCCTCCTCCAAACTCATCAACCCAGCGATGGGCAAAGGCAGCAAAGCAAACTCCGTCTCGCTGCATGCAACCATACCACCACGGGTAAGGACCAGCATGTTGATGGCTCGGGCAATATCCTCATCGGAGCAACCCACCGCAACGATATTATGACTGTCGTGGGAAACCGATGTGGCAATGGCCCCCCGTTTCAAACCAAAATGGTTGATGAACCCAATAGCTGGTTTCGATGGGGTATAACGGTTCAAGACCACGACTTTCAAGATGTCACGAGTGGTATCACTCACCACGTTACCGTCAACAATCTTTGGGGCCGCATTGATGGTATTCGTAATCAGACTTCCTTCCATGCAGGAGATGACCTTTATTCTCGTTCCTTTAGGCATTAGCGCAAGGTCTTTGGCCGTGATAGGCGTGGCATGGAAACAGTTGCACGACTCTTCCTTGCGATAGGGCATGCACGAACGCCCACGCTCAGCCACCAAACGACCTTTGACATAGGTTTGCAGCACATTGAAATCATGGATGCTGTCCACCACGATGAAGTCAGCGTCGTCGCCAGGTTGCAATAAACCCACATCCAGATGATAATGTCTGACAGCATTCAAGGAGGCGACACGAAGCACATCCAACAGCTTGTAGCCTTTCTGCAAAGCTCGTTTCACAAGGAGGTTGATATGTCCTTTGACCAAGTCGTTGGGGTGCATGTCGTCGGAACAAAACATCAGCATATCGGGATAGCTGGCCATCAGCGGTATCAAGGCATCGAAGTTTTTGGCAGCGCTACCCTCACGAATCAAGATATGCATTCCTTTTTTTATCTTCTCTTCAGCATCATCGATGGCATAACACTCATGGTCGGTACTGATGCCGGCACCGATGTACTTTTCCATATCGGCACCTTGCACCATAGGTGCATGTCCATCAATAGGTTTTCCCAGGTCATGGGCTGCTTTCAGTTTTTTCATCACTTCGGGGTCATCGGCCAGCACACCTGGATAGTTCATCATCTCTGAAAGATAATAGATGTCGTCGCGGGCCATCAGCTCAGCGATGGTATCCGCATCGATGGTGGCACCCGAGGTTTCGAACGGTGTAGCCGGGACACAGCTCGGAGCTCCGAAGAAGAACTTGAAATGGCAGCGTTTCCCGTTATTGATCATATAGTCAATCCCTTCAACCCCCATCACATTGGCAATCTCATGGGGATCACTCACGGTAGCCACGGTTCCGTGACACACAGCCATCCTGGCGAATTCCGTGGGAGGCACCATGGAGCTCTCGATGTGGATATGGGCATCAATCAAGCCTGGAAGGATGAAATGGGGCTCAGCCGTGTCCAATTCTTTGATTTCAACGATTTTGCCATCATTGACGAAGACCTGGCCGGGGAAGATACGGGAATGGATCAGATCGACGATCTGTCCGTTCAGGGAAAAGGAATTGTCGTTCATGAGTCAGAATAATTTATCCTTGCAAAGATAGCTATTCTTGTTCAAATCCGTATTTTTGCAAAAAATAGAAATGCCATGAACACTGAACCCCTCTACCCTGTCATCCGCCTCCGCAGAGGCAAAGACGATGCTGTGCGTCGTTTCCATCCTTGGATCTTCTCTGGCGCCATCGAAAATGGTCCTGAAGGACTCCAGGCAGGCGACACCGTGACGGTGACCGACTACGAAGGCGAGATCCTCGGCACCGGTTTCTGTGAACCCGACAGCATCGCCGTCAAGATGCTGAGTTTTGAGAACCGAAAGATTGACGAATGGTTTTTCTTGGAAAAGATCACCAAGGCCTTCGAGTTGCGTAAAGCCATGGGCTTGGTCGGTAACCCTCACACCAACGGTTACCGACTGATCCACTCCGAGGGCGACGGGCTTGCGGGTCTCATCATCGATGTGTATAACCACACCGCCGTAGTTCAGGCCCAGACCGAAGGGATGATCCTTCATCTGAAAGAGATTGTCCGCGCCTTGAAGTTGACCCCGGAACTGGGGCTGCAAGCTATCTATAACAAGAGTGCCGAGGCCATGCAACGGATGGGCAAGGACGATGTCATCGAAGATGGCTATCTCTTCGGAAGCAAAACCGACGAGTATGTGCTAGAAAATGACAGCAAGTTCTTGGTTGACTGGGAAAACGGACAGAAGACCGGTTTCTTTTTAGACCAACGCGACAACAGAGAGTTAGTCCGTCAAATGGCCTCAGGTAAGAAGGTGCTCAACGCTTTTGGCTATACTGGAGGGTTCACCATCACCGCACTGAGAGGGGGAGCCAAAAGCGTGGTCACCGTTGACACCTCGAAAAAGGCCTTGATGACCGCTGAAGCCAACATCGAATTGAACGGTTTCTCCAAAGAGGAAAACCCTTGCATCGCCGATGACATGAAAGACTATATTAATAAGGTGCAGGATGGGGAGTTCGACCTGATGATTCTCGACCCGCCCGCCTTCGCCAAGAGGCATCATGACCGGCATCGCGGATTACAGGGCTACCGTTTCATCAATGCCGAGGCCATCAAGAAGATTTCCAAAGGAGGGTTGCTGTTCACTTTCAGCTGCTCACAAGCCGTTGACAAGGCGACATTCCAAGGCATCGTCACCGCTGCAGCCATCGAAGCAGGACGCAATGTGAGAATCCTCCACCAGCTCTCACAGCCAGCGGATCATCCCATCAACATCTTCCATCCGGAAGGAGCCTATCTGAAAGGCTTAGTGCTGTTCGTTGAGTGATTCGTGTGAAAAGAACGAACCCGGCCTACGTGACCGATAACCATTCTTTTTCGGTGAAGCTGATCTGGTGTTCTTCGATTTGCTATCATCAATACGCTTCAAGACACCACGTTCTTCCTCATTTAACTGATATTCGTTCGTGTAAATGAGGGTGGTCTCATCCAACCGTTCCAACTTAAGCATGAAGGTCTCGGCCACTGATGTGTTGACAAAAACGGCCGGGATGCTTTCCTCGTAGTAGTAAGTGAATGGTGTGACGACCGTAGTGTCAGGATTGACAATGGTATCATAGGTCACAGGATTGGTGCTTACCTTGACAAAGAACGTATCTTGATCGTGGTCACGCCATTCCCCTTGTTTGTTTTCTTTAAAAATCAGCTCGATGCCGTTGTCAAAATCTCCAGGGGTATATTCCCAGGTAACAATCGTATTGTCGATGGGATTGCCATAATAGTCGATGTTATAATACTCGATGCGCTCGACACCCCACATGCCGATCAATTGTGATTCCTTGGATTTCTTACAGGAAGCCACACCGATGATCATCGCCATGGCTACGATAATGAAAGAGATACGTTTCATAATTCCGATATACATTATTAATTGATGATTTTTCTCAAGTAAAAATTCTCATAGAAAGGCTTCGACTCCGAAACCTCGTTGATCCACTCCACATTAAGCACTGAGTCGTTGAGGGTGAGAATGTCGAAACGGCCCTCGTTCTCGTCAAGGTAAAGGCTCCCATAGAGTGCGTATAGCCAAGTACTGCCGTGAACTACGATCTGCTGTTGTTCTTGATCAAGTTCATAGGTGCATGAAAAATCCTTGATGAAGGCAGGGCTGTCGTTGAGTCGAAGCCTACCCGTACCATCCAAACGGAACCACAGCTCATAGCCGTGACCCTCTCCAACTTCATAACGAAGGGTGTCCCACTTCTCCGATCCGTCGTTGCGAGTACGGCAGCTGATATACGTTTCACATCCCCAATGGCCACAGAGTATGGCGAGCTCATCCTTGTTTTTACGGCACGATGCGAAGGTTGCAATTACCGCCAAAGCAATAATAATCCAATGGAATTTTCTCATAATCATTAATTCACGGCAAAAATAGATAATATTTCAAATCCCGTGCCAGTTTTTTCACTCATTTTTAGAGATTTGTTACATTTGCATCAGAATTTAAGCTTATGAAAACCCGCTACTCGCTTCTTTTTTTCCTATTATGGTTTGGTATTAACCTTCAGGCACAGGATACTCTCACCGTGATGCAATACAACTTGCTCTATTACGGCAACTACAACAGCGCTTATGCTGGGTGTAACGAATCGACCAATAACACCCAGATGAAGGATGAATGTATCCAAACCATCCTAAACCATGTGAAACCCGACATCTTGACGGTCAACGAGTTTGGTGCGACACAAACCATCTTGGATAATTTCATTCGCCATAACCTCAATATCAATGGCGCGACCTATTGGGAGTCAGACGACATCATCAACTACCACAACAGCGACATTATCAACCACATTTTTTTCGACTCCAGGAAAATGGGACTGAAGCGTCACGCCGTCATCCGCACTGCTATTCGCGACATCGATGCTTATGAGATGTATTTCAAGACGGCGGGGCTGGCAGCCGGTGACACTACCAAACTGGTGTGTGTGGTGGCTCACCTAAAAGCCGGCAACACCAGCACGGACGAAGGCAAAAGAAGGGCCATGGTGCAAAATGCCATGGATTTTATCGATGAGAACTATCCCAACGACAACGTGCTGATTATGGGTGACTTCAACATGTATTCGTCCTCCGAATCAGCATATCGGCTGATGACCCAGAACTATTACAACCACGATATCTTGTTTGTCGATCCACTGTATCATGTTGGTGGTGTAGGCAACTGGCATAACAATAGTCAGTATGCCCCGTACCACACCCAGGCAACCGCAGCGTCAACCAATAACCCATGTCGCACAGGTGGGGGATTGGACGACCGTTTCGACATGATCCTGATGTCGGATGAGATTTACATGGGTTTCAACCGCATTCGTTATCTGGACAACTCCTATATGGCCGTGGGAAATGACGGCAACCATCACAACCGGTCGGTCAATGAAGGATACAACAGCGCAGTTCCTGCAGAGGTGGCCGATGCCCTCTTTAACAGTTCCGATCACCTTCCCATCACAATGAAGATGCAGGTCTATCCTGGGTTTGGGGTAAATGAACTACCGTTGGAGTGTTTACAGGCAACCGTTTCTCCCAATCCAATTACCGACAAGGCCAGGATCAGCTTCTTTAACCCAAGGGAAAGCCAACTTCGCATGGAAATCCTTAACCTTCAGGGACAAACCGTCATGCTGCAGGAAGTCCATGCTGAACAAGGCTCTCAGCAGATGGAATGGACACTTCAAGATCTTACTCCAGGCTTCTATCTGATTCGTCTCACCAGCAACGAAGGCTGGCAACAAACACTGAAGGTGGTTAAAAGATAGTTTTAACAAAAACGCATTTTCCTCAATCTCAATGTGTTAAGATTTCCAAGCCGTTCTCGGTCATAAGGAAAGTGTGTTCCCATTGGGCGGAAGGCAACTCATCTTCAGTGATCACGGTCCAGCCGTCAGCACTGTCGATAAACACCTTCCATGTACCCATGTTGATCATCGGCTCGATGGTAAACACCATACCGGGGACCAACAACATGCCTGTACCCTTCTTGCCAAAATGAAGCACTTCGGGATCGTCATGGAACTTCAAGCCCACACCATGTCCACAGAGGTCACGCACCACGCTGAAGCCATTTTTATGGGCATGTTTCTCGATGGCATTGCCAATGTCACCCACAAAGCCGAAAGGTTTGGCGGCCTCCATGCCCACATAAAGACACTCTTTGGCTACGTCAACCAGCTTTTGTTTACGCGGTGTGGTCTCGCCAATGACATACATTCGCGAGGCATCGGCATAATACCCGTCAAGAATGGTGGTGCAGTCCACGTTGATGATGTCGCCTTCTTTCAGAATCTCCTTGGCTGAAGGGATGCCGTGGCACACCACCTCGTTGATGGAAGTGCATACGCTTTTGGGGTAGCCCTCATAGCCTAAGGTGGCTGGGATGGCTCCATGTTCTATGGTGTAGTTATGGACGAGCTCGTCGATCTCAAGCGTACTCATCCCTGCGTGGATCTTCTCACCCACCAAATCAAGGATGGCCGTGTTGATGACGCCACTGCGCTTGATGCCCTCAATCTCCTCTGGAGTTCGTATCAACGTCCGTTTCGGCACCAAGGCCCCACGAGCCTCTATCGCCATCACCCTACGATCCAATGCTGTAGGTTCCACACCTGCAGGAACACGCCATCTTTTTCTTTTATTAAACATCGTTCTTTTTATTTTTTGGTTAATCTAATTCGTTTATTTCGCAATCACAATGCCCAACTCACGGTTAATCTGCACTCGAAAGTCATCCCAATGCTTCTTCTTTTTTAGAAGAAGCATTTGATTGTCAATATCTCGTTCTTCTTTTAACTGATTTTCAATTTCCTTTAGTTGGCCATCAATAATCAAGTCTTTGTAACGCAACACGGCATATTTGACTGCTTTCCGCAGCATGTCCTCTTCTTTTTTCACGAAGATTCCATGACGATCCCAGCAATCAAGTTTATAAGGAGTGGTCAGCAAGTCAATCGCCAACTTCGACACCTGTTCATCCTCGTTGGTGATAAAATACTGATCGTCAGGAAGATTACCTGAATCGATGGCCTTGTCATAGACATTGAAAATCTTACGGTTGACGGGGTCATTGAAGACAATCTCATCATTGATCAAGTCATCGATGATCAGCTGTGCCACCGAGACTTGTTCTTCCACTTCGTGCCCATCTTCGTCCACTCGGGTGTCGATCAGCTTGACTTGACCATAGACCAGCAGCAGTTTGACCAGTTCGCGTTCTTGGTAAAAGCCCGGAGGCAAGTTCTCATCTTCGGACTTGGTTTGAGGTTGAGTCACCACGGGTTCATCGGGGATCACCTCACCTTCCACACCGAGTGACTTCTTGAACTTAGCTCGAAGCAGCTTGTTGAGTTCCATCATCAGCGTCTCCTCGGGCATGTCAAGCAGGAGGCTTGACTCCTTGACGTAGGCGATACGGAAGATCGAATCGGGCACTACGGAGATGGTCTCGACGATAGTACGGACCACTTGGCCTTTCTTGATAGGGTCGTTAGCGGCATCTTTCAGCAACAGCTCCGTCTTGAATCGGATGAAGTCCTTGGCGTTGTCTTTCAGATAACGAGTCACCTCGTCGCTAGGATAGGCTTTGCCAAACGAGTCGGGGTCGTGTTCGGGAGGCAGCACCACCACGCGTACATTCATCCCTTCGGCAAGGATCATGTCTGTCCCTCGGAGAGCGGCGTGGATGCCTGCGTCGTCACCATCATAGAGCATGGTGATGTTCTTTGTATAACGTTTGATCAGCCGTATCTGTTCGATGGTCAACGAGGTACCCGAGCTGGCGACCACATTGGTAACGCCAAGCTGGTGCATTCGGAGCACATCGAAATAGCCCTCCACCAGGATGCATTCGTCTTGATTGACGATAGAGCTCTTAGCGAAGTAAATGCCATAGAGGGTTTCTTTCTTTTGGTAGATTTCCGACTCGGGTGAGTTTTGGTATTTGGCCAGTTTTTTTTCGGCATCCGATTTCAGGATACGTCCTCCAAAGCCGATGACCTTACCCGTCAGGTTATGTATGGGAAACATCACCCGGCCATGGTAACGGTCGTAATAGTCTCCGTTTTGTCGTTTGATGGAGAAACCCACACGTTCAAGGAATTCCGGATCGTAGCCATTGTCCTTGGCGTAGTTGGTGAAGGCCTCCCACTGGGAGGGGCTGTAGCCAAGGTGGAATTTCTCGATGATAGGGTTGAGGAAGCCCCGTTCGTGGAAGTAGTCCAATCCCACCGATTTCCCTTCGTCGGTATTCCACAAGGTGTCAACGAAATACTTATCGGCGAAGGCGTTGATGTTGAACATTTTCTCCCGTTCGGTCTGCGCCATCATCTCTTCGGGACTCAGTTCTTTTTCCTCTATTTGGATGTTGTATTTCTTGGCAAGATAGCGGAGGGCTTCGGGATAGGTGAAATGTTCATGCTCCATCAGGAACTTTGCCGAGTCGCCGGCTTTGCCACAGCCGAAGCACTTGAAGATGTTGCGCGCTGGGTTGACGTTAAACGACCCAGTTTTTTCGTTGTGGAAAGGGCATAGGCCGATGTAGTTCGCACCACGTTTCTTCAACGTGACGAACTCTCCGACCACTTCTTCAATACGTGCGGTCGAAAGAATCTGCTCTACGGTTTCTCTTGGGATCGGCATCGTTCATCTATGATGGCGCAAAATTAACAAATTCTTACTTCTTACTTCTAAATTCTTACCTCTAAAAATCAATGTGCTTCCAGCCAATTTTCACCCGTGTTGATTTCCACGATGATGGGCACCGAGAGCGGGAGTGCGTTAACCATCTTGTCATTCACGATGGTCTTCAGCTGTGAAAGTTCGTCGAGATGGGCATCGAACACCAATTCATCGTGGACTTGGAGGATCATCTTCGACTGCATTTTGAGTCGTTGCAATTCCCGATGGATGGCAATCATGGCGATTTTGATCATATCCGCAGAGCTTCCTTGGATGGGCGCGTTGATGGCGTTGCGTTCAGCGAAGTTGCGCACCGTGGCATTGGAGGCGTTAATGTCGCGCAGATACCGTCGTCGTCCCAAGATGGTCTCAGCATAACCTTTTTCTTTGGCCATGGCGATGGAGCGGTTCATGTATTCCTTGATGCCGGCATATTCTTCAAAGTATTTTTTGATGATTTCGGCGGCCTCCCCTCTCGAGATCTCCATACGTTCAGCCAATCCGAAAGCCGACATCCCATAGATGATGCCGAAGTTGACGGCCTTTGCTCGGCTCCGTTGTTCTTTGCTGACCTGATCGATTGGCACATGGAACACTTTGGCAGCAGTGGCGGCGTGGATGTCATGGCCGAGGTTGAAGTCTTGGATCATGGCCGGGTCACCGCTGAGATGGGCGATGATGCGCAGCTCTATCTGGGAGTAGTCGGCGGCCATCAGGGTATAGTCTTTGCTTCTCGGTACGAAGGCTCGACGGATCTCTCTGCCGTTGGCCGTCCGCACCGGAATGTTTTGAAGGTTGGGGTTGTTGGAACTCAGCCGTCCCGTAGCGGTCACCGCCTGGTTGAACGAAGTGTGGATGAGCCCATCGTTAGGGTTGATCAAGGCAGGAAGTGCATCGAGGTAAGTGGATTTCAGCTTGGTGTAGGAACGGTATTCGAGGATGGCATTGATGATTGGATGCTTACCCGTCAGCTTCTGAAGCACATCTTCACCGGTGGCATATTGTCCTGTTTTGGTCTTCTTGGCCTTGACGTCGAGCATCAGTTTCTCAAAGAGGACTTCGCCGAGCTGTTTTGGGGAGGCGATGTTGAAATTCACGCCAGCCATGGTGTGGATTTCGCTTTCCAACTGGCGGATATGTTGGCCAAACTCCTCGCTGATGGCATGCAGGTTGTCGCTATCGATCTTCACTCCATTCTCTTCCATGACGCTCAGCACGCTGACGAGGGGCATCTCGATGTCGTAGAAAAGCTTCTCCAGCCCGTTGTTCTTCAGCATGGGAAGGAAGCAATGATAGAGTTCTTGGATAACCTCTTCGTTTTCGTTGGGGTTCCAGAGATTGCCCATAGGCGAGATGGTCCGGTTGAGGTAGGTCTCAGAGAGGTTCTCCAGCTTATGAGGCTGTTCGGGTTCGATGAGGTAATGGGCTATCATCACGTCGAACAAAGTGCCTTGTAAACTGATTCCTCGTTTGCGCAAACCGGTAAGGACGGGTTTCAAGTTGTAGCCCACCTTCATGATGTCGGGGTTCCCGATACGAGCCTTTTGTTCTTCCCAGCGGGTTTCATCTGTGGTGATGACTAGGGTTTCTCTGGCATCAACGGGTTCGACGATGCTGGGAGCATTCTGGTTGGTTTTTCTCCCTTCGGTCGAAGAGCCTTCGGGGTGCTTCGCTTCGCTCGCAATGACGCTAAGCGTTGCCGGTGTTCCTCCAACCGGAGTAGGTGATCCCTCAGCATGAACGGCGTGGTCGTTAGCCGAAAACAAGGTAAGGGCGGGATCGTCATTGCGAGGAGCGGAGCGACGAAGCAATCCAACCTGAGCTGGATCAGGCTCTATAACCCCATAATCAGCAATGAATCGACGTTTGAAGGTGCGAAACTCGAGCTCGTCGAATAGTTCCAACAATGCTTCAACATTGGGTTGATGTATCCTCAGCCCTTCCTCGTCAAGTTGTACAGGAGCGTCGAGCATGATCGTGGCCAGGTGTTTCGACATCAATCCCTGTTGTGCGAAGTTGATCACGTTCTCTTTCTGTTTTCCCTTGAGTTCATCAGCGTGGGCGATAAGGTTTTCCAGGCTGCCATATTTTCCGACCAAGAGAGAGGCGTTCTTTTCGCCGATGCCCGGGATGCCCGGGATGTTGTCGGAGGCATCGCCCCAAAGGCCAAGGATGTCGATGAGCTGGGTGGGGTGTTCGATGCCATAGCGTTCACACACTTCTTTCGGCCCCCACACCTGTGCGGGAGCGCCGAACTTGGCTGGTTTATAGATGAGCACCTTGTCGGTGACCAGTTGTCCGAAGTCCTTGTCGGGGGTCATCATATAGGTGACAAAGCCTTGCTGTTCCGCTTGATGCGAGAGTGTGCCTATGACATCGTCGGCTTCATAGCCTTCGGCGGCATAGATGGGGATGTTGAAGCCTTGGATGAGCCTTATTATATAAGGTATGGAAGCCCTAAGGTCGTCGGGCATGGTTTCTCGGTTGGCTTTGTATTCTGTGTACTCTTGAGCGCGCACTGTTGGGGCCGCGAGATCGAAGGCCACGCCGAGATGTGTAGGTTTCTCATTACGAAGCACATCATAGAGGGTGTTAAGGAATCCCATGACTGCGGAGGTGTTCAAGCCTTTAGAATTGATGGCTGGGCGGCGGCTCAATGCAAAGAATGCTCTGTAAATCAATGCGTAAGCATCGAGAAGAAAAAGCTTTTTGGTGGGTTGTTCCATAGTATGATTTTTGGTGTAAAGATAAGAAAAATCCGAAAAAGTTGCATGGTATGCGAAAAATGCCTTATCTTTGCAGGATATTTTGAAAACGAGAGAGAATTTTTTTATTTTTTAATCAAAAATTAGAAAACTATGTCAGAAATCGAAAAACAAATTGTGCCTATTATTGCTGAAAAGTTAGGTGTAAACGAATCAGAAGTCACTTTAGACGCCAGTTTTACCAATGACTTGGGAGCCGACTCATTAGACACTGTTGAACTCATGCTGGATTTTGAAAAGAAGTTCGGCATTGCCATTCCGGACGATCAACAAGAGAACATCGTCACCGTTGGTGATGTGGTCCGTTTGATTGAAGAAGAACAGAAGAAGAATCAGGCATAATTCACAATTAAATCATGGAATTGAAACGAGTAGTCATTACTGGCTTAGGGGCCATTACACCCATTGGCAACAATTTCAAGGAGTTTTGGAATGGGTTGGTCCAAGGGAAGAATGGTGTAGGTGAGATTACTCGTTTCGATTCCACCAAATACAAGACGCATTTTGCTGCGGAGGTCAAGGACTACGATCCGTTGAATTATTTCGATCGGAAGGATGTTCGCAAATATGACCTTTACGCTCAGTTTGCGCTTGTCGCGGCTGAAGAAGCCATCAGCAACTCCCACATCACACCGGTGAACACCGATTTCGATGAGGTGGGAGTGATTTTGACCGCAGGCATTGGCGGCGTCACCCATTTCTACAACGAGGTGATGGAACATTCCAAGGGGGACGGTGTCCCACGTTTCAGCCCCTATTACATTCCCAAGATGATCTTGAACATCCCTGCTGGGGTGATCTCGATCCGTTATGGTTTCCGGGGGCCCAACTTTGCCACGGTTTCGGCTTGCGCCTCGTCGTCGCATGCCATCATCTCGGCTTTCGACCTGATCCGATACGGCAAAGTTTCGGTGGTGGTCGCTGGTGGTGCCGAAGCAGGCATCTGCGAGGCGGGCATTGGCGGGTTCAACGCCATGCATGCCTTATCGCTCCGCAACGATGACCCACTGACAGCTTCGAGGCCTTTCGACAAAAACCGTGACGGCTTCGTCATGGGCGAAGGTGGCGGCTGTGTCGTCCTCGAAGAGCTGGAACACGCCATCGGCAGAGGGGCCGACATCTACGCTGAGGTCGCTGGTGTCGGCATGTCGGGCGATGCTTATCACATCACCGCCCCGCATCCCGAAGGCTACGGCGCTTGCCTTAGCATGCAACGTGCCCTCACCGACGCTGGCATCGACAAGTCCGCGATCGAGCACATCAACACTCACGGCACCTCCACACCGCAAGGCGACATCGCCGAGGTCATCGCCATCCAAAAACTCTTTGGCGAAAGTGCACACAATATCAGCCTCAACTCCACCAAGTCCATGACCGGACACCTCCTGGGTGGAGCCGGAGCCGTCGAGGCCATCGCCTCCATATTGGCCCTCCACGAAGGCATCATTCCTCCTACCATCAACCATTTCGAGGATGACCCACAGATCGACAGCAACCTCGACTTTACCTTCAACAAGGCCAAGAAACGCGACATCCACTTTGCCATGACCAACGCCTTTGGCTTCGGTGGACACAACACCTCCATCCTTTTCAAGAAATACCCCGCTTAAGTCGTTTGTGCAATGAGTCTGAGAGATTATTTTGCACGCCCCAACTCCAAGGACAAAGCTTTGTCCGAATTCACTCATAACAACTTCGGCTTCTACCCCAGAAACATCACGTTGTATCAACTCGCCTTTACCCACAAATCCGCCTCTGAAGGCAACGTGGGTGGCTATCGATTGAGCAACGAACGACTCGAATACCTTGGCGATGCCGTGCTCAGCGCCGTCGTGGCCGACTACCTCTTCCGCCTCTTCCCTACCAAACCCGAAGGATTCCTCACTGAGATGCGCTCCCGCATCGTCAGCCGAGCCTCACTCAATAAACTCTCCCAAAAACTGGGTTTCGAACAAATGGTCCACTACACCCACGATGTCCATGCCAACTTTAAATCCTTGCTAGGCAATGCCTTCGAAGCTTTTGTGGGTGCCCTTTATCTCGACCGGGGCTACGAATTCACCAAGAAAATCCTCATCAACCGCATCATCAAGGTGCATATCGACCTCGAGCAGCTTGAGCAAACCGACGTCAACTTCAAGAGTAAGCTGCTTGAATGGTCGCAAAAAGAAAAACACCACGTGCTATTCAAAATCCTCAACGAGAAAAACAACAGCAAAGGGAAACTATATCACGTGGTCGTCATCATCGATGACAAAGAGTATGCCCAAGGATCCGACTACTCCATCAAAGGATCGGAACAACTGGCTGCCGAAAAAACCTGGAATATGCTTGTAGAACAACACATCATCAACCCCTCTAATCATGGCAGTCAAGAAAAACAAACTTAAAGTCGCCCCTTTCGACGACATCCATATCATCGGCATCAACAGCACACTCATCGACTATAAACTCGCCTACTATCTCAATGAGAAACAGAACTTTAACTTTGTGAGGCTCGATGACATCCTGCTCGATGAGCAGTTGCCTTATGCTTTTTTCTATTTCAACGCCGGCGAGAATCGTAACGCCTATAACCTAGTGTCGCTCAGGCACAAAGACCATCTCTGCATCAAACTCAACCCTCATATCGACTATCTGCTCGTCGTGCGCAATCACATCACCCCCGATCGTTTGGCCCTTTTGGTGCGCAACCTCCGCGAAATCAAAGAGGTAACCTACGCCTATACCATGGAACTCAGCCGCACCCCGGACATCGACGTCCTGCTGGAACGCATCGAGATGCACGAACGCCATTGTCTTGAAGAACAAAACCACTAAACGATGAACAACCGGTTTCCAAAAAACATACTATCGCTCAACAGCTTTTGGGGTCACGTCGTGGGACTTCCCCTATTTGTGCTTGGACTACTCCTACTCTTCTATCCTTTCGCCTTCAAAGACTACGAGATCACCTTCTCAAGGTATTCTTTCCATATCACCATGGCCGCCAGTATCATCTTGGTAGTGATGCTGATTTCTCGTCTGACCTTGATGCTCATCAACAGAAAGAATCCCATTAAACCTCGACTGTATTTCATTGCCTGCTTCTTCGAAGTTGTGTTTTCTTCTGGGTTTACTGGACTTTATCTGTGGTTGTTTTCCCATAAAATCGCCGCTTTTTTCACCTATTTCGGCTACGCCATGGTCTATCTTGCAGTGGCCATGATAATTCCTTATTTTATTCTATATCAACATTTTACAATAATAGAAAGAGATGAGGAACTAGAAAATGCAGGCAATCTCTCCTTGAACGAGAAAATCCGGTTCATGGACGAGCGCGGCAACGTGAAACTCATCGTGGCCCAAGCTTCCATCCTTTATATCCAATCTGATGAGAACTACCTCCGCATCTATTATATGGATGAGGGCAAGATTAACAGTTACCTGCTTCGCAGTTCGATGAAGCGCGTAGAGGACATGTGTGCTAAAAATGGGCTCATACGCTGCCACCGGTCTTATTTTGTAAATAAGAACCGGGTGCAGCTTTTACAGAAGGAAAAGGATTTCACCTACGCCATTCTCGACGTTCCGAATGCAGCTCATATCCCTGTCAGCAAGAACTATTACGAACAGGTTGCCGCTATTCTCTAGGTGAAAAATTACCTTTCAATTTTCAATTATCCTACGTGGATATTGTCTTTCACCAGTTTCATGATCTTCTCGGTGTCGTTACCTAATTCCTTACGGAGGTTGGCATCCTTGAAGTCACTGAGGAACTTGATCATATAATCGATGATGGCATCGGAGAACACACCCTTGTCGGTATAGATCTTACGGTCTTTCTTGAGTTCCTTGGCGGCAGCCACGCAGCTATCGGGCAGTTGTTCGAGGGCTTCTTGCACTTTCTTGTTCTTGGCGTCGTGGATGTTGACACCGAGACCGACGTAGGTCTTCTCAGCCACCTCAAGGGCGTTGGGCATTTCGAAGCCGTGACGGGCGGCGGCGCAAAGGGCGGCCATCAGCAGATACATGTCGGCGCAACCATCGGAAGCACGCCATTCAAAGGTCTGCTTGTCGCTGAAGTCGCGGTTCGACTTCTTCTCCATCGGGTTGCAGTCGGCCACCATGTCTTTGCCGTTGTTGATCCAGCCCAGCGGCACACGCACCAAGGCGCTACGGTTGCTGTACGACCAGCACAGTGAAGTCGGAGCTTCCTGATGGGGCACCAAGCGCATGAATGACAGCGGGTTCGGGTTGCCAAAGGCGGGCAGCGAGGTACCGGCATCCATATAACCGGCGATGGCACGCTTGCCATAGTCGCTAAGTTCACCTTTTTCCACCATCACGCTCTTGCCGTTCTTCGTGAACTTGCAGTGGACGTGCATACCGGAACCGGCCTTGCCCACAGTGATCTTCGGAGCGAAGGTCAGCACCACGCCGTATTGGTAAGCCAGTTGGCGCATGATCCACTTGGCTACCACCAATTGGTCGGCAGCGTCCTCGATGTTGGTCGGCAGGAACTCGATCTCGTTCTGCTCGTAGATCTTACCATCATGGGTGAAGTTACCCACCTCGGAGTGACCGTATTTGATCAAACCACCGGCTTGGGCGATGAGGCGCATGGCTTCGACGCGGTATTCGGTGAACTTGTTGAACGGGGCACTCTCGTGATAGCCACGTTGATCTGGAACTTCATAGATTTCTTCATCATCGGCGATGATGTAATATTCCAACTCGCCCATGGTCTGCATTTCGAGACCAGTGGTCTTCTTGAAGACCTGGTGGGCTTTGCGGAGGATGTACTCTGGGGAGCTTTCGAAAGGCTCGCCATCACGGTTATAGAACGAGCAGAGGATGTCGAGGGTAGGCACCTCTGAGAAGGGGTTGCGGAAAGCGGTCTTGTATTTCGGCACCACATAGAGGTCGCTCTTACCGGCCTCGATGAAGGGGAAGAGGCTGGAGCCATCGACACGCTCACCAGCGGAGAGGATGTTCTCCAGGTGCTCAGCGCTATGGATGACGAAGTTTAATGTTTTGAGTTTGCCGTCCCATCCACAGTAGTGGAAGTTGACGAATTCGATTTCATTTTCCTCGCAGTAGCGGATGATGTCGGCGCGGGTAAATTCAGCTGCCGGTTTCTGAAGATACTGAACCAGCAGGTTGGGGTTCATTGCAATGCGTTGATCCATTACGATATAATTAAAAATTTAGAATTTAGAGGTTTTATTGGGGAGGCAAAGATAATAAAAATAACAGGATGTTTCAGAAATATTTATAAATTTGCAAGGAAATCGGAAAAAGGACTATGAGCAACCAAGCAATGATACAGATTATCGTTGAATACTTCAAAACCCAACCCGTTTTGAAAGCATGGCTGTTTGGTTCATACGCCCGTGGTGAGGAAACCCCCGAGAGCGATGTTGATCTTCTTGTTGAGTTTGACCATAGTTCGCCTATCGGATTATTTACCTACGCTCAAATATGGAGAGAATTACAAGAGCGTCTTGGCTGTGATGTTGACCTTGTTGAGGAAGGCACTTTAAAGCCCTTCGCCGTGGAATCGGCAAACCGTGATAAAAAATTGGTTTATGAGAGAGCAAGCTAAGGATATTGACCGGTTATTTCATATTGAGGAGAGCATTGACCATGTAATGGATTTCCTTGAAGGGAAAACATTCGAGGAAATGAGTTCTAATGTAATGTGCTTTCACGCAGTAGTTTAAAACATCATGATCATTGGCGAGGCAGCCAATATGCTGACTAAGGAGTTCCGAGACGAACACCCCGAGGTGCCGTGGCGAAACATTATTGACATGCGTAATGTGTTGGTTCATGGTTATTACATAGCCAGCCCATTATTTATTTGGGAGACTTACACCAAAGACCTAGGCCCTCTTTTAGAACAAGTAAAACGGTATATTGCCGAACTACAGAAATAGATCTCAGCGTTCTTCAGGTTGATGGAAGAGGGTAGCCTTGGTCATCCCGTAATCAATCCCGTTACCGCTTCAGCATATTGAAATAAGCATCCAAGAGCTTTTGGGCACCGATGTAGGCGCTCATACGTTGGTTACGGACGTCATTTTCGATTAAGGGAAGGAGATCGTTGACCAGCTGGTTTTGATAGAAATCGGATTTCAAGGCAGATTCCATGGTGTCGATCATCATCTGGACATCTTGTTGGGAGCGTTTTTTCTGAAGGAAACCGTTCTCACGGATAGCTTGCACGTGATCATAGACCATTTGCCATACGGCATCGACGTTATAGCCTGTAAGGGAGGAGCAGGTAAGCACTTTGGTCTCTTGTCCCGACTCGGGCATGGGGAAGAGATGCAGGGCCGTGCGGCATTCGGCGGCGGCACGTTCGGCGCGCATCACATTATCACCATCGGCTTTGTTGACAGCAATGCCATCGGCCATCTCCATGATGCCTCGTTTGATGCCCTGAAGCTCGTCGCCGGCGCCACTGATGAGGATGAGCAAGAAGAAATCGACCATGGAATGCACGGCGGTCTCCGACTGTCCTACGCCTACAGTCTCGATGAAGATGGTATCGTAACCAGCAGCTTCACAGAGAATCACCGTCTCACGGGTTTTGCGCGCCACGCCGCCAAGGGTGCCTGCCGAGGCCGAGGGGCGGATGAAAGCATTGGGATGGACGGAAAGCTCCTCCATTCGGGTTTTATCACCCAAGATGGAACCTTTGGAACGTTGGCTGGAAGGGTCAATGGCGAGCACGGCCAGCTTGTGGTCGTTGCGGCAGAGGTACATACCCAAGGCCTCGATGAAAGTACTCTTTCCGGCACCTGGGACACCGGTGATACCCAGACGAAGGGCCTTACCCGAATGGGGCAAACAGGCTGCGATGATCTGTTGGGCAAGCTCCTGATGCTGGGGAAGGGCGCTCTCCACCAACGTTATGGCCTTGCTCAAGGCCACACGGTCGCCTTTCAAGATGCCATTTACATACCATTCCAGAGGCTGGAGTTCCTGCTTATTCCTGCGCAAACGCTCAAGAGCCTGGGGGTTGACTTGGATCGGGCCATTGACACCTTCGGTGACTTTTAAGTTGGATTCCCATTCATGTTCCTGATTCTCAAAATGTTCTATTTCCATACCCTCGTGTTGTTTTGAAAGGCAAAGATAATGTTTATAAAAGATTTTTTTTCGTGATTCGGTTTTTTTTTGTAACTTTGCATTGAAACTCTAATTGCGCACTATGACTAACAAGCATCGTGTACTATTTGTACACCAGGAAATCTTCCCCTATGTGCCGGAAACGCCGATGAGTGTGATCGGAAGAAACCTGCCACAACTGATACAGGAATTAGGAAAGGAGATCAGGATTTTCATGCCAAGATACGGCAACATCAACGAGCGGAGAAACCAGCTTCACGAAGTCATCCGTCTGTCGGGCATGAACCTCATCATCAACGACACGGACCACCCTCTTATCATTAAGGTGGCTTCGATACAGAAAGCGAGGATGCAGATTTATTTCATTGACAACGACGATTTCTTCACCAAGAGAAAATACATGCTTTATGATCATGGCGGTCATTTTTGTGAAGATAACGACGACCGCACTGTCTTTTTCAACCGTGGGGTCATTGAAACGGTACGCAAACTGAACTGGTCGCCCGACGTGATCCATTGCAGTGGATGGATGACGGCCATCATGCCCATTTTCATCAAGAGAGGCTTCAAAGACAACCCCTTGTTCAATGAGTCGAAAGTCGTCTTTACCATCAATGATGACGATTTCAAGGGATCGCTGAAGAGTGGTTTTGACAAAAAAGTGAAGCTTCCGGGCATCACCGTCAAGGATCTCAAATACTATAAAGAACCTACTTACGTTAATCTCATCAAAGCGGCCATTGACTACTCCGACGGCATCATCCTCGGCAGCGAGAAAATCAACCCTGAGGTGGCCGAATACCTCAAGTCGAGCGGCAAACCCATGCTGGAGTACCAAGGACCCGAGAATTACGCGGCGGCTTACAACGCCTTTTATGACACGATTTTAAGCAACTGACCTGTACATTGAAAACACATCTTTTTACCAGAAAAAGCCTGAAAGTGGTCCTGTTGATCACTTTGGGAATCCTGAGTTTCTCCTGCAAGAAAACCACCGAGTCGATCGGTAACGGCTTGCTGTCGGAAGGAGACCTCATGGGAGTTTATTATACCGACACCATCAGCATCGACTGCTACTCCACAAGTATCGATTCCATGCTCACCAAAGGCATGACCTCGGTGTTGGTAGGCAGCATCATGGATCCCGTCATGGGCTTGACCAACGCCAGCTTGCTGACCCAGCTGCATCTGTCATCCACCAACCAGCATTTTGGCGACAACCCCGTGGTGGACTCCGTGGTGCTTCAGTTGGCCTACAACGGCTATTTTGGCGATACCACCACCCTGCAAACCATCCACGTCTATGAACTCGCCGACTCGCTCAGCACCGTGGACAACTACTATCAGTTCAGCGACGTGGAAGTGCTGCCCACTGACTTAGCCAACGGCTACCAGTTCTACCCGAAGCCAAAGACTACCGGAACCATCCTCGGAATCGACACTCTGACGAATCCCGTGCTCCGAATCCCTCTGTCGAATAGCTTCGGAGAGAAACTCATCAGCGCCGACACCAGCGTGTATGCCACCCCTGAAGACTTCAAGCAATACGTCTATGGACTCAAGATTTGCTGTGAGAGCGTCAGCGAGGACGGAGCCATCTTGTCCTTCTACCCCACCAGCAATACCATCACCGTGCTTCAACTCTATTACCATGAGAACCCGGAAGCAGAGACTCGAATGAGATTCAACTACTACATCACCGCCGATGATGTGTATTTCAACCAATACACCCACGACTATACCTTGGGTTCTCCAGAGTTTGTGCAACAAGTCGTTGAAGGCGACACGATGTTAGGCCAACAGCAGGTCTATCTCCAGTCGATGGGTGGTGTCAGGGCCATGATCCGGTTCCCGCATCTCACCGAATGGAAAGCTCCCTCCGAGAACAGCCATATCATCATCAACGAGGCCAAGCTCATCCTGCCTAACTCGTCGTTGCTTCCTGACTCAAGCGTCTATCAAAGCATCAGCTCCTTGGCTTTGCTCAACATCAACGGAGATGGAACCACTTCGGTGTTGCCCGATTACTTCGAAGGTGCCAATTATTACGGAGGCTCTTACTCATCGACGAAAAAACAAGTGATGTTCCGCATCTCCGAGCACCTGCAAAAGATCGTGAAGGGCGAGCAGTCCAACCACGGCATGTACCTCTCCATCACCGGAGCCTCCTACAACGCCCTGCGTTGGATCATCAATGGCCCAGCATCGGAGGAGGACGAGAAGCTAAGATGCGAAATCAAATATTCCATCGTTGGAGAATAATGAATAAAACCATACTATCATGAAAAAACTGATCCTTATGTCACTGATTTTTGCTGGTCTGATGTGCCAGGCCCAAGAGAAAGAAACCGTGGTGGTCATCGAGACCAACTACGGGACCATCAAAGCCAAGTTGTATAATGACACCCCGCTTCACCGCGACAACTTCATCAAGCTGGTCAACGAGGGTTGGTTCAACGGCTCGCCTTTCCATCGTGTCATCAACAAGTTCATGATCCAGGGTGGCCAAAACGCCGATGGCCGTCAGGACCCAGGTTACACCGTTCCCGCTGAGTTCCGTGCCAACCATTTCCACAAGAAAGGCGCACTCTGTGCAGCACGTCAAGGCGACCAGGTAAACCCCAAGAAGGCCTCCAGCGGTTCACAGTTCTACATTGTCCAAGGACAAGTGTATGACGACAAAACCCTCGACCTATATGAAAACCGCCTGGGTAAGGTCATCGGTCCCAAGCAACGCCAAGCTTACAAGAGCGTCGGTGGCACCCCGCACCTCGACGGAGACTACACGGTATTCGGAGAAGTCACCGAGGGGCTCGACATCGTTGACAAGATCGCCGGCGTCGAGACTGGTTACATGGATGTGCCCGTGAAACCTGTCACCATCAAAACCATCACCATTGAGAAATAAGCATCATGAAAGAGAAGATTGAACAGATATTAAACGAGGTCAAGAACTTCCAAGCCGAGAACAAAGAGGCCTTGGAGAACTTCCGTATCACTTACTTGAGCAAGAAAGGCATCATCCCGAACTTGTTCGCTGATTTCAAGACGGTGGCACCCGAGCTTCGCAAGGAGATGGGCATGCGCCTCAACGAGCTGAAGAACACGGTGAGTGCCAAGGTCGAAGAACAGCTGCAACGCTTCGAGACCCAGAGCAGCTCCGATGCCGGATTCGACATGACCATGCCTGCCGACGAGATGAAAGGCTCACGTCACCCTTTGTCAATCGTGCGTCGCGACATCAACGAAATCTTTGAACATCTGGGCTTCACCATCGCCGAGGGCCCGGAAATCGAGGACGACTTCCACGTGTTCTCCGCATTGAACTTCCCACCCGACCATCCTGCACGCGACATGCAAGACACCTTCTTCATCACGAAGAACCCCGACGTGCTGCTGCGCACCCACACCTCGAGCATCCAAGTCCGCACCATGGAGAAACAACAGCCTCCGATCCGCATCATCGCCCCCGGACGAGTGTTTCGTAACGAGGCCATCTCTGCCCGCGCCCACTGCATCTTCCACCAGATCGAAGGCTTGTATATCGACGAGAACGTTTCGTTCGCTGACCTGAAACAGACTTTATATCATTTCGTACAGGAGTTCTTCGGCGAAGGCACCAAGGTGCGCTTCCGTCCCTCCTACTTCCCCTTCACCGAGACCTCGGCGGAGATGGATATCTCATGCAACATCTGCGGTGGCAAGGGATGCAACATCTGCAAACATACAGGTTGGGTGGAAATCCTTGGCTGTGGCATGTGTGACCCCAACATCCTCATCGCCAGTGGCATCGACCCGGAAAAATACACTGGATTCGCCTTCGGCATGGGTGTGGAACGTATCGCCATGCTGAAATACGGCATCAACGACCTGAGACTCTTCTTCGAGAACGACCTCAAGTTCCTTGAACAATTCGAGTTGAGTTGAAAGGTAAAAGATGAAAAAAGATGAAAGGTGAAAGGTCATGGTTGAAAAAGTACCTTTCACCTTTCAATTTTCACCTCTCAATTCTCACCTTTCTCCTCCTCATCATCCTTTCCATTCACTCCATCTTTGAAGCTTTTGACGCCTTTTCCCAAACCGCGCATCAGTTCGGGTATTTTGCGACCGCCAAAGATTAACAGGATGACCAAGGCGATGATGAGAATTTCTTGAGTGCCAATTGCTAACAGTGTCATGACTATCGTTTCTATAATGAATGATGCAAAAATAATAATATTTTCCGCATCATTTCATTTTTCGCTTTTTTTTCAGCAGATAAACCGCACCAAGACAACATAATAAGGATACCCCTTCCGATATCGGGGCATATTGGTCGTAGGTCACACCCAAGACAGGGATGAAGGGGGGCGTACCCTCCACTTCGACACGCGACCGATTCTCGTCAGATTCCAACAGGATAACTTGGGCTTCGGCTTTATACACTAAAGCCAACAATAGGATCATGGATGATAGTATTCGTTTCATGGCAATAAATTACGGGATGATGATTTTTTGAACGTTCGTTTGATGTTGATGGGTTAAGCGGAGCAGATATACCCCTGAAGCGAGATCCTGTACCGGAATACGGGCAATGTCTCCTGTCCCGACACAAGACTTCAGCTGCCGGCCTTGAAGGTCAAGAAGGGTCACTTGACCCGGACCCTCAACCACGATGGTTTGATTGGAGAGATAGGCTACGGGAAGACCTTGACCTTCGTCCTCTTCCACCGACAAAGGGGCAAACACCAGCTTAAATCTTGAAGGATAATCCTTAGTGGTGCCAGCAAACACATAACTCTCCGAGGCAAGGCAATCCACATCGGTTCCAGTGAGGTTATCCAACAGATGCAGATAGCCAAAATCGGCATTGCGCAAGTCCCAATGCATGGTATAACTCCCATCGGAAAGGGCACGGCATCGGACAGGCACACTCTTGGGATGACCCTCTACGAAAGCAATGCTGTACTCTTCGCCGGCATGGCTGATGGACAGTGAGGCCTCACAAGCATGAAGGCCCTTCATCTTGAGAGCACCACCTGCCACGGGTCGATCCAATTCAACAGTGGCATAGTCGCTGCAGCCTTTTGTGTCCGTGACAATCAGGTTCACTAAAGGATAGGCGGGAGTCTCCTCACGAAAGTGAGTCTCAGCGTTGACCACCGCTTGGTTGGTATTGAACGCGACAGTGCCATCCGAGACGACTTGGATGAAGAAACCTTGATGAGGGTTTAGGTAACGGGAGGCATAGACAGGGTTGTCAGATGCTCCAGGGCAGTAACTGACATAGCCTTGCTTGTCGGCATCCAAGATGCAATAGGCATTTTGAGCCAACATCGAGCTGTTCTGTTCGGCAAAGATATCGAAGTCCAAGGCGGCATGATAGGGGTTGCCCACAAGGTTATAACCCGAATAGATCCCACCCTGATTGGTAACGGTACGGTTGACGGTGCCATTGTTCAGTTTTCCGTATGCCTGAAGTCCAGTCTTCTTGCCAATGGCCCAAAGATAGCCCTTCCCAGGAATCAAGTTGGCCTCATTGGTGTAGTTGATGGGTTCACCAGTGTCGTGATGGTAATGATCGTTCACCCTGCGTTTGAAATTAGGCCATCCATCGTTGGGTTCGTCATAACAGTAGAAGTCCCATTTGGCATACGGCGTATTCAACGGGAAATAGCCATTCTCGTTGTTAAACTTGACTTGGGAAGGATTGCCAAAAGGACCTCCGTTAGTATAGATGCTATAGTAAATCCCCACCGGTGCATTTGTCAACGGCGTGCTGATGAAATGCCAGTCGTAGTTGGCTCCAGCAAAACTCGAAGCGTCGCTATTATCCATGGTGACACATACGTTGGCGTTCAGTTGATAACTGCCTTTCAGACGAGCATCTTCGGTAACATACAACGATCCACTCCAGGGCTGAGTCACGTTGTCGGCCTGGACCTCATCATCATTGCCATAATAAGCGAGTGTGGTCTTAAATCCTTTCTGTTCAGAGGTAAGAAGATTGACATTGGCATAACGCAGCGCTGTGTTCTGCATGGTTTTTCCAAGATCAATAGAGGTGTTAACCGTTGCCGTGCCGTCAGAGAACGAGTATTTATGGATGGGAGCGTTATCGTTGATGGCACTCGTTCCAGCCACCGACCATGAAACAAACCTTTCGTCGCCTGAAGCCTTCACCCAAGCGTTGAGTGAATCCACCATGGCCAGCTCCGTTGCTGTGTTATTTTTATAAAGGAAAGGACCGAACTGTCCATAGTCGTATGGGGTTGTACTTGTTGAATAACGGGTACATTGGGTGCTGCCTCCTGTTTTAGTCAAACCGTAGGCACTAGTAGCCAAAGGATAGAAACACTGCTTGATCACTCCTTGGTTATGGTAAGCCAACTGTTTTGCCAAGGTATTCGACTCGCTACTGCCATGTGCGGGTTTTATCGCATTGACCACCGTATTGGTTCTGTTGTCATTCTCACGCAGCACCGTCGTGAAGAACCGACCTGGGTTATAGTCATAGCTTTCTGGAATCACATTGACCACATCACCCTTGACGGTCACTCCATCATGCCATTGTGCATAATCGTAATCCAAGGTCTCCGAATTCGTATAGTTGTTGAAGTCCACATAATAACCATCCGTGGCATCGTTGTCGGATTGGGTAAATTCCGCTCTTATCACAGTATCCAAACAGGCCGTCACCCAACCACCATCCCCTGCATCGTTGATATAAAACACGAACGACCGGATGCCGTTGATATAGATGATATCCCCGATGTTATGGCCAACGCCGTGAAAGTCATGCACAAAACGAACATTGTGAAAATAGTTGGAAAGGGTAAACATACGGTAACCCCCTTGTCGGATCACCCCATCTTCGTCAATATAGAGGAGGTAACCTGGTTTGGTAAGGGAGCTGCTCAGGCTATGACCGGTGGTCCAGCTGACCATCATATGGTTGACATGGTAAAAAATGGGTTGGGTACTATATAGCAAGGCCAGTTGGCCAATGGAAGGTATATACCATCCATTGTCGCTGGTCTTGGCATAATTGTTCTCGAGCAGGCCACCGTTGGTATGAACCAAGAAGCCGACTTGATACTTGTCTGGGTCGGAGGCATAGATGAAAGTGGTGTTCGAATAGCAATTCTTGATGTTGGTACCACTGGTAGTCATTCCTGCCAGACCGCCCATCTTTGCACCTTCGAGGGTAGCATTGCTGGAACTATTGAGCATCATACCGCCGTCCATCTTGCCAACAAGCCCACCAAGAAAGGCATTGTCGTTATCGGATCGCACGACAGCTTCAGTTTCACAGCAGTCGATGGTGGTGTTGATGGCGACACCGACAAGACCACCACCAAAGGTATTGGCACTCAAGAAATTACCACCAACTATAAGGTTGCTGATTACCGCCCCATTGGTGGAGGAGAACAACCCGCCATAGCCATTGGAATCCGCTTGGCATTGTTTGATGGTGATACAATGTCCGCGACCGTCAAAGGTACCGGTGAACACACCGACCGGACTCCAATGATCTACGACAAGGTCGGCAGTCAGGTAATAGCTGCCGTTCATGTTTATGGCAGCCAGCTGCTCGCTGTTGCCAATAGCTGTTTGGGACCTTGCGGAGGTGATTAAGGCCAACAGCGACAGAAATAGAAGGAAAGTGTTTTTATTCATGGTAATAGAGTTTAAAAGTTACGTACCGCCCTGACATTCAATGCATATTTTTTCAGAATACCAGTACTTAGGACATTATCATCATAGCCGAAGAAACCCCAAATGCCTTTCAGGTTATAGGACCCTACCTCGGTCGATGATTGCCACCGATTTGCCGCGTAAAGTCTCGTGCCCCCACATGCCTCAATAGCCGCATTGATGAACCCCCAATGCCCGTAGAGGTATCGAATCTGTCCAAAGGACGGAAAATACCACGACGACCCTGTCATCACAGGCTTTTCCGAAAAATCTGACACGCCATTATATTCGCTAAAGACATAAAATAAGGGCGGAGAAGTCTGATCCGACAAGGTCGTATGATGCTTTGTGTAGATAAATTCAAGGAGGCGGTAGGTGTTCTGCCATCCACAAGTGTCGCGCTGAGCATATTCTCCTGGCATGTGATTAGGATTAAAAGGAGTACTGATCCCTTCGACGGCATACATCGCCACACAGGTGTCGTTACAAATGGTGTTCTCAGGAGCCCAGCAGATTTGGTCCGACTCGTCCAACGAAACAATCCAGCCATGCCATGCCGGAGGCTCTCCTTCGGCACCATAAGGCACCGTTCCATAATAGGAATAATACACCACCCCTTGTGCCACACCTGGAGGATTGTCCTTGTCCCACTGCCGATAGTCGATGAAACACTCCTTACCTGTAGCGTCAAGATAAAAAATGTCACCCGCCTTGATTCGATGATCCAAATAACCACGGTCCTGAGCAGAAGCCACAACCACCGCAACCAATAAGATTAAGAATACATACCATTGTTTTGTTTGTTTTTTTGTTTTCATAGCTAAACTTATTTTCTTTTTGTATATTTTTCGATGCAAAAGTATGTATATTTTTTATATACAAAACAATTATGGAAAAAAATTCTAATCTTTTTTAAAAAAGTTGTATCTTTGTTTTGGAAAAAAAGAGTATCAAAAATTATAAAAATATGAATATCAGACATTTACTTCTTATTACCATACTTTTTCTTGGTCTTACGGCCGTAGCACAAAAAACATATACCCTAAGCTCACCCGATCAAAAAACCATCTTGACCGTGAACACTGGGGCTCAGCTCAGCTACTCCGTGATGCACCAAAACACGGTGGTTCTCACCGATTCACCAATCGCTATGACACTGGAAACAGGCTTCGTGTTAGGTGCGCCAGCCAAGGTCAAATCGACCAAGAAAACATCCGTTGATCAAGAGCTCAAGTCACCTTTTTATAAAAGGAGCACCGTCCACGACCACTACAACGAACTGACGTTGAGTTTCAAAGGCAACTATAAGGTAATCTTCAGGGCTTACGATGATGGGGTAGCCTATCGTTTTGTGACGGACATGGCCAAGCCTCTGACGGTGGTATCGGAGCAGGCCGACTTCAATTTCAGCGCTGATCATCAGGCCCTTATCCCTTATGTGAATCGCAGGGCGGGAGTCGAAGGCGACATCATTTACCAGCAGTTCTACAACTCATTTGAGAACATCTATACTCCCACCCCGTTGAGCAAGATGGACCCTGACAAGCTGGCCTTCCTGCCTGTGCTTGTCGAACTCGCCGATGGCAAGAAAGCCGTCATCACCGAGGCTGACCTCGAAGACTATCCTGGCCTTTATCTGCGTAATGAGAAGGGAAGAAACGGATTCACCGCGGTTCATGCGGGCTATCCCAAGACCCGGGAGCAAGGAGGACACAACAATTTGCAATTCATCGTGAAGGAACGTGAAGACTACATCGCCAAAGTGGAAGGCAAGAGATCGTTCCCTTGGCGTTGTATCGTGATTTCAGAAAACGATGGTGAGTTGGCTGACAGCGACATGGTTTATAAACTCGCTTCACCTTGCCGTGTCGATGACACAAGCTGGATCAAGCCTGGCAAAGTGGCTTGGGACTGGTGGAACGCTTGGAACATTTATGGCGTGCCCTTCAAGGCTGGCATCAACAACGACACCTATAAATACTATATCGATTTTGCCAGCCAGTACGGCATCGAATACGTTATCCTGGACGAAGGCTGGGCTGTCAACAAGAAAGCTGACCTCTTCCAAATAGTGCCTGAGATCGACATCAAGGAGCTGGTGGACTACGGTGCACAACGCAACGTGGGTATCGTGCTTTGGGTGGGTTATGCCGCCATCGACAAGGACATGGAGCATGTCTGCCAGCATTATTCCGACATGGGTGTGAAAGGCTTCAAGGTGGATTTCATGGACGGTGACGACCAGATGATCGTCGATTTCTATTACCGAATGGCTGAGGCGGCAGCACGACATCATCTGTTTATCGACTTCCACGGGGCCTACAAGACCACGGGACTTAACCGCACCTATCCCAACGTGCTGAATCATGAAGGTGTCTATGGCCTGGAACAAGCCAAATGGGACAATGAGACCGATATGGTCACTTATGAAGTCACCATCCCCTTCATCCGCATGGTGGCTGGACCGTTCGACTTCACCCAAGGTGCCATGAACAACGCCAACAAGTACAACTTCAGGGCCATCTATACCGAACCGATGAGTCAAGGTACAAGATGCAGACAACTTGCTGAATACGTGATCTTTGAGTCACCTTTCAACATGCTTTGCGATAGTCCGAGCAACTACCTCAAGGAGGATGAATGCACCAAGTTTATCGCCAGTGTTCCCACCACTTGGGACGAGACCGTGGTGCTCGATGGCAAAGTTGGGGAATACCTGGTCATTGCGCGCAAGAAAGGATTCCGTTGGTATATCGGTGCCATCACCAACTGGGAAGAACGCGACCTGGAGCTCGACCTTAGCGTGCTCAACGGTGGTGCCAAGTCGGGACACATCTTCCGCGATGGCCCGAATGCCAATCGTGTGGGCAAGGACTACGTCTCAGAACAGATCCAGGTGATGGGGAACAAAGTCAAAATCCATCTCGCCCAAGGCGGTGGAGCAGTCATGGTTTGGTAGGTGAAAGGTGAAAATTGAAAGGTGAAAGGTGAAAATTAAAGATAGAATATTATATGAGGATAACCACCTTATTGTGGTGAATAAGTTGCCTTCGGAGATTGTTCAAGGTGACAAGACGGGCGACAAGTGTTTACTTGACGACGTGAAGGATTACATCAAAGAGGAATACGATAAGCCTGGAAATGTTTTTGCAGGTCTCGTCCATCGTATCGACCGACCGGTGAGTGGGGCCGTGGTTTTCGCCAAGACGAGCAAGGCCTTGTCAAGGATGACCGTCAAGGTGAAGGATCGTGATTTCCAGAAGACCTATCTCGCCATCGTAAAGAATCATCCGCCTAAAGAGGCAGATGTGCTGGAAGATTATCTTGTGAAGAACGAGAAACAAAACAAGTCGTATGTTGTTCCCGAGGGCACCAAAGAGGCCAAGCTAGCGCGACTCAGTTATCGGGTCGTAGGCAGGTCGGATCATTATTATCTACTTGAGGTAGAGCTTTTTACAGGAAGACACCATCAGATTCGTTGTCAACTGGCGCATATTGGATGTCCTATCAAGGGCGATTTAAAATACGGTTATCCGAGGAGCAATCCCGATGCTTCCATCAGTCTCCATGCCTATAGGATCACGTTTGAGCATCCTGTCCAGAAGATTCCCTTGGAGGTCATCGCCCCTCTACCTTCAACTGAACCGTGGCCTTCTTTCAAATACCCAAAATAATTCTCAACTCTCAACTATCACTCCGCTCCCGACCACATAAGGTTCCGTTTCGTGATAGATGACGCCGAACTGCCCCGGAGCCACGCCTGAGATTGCCACATCGGAGATGATGGCGATGCCATAGTCGGTAAAGTGAATGGTTCCGAGAGTAAACTCCGGTTGGTGTCGTATTTTGTAGCGCACCCGCATTCCTTCGGTGAGATGGAGGGAGGGGTTCATCATCTGGAGGTCGGACAGAGGCACGATATTGGTGTATTGTGCCACGGGGTCGTAGCCTTGCGACACATATACGATGTTGTTAGGGATGTCTTTACGCACCACGAACCAGGGGCCTCCACCCAAGCCGAGGCCTTTGCGTTGGCCGATGGTGTGAAACCAGAAGCCCTTATGGCGGCCCAGCACCTTGCCGGTCTCTTGTTCCACGATGTCGCCAGGCATCTCGCCGAGGTATTCACGGATATAGTCGTTGTAATTGATCTTGCCCAAGAAACAGATGCCTTGGCTGTCGTGTCGTTCGGCGGAAGGCAGTTTGTATTGTGCAGCCAGCCGTCTCACTTCAGGTTTGGGAAGGTCACCGATGGGGAAGATCACTTTGCTCAACTGTTGGTAGGTGATCCGTCCCAAGAAGTAGGTTTGGTCTTTAAAGGTATCGGCGGCGGTGCCCAGCCAGAAGATGCCGTGGTCATCTTCCCATGAGCGGGCATAGTGTCCGGTAGCGATTTTATCGAAGTGATGACCTTCTTTTTCTTCGAAGGCTCCAAGTTTGATCCAGCGGTTGCACATCACGTCGGGGTTAGGGGTAAGGCCTTTGCGGACCATCTCCATAGTATAGCGGCCAACGGTCTCAAAGTATTCGTGTTGCAGATCGATGATGTCGAATGGGCAGCCATATTTCTTGGCGATATAGGTGGTGATTTCGATATCTTCTTCGGAGGGGCAACTTGAGAGGTCTTCTTTGCCTTCCATCCCAATTTTGATATAGAAGATATGGGGGGTATAACCTTGTTCTTTGAGCAAGGGGACGACAACGGAGCTATCGACTCCACCCGAGACTAGTGCGGCGATGTTCATGACTGATTATTTTCAGCAAAAATAAACAATTTTAAAATAATAGTATTATCTTTGCTGCATAAACTACTATATCATGCCAGAAATTAGTCGCTTTTACGGTATAATTATCAAAATGTTCTTCAAGCCCAAAGAACATGAACCAGCTCATATTCACGCCCTTTATAATGAGTTTGTCGGTATCTTTGACATCAAGACTTTCGAAATGACCGAAGGAGACTTGCCAATTAAAGCTCAACAATTAGTTAAAGAGTGGCTTGAGTTGCATTACGAAGAATTATTAATAATGTGGAACTCTCAAAAATTAGGAAAGATCAACCCTTTATGATACCAAGAATTAAAAGTTTTGAAACCTGTGACGATTGGAAGTTGTTTGTAACTTTCGATGATGGATTTCGTGTGTCATACGATGTGAAGGATGATATCGACACCCATGACGAATTTAAAAGCTTAACTACAGAGATTGGTCTTTGGTCCGCAGCTCAATTGGATACCAGTCGCACTTGTATTTATTGGAATGATCGCATTGATTTACCAAGTGATATCATATATGAATATGGTGAGCCCTTAGTATAAATCATTTTTCAAATGCTGTAATTATTCATTTCCTAACGTTGACACTATTTGAGCATATTTCTCTAAGTGCTTACGATGTTCATAATCATTTCCACGCATTACATCATCTCGTTGTTTTATCAAGGAACAACTAAATATTTGAATAAATTTTTATAATAATGTTGTATTGTATAAAAATTGTTTTTATCTTTGCGGCATTATAATAAAAAAAGAAAGTTGTTGCGTGATACCTCTTTTATTTATAAATTTGCAGTCCGATTTGGAGAAGCATTTTTTAAAGACAATTTTGATTTAAAATATTGATATTTAAATGTTTAACAAAGATAACAACAAATCAAAAAAGAAAAAAATGAAAAGAAAAATTACATTTTTGATGGCAGCGTTTTTGCTGCTATGCGGTTTTGGTTGGGCACAAAGCTCTTCCTCAGAAGTTACCGATGAATTAAACAACGAACTCATTGGTGTTACTGGTACCAGCTATTCCGACTGGACTGGAATTACAAGCGAATCCGATGCAGTTTATGCTGGAAATAGCGCAGGAGGCAACACTTCCATTCAATTGAGAAGTAACAACAGCAATTCTGGTATTGTCACCACAGCTTCGGGCGGTACGGCAACCAAAGTCACTGTGACATGGAACACCAATACCGCAGCAGGCAGAACCCTAAATGTGTATGGAAAGAGCTCAGCTTATTCAGCCGCTACTGACCTATACAATTCGTCAAACCAAGGCACCCTTATTGGCACAATTGTAAATGGCACAAGCACTGAATTAACCATTAACGGCTCTTATCCATTTATTGGCATGCGTTCAAATAGCGGAGCCATGTACCTTGACAAAATTGAAATTGTTTGGGAAGATGGCACTTCGACAGATGCTCCAAGTATTACGGCTTCAAATATGGAAATCGCATACGATGCCACTTCTGGAAGTATTGAATACGAAATCGCCAACCCTGTGACTGGAGGTCAGATGACTGCCTCCACCGATAGCGAATGGCTCACCTTAGGCACCGTTGGCGAAACTGTTCCTTTCACTTGCACTGCCAATGAGGCCGCTACCGAACGCACTGCTACGGTCACCCTTACCTATAATTATAATAACGAAAACATCTCAAAGAGTGTTACCGTCACCCAAGCTGGCAACCCAAACATCACCAACACCATCTCCGAGATTACCGCCGCAGGCAACTATATCGTTGAAGGCACCATCGTGGCCAAGAGCACACGCGGTTTCATCGTCGGCGACGGCACCGGATACGTCTATTATTACAACACAAGCTACAACCAATCCGACTATGCCATTGGCGACATGATCAAACTCGACGGCCCCGTGGTGATTTATGGTGGAGTCTTTGAGTTCAACAACACCACTGAGGTCACCGCAGCCGAGAGCTCCAACTACACCACCGAGGAACCCACTGTGATCACCGGCCAAGACATGGACACACGCGTGGCCTCTACCACACCCGCCCAGCTGTCGAACTACGTGCAATACGAAGGAACCCTCTCCGTCAGCGGCACCCACTACAATATCACTAACATAGAAGGAGCCACCACTGCCATAGGTAGTATCTCCTACCCTATTGATACGGAATTCACATCCTTACAAAACAAAAAAGTTATTGTTACTGGCTATTTTGTAGGAATTTCCAGCAGCCAATACTACAACACCATGATTGGTAGCATTGAAGAAGTAATTACCACCGAGCCTACTATCAATGTCACCAACAACAACATCGAACTCGCTTACGATGCCACCTCTGGCGAAATCGCCTACACCATCGACAACCCTGTGACTGGCACGTCACTAACCGCCACAACCGATGCCGAATGGATTAGCAACATCGTTGTCGGTGCTAGCAGCATCACCTTCGATGTCACCGAAAATGATGGCAATGCTGACCGTAGCGCTACCATCACCCTCTCATACACTGGAGCACAAGATGTCGTAGTTACAGTGAATCAAGACCACTATGTCGCCGATTATGCCACCTTACCATTTGCATTCGATGGTGGCCTCAATGCCATTGCCGAAACGGCCGGATTAACCCAAAATGGTCTTGGCTCTGATTACACTGGTTCACCCCGTTTGAAATTTGATGGCACCGGCGATTGGGTCATTCTGAAATTCAACGAACGTCCTGGAAAACTCACCTTTGACATCAAGAATAACGGTTTCAGTGGTGGCACCTTCACCGTACAGACTTCCGAAGACGGTATTACTTATACTGATTTAGAATCCTATACTACCATTACAGGCACTCAATCTGAAGAATTCAACAATTTAAGTGAAAACGTCCGCTATATCAAGTGGATCTATACCCAAAAGGTCTCCGGTAATGTTGGTTTGGGCAACATTGTTCTTGAAGCATACGATGCTCCTGTTCTCGAACCTTCCCTCACCATCACTCCTGACATACTCAATGTGGATTATGATTGGCATATGACCGAACAACTTTCTATTTCTTATAATGACCTTGTCATCGAAAACTACCAAAGTTTCACCGTTCAGTTCTGTGACACTGAAGGCCAAGAGATAGAACAACCTGCCGAGGAGGATATGTGGTTAATTATCGGTGTAATTCAACCAGATCCAGATCAAAATGATTATCTAGTGAATTGCTTTGTTTCTTTCAACGAAGGCGAGGCTCGCACCCGTTGCTTCAAGCTTTTTGCTTATGATGCAAACAACAACAAGGTCTATTCCAACCTCGTCACCGTTAACCAGGGTGCCTTTGTGGCTCCTCTCTCAGGTGATAAATACGTCAAAGTAACCTCTACTGCTGATCTTACTGATGGTCAATATCTCATTGTTTATGAAGAAGGGTCTGTAGCGTTTGATGGTGGTTTGGAGACTTTGGATGCAGTTGGCAATACTATTGCTGTTGAAGTCACTGAAAATAACGAAATTGCAGTTACTGATGAAACTACTGCAGCGGAATTCACAATCGACATGACTGCAGGTTCTATCAAGAGTGCAAGTGGATATTATATCGGCCAAACGGAAAATGCAAACGGATTGGCTACTTCAGAGGATGAGCCAATAATAAACACCATTTCAATTGAGGACGATGAAAATGCTAGTATTGTTTCAGCAAATACCCATCTTCGCTACAACAGTGCCTCCAACCAAACACGTTTCCGCTACTTCAAGAGCTCGTCATACACGAATCAGAAAGCCATTCAACTCTACAAGAAATTTGAAGCAGCTACCGAAACCCACACCCTCGAAATCGTTGGTTATGACGATAATGATGGCGGTTACTACTTGATTGCTTCACCTGTCACTGTGGATCCCACCACCGCTGTTGACCCTGACACCCAAGAACATATGATTCTTACGGGCGAAGATGCCGTCAATTACGACCTTTATTACTTCGATGAAGCACAAACGGAAGAATGGCGCAACTATAAACAAGCCGCATTCAACCTCGAACCTGGCAAAGGTTATCTCTATGCCCACAAGAGAGGTGGTAACTTCACCCTCACCGGCATTCCTTATGTAGGCGATGGCACTATCCGCCTTAACAAGAAGGGCAACGGCACCTTCGCTGGATGGAACCTCGTGGGTAACCCCTTCAACACTTTTGCCACCATCGACCGCAATGAGTTCTATGTCATGAGATCCGACGGCGGCGAAATCATCACTAGTGAAACTAACAGAATTGAGGCCATGCAAGGCATCTTCGTCATTGCTGAAAATGATCAAGAAACCGTGACCTTCACCGGCTATGCTCCACTCGACGAAGGAGCCAAGATCGTCATCAATGTCATGAAGAACCGTAACACCGTCGTTGACCGTGCCATCGTCAACCTCAACAACCACGGTCGCCTGCCGAAGTTCATGCTCAACCCCGACAACACCAAGGTCTATATCCCGCAAGACAACATCGAATACGCCGTGGCTAAGAGCGAGGATGTCCAAGGCGAAATGCCAATCAACTTCCACGCCGCTGAAAATGGCACTTACACCTTCAGTGTCAACGCCAAGAACACCGAGATGGATTACCTCCACCTCATCGACAACAAGACGGGCGAAGAGATCGACCTGAAGGCCAACCCGAACTATAGCTTCGACGCTAACGTCAGCGATATCGAGGCCCGCTTCACCTTGATCTTTAATGCCAACACCGGTGTCAACGAGAACGACATCAACACATTCGCCTACTTCAACGGCAGCGAATGGATCATCAACAACACCGACAACGCCACTGTGGAAGTCGTTGATATGCTTGGCCGCGTGGTCTTGAGCCAAAACGCCGCAAAACACATCTCCACTTCAACGATGGCCTCCGGCGTCTATACACTCCGCCTCACCAATGGCAATGAAGTGAAAACTCAAAAGATCGTGGTTAAATAAACAAACCCGATTGCATAAAAAATCCGGCACCGCTGACGATGCCGGATTTTTTTTAATGTGTCATCGAATAAGGCTTATCCTCAGTAGCAAGACCTCTCGACACATTCGGCGTGCTTCCCATCTCGAAACACAACTCGCCACCATGCATTAACTGCTCGTGAGTAAAGTAAAGCTTGGTGATTTCCTCTCCATTTAAAGTTACTCGCTGAACATAACGATTCTCGTCACTGACCCCAGGAGCCTTGATCTCCAACATCTTGCCATTACCTAACCGCACCTTCATATAGGGCAAGTATGGCGCCCCAAGCACATATTGGTCGCTGCCCGGACAAACAGGATAGAAGCCCATGGCAGAAAAGAGATACCAAGCCGACATCTGGCCACAGTCGTCGTTGCCGCATAAACCATCGATGTTGTTCTTGTAAAACCGATTCATGATCTCGCGCAACCAATACTGGGTCTTGTAGGGCTGTGAAGTCCAGTTGTATAGATAAACGATATGATGGGCGGGCTCGTTGCCATGGTTGTAACAGCCCATCAAGCCTTCCTCGGTAACGTCCTCGGTGTTCTCGAAAAACTCTGGGGGCAAAGGCATTACAAACAAAGTGTCGAGGTTACGGATGAATTGGGCATCACCTCCCATCGCCTCCATGAGGCCATTCACGTCATGTGGCACATAGAACGAATACACCCATGAATTACCTTCCACAAAGCCTTCGCCTTCCGTGTCAAAGAGACTGAACGGCTCTTTCCAGCGACCATCGGAATAACGTGGTCGGGCAAAGCCAAGACTCATGTCAAAGGTGTTGCGCCAATTGGATGCCCGCTGACGATAACGCTCCGCCATCACCTCATCGCCAGCCTTCAACGCAGCCTGATAGATGGCCCAGTCGTCGTAGGCATACTCCAAAGTGATGGAGACACAGCCGTTATTACGGTCAAAAGGAACATAACCCAGACGTTGATAGTCCACCAAGTTGACATAATATGGACAGGTGGAACTGCGCTCCAAGGCTTTCAACATGGTATTTTCTTGTCTCACAACGTCTTTGACATAGGCATCGGACACCACAGAGGCCCCATGATAGCCAATCATGCACCAATTCTCATTGGCATTGTGCGACCACACGGGCAGCAACCCATGGACACTCTGTTCGCTATGCTTGAGCATAGAGGTCACCATGTCGGCATTACGTTGCGGCTGAAGCAAGTTGAACAAAGGATGAAGAGCCCGATAGGTATCCCATAGTGAGAACACCGTGTAGTTGGTGAAATCCTTCGCCTGGTGGACGTTGTGGTCAAGGCCACGGTATTGTCCATCGACATCCATATACACCGAAGGGTTGATCATGGTATGGTACAGCGAAGTATAAAGCATGGCTTTTTGGTCGTCGTTGCCTTCAGCATCGACGATGGCGAGTTCATGGTTCCACTTAGCCTGGGTCTCGACAAGCAGTTGGTCGAAGTCGCGATGGTCGGTCTCAGCATGGAGATTACGCAGGGCTCCTTCCGTGCTGGTGGCAGAGAGGGCTACTTTCATCTCGAGACGCTCAGGGTGGTCGAAATGGAAATAGGCGACAATCTTACGACCAGTCATCTCTGGGAAGTTGTGGTTGACGGCGAACTTGCCCCACATGCCGTTATATTTAGGTTGTTGCAGGTCGCGGTAGCCATAATCGGTGATTGGCTGGTTGAAGCTGATGGCGAAGTAGGTGTAGTTGGTCCGAGCCCATCCGTTGGTGATACGATAACCGGTCAGGAGGGTGTCGTTTTCAACGCGCAGGTTGGCCCAAAGGGTCTTGCCGTCGTAGTTATAGATGCCATGTTGCAGGTCGAGAATGATGGAGCCGTCCTGTCCCTCAGGGAAGGTATAGCGGTGGATGCCGACATGTTCCGTAGCGGTGAGTTGGACTTTCACGCCATAGTCTTGCAACATCACCTCATAGTAGCCTGGTGTCGCTTTCTCGGTATCGTGAGAGAAACGCGATCGGTAGCCAGTGTCGGGATCGGTTTGTGTCCCGGGGTGATATTTGACGGGACCTGTGATTGGCATGACGAGGATATCGCCCAAGTCGGAGTGGCCGGTGCCACTGAAATGGGTGTGGCTGAAGCCGACGATGGTGCTATCTTTATGTTGGTATCCGGCACAGTACTCATAGACGCGAGGCTGGTATTTGCCATCGATATTATGAGGCACGGTGTCGGTGTCGGGACTCAGTTGCACAATGCCGAAAGGAGCGCAGGCACCAGGAAAGGTATGGCCCATACCGTTAGTGCCGATGATTGGGTCAACATAATGCAGGTAATCCTTCTCATTGTCAATACTTGTTTGATTGTGGTCAGCACAGCCAAAAGCCAGCAAACCGCTAACTAGGATCAGTAGTTTGTAGTAGTTTTTCATGGGTATGGTATTATGATACAAAACTACAAAAAGATATTATTCTAACAAAACAGTAGTAGATCGTCGTTACCCAAACCAGTGACGACACTGTCATTGCGAGGAGCGTAGCGACGAAGCAACCCAACCTGAACTGGAAAAAGCCTTGGAGAGTTCTGGTTGGGTTGCTTCGCTTCGCTCGCAATGACGCAATGCGTGGCAGCACATTGACAACGCAATGCGTGAAAACTCATTGACAACGCAAAGCGTGACAGCAACATATTGAGTAGCCACGGGCACGACAGCAATTTGATTGATAGCAGCGGGCACGGCAGCAACATGTTGAGTAGCCACGGGCACGTCATTGCGAGCGCAGCGAAGCAAACCAACTTGAATCGGCTATGGCTAATGATAGTTCAGGTTGGTTTGCTTCGCTCGTTCCTCGCTCGCAATGACGCAATGCGTGGCAGCACACTAACAACGCAATGCATTGAATCACAAAACATGATTGTTTATCATAATAAATCAATAATAATATTTTTAATTAATATTATTGTTAGTATTTTTATATATTTGCATAATTTTAAAATAGTAAATCTATGAACTTCGTTTATATTTTATTTAACAAACCACATGGTACACTTTATACAGGAGTTACATCCAATTTGAAAAAGAGAATGCTTGAGCATAAAACAAAAATACATCCACATTCATTTACCGCTACATACAATGTCACTAAACTTGGTTACTTCGAAGAGATCCCGTCTATTAAAGATGCTATAGATCGCGAAAAACAGTTAAAAGCAGGTTCCAGATCGAAAAAAATACGATTAATTCAAAGTATGAATCCTACTTGGGAAGATTTATCTGATGATCTCTAACACTATGTATGACAGCCACGAATTAGGAAAGAGGGGCGAAGATCTTGCCGTGGAATACCTTATTAAATTAGGTTACCAGATTTTGGAACGCAACTGGCGTTCAGGACATAAGGAGATTGACATTATCGCGATGAAAGGCGACACCTTGGTGGCTGTCGAGGTAAAGACCCGTAAGTCGAACACTTTTGGTGAGCCCGACATCGCGGTGGGGGTGATGAAACAACGGATGCTCGCTTGGGCCGCCGATGCCTATGTCAGGTACCGAAACCTCGATGTGGAGGTGCGTTTTGATGTTATCTCCATTATCATCAACGAGCAAGGAGAGCATCTCGAGCACATCGAAGATGCGTTTATCACCACATGATAGTCAATTACCCGACGCTGCACCCTGGAGCGACCAAATCGCTGGGGGTGAGGAGGACGAGACGTCCATCCTTGTCCTCGGCGGAAAGGATCATGCCCTCGCTGACCACACCCTTCAGCTTACGAGGTTCGAAGTTGGCGATGAAGCATACCTGTTTGCCCACCAGCTTCTCCGGCTCGGTGTAGTACTTGGCGATGCCACTCACGATGGTACGCTTGTTCATGCCATCGTCGATGAGGAACTGCAACAGCTTGTCTGCCTTCGGCACCTTGCAGCATTCGAGGATGGTGCCCACGCGGATATCGACCTTCATGAAATCGTCGAAGCTTACGTTCTGCTTCACCTCGGCAGGCTTCCAGGCATTGAGGGCATTGGCCTTCTTGGTCTCCTCAAGTTTCTGCAGCTGGGCAGCCACCACGCTGTCTTCCACCTTCTCGAAGAGTAGTTCCGGCTGGCCAATGACATGACCTTCAGGCAGCAACACCGAAGCTTCTGCATCGTTCCAGCTCTTCACTTCGAGGCCAATCATCTGTTGGAGCTTCTTCGCGCTGAAAGGCAAGAAAGGCTCACTCAAGATGGCAAGATGCGCCACAATCTGCAGCGACACGGCCATCACGGTTTTCACTCGCTCGGGGTCCGTCTTGATTTGTTTCCAAGGCTCGTTGTCGGTAAGGTATTTGTTGCCCAGACGAGCCAGATTCATCAGTTCAGCCAAACCTTCGCGGAACTTGTAGTTCTCGATGAGATTTCCTATCTTCTTCGGGTAGGCATTCATCTCGGCGATGGCGTTTTGGTCGGCCTCATTGAGGTTGTCCAAAGCGGGCACAGCACCTTCGTAATACTTATGGGTCAGCACCAACGTGCGGTTGACAAAGTTGCCGAAGATAGCCAGCAATTCGTTGTTGTTGCGATCTTGATAGTCCTTCCAGGTGAAGTTATTGTCTTTGGTCTCAGGGGCGTTAGCGGTCAGCACATAACGCAGAACATCCTGTTTTCCAGGGAATTCCTGCAAATATTCATGCAGCCACACGGCCCAATTGCGCGAGGTAGAGATCTTGTCGTTTTCGAGGTTGAGGAACTCGTTGGCGGGCACGTTTTCCGGGACGATATAATCACCGTAGGCTTTCAGCATGCAAGGGAAGATGATGCAGTGGAACACGATATTGTCTTTGCCGATGAAGTGCACCAGCTTGGTCTCGGGATCTTTCCACCATTTCTCCCAGTTCTCACCGCGTTGTTCGCAGATCTCTTTGGTGTTGGAGATATAACCGATGGGGGCGTCGAACCACACATAGAGCACCTTGCCGTCGGCACCTTCAAGCGGGACGGGCACGCCCCAGTCGAGGTCACGGGTGACGGCACGGGGCTGCAAGCCACCGTCGAGCCAACTCTTGACCTGGCCATACACGTTGGTCTTCCATTCCTTATGGCCTTCAAGAATCCATTCGCGAAGCCAAGGCTCATATTGATCCAAAGGCAAGTACCAGTGTTTGGTAGGCTTCTTCACCAAAGCGGCACCGCTAAGTTGCGAATGCGGGTTGATGAGTTCATCGGGGCTGAGCGAGCTGCCGCACTTCTCGCACTGGTCGCCGTAGGCACCCTCAGCGCCACATTTAGGACAGGTTCCCACGATGTAACGGTCCGAGAGGAATTTCTGTCGCTCAGGGTCGAAATACTGTTCGGTCTCCTTCTCGATGAACTTGCCTTCGTCGTAAAGTTTCTTGAAGAATTCCTGTGCCGTGGCACGATGCATCTTCGAAGAGGTGCGTGAGTAGATGTCGTAGCTGATGCCAAGCTCTTCAAATGAATTCTTGATGATGGCATGGTAGCGGTCCACGATATCTTGAGGGGTGACGCCTTCTTTCTCTGCCTTGATGGTGATCGGCACACCGTGCTCGTCGGAACCACCGACAAACAGCACCTCTTCACCACGCATCCGCAGGTAACGCACGTAGGTGTCGGCAGGGATATAAACGCCAGCCAGATGGCCGATATGCACTGGACCGTTGGCATAAGGAAGAGCTGTGGTTACTGTGTAACGCTTGAAATGTTTGTTCGATGATTCCATAGTGATGATAGGTTTTGAAACAGGATGCAAAAATACGAAAATAATCTTGTTGTTTTTTGATTTAAAATTTATCTTTGCAACTGAATAACTGAACAACTATTAACTTTTTAACTTAAATCTGATGGATCTTAACAGTATTATTGGTGCGTTGACTGCTGGTAGCGCCGTCAACGACATGAGCAAACAATTCAATATGAACGCCAACCAGGTGTCTTCAGTCATCAACAATGCCTTGCCGACTTTGATTGGTGCCATGCAGAAGAACGCAGCGACTGAAACCGGAGCCAACTCCCTTTCGAAGGCATTGAGCGATCACCTTGGCGACACTTCCATCAACTTGGGTAGCGCCAGCCTGATGGATGGTGGCAAAATCTTGAACAAGATCTTAGGCGGCAGCTCCGCTTCTGTGTTCTCCGCTTTGTCGCAGAAGACCGGTGCCTCCACCAGCCAGGTGAGCAACATCCTTGCCTCCATAGCTCCCGTTTTGCTGGGTATGCTTGGCCAGGGACAGAAGAAGACCAACACCAGTGCCAGTGGCTTAGGCGGCCTCCTCGGTGGACTTCTCGGCGGTGGCGGAGCTTCCTCATCATCAGGACTCGGCAGCCTCTTGGGTGGTGCCATGGGTGACAAAAACAAAAACGGCATCCCGGACATCATCGAAGGCTTCATGAAATAACTGATTAATTGAACAACTGATTAACTGATAACTGATGGACATTGTCATTGCTGGAGACGGTGAGGTGGGTTTGCATCTCGCTGAGGCCTTGGTGCGCGACAATCACAACATCACCATCGTCGATCCCCATGAGGAGCTGCTCAAGATGGTGGAGTCGCATGCTGACTTGATGACCATCACGGGGGACTCGACCAGCACCTCGGTGCTACGTCGGGCCAACGTGTCACGAGCCGACTTGGTCATTGCCGTGGTGCATGATGAGCATATCAACCTGCTCACCGGCATCATCGCCAAAAAAATGGGCGCCAAAAAAGTCATCGCCCGTGTCAACACCATGGAGAACCTGAGCCCCGAGGTTTGGCGTATGTACCAAGACCTCGGCATCGATGGCTTGCTCTCGCCCGAAGACATCGCCGCACAGGAAATCATCTCGCTGCTCAAGCAGAATGCCTCATTGGAGACTTATGACTTCTCAGGTGGCAAGCTGCAGCTGTTCATGGTGAAACTCGAAGAAGGAGCCGAGATCATCGGAAAGACCGTCAGCGAAGTCACCGAACAGTACCAGCACATCGACTTCCGCGTCGCCGCCTTCCATCGCCGACAAAACACCTTCATCCCGCAAGACGACACCATGTTTCAGCTGGGCGACATGGTGTATGTGGTCACCAAGCCACATGCCATCAAGGACATCATCAGATTGAGCGGCAAAAAACAGATTCATATCCACAAGGTGATGATCGTGGGTGGTGGCCGTGTAGGCCGTATCACCGCCAAACGACTGGAGAACGACCTCGACATCAAGATCTTGGAGAAGAGCAAGGAGCGTTGCATGGACCTTACCAACTACTTGTCAAAAGCCTTGGTCGTCAACGCCGACTCTCGCAACCTCGACATGCTCGAGGAGGAGGGCATCGCCGATATGGATGCCTTCATCGCTGTCACCGACAACACCGAGACCAACATCCTCACCTGTTTGCAAGCCAAGGCCTTCGGCGTGAAGAAGACCATCGCCTTGGTGGAGAACATCGACTACATCGATATCTCGCAAAACATCGGCATTGACTCCATCATCAACAAGAAACTCATCGCAGCCTCTTACATGGTGCGCTACACTTTGGGTGCCAAGGTGTCGTCGATGAAGTGCCTCAGCGGCATCGATGCCGATATTGTGGAGTTCGAGGTGCGACAAGGCTCTGCGGTGACCCGCAAGATGATTGGCAAGTTGCCCATGCCCTCTGACGCCATCATCTGCGGCATCGTCCGCGATGGCGAGAGCTATATCGCTACCGAGGAATTCGAAATCCAGACCGACGACCGCGTGGTGGTGCTGGCCTTGCCCAACGCCATCCCGGCCGTCGAACGTCTGTTCCATTAACTCTTTCAGGCCATGAGCGCAAACCGTAAGATAAGCATCCCCATGTTGCTTCGGGTGCAAGGCTACCTGCTGCTCATCGAAGGCTTTTTTATGATGACTGTGATGCCGGTGACCTACATGCACCATGGCATCAACGCTTTCAGCATCCCTTTCTCAGCCCTCATCACTGTACTGACTGGTTTCATCTTATGTTTCTCCACTCGTCGGCAAAAAGGGCAGCGTCTGAACCCTCACGAAGGTGTCATCACCATCTCGCTGTCGTGGGTCATGCTTTCCGTGTTTGGAGGCCTGCCTTTCCTGCTCAGCAAGAGTGTCCCTAACTTCACCGATGCCTTTTTCGAGGCCCTCTCGGGGTTCACCACCACAGGAGCCACCATCCTCACCAACGTCGAAGTGGTTCCAAAAGACATCTTGCTGTGGCGCAGCATGACGCAATGGCTCGGTGGTTTGGCCATCATCGTTTTTGCTGTCGCCCTTCTCCCCTTCCTCAGCGTCGGTGGCATGCAGCTGTTCATGGCTGAAATGAACGGCATCAACTACGACAAGTTGCATCCCCGAACCATGCATACCGCCAAACGTCTTTGGGGTCTTTATCTCTTTTTCACCTTGTTGGAGATCTTCTTGTTGCACCTGGGCGACATGGACTGGTTCGACGCCGTATGCCATTCCATGACCACCATCTCCTCTGGCGGCTTCTCCACTCACAACACCAGTCTCGCAGGGTTCTCCAATTACTCGCAGATCGTGGTGCTCTTCTTCATGATCCTTTCCGGATGCAACTTCACGCTGTTGCTCATCGCCATGGTGCGCAACCCGATGGCTCTACTGAAAAACGAGGAATTCAGGCATTTCGTGATTCTTCTCCTCAGCGTCAGTACGGGGCTGGCTTTGGCTTTGATTTTCGGTATCAAGATGAATGTGGGCAATGCGTTGAGATCCTCCTTCTTCAACGTCGCCTCCATGCTCACCACCACAGGTTTCTTCGTGAGCGACTATACGCTGTGGCCTGTGGGTTATTGGACCGTTCTGTTGCTCCTCATGTTCATCGGTGCTTGCTCTGGATCCACCGCTGGAGGCATCAAGATCATCCGACACCTGATTTTCATCAAGAACGCCTTCCTTGAGATGAAACGCATCATCCATCCCAATGCGGTCGTTCCCGTGAAAATCAATAAGAAATCCGTATCTAAAAGCGTGATTTTCAAGACGATGACATTCATCTTCGTCTATTTCTTGTTTTTCGTCGGTGGATCAGTCATACTACTCAGCTTAGGCGTTGACTTCAACACCTCCATTGGTGCTTCCGTGGCTACCCTAAGCAATTTGGGTACAGGTCTGGGCCAGGTAGGTCCCTTTGGAACCTACGCTTTCTTGCCTCAGACCGCTAAATGGGTATTGTCGTTATTTATGCTTTTGGGCCGTGTAGAGTTGTTCACTCTAATCACCCTTTTCTCGAGAAACTTCTGGAAATAACCTTTATTTCACGATTTTAAAGATGATCGGCAATGCCTCTTCGCCATTTGCAAAGTGGTAATAGGTATCGCTTTCTCCATCGACACTGGTGCTCAGCGTCATCAGGTAAGTCTTCTCAGGACGGAACACCTTGAAGAAATCCGTATCCGTTTCAGCAATTTTATTGTCATCGGTCACCGTACGGGAAGCCAGCACTTTGTTATAATTGATAGCTTCTTCTATGGTTTGACCTGATTTCAGCTCATACACCGTCACTTCATACTGCACCACATCGCCTTCGGTCACATCTTCGACAGGAGTCCAGGAGACGGGGAAAGTTTCGACTTTCTGCACAGAAGGTATGGAGGCAGGAAGTTTGTGGTTAGCCGGATCATAGATGTCGTCGTCAGTACGATTCACGGGTGACTTCCATTGCGGTGCGGTGAAGTCCGGATAATCAGGGTCGTCGCCCCATTGGAAGAGGACTCCATTAGCAAGGGACAGATCTTGCTCGACGAATTCACGAGAGACGGTATCATAGACATGTTCAGCCAGCATTTCGTTCACGTAGAAGTTGGTGTCGGCGATCACGTAATCCCAGTAACCCACCGTGAAATAGCTTTCAAGTTGTAGATAGTAAAGGCTGCCTTGCAGCAGTTCGGAGCCCCATCCAGCGAGGGTACGGTTGATCAACTCATGGCTATCCATCTTGCTATAACTCTCTGGAAGCTCTTCAATTTCCTCGCGTAACAGAGGTTCATAGGCAGTGATGCTGTCAACACCGCCTTGGACATAATCGTACAACTCGATGGCATAGGAGACATTTTTCAGTGCTCCATGACGAGTGGGCATGAAGCCGACTTCCAAGTCATCAGTCATGGGAACGGTATAGTAACCACCGCTCTCCACATAGTAGCGTTCGGGTGTTGGCACATATTTACGTTCTTCGGGATAGGTTGCGACGAGGTTGGCCACCGCATCTGCATCTTGGATGAAACCAGTGAGATATTGTGTTTTCAGCTCTTCGGCGATGGTCTCCAGCTCTGATACCTCTTCAACTCCGCCTTCCCATACCGTCAGTCCCTCTACGTCTTCACTCTCTTCTCCTTCTACACTTTCATCATCCACAACATAACCAAACGATCTGGAAGAGTTCACCGATGAGTTCATTCCGATACCGCCCAAGTTTCCGTTGGGGAAGTTTTCCATTCCTGGAAGGGTGCCATTTGCGTCATAGCCCCAATAGAAGGGTAGCGGTTGGCTATTTCCTTCATTGGCGATGATAAAGGTCTCACCCGAACGGGAGTTGTTGATTTGTTCAGCCTGCACTTGAGCCACATAGAGAGCACCTTGCTCCATCTGAACTTTAATGTCGCGCAAGGTATCGAAGACTGCATAGTTACTGTTTCGCACCTCGGTGGAGAAAATGGTGGGGTTGAACCTAATGGCGTCATTATAGTTCTGGCCGTCGAGCACCTTCACCACTTTCAACTTATATTTGAAGCGTGTTCCCCTTCCTGTACAGTTGGAGATGACAGGCGTCCAGAAGAAGTTGAGTTTACGGTTTGGTGTCACCACCATGGCACCATTCAAGGCCATCTGTGCACCTGCCATAGGAGCCACCAATTCGGGTGCAGAGCCCGAATAGCAGATAATGAACTCAGGGCAATCTCCGATACTGATTGGAACTCTATTGGGATTCTCTCGATCACTCCAGAGGTAAATGTCCAAGCAGAGCGAATAAGTCCCTTCGGGCAACTGTTGTGCACCGACAGGGTTACTGTAATCGACATTGGTTTCTGTACGGTTTATCAATTGGGTCTGCAACTCCATTGACCTCATTATGTTGGGACCATTGACGACATGGAGTGGGGCGAAAGGAGTCGTACCCGGTCGTGTACGCACATAGAATGGAGAGGTATTGACCGTGAAATTCATGTCAACGAAGATATCCAATCCCTCGCTACCAGCACCAGTCACGAAAAACTGAACGTTAAAGTAACGTAAAGGGTCGTCGAGATAGCTGGTCACTGTCACAGGCAGGGTGGGAACTCTTGGGGTCACATCCACCCGCACATTTTGTGCTGTTACGGCCGTTATCCCAGCAAGAAGCGTAACCGCCAAAACTAAAGTTCGAATAATGCGTTTCATATCAAGATTTGTTTTTGTGATTCAAAATTGTTGTTATCTTTTTTTTGATTTCACCAGACGTGATGCGAAGCTATAGCTATACTCCACCATGAATCGCACGTCGGTATTGATAGCCACATGCTGGCCGATGATGATGTTATCGCTATAGTTACTGATGGAGAAGTACACGGATGCGTTGTGACGATCCTTATAGTTCAATGCGGCACCCAGACGTGCCGAGATGGAAAAGTCATTGGTCACTTCGGAACCGACTTCTGCTCCGATGCGACGGGCGAGGTTGTTCAACACATGCCGCTCCGAATAGGTTAGGTCCTCACCTTCCGACTTCATGATGTTATAAGCCATCATCAGTCGGGCATTTCCTGAAAGAATCATGTCGTCCTTCTGGATGAAGTTATAGGTGGTGCCTCCCGAGAGACAGTGCGAGTTGTAGTTGTTGCCAGGGGAGCGCGACAAGGAGTATTCGTAGTTGCCATCAATGGAGACACGACTGCTGGTAAGCTCGACTTCATAGCCGAGTCCGAAGCTTGTCGTGGTGACGTTGAAATAAGGAGCATCCATCAGCTTGTTACGGTTCTTGTTCTGCAAGAGGTTGAAATCGAAGCTGAATGTATGGTCATGCTCCAGCGACAAGATGTAACTGGGTGAGATGTCCAAGGAATGGGTGATTTGGTTCATGCGAATCTCTTCAGGGACGGCCATTTGACCATCAAACTGTTTCTGTGTCACACCATTGTACATGACAGACAGGCCTATATTCTCACCGAAGAAGTTGGTCCAGTTGATGGTATAGGAACCCACCTGGTTGGTGAAAAACTGTTTCTTGTCGAAATTGTCACGTTGCAGGTAGCCGTTTAAGCTCAAGTAAGCGGTGTTGTTAAACAGACGCGTGGACACGTTGGCTCCGTAGGTCTCTGCGTTTTGGTTGAATCCGTTGGCACCCAACGAGGTATAGTCGGGTTGCACAAAGCGGTAAGTAAAGGTGGCATTGACGGGCCTGAAATTCAGATTCAACAGAGCGTCGCCAGCAAAACGAATCTCGCTACCATAACGGATATTGTACAAGCCCGAACTCCGCAATCCATCCATGAGCCTATTGGCTATGGCGACATCTTCGCCTCCTTCGAGCACCACCTCATCACGGGTGATATCGGGAGTAAACAAGCTGGCACCCAAGTTGCCCTCAAACATCACATGTTTGCCAAAGGTGAAATGTCCTCTCACACCCAAAGCCAAGTTCTCTTTTCCTTTGATCGTGGAATCGCGCACAATGAGCGTAGTGTCAACCACTTGGGAAGACAACACATTGAACATATACCACTGTGATGGCAAACTATTCAAGTCGTCAGCAGCATGGAGAAGGCTGAAATCCAAATAGTTTTTCAAACTACCGACAGCAATATGGGCGGCATAGGCCTTGCGCTTGAACTGTGGGAACGTGGTATAAGCCACATTGTTCATACCCAACAAGGAGTCGGAGAGGTATTGGATGGCGTCACGGTCATCGAGTCCGATGCGGAAGGTAGTGGCATGGTTGAAATTGCCGTAGAAGCCTCCGAAACGGAACATGTCGCCCTTATACTCCATACCAACACCATCGAAAGAGATACCATTATAAGTATAGTTGGAGAAATTCATGCAGGCAGTACCAAAATAAAAGGTGAATTTTCTCCAGGTGGGTCTGATGTTAAACGTAAAAGTAGGATCGGAGAAAGAGAATTGTTTATCACTAACATTGATGAAATTAAGACTCATCGGGACACTGACGCCATAGACGTTAAAGGTCAAATTAGCATACCCCACGGCCGAGAACGGGGAATTGTAATGCAAATCGGCATTATTCCACGACGAGGTAATCTGAGTTCCCACTGATCCAGAGACCGTCAGCGGGTCAACCAAGGTTTGACGTTCTGAATTCTGTGCCATTGTGGTTAATGGAAGCCCGAACAACAACGAAAAACAAAGGAGATTTAATAAGAGTAAACTACGTTTCATGGCAAGGATTTTCGTTATTATTGATTTTATTTTGCAATATTACAAAATAATTCATAAAAACCCTCTCTTTTCTAAAAAAATGTAATTTTGTATTCAGTATCCTTAAAAAACAACCCATGATATTCTATTTCTCTGGCTGCGGCAACAGCCGTCATGTGGCCGAGACCCTTGCCACAGGGCTCAACGACCAGCTGGTTTTCATTCCTGAAGCGGAACGTGAAAATCGTTATGAATACACTTTGGCAGAAGAGGAGCGACTAGGCTTCGTGTTTCCTATTTATTCGTGGGCACCGCCAAAGTTAGTCCTCGACTTTATAGGGAAGATGAACCTCAACGCAAAGCCCAGTTATGTGTATTTTGTTTGCACCTGCGGCGACAATTGTGGTCAAACGGAAAAAGTATTCCGCCAATCTTTGGAGCCCAAAGGCTGGGAACTGGCTGCCTGTTGTAGCTTGCAGATGCCTGAGACCTATATCGGGATGCCCGGCTTCAAACTCGACACGAAAGAGAATGCCCAACGTAAGATTGCCAATGCTGACGCAAAGATAGAGACCCTCCTTCCCCGTCTTTTGGACAAGGGGCATTTCTCCGACATGATCGTGGGCGGTATGGCTTGGCTGAAGAGCAAGCTGATCAACCCAGGATTCAACCATTTTGCTACCGACGACAGCAAGTATCGTAGCACCGAACAATGCATCCACTGCGGACGTTGCGTGGAAGTCTGTCCGTTGAAAAACATCACTTTGGAAGAGGGACGACCCCTATGGCACGGCCACTGCACCATCTGCATGGCCTGCTATCATCATTGCCCCGTCAATGCCATCCAATATGGCAAGAGCACCGAGGGAAAAGGACAATACTATTTTGGAATTGAAAGTTGAAAAGTGAACATTGAAACGTATGAGACGAGTTGGTGTTATTATAATGATGATGATGTCGTTGATGCTGAAAGCACAGACGACAGACAACGACTACACAAGATTTGTGAATCCTTTCATCGGAACGCAAACTGATGAGACTGGAGCACTTAGTGGAAGCACTTTCCCGGGAGCCACGATGCCGCAAGGCATGGTCCAACTGAGTCCAGAGACGGAGCTGATGGTCACTTGGGATCCTTGCTCGGGCTATGACTATAACAAAGACGTCATCTACGGATTCACGCACACTCATCTCAGCGGAACTGGCTGCACCGACCTCATCGACGTGAGCTTGATGCCAGTAGTCACTTCGGTGACCCCCGAACAACTGAAAGCCGCTGACTTTGGACAACATTACAGCCACGATAAAGAATCGGCTTGTCCGGGTTATTATCAGGTGCTGCTGCAGGAGAGTGGGGTCAATGTGGAGCTTTCGGCCACCACACGCACTGGCATCCACCGCTACACCTTTCCCGAAGGGAAGCCGCAGACCATCGTTTTAGACCTAGATAGAGGCACCTATCGCGGAGAGGCTTATTACTCTGGCCGTCGCACCTATGACATCATCCAGGCTCAGCTGCGCATCGTTGACGACCACACCGTCGAAGGCTATCGTGTTGTCACTGGTTGGGCTAAGCTGCGTAAGGTGTATTTCCGTGCTGAGTTCTCAAAACCCATCATCGGCCACCAGCTGATGAATGGAGGGCTCAGTGTCGGCAACAGCGATGTGGTCAACGGACGCACCCTTCGAGCCACGCTGAACTTTGACCCTGCTGAAGGCCAGGAGCTGATGGTGAAAGTGGCCATCTCACCCGTCGATGGTGACGGAGCGCGAAAGAACCTGAAAGCCGAAGCCGTCAGCTGGAACTTCAACGACTATGTGCAAGCTGCTCACGACATCTGGCAACAGGAGCTCAGCCGGATCGACATCGAAGGTACCGAAGAGCAGAAGACCATCTTTTACACCGGACTATATCATGTCTTGATGCAACCCAACACCATGAGCGACGTCGATGGGCGTTATATGGACACCAACTTCGAAATCAAGCAGATGCCTGAAGGACAGACTTACCACAGCACTTTCAGCCTTTGGGATACCTTCCGCTCTGCCCATCCACTCTACACCCTCATTGCCCCAGACCTTGCCGCGCAGTTTGTTAACGACATGGTCCTTCACCATGAGACCTATGGCTATCTGCCCATCTGGGATCTGTGGGGGCAGGACAACTACTGCATGATCGGCAACCATGCCATCCCCGTCCTTGCCGACGCCATCCTCGCGGAGCTGCCTGGCATCGATGTCGAGAAGACCTATCAAGCCATGGTCGAGAGTAGTACCCGTAGCCATTTCAACTCTCCTTTCGAGGTCTGGGAACACTACGGATACATGCCTCAGACTTTGCAGGACGAGAGCGTCAGCATCAGCATGGAGCAGAGTTTCGACGATGCTTGTGTGGCTGCCGTTGCCCAGAAGCTCGGACATATGGACGACTATGAGAGGTTCCATCGCCGCAGCCTGTTTTACCGCAATCTCTTCGATCCCACCACAGGTTTCTTCCGTCCCAAAGACGAGAAGGGCCGTTGGATTGAAGACTTCGACCCGCTTTCGTACGAGCAGCCATGCTTCGTCGAAGGCAACGCTTGGCAGTATATGTGGTTTGTGCCACACGATCCTCAGGGCCTCATCGACCTCTTTGGCGGCACGAAGGCTTTCTTGAGAAAACTCGACGAGAACTTCAGCCTCACCGCTACCAGCGGCGAAGTCAATGGCAACGCCAGCGGCTTCATCGGTCAGTATGCCCACGGCAACGAGCCAAGTCATCACACGGTATATCTTTACACCTTCGCTGGCAAGCCTGAACGCACTCAAGAGCTAGTGGAACAGGTGCGCAACGAGTTCTATCGCGCCACTCCCTGTGGCTATGCTGGCAACGACGACTGCGGTCAGATGTCGGCCTGGTATATCTTCTCAGCCCTTGGTTTTTATCCTTTCCACGCCGGTTCTGCGGAATATGTCATCGGCACTCCTCTGTTCACTAAAGCCACCCTGCACCTCGAAAACGGCAAGGACTTTGTCATTAGCGCACCCAATAAGACCGCAGGGCGCATCCATGTTAAAAGTGTGAAATTGAACGGAAAAACGGTAAAAGACTATCGAATTACCAATCAACAGATTACTGAAGGAGGTTTTTTGGAGTTTGTATTGAAAAAATAATATCTTTGCAGCCTTTATAACATTATAAAATTCAAAAATCTATGAAAAACAAAAACAACTTTACGCACTTGCTTTTTGCAACCGCACTACTCTTTTTACTGACTTCAGCTCATGTTTTCGGACAATGCTCATTTACGGTGACCGAAGGCCAACCTTTTATTGAGAATTTTGACAGTGAGGAGGACTTTGCTTGTTGGACGATTGAAGATAACACGGGTGGTACTTGGGACTATTTCCAAAGTAGCGAGAACTCAGCACTTGCTTCATTCACACACAAAAACGATGGAGACATGGCCCGCCTCGTCTCGCCTGTTCTCGACTTGTCAGGAGTTTCAGAAGCCACCTTTAGATACAGTTACGCCATGATGGGGCTTTACAATACCGATGAACTCATCATCAGTTATCGTTCTTCTGAAAACGACTCATGGCATGATTTGGCCAACCATAGCATCAGCGATTATGTCAATTATTATGAGGATGTGTTCACGCTGACCGATTTGTCTTCAACGTATCAGGTGTCGTTTTTGGGAATTGGTCATGGCGGCCTCTACATCTTTGTTGACAATATCGAGATTGCCTCAACATCGAACTGTGCTCGTCCCGTCAATCTTCAGGCTACTGAAATCACTTCTTACTCAGCACTCCTCAGTTGGTCAACCAATGGCAACGAGGAAAGCTGGATTGTCGATTTGAATGGCGAAGAAAGAGTCATTAATGAACAACCTTATTATATTGACAAGCTGATTCCAGAAACGCAATACACTTTCAAAGTTAAGGCTAACTGTGGTGATGGCGAGGAATCCGAATGGTCCGTTCCGATTTCTTTCACCACGAGATGCGATGTGATCCTCGTCACTGACGACATGCCATATACTGACGACTTCGAGGCGTCTGAGGAATTTATTTGCTGGACCAGCGAGATTGTCTCCGGAACGGATAACTGGATCTTAGACCTTGGCTATGTGATTCACAATCACACGGCCTTTTTCATTTGGCTTGGTGGTCAAGCCCGTCTTGTCTCTGCTCCTCTGGACATCAGCACCGTCACTGAGCCCACCCTTTCTTTCAAGCGCCGTCAGCGTCTGAATTCTGCTGGTGTCTTCGATGATCTATCGGTTTGGTACCGTGTCGCAGAAACCGAGGAGTGGCATCTGCTTGCCAACTTCCCCTTCGCCTCACAAGACTGGGAAGAAATCGTCGTCCCATTGCCCCATCCCACCGAGACCTACCAGATCTCGTTTTTGGCTGAGGCAAACAATGCCGAAGGCGTTTATGTCGATGACGTAGAGGTGGGTGACGTCCATTCCGTTGGCCTCAGCGAGAGCCATGGCCTCAAGGCCTCTGTCAGCCCTAACCCAACTACCGGCAAAGTCACAGTTGTAGCCGACGTCACCGAGGGTACTGCTACCGTGTTCGATATCTTCGGCAAACAAGTGGCTTCTGCCTTCATGCTGGATGGTCGTGCCAACATCGACATGAGCGGTCTCGCCCGTGGCGTCTATATGGTTCGCATCACCGATGCCACTGGAACCACCACCATCAAGTTGGTGAAGGAGTAAATGTGATATCTGTTTCTTGATCTTGATGATACGCGAAAGGTTGGCGTTGATGTTGGTGGAGTTGAAGGAAGTTTTCGTTGAGTTGAAGTTCCACCTGGAGCATGGTGTTTTCAAGGGTTTTGGGTTTAAGTTGGCATTCCCAAATGGTGATGACATGCCATCCATTATTGCTTAGCAGTTGGATGTTTTGTTGGTCGCGTTCTTGATTGCGACGTATCTTGTTCACCCAGAACTCCCGATTCGTCTCTGGAATCTTACAACATTTTGAACCCTTCTGTTGGTTTTTTCTCCCCTCTCCTTCGGGAGAGGGGTCGGGGGTGAGGCTATGTCCATGCCAAAAACAACCGTTGATGAAGATGGCGGTATGGTAGCGTCGCATCACGATGTCAGGTTTTCCCGGGACGCTTTTCACGTTGAGTCGATAACGATAGCCATGATGCCACAGCCATTGCCGCACTTTCAGTTCCGGCTTGGTGTTGCGGCTGCGAATGTGCGACATCACGAGGTGACGTTGTTCGGGAGTGAGGCGGTCGGTCATAGCATTACCAGATAAAAGGCAAAACTTTGTATTTCACGCGTTGTTTGTATTCGCTGTAGCCCTCTAGGCCTTGTTCCAAGACTGCTTCTTCGTTGCGGATGCGTTTGGCTATCAATGGGATATAGAGCAGCATGATGGCGAAAGAGATAGGCGAAGCCAACACCAAGGGCATCATCAGGAAGAGGATGGTGGTAGCCATATACATCGGGTGCCGGACCACTCCATAGAGGCCCGTGTCGATCACTTTCTGGTGTTCCTGCACCTCGATGGTTCGTGAGAGGTAGGTGTTTTCGCGCAGCACTTCGGCATAAAGGCCATAGCACACCAAAAAGAGTGCAGCGGCCACCCATACCGCCCAGTCGGGCAGCACCAGCCATTGGAAGCGCCAATTGAGGCCTGCCACGACGAAGGCTACGACGAACAGCAAGCCGCTCAACGCCACAACCGTTTTTTGTTCTTTTTCCTGTTCTTTGGCGTTCAACCGTTTCTGGAGCAGTTCCGGGTTCTTGACCATCATGACGAGTCCAGCGATGAACATCGGCACGAAGAGGATGCCCATCAGCAGCCAGCCCTGCCAATAGTGAAGCGAGCCCGCGGGTAGGAAGATGAGCAGACCTAGAAGGATGACACCTAAAAAAAACTTGGTTAGCGATTGAAACAGTAAGTTTGATTTCATGTGGATGAAGATTGATGACACAAATTTACAAAAATAACCATCATCGACACTCCATTGCCATACAATAAAGTATTACAATCCTCGTTATCTCCCTATGAAACAATTCGTTACTTCTTTATTTTTGGCCCTGTTAGGAGGGATGTTCCTGATGGGTTGCCAATCACAAAAAGCCATTATTCGTGGTCCTGAGGGCAAGATTGCCTACAAGATCACTTTACCCGATGGGTTCGACCCAACCAAAGACCATTGTCCGATGGTGATATTGATGCACGGCATCTTTTCCAGCAAGGACTACGGCCCGATGCCACAGCTTGCCAAAGGGCTAGCCGAAACGGGCATTGCTTCCATTCGTTTCGACTTCAACGGACATGGCAAAAGCGATGGTCGCAAGCAGAACATGACCATTGAGAAGGAGATTGCCGATGCACGAGCCATCTGGGACTATGTGCAGGGGCTGCCGTATGTAAATGGCGTTGGGTTGTTGGGGCATTCGCAAGGCGGTGTCATCGCCTCGATGACCGCTGGACGGCTAGCCACGGAAAGCAAAATGCCTGCTGGCGTGGTGCTCATCGCTCCAGGTTCGGTGATCAAAGAAGCTTGCCAAGGCGGAAAGTTTTTCAATGCGACCTTCGACCCCAAGAATCCGCCGGAATACATTCGCTGTTGGGGCATTTATAAGTTAGGGCGCGAATATCTGGTCACCACGCAGCAGCTCGACATCTTTGGTACTTCAGCCGCCTACAAGGGCCCCGTGCTTCTCCTCCATGGCGACCGTGACGGCATCGTTCCGATGTGGTGCAGTGAGCAATACCTCAAGACCTATGGTTCGCATGCCACTTTAAAGGTGGTGGAGGGCGAGAATCACACCATCACTCGACGTCGAAAAGAGGTCATTGGGGAGACGGTGGCGTTTTTCAAGAAAGTGTTGGGGGATTAATACTTGTTCTAGGCTGAAAACACTGGTTACTAGACAGCTTGACTGTTACAAGCCAGATTCTTCGAGATAGGCATTCAAGAACCGTTCAGCGAGGCTGTTGGGGCGGATGTTTTGTTGTGCCGCTTCCGGCGAGAACCATTGGTAGGAGTCAATCTCCCTGTTGGGTGAAAGCTCACTGGCGTCTTTCACGAAGGCCGTGAAGTTACACATAAGCGTGTTCGACGGCTCGAAGAAGCTCGTGCGGTTGAACCTGACGCGACTCACCGTCATCCCCGTCTCTTCCTTGATCTCGCGACCCACGGCGTGTTCCAGTGGTTCGCCACGGTTCACGTAACCTGCGACGAGGATGAAGAAGGGGCGGCCATACTGTTTGATCAGCAGGATCTCCCCTGTCTGTTCGTTGATGACGATCATGCTCACCGCCACGTTGTACATGGGGAAGCGGAATTCCTCACATTGAGGGCAGTAAGGCACGATGCCCTCGTCTTCCAGTTCCTTCTCAATAAGCGGGGCGCCGCATTCGAAGCAATGTTTTTGGATCATAGTGTCGGTTTATTCATTGATGTTGAGGGAGTGTACTTCTTCTTATCATGGCTCATACTCTGCGGAAACCATAAAAATAACACAGATTCCGCCGAGTATAAAGGTTATTTTTCAAAAAGAGCATCAGCAGTAATGATAGCATGAAACTCATCGGAGTAAGCATTTCGTTTTACACCGCTAGCCGAGACGAGAATTAATTGGACGGCTTTGTCGGTGCCTGTTTCAGCAATGAAACGGTCACGTCGGTTCTGTATTCTCACTTCCTCCTCGTATTTCATTTCATAGGGCTGTTTGGTATATTTCATTTCACAAATATCTATAACAGAATCGTCGCGGTCGATGATAAGGTCGATCTGAGCGCCGTTTTTGTCGGCAGTTTTAGGGAGATACCATGAGCAGATTCGGCTTATGGTGCCAAAAATGCTTAGGGCTTTACGGATTTGATCAACATGCAGCAAGCAGACGCGTTCGAAAGCATGACCGCACCAATTGAAGTAGAGAGGTGAACCCGTTTGACGCGACCAGAAAGAACTGTCGGCCGAAGTATTTCCTGCTATAAAGTCGTAATAAAAAAGCGTGTAGGAGTCAATAAGCTGGAAGATGGCGTTCTTGGTGTTGAACCCAAAGTTGGTGTAGCGACGGATGAAGCCGCAGGCCTCAAGATCCTTCAGTATCTCTGAGAGGCGGCCGTTGTCTTCAAGACCGGCCTGCTCAATCAGTTCTTCACGGGTTAGACCGACACGTTTGGTGCCGAGTGTTTGAACAACGGTGAGGTAGGGCTGGGGGTTCTTGAAAAGCGAGGCATAAAGTGCATCGAATTCATCATAGAGTTCCCCATCTGGATTAAAGAACAGGTTGTCAATATTTTGTGCAAGGCTAAGCCCACGTTCAAGTTTCGACCAATAGTATGGGATGCCGCCCATGATCATGTAACACTCCATAAGCTGCCGGCGAGTCATGACGAGTTTTCGGTGACGGGCATAGCGCTCACACTCATTGAGGGTAAATGGATGAAGGTGTATTTTGGTGTTGACGCGATTGTGAAGGCCGCCTTTGTTTTTTAGTATTTTTTTGATGATCCACGAGGTGGCACTACCGCATACTATGAGCACCACGTCCTTGCGCGCTGAAGCCCAGCCATTCCAAAAACGTTCAAGGGCGGAAACAAAACCCGAGCGCTGAGTGTCCAACCAAGGAAGTTCGTCAATAAAAACTAGCTTTTTCGACTCGTCAGACATGACGACAATTTCCTTGAGGGCTTCAAATGCGTCAAGCCATGAAGTTGGCAGTGGGGCTTTCTTAAGACCATATTCACGCAGTGATAGACGCCAGGCTGCAAGTTGTTTTTTCATTGACGATTTGGCCAACCCGGTGTGATAGAAAGTGAACTTGTTGTTGAACGTTTCGCGTACAAGATAGGTCTTACCCACACGGCGGCGACCGTAAAGGGCTACGAACATAGAGTCTTCTTCAAGCGTTGCCTGCAGGAGACGTTGTTTTTCCGTTTCTCTTCCGATAAGCATGACAAAGTGATGTTTAAACCCGGGTACAAAGATACGAAAAAAAAAACTATTATATTCAGCGGAAACTACAAAAAAAACACAGATTCCGCTGAGTATATTGGTGGTTTTTTATATTGTTATCATTTATGAATGGATGCGACCAACGCGTCGCTGATGTTATTACCTAACTGGCGGCAGACGTCTTGGCTCCAACGTTGGGCCATCGCTATTAGTTGAGAATTGAGAGGTGAGAGATGAGAGGTTGAGGCAATGATTTTGGCGTAGATATAGCCGGCGTTGAAGTTGTCACCCGCACCTACCGTGCTGACGGTCTCGATGGGTTGCACAGGATACGTCTCACAGCCCTCGGGGGTATAGACCCGGATGGGGTGTGCGCCATCCGTAAGTATCAACGTGGTACAATAGCGACTCACTTGTGCGTAGATGGCATCACCGTCATTCAGTCCGTACAGATAGTTGAAATCTTCCATCGACCCCCGCACCACATCCGCCAGGCTCATGTTCTCTTCGATGTTGGGCATCACGTCGGGCAGGTCGGCGATATGGTTTTTACGGAAGTTGATGTCATAATAGAGCCAGGCACCCGCTTTGTGCGCCTTACGCAGCAGTTCACCCACCACGGGTCGTATGGCAGGGTTGATGGCGAAGAACGAGCCGAAGAGCACCACGTCATCCTTCTTGAACTCGGGCAACGGACCATCCAGCGACACCGAGGCGTGATCCTTATAGAACACATAGTGCGCATCGTTGTGTTCATCCAGGAACGCCAGCGACAGATGCGACTTGACCTGCTCATGGCGGCAGACATAGTCTGAAGACACGCCGTTTTCTTTCAGGTAGTTACAGATCAGATCGCCCACATGGTCGCCGCCCACTTCCGTCACCATGGCACAGGGTATGCCCGCCCTTCCGAGTGAGACGATGCTGTTAAATGTGGAGCCGCCAGGGACCGCTTTTAGGGGTTGGTCGTCCTTGAACAGGATGTCGAGGACGGTTTCTCCGATGCCGAGGACGCGAGTCATGCACATAAGAGTTGAAATGCCTTAATTATTGTCAATGCCACTAATAACTTTTAACACACTCGGTGTATATGATTCCAATATCATAGCATCAACGATATCCATAACCTCATCTGCCTTTTCTGTTTCTTCATCATCCATAAAAACACGATAGCAGGACAAAAGGATTTTGAACAACTTTTCTTCATCATAATAGTTTATTGGGTTTTTGCTATCTATGAGCAACTTTATACACTGATAACTTTCATACGGATATTTATAAATAGCTTTTTCAAGATATTGGATAATGTCATGGAACCCTCTTTTTATGGGAGTATCTAACCATTGTTTAAGCAAATCATTAAATAAATGTATTTGATTATCAGGCATATCATCACACCAATCCAAAAAAGAATCTCTCACCTCTTGCCGACGGTCACTAGCATATCTTCTTAGGAACATTTCACTCTGCTTTCCATAAAGATCATCTGAAAGATGTTGATATGCTAACGGTATTACTTTTTTTATTACTACCTCTTCGTTTTGAGAAAGCAAAAACTCAAACATCTCTTTTGACGCATCTTTGGATTTCTCATACTGAAGACCGAAAAACATTAGTTGAACCAAGATGGTTTTTGCTCTATTATTGCCCACAATCATTCTGAAATACGGTAATATTTTTTCTGGATCGTTGTACCAAAACCAATGCATTCTATCAGCATTCAAAAACAAATAGTCAGAAATTGGCTTCGTGGAATATTTGAACATTATCTCATTATAAAACTCATTGTCATAGCATTCCATATTAAGATAATACATAGCCGCCAATTGATGTTCGAGGCTCAATTTGTCAGCAATTTCCATGAAAAACCCATATACCATTGCTTTTCTTTGAGGCAGTTTTCCGATTTTAGCCAACGAATGTATAGCATATCCCTGATAATTATTGACTCCGGTTGTCAACATATCATTGATTCCTGATTCTCTATTAAATTCGTCTTCTATGCTTGGATTGTATTTTGACTTATATTCAGATAGTATGATTCCTTCCAAATATTCAATAGTTTTATTTATATATTCACCATCTACTATAGCAATATTATCTATTACATCAAAAAGTCTGTAGCTATATCCATCTTCGAACAAGTTCCCAACAATTTCTATACTCTTCCATAGATAAGGCAGTATCTTATCCAAGGAATAGTGTGCTGATGCCAATCCCTCAAGACCAGACAATTTATAGAGAATTGGGACCTTATCATCGTCAAACAAACCAAAGACAAAGTCGTCAAAACGGTCTGGTTGCTCACTGACACATTGTTTAAAAGTATCAGCATGTACTCTTTCATCAAAATGGCGGAACTTCCCTTTTGCATACCGTTGTACACCATAAAATGAATTTAACCAACTATTAAATGTTACCGTTTTGTATTGTTCAATCGGCATAAGGCCACCACAGACAAAAGCTGCGGTTGCCTCATGATCAGGCTTTGTGTTATTCCATTCATCGTCAAACCTCCTATTTAATTCTAATAATCTGTTTTTATTCTGTTGGTTGCGAAGATGTTCCGGTATGGCACAAATTAGTTCTCTTTGATGATAACCTAAATGAGGATAATACAACATTGAGTTTTTTTTCTCTTTATTAGAGAAACTATCTGACGCTGCTTTAAAATTATAGATGTATTCCTGTACTTTTGCCAAGATTTCGCCATCAACTGTCAACAACCATTTCCTTAACATTTCCAAGAAATAGTATCTTGCGTCACTGGTTGTCAGCAGATCATCCACCAATTGAGGATTTTCAAGTATGATAATCATCTCCTTTGAGAAATAAGCAGGATTCTCCGCCATTGCCATAAAAGCAAAAACATAACAACTAACTTCTCTTTGATCCAATAAACGCCTAATATCTTCAATTTTGGAATCCGGATGAGTCTTCACTTCGTGTTTCAACATTTCGCCAAACCACTTTTCCAAAGAAGAAGAACCTTGATGGCGCCCAAGATAATGAGCGAACACTTTGTCATAATCAATCTCATTTTTCCACTCAGAAATCCGATTTGCATTTATGGCGCCTATGATCGCGTCTCTCAAAATAGGATAAAAGTCATTTGCATGCTTTTTCATCATGGGTTTACAAATATCTTCAACAATATTCCTCATAACATGTTCTTTGTCACCGTCTTCCTCTTTTTTAGGATTTAGCACATATAATAATAAATCCATTATTTTATCAAGTACAAATTTGGGATTGGTTGCCAAAGCGCTCTCTAAGAAATCTGCCTTTTTTTCGAATGTGTCACATAAAGATTGATACCATTTTGTAACAATGCTTAACGAAAAGTCAGGAGTGAAATACAGTAATCTCTGAACTACATTGTTTCTTGTTTTCTCGTCCTTAATTTGATCTATTAACTTATATACTTCTTCTGTGCTAACTTGAACATGGTTCCATAAAAACCCATAAACATTCAAGTATTTGGTATCACCGACAAGCATTTCTGTAATGTCTTTGGCAAGCAATGGGCATATTACATCATACCATTCCTTATTTCTTGTCTGTTTTATGAATGAATAAAACAATGATGGAGTTTGTACGCACAATTCTTTTATACATTTTTTCTCAAAAGGTAAAATGTTTGTTCGGTTTGCCATTCCCCAAAGAAACATCAGTTGGATATGCACTCTTACTTTTTTAGAAAACAATATGGTCTTGACATCTTCCTGATATTGTTTTGCGTTTTTTGCTCTTTCGTAATCAATCACCATATTAACAGTGGATCGTAAAAACAAACCTTGATGCTTTTTTTCTGCCACTATTTTTTGAATGAATGGCTGTTCTCCTTTTGTATGATACCGCGCAAATACATAGTCATACATGCTCTGATGGAAGAAGGTCGCCCTATTGCCCACTTGTTCAATAACACCTTTACTAATAAGATAGTTTGATTCTCTAAAACTCTCAGTATCAGATTCCCATTGTGGAGTTAAAGTTTCGTCATCATATATTTTTTGAGCCAAACCATATAAAACATTTTCGGCTGATTTCTTATTGATTGTGACTTCTGAAAGGTTTATTGTTTGTCGCCATAATTCATCATACAAATCCGTTATGGAAAGATAGTTTGTTTTGGGGTTTTTTACAAACACTTGACAAAAAAGGTTAAGATGTTGTGGCGTCTGTAATACTTCTATAGTTTTCTCATCTAACTCTTTATACAGACCGGTTTTAAGTCTATTAAGGATTGTTTCCACTTCCGACTTACTCAATATACCCAATTCAATTTTTGGATTTTGTCCCAATAAACGCAACTTAGGATCAAATTCCAAATCAAAAGAACGACAAGACACAATAATCCTCACATTCTTAAGACAGCCAGCAGCAGAAAAATGTTCAATCAAAGCTACTACATTCTCAAGTTTGGTTCTATCGTTGGTAATATATTGGGAGAGAGCATCTATCTGATCTATAACAAGAACTGCTTTTTCTTCTTGTATCAAGCTTGAAAAAGTGTTTATCAACGCCTCTAACTGTTCGTTGTTCGTCATCCCTGAAGGAATTTGGAATCTGTCTGCTTTCAATGCAAAACATTTTATACCATCGGCGTCCAACTTCTGGATCACCTGCTTTATGACAACACTTTTCCCCATACCAGCATTGCCCACAAGCAATTTGACATTGGGCTCTTCTTTGGCTAAATCTCCTTGAACCCATTGGTACAATAAATCTATCTCTTTCCGCTCAACAAAAGAATTCTTTAAATGGTGGAAATCTGTATTTATTAAACGGAAAGCCACAATGTTTTCCGAGATAATCTCCTCAGCACTTTTCTTTCTTTTTGACAACAAGGATACTTTATCATCAAAAATTTGTTTCCACCTCTCAATAACATCATTGACATTTTCCCGACTTAAAACTTCATCGTCAGAAAAATGATATGTATGAGAGGCGTTATCCCCTTGCGCTCTAAAATCTCTTATATACTCGTCTGAAATGTACTTCCAATATATTCTATTTGCATCAGCATCAACCGAAAGGAACACACAAACTTCGTTACGCATTTGATTTGCATAAGCAACAAAATATGCAGGAATCGGTGCTTTATTCAACCCTTTATTCTCAGCTTTATAAGATTTAGCTTGAACTATTATTTTCCCGATAGGGCGTTCTTTTTCATCGACTAACTCAATATAACCATCTATATTAGCAGACTTGTCGTGACATTCAACCTTATGTGTTATTGCTCTAGTTCTCCTAAACAAACCTCTAATGCAATAATTTGCATCTTCATCAAGTCGGTCATTGGAGTCAGTAACCTGTTTGGGATTGAAATGTGTAGTTTCCATAGTTCCCTTTATCAAAACTTACAGACCATCCCTATAATCCAACAATTCTTTAGCCGTTGTGAACAGGGGCTCCTCTGGTGTGTATGATCCAAACTCTTCCAAATGTTTCTTTCGCAAATCCACGAGAAGTTCTTTGATTCGTAACTTGCCAACCGTAACCTCCTCGTCGAATCGGTAAAAGAAATAATTGCCTTTAGGTTCAAAGGGATACCATGTCTTTTTCATCCGTTCTTCAGAAACTTTTGGTGCCGTGTCTTTAACGTGGAAGACACGATACTTACCGCTACTTTCCACATCATCGGTGTAGAGAACAACGAACTGCACCTTTTTCTTCTCATAAAAGGAAGCGAAATGAGCACCTTCTCTTGGCTCTTCTCCCTTTACCTGCAATCTTACGTTGTAAACCAGCGACCCTTTGTCATTGTTGCCCAATATCCACTGTAGTTGTTCCTTTGATTTATAATAACCCACAAGAACACCATGGTCAGGATAACGTTCCAGATAATGCATGGTAAGCCATTGTGACATAACCAGCGGCTGTTGTAATTCTTGTTCAATGTCAGCCTTCAATACCTCATGTGGGTCTTTGCCCATCAAGCACTCCTCAATGACAAAGTATTTCTTCAATTCATCAAATTGTCCCTGTGTTTCTGCCATTTTTTTTGCCGGACGTGCGTATGCAAAATACATAGTTCTATCCTCACCGTATGGCTGAAATACACGTCCATTCAACTCGTAAAAGTGTTGTTGCAGGTATAAAGCTCCGTCAACACCTAACCGAGCACGCATGGCATATATCTTGAATTCTTTTTGAATCACCTCGCGTATCTCGTCACGAAAGATATTATGGACATACTGTTTCCATATAGCCTTTTCATTCGATTTGTTTCGAGCATAGAGATAGAGTATGTACAAGAAGTTTACGTCATATTGTGACAAGAAGAGTGTATCCCGGTCAAACAACCGATCCGGAAACTGATACGAGACCTTTGTACAGTGTTTCTCGTTCTTGTCCTTATGCTTAACGATGTTTTCATGAGCATTGTAACGACGATCATCATATACAAAAGCACTAATGAAGAAATTGGGGATCACATCATAGCCCTCAGTCACGGAAGCATCTTGTAATCGTATGTCATTAAATTGTTTCCGATCTTCTTTGCGCAGCTTCCTATCCACTTCGTCATAAGCTGTTTCTTCCGCCAAAAATAGGTTGATGTTCCATTGGATCACATTCTTTGCGTAAGTGTACTGCTTGTAAATAGATTCTGCTGTCAGCGAGTGTCCACTTTTGTAGTATTTCGAATCTCCAATATAATACACCTCACGATCCATTTGCATATTGGCAGAAGTTAATGCCAAATCGGTGTATATGTGGTCCACACGTTTTCCATCAGTCTGATCAGCAAGTCCCTTAGGAATACTATTGCGCGGAGTGCCAATCAGTTCATCAATCATCGCTTCAAACACCACATTGAAACTCTTGGCCAAAATGTATTCTTGAGCGTGTGTATTGATGGCAATCCGGTATGAGTTTTCAAAAAATGCATAGCAGAGATCCCACAATTGAAGTGCTTTGTCAGAAAAGTATTTGTACTTGATCTGCATTAACCGTGTTTTACCCATTCCACGCAGATACTGCTTGAACTGTTTGCCTTGTATCAGTTCATATTGTACATTGATAGGTGCATTGAATCCGTATTCCTGATTTAAATAATACAAAATGCTAAAAAAAATGATAAATAGTTCTTCCTCATAGTTTATTATCCGTTTCTTGTTGATTGGATTTACGTACACGGCTTCGTTGTCTTGTATGAATCCCTGCGTGTGGCCAATGGTACGAGTCCAGCTAATTTTGTTATTCCCGCGATGCAGGTTCTTTATAGTAAAGAGGACAAAGTCGCGGTTGTCACGATTAAAGTCAATAAGAGAAAGAACAATATCCAGATAGGTCTCTGCCTTTTGGCGTGTCCCCTTGCCTGCTTGAGGAAGATGTTTATATAGGATAGCTTTGCTCTTGGGGTTGGACTTATAAAACACAATCAACGCACGGTAAATCCACACCGAAAACTCGTAAATAAACTTTCGGTATTCCTTGCCCAACTGTTCCTGGCCCTTCGGAGTGAGCACCATCTCGGGGGTGACTCCTTTCTCGCCTTCGTCTGTTTTCAGTTTAACACCCACCAACACTTCCTGTTCTGTCAGCAGCACCTTGGGCAAGATGAACACACAATCGTGCAAATGCGGGTTGTAGAAATAGCCCACATATTGCACGCTCACCCGCTTATCTACATCTTGAAGCACATATATGTCCTTCAAGATTGTCTCCACAAGGTGGCTTTCATACTGGTGTTCTTCAAACAGGATGTACATTAGTTATGTTCTTCATTCGTCTTTTTCCAGTTCATAACACTTTCAAGAAAGCCTTTCAGACGCACCTCGTTTACCTTTTCGCCCTCCTCGTTGTAGAAGTCAGGGAAGGTGAGGTCTTTTGTCACCTCCTTGCCTTCAATCATTTCTTTATATTGGAACAGCACAGCATCCTCGAAGCCGTAATCTTTGAACACATCGTTCCAGAGGTAGAAAACAACTTTGCTGACGAAGGTCTCAGCATTTATAACGCCATTGCTGTCGGCTTTACAGAAAAAGTATCCTAGTTGTTTGTCAGCACTGGAGGTTATTGAAGCGATAATCTCGTTGATCTTGCTGATGAAGTCCCACCAGGAAAGCGATTCTTCATCATTGATCTTAACGGTGTTTCCTTCGTTATCTTTCACAACATTTCTCCAATTTAGTTCATTACCATACTCATCTTTTCCCTTCTTAATCTTCATATACTTCCACTCCCATCTGCGCTTGAAGGCCGAGTCGATGGGGAAGAGGCTTTGGTCGGAGGTGTTCATGGTAGCCCAGATATAGAGGTTCGGAGGAAGCAACAAAATACGTCCGCTTTGAATGTCTTCAGAAAGGGTAGAATCATAGTTGCTGATGTAATCCTTGACGGCACCTTCAGCATCGATGGCTTTGTTTAGCTTGTAGTCTTTATGCTCCTTAAAAGCTCTTTCAATCTCCTGTTGCAGGTCGGTATCGGCCTCAATGGGATATTCTGAGAAATCGTTATCGCTTCGGTCGAGCAGTTGGAAGAGGTCGCCGAAAATCTGGGCGCAATTGCCTCGGTTGATTTCCTCGATGACAAGGAATTGAGGAGCAACTCCGTCATCGCCAGCATCGGCCCACTTCTTCCAGGCACCGAGATAAGCCTTCAAGAAAGCCTGCATCACGAATTTGTAGGTGATGCGTTTCTCTTTATATGTGCCTGGGTCTTGCAAGCTTATGCCGCTTTTCACCACAACTGGGACTACTTGTGTATCCACTTCATCCATTGTCGGCTTATAACAACCCACAAAGGTCGAGTAATCGCTGTCGGGGTGGAACGTGGTTCGGATAACGCTTTCTCCCTTGGTCAGTTTCTTTATCTCGTGGGATTTGCCCGTGCCAGGGGCACCGTAGAAGATTTGCTGGAGGGGAAAAACAAACAATCTATTCTTATGAGGAATAGTGGTGCCTTGCTGGGTGAACTTTTCAATTTGACCGAGAGCCATCAAGGCCATAACACGTAATGTTGATGAATAGCCGTATTCAAATTTGTCTATATCGCTCAGTCCGCTCAAAGCGTCTCTTGCATCATTGGCTGTTGCGTCGGGGTGCTTGCCAAAGTAATCAATATATTCTTCCAATAAGGATTTTGAGATAGTTCTTAACCCATAAGCTCCTCTACTTGTCGATTTTACAAGGTAACAGAGTCTGTCTTCATCGATGATTGTTATTTGACCATTGTCGGAAGAATCTCCAATATTAAGAATAGTATTCATATCTATTTATGGTTTTGTATCATTGAAATGCCTATCATAAACTTATTATATCCTCTGACAGATAGTCCTCCAAACTTTTAGATGTGAATCCGTCTTGATATGCAGTTATTGTTTGTTTGAATATCTGCCATTTATATTTGTTTCTTAACTCTTTGTCAATAAACGTTAGGTTTTGATCAATATGAGTTAGTAAGGTTGCAGTCTGCCTTATTGTTTTCTTTAATACAGAATTAGTATTCGTTGAATTACTTGTTATTTTATCAGGTATACCTTGGCTCAGCATTACGATTCTATCCGTTTGGATAGCCATTGTAAGGTATAAGCAGTCTGTTAAGATAGATTTGATAGTTTGATAATTGTTTTGTCTGAAACAAATCAATAGTTTGTATATAGAATTATTCCTACGAAATGGCATATAATCTATCCAAATAATTGCATCAAGATAAAAATTAGCACTGTTGATGGCTTGTTGAATCATACTTTCTGTAATAGCAGTGTGTCCATTTAAGGCACGTATACAAGTGCTTCTAATTTGTAACACTTGATTGTACAGATTCTCAAAATGAGAAAACATAGTATTTTCTGCTTCCTTCTTTAGTTGAAAGTATTTCAATATCTCATAGGCAAGAACAATTAATTGACTTGCAAAGGCCCCGGCAAAGATGGCAAACAAAAAATCATTCGATATCCATCTTGAATTTACAATAACAATTTGATTTTCAATATTGAGAGAAACAATATACGTTAACACGAACACAATAGCCAAAAGCCAAAATAGTCGTATAATCGTATTTACACAAGTTGTCATATACTATGTTTAGTTATATAATTCAGTATGAAATCTATAGCATCCTGAGAACAAATCTATGAATGTATTTTTTATCTTGGGCATATTCAACTAATAATCAAATCTTTATAAACATAATACAGTTCATCGGCAATAGTTCTATTGTTGGGTGCCTCTTTTTTCAAAAGGCACTGCACTATTTCTCTGCTTATGTTGAACTTCAACCGTTCCTTAAACAAGTGGAAATCAACCATCGTAGCATCGGTAGTTGTATTAATGAAAGCGTTTACTAAAGCCGAATTAAAACAATCCACATCTTTTTTGTCAAGATCTTCTATACGGATGCCATGTAATACCCTGGCTTGTCTAACATCATCCAAACTGGTGGGAATAAAACCAAAACCAATAGCGTTGGTCAACTTGTAATTCTTTATGAACGGGTTGGAATTACATGCCAACAAAAACAAGCGTTTCCCTTCTAATAGACCAATGTTGTCTTTATTGATTAATTGAACGTTATCGATAATGCTTGCATAGAGGCACGTGCTCATACCATGGCCCAAAAAGAAAACGGTTTGAGCATCCTCAAGTTCATTAAAAATGAGTTCAAGCGGATCATCATCTCCAGAAGTATCATACCCAACCCCAACTGCATTGAAACTCGTGCAGATGTGTTCATACAGCGGACGAAGAAATGCCGTTGTGAAATCTTCCGGATATATGCAAACAGTCTTTTTCATCGGTTGACTTCGGTGAGATATGCAATGGTTTGGGTTAAAACGGCTTCAATCCATTCCTCGGAACGGGCATCGGATTTGCTGTCTATCATCTCTGCGATTTCTAGAAATGTCTTTCCCTTTAATTCTGGGCAACAAGAGCTGAAAACCATATCGCCGTTTGCCCGTAACAAAGCGCATAAACGATGCTCCATGCTGTCTTCGCTATCATGTCGCAAATATTTAAGGAGGTCTTCTCGGTAATCGACTCTACTAATGCAATCTATTATCTTGTCGTGAATCAATTGATTTATGCCCTCAACAAGTTGTTCTGATGATGCTTTTTGATAGTCTTCTCCGATAACGCTATTGATCACTTTATTCCAATTGCCGGAATACACGAAAAAGTTCAAGTTTCTTCGAAATTCGTGAACCATGTGAACTATATCCAATCCGTTCAAATAGTCACAATCCAAACCAAAATCTGTAAGAGCTATGTCTATCTGCTTGTCTTTGATTTCTGAAGCTATTTTATCTTTCAGCTTTGCGACATCCAAATCTTCCGAATCTTCTTTTTTCAACTCGGCGGAACTGGTTCGGATGAATATGAAATCCAAATCGAATTCTTGCCTTGTTGAAAGCTTGATGCTATCTATGATTTTTGTTTGGTCTTTATCATCAAACAGTAATATGCATTTTGTCTTCTTCATATTGTCAAATTATTCAAAGAACAACCTAAATGTGGCACCGGTCTCAAAATGTAATCCATTTCCTACAAATTGAATATCTCCGTTTAGTTCGTTTTTCATTCGCTCTTTAATTGTGCTTAGACCTATTCCCGAACCACCTCTACGATTGGTAACGCCTTCCTCGAAAATGTTATCCGCCGTAAAATGGTCCAGATCAACCCCAACACCATTATCTGTGAAATCAACTATATAAGTTCTTCCTTCTCGAGCAAAATCTATTCTGAACTCCGTGGCATTGGCTTTTTCCGAGTTACTTATAAGATTATCTAATACAATGGACAGATCCAGAACCGGAATCTTTTTCTCCAAAACCTCAGTGATGTTAGAATGATATTGGACCTTACACTTTGGCTTGTAGTTTGAGAAATACTCCTTGATATAGTTTTCTATGTCAATCAGTTGTGACTCAGATAATAATGCCAAATCTGCTTTGGTAATCATTTTAGAAAGCAGGTGGATTCTGTTGATATCATAATCAAAAGAGTCTAGCGATTCTCTTAAACCGACAAGGTCATTGTCTGCAAGTTGTAGTTTCGCTGTCTTTATCAAGCTGATTGAATTTGTAGAAGATATAAGAACCGTATGGATTAAATCCAAAACGTCTTTGGAGGTGCTTCGTGTTGCCGACAGGTATTTGTTTTTCTGTATCTGAGCATCACGTTCACGCTCCGCTTTTTCTCTTTTTTCCTTCTCTTCTTGAGCCTTCTTTCTTGCCTCCTCTGCTTTTTTCTCTTCCTCCTTAGCTTTCCGTTCAGCCTCTTCTTTCTGGCGACGCAACTCATCCATGTGGTGCTCAAAGTCAGCTATCTTTTCTAACAAAGCGCCATCATTTGTTTTCTCGGCCATTTTACGGACATCTTCAAACATCTGGGCTTGAATTACCTCTGTTTCGGATGGATTGGATACTATGTCAGCCAATTCTTCATTGTAGTATTTCACCGTGATGCTACTATCATTCACAAGTGATCGGATTAACTGCATGAAGTCCACCTTGCTGCCGATATTATCATACAAATGTTTGGCCGATTCTTGGTCTTTATCCTTTTCTTGCAACTGTTCTCTTGCCTTTAACGCAGAACTTTGATTGATGAAGTAATCTTTTCTAACGAATCCTTCTCCCCATAAGACACCAACGACATATCGTTCCAAACGCCTATGTATCAAAGTGAAATAATCCATCAGTTGTTGAGAAGCCTCGGTTTTGATTAAACCACCATCACGACTTGAGACCTCTTTGATTAAATCGGAATTATCTGTCTCGACATCTACACGCCCAAACAAATCACGAGTGCCCAAAAAACGGTTGTAACCTTGTTGTTGGCGATAATTCAATCCCCAGCTATCATCATTCCAATCACCATAAGGTAAAATGCGAAATCCGTTCCTAAATAAAAACACATTTCCATATTTAATCGGTTCTACCCCCATCTTTGAAGTAAAGTTGTATTTGGCAGCTCTATTCAAATAAAACAAACTGACAGAAGCCGATGATAGTTGTGAAAAATGAGTGTTAGGCTCTTCTATATCATACATTTTTATTCCACGATCAGATAAAGATGTATATAAAACACCATTTTCAATGCGACTTTCTATCTGCGTGGTTTTTAGTTTCAGCACATCAGCTATTGTGTTTTCAACTACTCCATTCACTTTCTCATGGTCCGAGGCAGTTGTTTTGTCTTCCTGCTTCATTTTTGGAGCGATAATCTCAATTTGAAAATCATCATCAGTCCCAGAAAAAGGATTGATCATTTTTTCCAATGATTTCTTCAAACGAAGAATGTCATCACGAGACCATTGAACATGTAAATCAGAAAACTCTAGAATGGTTCCTGTATGAAAATCCCATGGGAAATGAGGGATTTCATTTGTTGTTTCGTGAGGAATGTCAATCGTATCAAACTCAGCCAGTTTGTCATGTTCAAAAACACTCCAATCCACGTAGAGAATCTCTGTTTTGTTTTCTTCAGAGCTACGAGTGGTGAGTTTCAAGTGACGAGCCAATCGGTCACACGACATGCGCCCTATACCTTTTGCACCGGCATAATGACGTTTAAATTTACTTCTATAGGATTTATCCTCGGTCCCGTCGCTTTTGGCAGAATAGGCAACAAATAGCCATTTATCTATTAAATCGCTCTTAGACATGCCTTTACCATTGTCGGCAATGCACAAATAATCATCATCAAAAGTAATCTCCACTTTTGAGGCATGAGCGTCATACGAGTTTTTCACCAACTCCAAAATGGCAATATCAGGACTTGTAATCAAATCCCTTCCCAAGATGTTTTTCAGTTCGGCACTAACTCTGAAATTCAAACTGTCTTTCATGGCTCTAACATCTTTTTTAGCACTATTCCCGCCTGCTCCGCAAACAACGGTGGAATGGCGTTGCCAATTTGGGTATAACGAGGCACTTCCACCTTGCGCATCTTGCCGCCAGTGGTGTATTTCTTCTTGATTTCGTACCAATCAGGAAACGATTGGATACGGGCACATTCACGAACGGTTATGATTCGAGGCTCGCAATAATGTAAATAGTCATCCGGGCTGCCGGTAATGGTCGGTGAAACCACATTGGGGTCCAAAATGGTGATGCCACGTTGTTTGATACCCCATTGCGCACGGGCTTCACCGTCAATCCGTTTACCTTTTTGAGGATACTCCGCCAACAATTTTGTGTAACAGGCTATTTTTTCAGGCGTTTGCTTAGCAAAACTATGGCTGTCAGCTATTTTATGCGTTTTGGGATAATCACCACGCATTAGCTTTTCATAACTGGTCAATTTTGTTTTTCCATATTTACCAGAATAAAACCCTTTGCGGTCGGGAGAGGGAACTTCTCCGTTGGAACGAAGCAAGTCAGAAATGGCATCCTGCAAGGTGTTGCTTGACTTTAAACCTTTTTGTGCCAGGAATCTATCCCTGTTCTCCATCAAAAGTTTCTCAAAACACTCAGGAGAACCGATTTCTTTTTGGACACCAACTAAGATGAAACGTTTGCGGCGTTGTGGAACACCATATTTGGAAAAGTCTATGACATGGGGCTTTACATTATACCCCAATTTTTCCAATCCACGAATCACTTTATGTGAATAGGGCTCGGCGCCGTCTTTCTTGTTCTTGTCAAAAGCGTATGTGAAGCCTTTTACGTTCTCAAAAAGAATCATCTTGGGCTGCACCAACTCGATAAACTTAATGTAAGAAAACACCAATTGGTTACGGACATCTTCCTCAACGCGTTTACCAGCCATCGAAAAACCTTGGCACGGAGGACCTCCAGCAACCAAATCCACCTTGCCTCTTAGTGATTTCAGTTGTTCTGGGTATTTGTCCAACACCTCATTGATCTCATGTTCGGTTTGAGGCAACCAGTCGGGCCAATTAAAATGGTGCTTGTTATCAATGAGGTTATATTTCAAGGTCTCGAACGCAAAAGCATTTTTTTCAATGGCAAACAAGCCTTCCCAACCGGCTTGGTACAAACCAAGGGATAAGCCTCCACAGCCAGCAAACAAATCAATAACCGTTGGCCTTTTCGCATATACGCCCAATACTAACCCTGCTTCTTTCGGAAAAGAAGGCATTTTGCTGGTTATCAAATGGTTAGTATTTCTCATTTTAAGATATTTTAATTTGTAAAAATACAACTTTCCCGAAATAAATCAATAGTTTTTTTTGAGTATAAGATGTTTTTTTTCAACAAAACTTCGTGAACGGACATTAAAGCTATCGTATTGTATTTTCTTTATCTTGTTCATAAAATAATTCAATCAAATAGTCATAAAATTTATCAACATCACTGACGTTATATTCTTTCTTATCAATCCAGTACTTTGCCTCATTTTTGGGCGCTTCCTCCAACCACCAGGAGAGTTCGTTTTCGCCGTATTGATCGTCTTCAAGGCCAAACATGATGTTGAAAGCCTTATATACTGCATCCCAAAGTGGCAAGATGTAAAATGGAGTGTATTGACCTTGGTCTTTGTCCCAGATCAGTTCCAACGCTTTATTTAAGTTGTCTTCTTTTTGCTGCGCCTTTTGAACAGCGGCAATGAATTCTTTGAATTGCTCACGAGTTGGTGTCATAGCTACTTGTTTCTAAACTTCGTCAATAAGTAGCAAAAGACGACCTAATGTTTCATCCTAGAAAAAAATTACCAAAACATGTAACTTTTCATGTATTTCTGATACTACTACTAAGGCCAAAACCTTCCCGTCCGCCGACAATAAGCTTCATATTCCTCACCGAAGTCACTGCGAAGGCGCTTCTCTTCCGAAAGGACTTGCAGCATCATGATGGCAATGAACGCCATAAAGACCAACAGTGACTGCCAGGTCCAAAGCCAGAAACACACTCCGGCATAGTAGATGAAACTCCCAGAGAGCATGGGATTGCCATCGCCCTTGTGACGCATTAACCTTGATGTTATGAATACTATTATTTATATATATTTTATAAAACAACTATAATATTTAAATAATTAATCATATTTATTAGATTTATTAATACATAATCCAAAAAATCTTATTATCTTTGCAAGCGAAACCTGATTGATATAAAGAATTATGACTACTTTTGCGCCTATAGAACAAACCATGAGCTTGCGAACCATAAAAATCGACGATGCTCTTTTGGATCTGGTGAAACCTTTTTTCTCCAGCGATGAGGATTTACAACAGTGGCTTGAGGAACAGATGGCTTCTGCTTTGGTAGACTATTCATCAAAACAGAAAAAAGAGATGCCTTGTTCCTACACCGACAACGAGGTGTACGAAATAGTCAAATCAAGGTTAAAGGACCTTGAAGACGAAACGGCAACCCTTATTGACGGCGAAGAGGTGTTTTCTCAAATCCAAACGCATTATGGCTTTAAAGCATAGATGGCACAGTAAAGCCAAAAAGGATTTCGATGATACACTAGCATTTGTTTTCCAAGAGTTTGGATATAGTTCAGCCACGAAGCTGTTTTCAGAAGTGTATGAACGCATCAAAATACTATGTACTTTCCCAGAAGCTGGTTTACGTTACAAAGATTTGCTTTATCAGGGTAGGGAGGTAAGAGTGTTTCATATGCGTAAGTCGTCCATTGTCTATTGCCACAATGAAAGCACCTTGTTTATTCTTGCTTTTTGGAATAATCGCAGCAACGACAAAAGCTATCCAAAAGATTGATTCTTGTCACCAATTACCACTATTTTTGTTTAGAAGTATTTCATCTCACAAGTATTTTTCCGAAAAAACACTTTTAATCATGATAATCCTCCTCCCTCCACTGGAACTTCACCGTTTCGGGAACGAGGTACTTGCCGATTTTGTAATCGATGTTGGCCTTGTGGGCCTGGCTGAGCTGGTAGCAACGGGGCACACGGAACCTCTTGCCATCCTTGATGAAATGGGCACCTGTCTGGTGAAAACGGAAAGCAACGTCCTTGGCAATACACTGCTCGCGAAGAGAAAGGACCCAATCGTAGTCGCAAGGTCGGGCATCAACGCCCGATTCGCCGCCCACCGACACTTCGTCGATGGTCTCGTTCAAATAGGGTGTGAGGTCCATGGCCGAAAGCAAGGGCGAGGCGATAATGCTCTTATGCTTAATGGGCAACGACAGGAAGATGGGCAAGCGATAGTCGGCCATCTCCTGATTCTCGACCGTACAGCCCACCATCACATTGTCATAACCATCACCCCAATCATCGGGAACGCACTCCATGAAACGGTCGATGCGTTTGGTAAAGAAAAAGAACCACAAATCGCTTCGGCGGCGCATCATCTGCCAACAGTCGGGACGCCATTCATCGGCGTCTTTCAACAGAAAATCCGAGGTGAAACAGGTAAAAACGATCTTTCCGCTCTCTATCTTCCACGACTTGTCGCGCTTCCGCTTGATGGGGAGATTGAAATTACCCGTCTTGCGGCACTCACTGCTGGAAATCTCACTGCCATACATCGCATCTTGCCGATAGACATAACAGTACTTGCACCCAGGACTGATCTTGGTGCATCCGTGCCACGGATTCCAGTCGGCGTAGATCTCCCAATGTTCGGACATGATTTTTTGGTGCTTTTTCTCGATTATTGCTTGCAATAATACGTTTTTTCCCGAAAACAATACGCTATTTTTGCACCCCAAACCCCCTCTCATGTCCTGGTTGGAAAGTCTCGGTCTGTTGGGCCTGTTCCTGGGCACCTTCCTGGCGGCGACCATCGTGCCGATCAGCTCGAGTGCGCTGTATATCGCCGTGCTGGTGGCCACCAAGAATCCTGTCGCCTGCCTCATCGTGGGGACTCTGGGCAACTGGCTCGGAAGCGTCTCCACCTACTGGATCGGACGCATCGGCAAATGGGAATGGATCGAGAAATGGTTCAAGGTCAAGCCCGAAACGCTGGAGCGGCAGAAAGAAAAAGTGGATCGCTACGGCATCTGGCTCGCCCTCCTCGCCTGGGCGCCTATCGTCGGGGACGTCATCACGCTGGCACTAGGCTTCTATAAAGCCAAGCCTCTCGGTACCATGGTGCTGCTCCTCGTCGGAAAGTTTCTGCGTTTTCTCGTGTGGAATATCCTGATCGGGGCGCTGTGACGGATTCCTCGAACGATTTAAAAGTATCCTTAGACACCCACAAAAAAAGCCTCCCAAAACTGAGAGGCTTTTTCTTTGAAATACAGTTTAAACAGGCTGAGCGGTCATTAGCTTACTTGACGGCACCCGCCCATTTCTCAATCTCGGCCTTGTCGATCTTGTTGAGCAACTTGCCCTCGCCGAACTTGTACTTGGGATAGGCGGCTTGCAGGTCCTTGCAGGCTTGCTTGATGCTGCTACCACCCGAGGTGGCAAACGGCACGATGGTCTTGCCAGTGAAGTCGTTGGCCTCAATGAAGGTGTTGATGATGGTCGGGGCAGTGTACCACCAGATGGGGAAGCCCACATACACCACGTCGTACTTGCTCAAATCGACCTTGCCTCCGTCTTTGAGGGCGGGACGTGAGCTCTTGTCTTGCATCTCGAGAGTGGAACGCGATTTCTTGTCACGCCAATCGAGGTCGGCGTCGGTGTAAAGCTTCTCCGGAGTGATTTCAAAGAGGTCGGCACCGACGATGCCTGCCAACTCCTTTGCGGCTCCCTTGGTCACGCCAGAAGCCGAAAAATAGGTCACTAAAGTTTTCATGGTCTTGTCTTTTGCTTGTTTTGAATGCTGGCATGTTGCCGAACCACAGCAACTTTGTGCCGAGGCAAATCCTACGATGGCAACGAATGCCAATAACAATGTGAATCTTTTCATTTTTTCTTACTATTTATGGATGATTGATTGTTCATTTTTTCATAAAGCGCCAATCCCTTCACCGTCAACAAATACTTCTGCCGGGGATGTCGGGGCGACTGAGGATAAAGCATACGGATGTAACCGGCGGCAATGGCCGGGTTGAGATGGTATTCTAAGAAGTTGGGTCTGTGTTTCAAACCAACTTTGTCCATCAACTGGGAAACAGACAATTCTTCGTAACCAAATTTCTTTATTAAATCAATAATCAAATCATTATCGGTATGTAGTAAATCATGTACTTGTTCGGGTACTTGTTCGGGTACTTGTTCGGGTACTTGTCCCGTACTTGTCCTATCCGCTAAGTTAGGTTGTACACTCCATTCCGTCGTCGGATGAATATGAAGATACCGATTGCGAAGATCCCATTGTTCACCAAGCAAGAGATTACGGAAGAATCGTTCCAGGTAGATAGGTGAATAGTCGATTCCTTTTACGGCATTTTTGTAGTTAGCTCGCACCAACGCATTGCGGAAATACCATGAATGACGGGCAAACATATCGTTGTCCACCTCAAAGCCGATATCACGCAAATAAAGAATGCTGAAGACGGCTGTCGTTCGTGTGTTACCTTCGCCAAAAGCATGAATCTGCCAAATACCAGAGACAAAACGGGTAATATGGGCAATAAACTCGTCTTGCGATAGCCCTCTGTAACTGAACTCGCGTTCCTGCTTGATATCGTAGTCCAAAGCACGGCGCAAGTCCTCCCAGTTCAAATAGTGAACCGTATCACCCCCCAACACCCATTCTTTCTTGGTGATGTCATAATCACGAAGCTTTCCGGCATGTTTGAATACGCCATCAAAAACACGGCGATGAAGAGCAATGTATCCATTGGCACTGAAATCAAGAGTTGCCGATGAGAGAATCTTGGTGATGTTGGCTGAAACCTTATCGGCCTCTTGCTTGTCGGCATCATCGGAATCGTGTTTCGTCTTCGATTGATAGTAGGTCTTGATAAGGTTTCGAACTTCATCGATACCAATCTCACCCTCAATATGCCTACGCGCAGTTTCCTTGAGGTAATCGGAAGTCTTGAGTCCATCAACAGCTTGCAAACCGATGGCTGTCTGCCAGATAGCAGCCTTCTCTTTTTGGTTGGGCTCTCCCTGACGGATATATTCATCGAAATCCAAATATCCTTGTTTCTCTGCCATGACACATCGACTAATCTGCAAAGATAATAAAAAAATCAAATCCTTTTTCTATATTTGCACGCTAAGAACGACTATTTTACAACTATGAAACACCTCGAACTATTCCTCCACGAAGAGGCGGCACGCTGCCTGCTGTGCGAAAACGCCCCTTGCTCCAAAGCCTGTGGCAAAGGCAATCCGGCTCGGGCCCTCCGGGCTATCCGGTTCAACAACGAGAAGAACGCCTGGCGTTGGCTCAACGACTGCTCCGACGAAGACCTTCAACGGGCAGAAAAAGCCTGCATCCACTACGATCGTCCTATACGGATAAGGGAGGTTGCTGAAGAAGTAAGGAGACAGAAGACAGAAGACAGGAGACAGGAGACCGAGAAACCGAGTCTCGAGATCGAATTCTGCGGGATACGCTGCGAGAACCCGTTCTTCTTGGCGTCGTCATCTATCTGCACCAACTACGAGATGGTGGCGCGGGCCTTCGAGGCGGGCTGGGCGGGGGTCTTCTACAAGACCATCTGCAAGCAAGACATCCACGAGGTGTCGCCACGTTTCGATGCGGTTAGGGAAGGCTCGTCGTTTGCCGGGTTCCGCAACATGGAACAGCTGAGCGAGAACCCCTACGAGGTGGACTTCGACATCCTGCGCCGACTGAAGAAAAACTACCCGACGAAGGTCGTGGTGGCCAGCATCATGGGCGAGTATGAAGAAGAATGGATCGAGCTGGCCAAGATGGCCGAAGACGCGGGCTGCGACGCCGTGGAGCTGAACTTCTCCTGCCCCCAGATGCGCCTCGCCGGCATGGGCAGCGACGTGGGACAAGATGCCGAGCTGGTGACCTTTTACACGGCCTACGTGAAACGCAACGTGAAGATCCCCGTCATCCCGAAGATGACGCCCAACATCACGCAGATCAACCAACCTGCCATGGGCGCTTACTTCGCCGGCGCCGATGCCATCTCGGCCATCAACACCATCAAGAGCGTGACGATGACACCCGAAGCCAAGGTCGATGAAAAATGGACCATCTCGGGCCTCAGCGGCCGCTCCGTCAAACCCATCGCCCTGCGTTACATCCTCGAGATGGCGAAGAACCCCATCATGAAGAACATCCAACTCAGCGGCATCGGAGGCATCGAGACCTGGCACGATGCGCTGGAGTTCATCCAGCTGGGCTGCCGCAACGTACAGGTGTGCACCGCCGTGATGCAATACGGCTATCGCATCATCGACGACCTCGTGATGGGCCTCCAGACCTACCTGCAAGAACGGGGCATCGAAAAGCTCGAAGACCTCGTGGGCGAACAGCTGCCTGCCTTCGTACGCCCCTCCGACCTCGACCGCGACACCAAGGTGTTTCCGACCGTCAACCGTGACCAATGCATCGGCTGCGGACGCTGCTATGTCTCTTGCCTAGACGGCGGTCACCAAGCCATCCGCTTCGATTCCGACACCCGCCAACCCCATATCATCGGCACCAAATGCGTCGGATGCCACCTCTGCCGCCTCGTCTGCCCCGTCAGCGCAATGGGACTGGCCCAACGGATCAAGAAATAACTTCCGCATGATAGTTGACCGATAGTTGTCATTGCGAGGAGCGGAGTTTGCGGAGCGACGCGGCAATCCACTGTTGACGATGGTGGATTGCCACGCTCGTGCCTCGCTCGCAATGACAAAGACGAGGTCTTTATTCCCTGTTTGGAACCTCACGGAACTCCATGATATCCAGCATGTTGTACATCACACCCTGGATTTCGTAGTGCCAACTCTGGTGGAAATGCCCGTAATACCAATACCGCAAGGGATGGCCCCGCTCCATCAAATAGTTCCGTAACAACTCCAAGGTCTCCCGCTCCTCCTCCACGTCGGCCAACAGCCGCTCGTCGTCCACTGAGAAATAAAACAACCCCTGCTTCGTGATGCGGTCGCACACCAACGGCGCCGTATGCGTGACCACCGTGTCGATCTCATACACCTCGCCAATCTCCTCGAGCATCCCACGGTCGAACACCGGAGCCTCGTCCTCCCAATAGACATTGCGCTCCAACGGTGCCGCCGGATCGGCCTTCCGGTAGAACGGGCTGTTCTTGCGCAGCTCACGGTCCACCGAGACGGCCCCACCCACGCACAGCACCACGCGACCGCAGGCCGTCAACACCGAATAGTCCGGCACCGTCATAAAACGCTCATGACAAAGGCGGTGTGGACCATTGAAATAGGCAGGATTGTCGTGGTTGCCCCGTATCATCACCAACCAACAGTTCGAACCGCTCAAGTACTTTCGATTGCGCTCATATACATGGTCGTAATAACCCGGCCGTTCAAAACCAACGCCACAATCACCCGCCACTACAATCAAGCTATCCTTCAATCGATAGCGCAGGCAACACTTGTGTATCAACTTGTTGAAATCACCGTGGATGTCACCAACAACCACAATGCTCCTGGCTTCAGGAAAATCAAAAACATTCATTTGTATCAATTTGAATTTCCCTGAAGTAGCAGAAAACTCCGAAATGTTACATTTTGTACGGAATTTTTATTCCACAATCGTCATTTCATCGACTAAATGCTTGGCTCCAGCGAACTTGTCGATGATGAAGAGCACGTAACGGATATCGACAGAGATGTTCCTACAGATGTCAGGATCATAGATCAGGTCGCTCATCGTGCCTTCCCAGCAACGGTCGAAGTTCAAGCCCAGAAGCTGTCCGTCGGCATTGAGGATCGGGCTGCCTGAGTTGCCTCCTGTAGTGTGCACGCTGGCGGTGAAGGCCACATGCATGCTTCCATCCTTATCGGCGTAACGGCCATAATCTTTCTTGAGATACAGCTGTTTCAGCTTAGGCTCCACCACATAGTCGTAGATGTCGGGGTTCTCCTTCTCCATGATACCTTCCAGGGTGGTGAAGTGACGGAAATTCTTGCCATCTTGAGGTCTGAAACCTTCCACCTTGCCGTAAGTCACACGCAGCGTAAAGTTGGCATCGGGCGAGAAACGTTTCTCGGGCTCCATCGCCATCTGTCCCTTCATATAAATGCGTTGCAACCGTTCGATCTCCTTATTGATGGGGCCCATCTTTGGATTCACTTCCTCGCGATAAAAGCTCATCATGCTTTGGTAAGCTTTCAAGGCGGGGTCCTTTGCCAATTTCTTGACCTTGTTAGCCTTGAACGCATCCAAGAAAGCGTTGACTTTCGTTTCCGAGGTGAACATCGACTTGGAGAACAGCTCGTTCACATAGGCATCCACATTCTTGATCTCGTTGAGGAATCCTGGACGGAAGTCGACAGGTTGGTGGTTGAGGTATTCAGTGAGCATGGTCTTGGCCACTTCTTCATCAATGGGTTGATAGTAGTCCTTGAAGAATTCTTTGGTGGCATTTTTCAATGAAGCAACCATCTTGTCGATGTCGGCCTGCGGGGTCTCTTTGGTAACTTGCAAGAGTCGGCTAAAGTTGCCCGCGAAGCTGATCAACTCGATGTTCAGTCCGGCATTCGTCAGGTAGGTGTAAGCCACGCGATAGGGCTCCAATTCCTTGTATTTCTGCTCGAAATTCTTCAGCAGGTCGATGTACATGTAACGGTTACGAGCACCCAAGGCCCATTCCTGGAAGGATTCTTCATAGAAACGTTTCTTCTGAACGCCATGGAAATGATTGATACCTTCGGTGACGCCCATCCACTTCTTCCAACCGTTGCCCAAACCGGCATGTTTCGAGGCATATTGGATGCGCACCTTCTTGTCTTGTTCTTGATAGGTGTTGTAGATATCGAGGATCTTGCCTCTCAAATCGACAGCGATGGGGTCGATCACATTGGCTTCTTGGTCAACGGCGATGGCCGGAAGATATTCGTTGGTGCGAGCGGGGTAGCCAAACACGAAGGCGAAATCACCTTCATCGGCGCCTTTCAGAGAGATGTCGAGATGCTTAGCGGGTTTGTAAGGCACATTGCTGGCGCTATAGTCGGAGGGGTGGCCGTCTTTGTCGGCATACACACGGAACACGCTGAAGTCGCCGGTGTGACGAGGCCACACCCAGTTGTCGGTGTCGCCACCAAACTTGCCGATATTGCTTGGCGGACAGCCCACCAAACGCACATCGGTAAATATCTCATTCAGAAGTAGATAATATTCATTACCCAAGAAAAATGGCTTGATGGACACTTTATATTTTGTCGTTTTCTCCACCTCGGCGATGAGTTGTTTCATGCTTTCGTTGATGGTGGCCTGGCGTTTTTCTTCGGTCATGTCGTCGGTGACATGTTTCAGCACCTGCTCGGTCACATCGCGCATCTCCCTCAAGAAGATGACACTTAATCCAGGGCAAGGCAGTTCTTGTGAACGGTCCATGGCCCAAAAGCCATCGGTCAGGTAGTCATGTTCAACAGAGCTGTGCTGTTGTATGTAGTCGTAGCCACAATGGTGGTTGGTGAGCAGCAGACCATAGTCGCTCACAATCTCGCCCGTGCAACCGCCACCAAACAGCACAATAGCGTCTTTCAGACTACTATGATTAATGGAATAAATGTCTTCGGCACTGATGCGCATGCCCATTTCTTGCATTTCTTTTTCATTGTACTGAAGAAGCATCGGGATCCACATGCCCTCGCCAGCAAAGGCGATCATCGAAGAAACTAAAAAAACAACTAATAGATGTAACTTTTTCATGTTTTATACGTTAGATTAATATTGGGACAAAAATAAGCAGATTTTTTCATTTTTTCTTGACTCGAACAAAAAAAGATGATTCGATTAGAAAACATCAATAAGACCTACTTCGGAGCCCAACCGCTACACGTGCTTAAGGGCATCAACCTCCATGTGGAGGAAGGTGAAATGGTAAGCATCATGGGTGCCTCGGGATCTGGAAAATCCACCTTGCTTAATATCTTGGGCATTCTCGACAACTACGATTCGGGCAACTACCACCTCAACGGTAAGTTGGTGAAAGGCCTCAGTGAGAATGAAGCGGCCGACATGCGTAACCGCACCATCGGCTTCATCTTCCAGTCGTTCAACTTGATTCCTTTCAAGACGGCGATGGAGAATGTAGCCCTTCCGCTGTATTACCAAAATGTGAGCCGCAAGAAGCGCAACGAGATGGCCATGGAATATCTCGACCGCTTCGGCCTGAAGGAATGGGCCGACCACTATCCCAACGAGCTCTCTGGTGGCCAAAAGCAACGCGTCTCCATGGCCCGCGCCTTGGTGACCCAACCGAAAGTCATCCTCGCCGATGAACCTACAGGAGCCTTGGACAGCAAGACCTCTGCCGAGGTGATGCAAATCCTCCGTGAGGTGAACCAGACAGGCATCACCATGATCATCGTCACCCATGAAAAAGGCATCGCTCTTCGCACCAACAAGATCATCCACCTCAAAGACGGTGTGATTGAGAACATTGAAACCAACAACCCCGACCTTATCGACTTTAACACGGAAATTAAATAATGGACTTCTGGCGCGAGATATTCATGGCTTTGAGCCGCAATAAGTTGAGGACCTTTCTTACGGGATTGGCCATCTCTTGGGGTATCTTCATCCTCATTGTGCTCCTTGCCGCTGGCAATGGACTCATGAATGGCATCAGCGAGGAATTTAGCGACCAGAGAACTAACGTTTATATGATTTATAGCGGCGAGACCTCAAAACCGTACAAGGGACACGGCATCAACCGCTCCATCATGTTTAACGACAAGGACATCCGCTTTTTGGAAACCGAAGTAAGACAGGTAGGCCAAGTGTCGCCTCGCATTTATTTCAATGGCTTTGCCACCATCAACGATCACTCGAGTAGTGTTTTTGTGAGTGGCGTAAGACCCGTTTTCAAACAAATCAACAACGTCAAACTTTCCGAAGGTCGTTTCATCAACGAGTTCGACGAAAAGAACAGCGAAAAGTTCATCGTCATCGATGAGACTTTGCGCGACAAACTCTTTGACGGAGACACTTCCCCACTTGGGCATTTTGTCATCATCAACAACATGGCTTTCAATATTGTAGGCGTTTGCGAAGCGGAAGGTCGTTCCGATGGAGGCAACGCTTACGTACCTTTCTCTACCTTAAAGAAAATCACGAGACAGAGCCAATACTGGATGTTGAATTTCATTGTCAACGGCTTGGAAACCAAGGAAGACAACGAAGCTTTCACCGAATATCTGCGAACTCAACTGGCGCATTTGCACGAGTTTGATCCCGATGATACCTCTGCTGTTTACATCCGTAGCAGGCAAGAGGAATACCTGCAAACCATGAAGATTTTCCGAACTTTGCGACTGTTCATTTGGATCATCGGCTTTGCCATGCTTATCTCGGGCATCGTGGGCGTGAGCAACATCATGCGTATCACCGTGAAGGAACGCACCAACGAAATTGGCATCCGCAAAGCACTCGGCGCCAAATCGCGCTCCATCTTAGCCTCCATCGTTGTTGAATCCATGATCATCACCACAATTTTCGGTTACATCGGAATGTGGCTTGGCATGGTGGTAGCCGAAGCCAGTGGCAGCCTCATCAGCAAGATCCAGGAAGGTAACGCCATCACACTGAATATCGTTCCCAGCATTGACATCCGCATTGTGCTTTCGGCCACGGCATTGCTCATTGTGTGTGGTGTTTTCGCTGGTTTCTTCCCTGCTCGCAATGCGGTGAAAATCAAACCTATAGAAGCAATGAATTACCGATAAAACCCTGAAACCATGTTCGACTTCGACGGCATACATGAGATCTGGCAAACCATCACACGCAACAAGACACGCAGCTTGTTGACAGCCTTTGGCGTGTTTTGGGGCATTTTTCTTCTCGTTGTCCTCACCTCAACGGGCAATGGTTTCGAGAACGGACTGATGAAGCAAGTGGAAGGTGTCACACCTAACACAGGATTCTTCTTCACTGATGAAACCAGTGAACCGTACAAAGGCTATCAAAAAGGTCGTTCCTGGTCGATGCAACTCTCCGACTTGGAAGCCCTCCGAGAAGCCTTTCCCTGCATCAAAGCCATTTCACCCGAAGCCACAGTGTGGTCTAATGAGGACAAAAACGTGATCTATAGCAATCGTGGAGGAAGCTTCTCGGTAAAAGGGGTGATGCCTGAATATAACGAAATTGAACGATCGAAGATCATGAAAGGACGCTTCCTCAATGATACCGACATTGCCAATAACCGCAAAGTGTGCATCTTGGGTAAGAAAGTTTACGCAACCATGTTTGAGAAAGGCGAGAATCCAATCGGTAAGATGGTGAAAGTCAATGGTATCTATTTCCAGGTGGTGGGTGTGGTCCGCTCCTACACGGAAAATGTCAATATCAATGGCACCATCGACGAGTCTGTCATCCTGCCCTACACCACCATGCAACAGGTTTATGCGTTAGGTGATAAAATCCATTTCTTCGCCATGGTGGCCGACGACGACACTCCTCTTCCCGACATCGAGGAAGACATCATGCAGTTCATCAAGCAACGGCACGACATCTCCCCCACCGACAATGAGGCCATGAATTCCTTCAACCTCATGGAGATGTTCAAAGCTTTCAAAGGATTGTTCTTTGGTATTCACCTCCTGATTTGGATTGTGGGCTTGGGCACCTTAATGTCGGGCATCATCGGTGTGAGCAACATTATGTTAGTGACCGTCAAGGAACGCACCCGTGAAATCGGTGTTCGCCGCGCCATCGGAGCCAAGCCGAAAAACATTATCGGTCAAGTGTTGTCGGAAAGCATGGTGCTCACTGTCTTGGCAGGACTGGTGGGCCTGTGTATTGGTGTGGGCATCATGGCCATCGTGGGGATGATTACATCCAATATGCCTACCGATGACGCGATGTTCCAAGACCCGTACATGAGTTTTAATGCGGCAGTGGCAGCCACCGTCATTGTCATCATCACCGGCCTCCTTGCCGGAGTATTGCCCGCTTGGAGAGCCATACAAATCAAAGCCATTGATGCAATTAGGGAAGAATAGGAGGGAATTGAGAATTTAGAATTTAGAATTTAGAATTTAGAGATAGCCCGTTAGGGCTTAAAGCTCGGAGGAAGATAATTTAGAATTTAGAGATAGCCCGTTAGGGCTTAAAGCTCGGAGGAAGATAATTTGGAATTTAGAAATAGCCCGTTAGGGCTTAAAGCTCGGTAGAATTGATAAAAAATTGATAATTTAGAATTTAGAATTTAGAATTTAGAGATAGCCCGTTAGGGCTTAAAGCTCGGTAGAATTGATAAAAAATTGATAATTTGGAATTTAAAGATAGCCCGTTAGGGCTTAAAGCTCGGTAGCATCGGAAGAAAAAATGAATTAAAAGAATCATATCATGAAGAAATTTTTCAAAATTTTGTTTTTCATCTTGTTAGGAATAGGGGTTATTTGGACATTCGTGTATCTTTTCAAGAAATCGAAACCCTCGACGGTTGTTTACGAAGTGGTGGAAGCCCGCCTCGACACCATCCAGAAGACCACAGTGGTCACCGGACAGATCGACCCTCGCGACGAGGTGGCCATGAAACCTCAAGTGTCGGGCATCATTGCCGAAATTCTCAAAGAGCCTGGACAACAAGTCAAGCAAGGGGAAGTCATCGCTGTAGTAAAAGTCATCCCCGACGTGAGCAGCCTCTCCGCCGCCGAGTCGCAGGTCAGGGTGTCGAAGCTCAACCTCGATAATGTGGAGAAGACCTTCAAGCGCCAAGAGAGCCTGAAACAGAAAGGCCTCATCTCTGCCGAGGAATTCGAGAAAGCACAGCTGGAGTACCAACAAGCCAAAGAGAGCTACAGCAATGCCAAAGACCAGCTCAACATCATCAAAGAAGGCATCTCGAAGAGCGCGACGGGGTACAGCAACACGAAGATCAAAGCCACCATCTCGGGCATGATCCTCGACATCCCCGTCAAGGTGGGTAACTCCGTCATCAACTCGAACACCTTCAACGACGGCACCACCATCGCGACCATCGCCAACATGAAAGATATGATTTTCAAGGGCAAGCTCGACGAGACTGAGGTGGGCAAGATCCACGAGGGCATGCCGCTCGTCCTGACCATCGGAGCCATGAACGACCGCAAATTCGACGCCGAGCTGGAGTACATTGCTCCCAAAGGCACCCAGGAGAGCGGGGCCGTCTTCTTCGAGATGCGTGCCAAGGCACTTCTACCCGATGACGTCTTTGTCCGCGCCGGCTACTCTGCCAATGCCGAGATCATCCTCGACCGTGCGGTGGGCGCCGTGGTCGTCCCCGAGAGCTGCATCAACTATGAAGACGGAGAGACCTACGTGTATCGTTGTCTCCAAGAAAACCCTCAGTCATTCGAAAAGCAAGCCGTGAAGGTAGGCCTCTCCGATGGTGTCAACATCGTCATCACTGAGGGACTGAAAGTCGGCGACAAAATCCGTGGTAATGAAATAGTAACCAAAAACTAAACAACCATGAAAAAGTTCATCCTCGTATCGGCATTATGGATGGTGGCTTTCACGCTGAGTGCGCAACAGCCGTGGACTTTGCAGCAGTGCATCGACTATGCCATGGAACACAACGTGAACATCTTGCAAAGCCGACTGCAGCAGCAGAACGCCGACTATCAACTCAAGATGAGCCAAAACGCCTGGTTACCTTCGGTCAACGCCAGTGCCTCCGAGGGCTTTGGCTTCGGACAGTCGCCTTCCTATACCGGCGTGTATGTCTCCGACAACTCGTCATCCGCATCGGTGGGTCTCAGCGTCTCTGTACCCCTGTTCCAAGGCCTGAACCTCTACAACACCAACAAGGCGAACCAGCTGAACTACGACGCCAGCATCCAGGACTTTGAAGCCGCCAAACGAGAGCTCCATCTGGCCATCATGGCCTACTACATGGAGGTGGTCTATTGCAAGGAGCTGAAAGGCGTGGCTGAGAAACAATTGGAACTTTCCGAGAGCCAACACCAACGCACACAAGAGCTGTTCGAGGTAGGTCGTCTCCCCGAGTCGAACGTCTATGAAAGCGCTGCCCAAGTAGCCTCCGACCGCGCCTCCCTGACTGAAGCCGAGAACAACTTGATGTTAAGGCTTCTGGATCTCACCCAAGCCCTTGAGATTGACAATGTGGAAGGCTTCGATGTGGTGTCGCCAGAGGCCTTCATCGTTGATGGCGAGCTACCCTTAGCCTCTCCGCAAGTCACTATCCAACAGGCCTTGACCCATCAACCAGAGATGCAAGCTGCCCAACTGAGATTGCAACAGGCACATTATGACTTGAAAGCCGCCAAGTCGGCTTGGTATCCCTCGTTGAGCTTCTACGGTGGCTATTCCAACGGCTATTATCATTATTTCACCAACGCCAACGCCAACATCCCTTTCTCGCAACAGCTGAAGACCAACGGCCGTACCCAGCTGGGTTTGTCGCTCAACATCCCAATTTTCAACAGCATGCAGACAAAATACCGTGTGAAGATGACCGAGTTGGATATTGAAAACCAGCGACTGAACATCGAAAACACCAGCAAGAAGCTGAAGAAAGAGATCCAACAAGCCTATTACAGTGCCGTGGCTGCCAAGCAGAAATATGTGGCCGCCGAAAACACCTTGAAGTCTTCGCAACTGGCTTACGAATACGCCCAAGCCGGCTTCGAGGCAGGCAAGACTACCCTGATGGAACTCAACGAGAGCAAGAACCGTCTTTATAAAGCCGAGTCGAGCCTATTGCAGGCCAAGTACGAATACCTGTACCGTTGCAAGGTGATGGCTTTCTACAATAGCTTCACCTGATACAAGGCCTGCCGGTGGTTATGCCCCGTGGGATAAAGGAAATAAAGCACTCGGTTGTGTACCCGTAACATCTCCGCAAAAGGATAGCCGCTGAGGTCGAGGATGGGTGTTGCGGTACCCGTCGTCAAGTCGATACGCATCAAGGTACACAGACCGTCGTTGATAAAAAACGTGTAAAACTCTTTTCGGGCACGGTCCACCATCATGGTTTTCTTCCATCGCTTGTCAGGAACCATGCCACCCGTCCAATGCTTGCGCTCATGGTAAACGAGCGGATAGCTTTCCACTGCCATACCGACGGAGTCGAAGACGATGGTCTCGCGATCCGTGTAATCAAACAGATAAAACTTGTTGTCGATACTGTAAATCGGGTTATAGATATAAAGCAGATGCGGGAAAAAGTTGATGGCATAGAAATAAAAGCTGTCCACCTGGCCTCGGCTCGACCTCAGCACGTCGTCGAGTGCATCTTCATCCACGATGTGATACAGCGGATACACCGTGTCGGCCGTCGGTGTCACACAATAATAGTATTGTTCCAAGCCGTAAAAGCCATACCGCCCAGTGACAACCACTTTGTCGGAAGCCGCCACGATGGGTGCATAGTCATGATAGAATTTCTCGGTAGAAATCGGGGAATACAGAAACATGTCCTTCTTCTGTCCATCGGCGGTCTCGGTGAAGCCAAGCTGACAAGCGTTCTCTGCGCTCACCACATGGATGAACCCATAAAAATCCTTATAGAGGTTCTTGTACGAAGAAGAAATCTTCAGCTCATGCAAGGTGTCCATCTCGAAAGAGAGGTGCAGCAAAGCAGCGTTTCGTTGACGATAGGCAAGAAGATAAATGCCGTCGTCAGCAATCACATAGTCGATAACGCTCCTCACGGGATTGTCAAAAGCGATGTTGGGGGCGTTGGCGGTGATTTCCACCTCCAAGAGTTCGTGTTTTTTGGTTTTCATCTCGATTTTTACTTCTTCACCTATCAGATCTTTCTCTTTGATGATATAAGTCATCGGCTCATAAACAATATGCGCAAAGCGAATCTTTTGTCCCACCATCGGTCGTGACAAAGTAAAATGTCCGTTTTCATCTGTTATGGAAACGAGAAGCGAGTCATTCACATAAACGCTTACGTTTTCGATGGCACGACCTTTCTCGTTGAGGCAAACGCCTTGGAGATAGGGACATTCTTGAGCATAGTCCTTCAAGGAAAGCAACAATAGAAGGAATGTCAAAAATGAGTAAAATCGAGTGTTTTTCATAGCGATATGGTATTAAGGTTATTCTATTCCCATTCGATACAGCGCTTTGCTGTGAGTGTTGCCCGTGTGATACATAAAATACAGCCATCCATCGTTTACTTTGGGGAGTAGCACAAATTGGAATCCAGACAACCTTGCGACTTCTTTGGTTTTTCCTGTTTTCATATCGATTTTATTTAATACCAATATGCTTTCCTCCAAGAAAACCGCATAGAACTCTTTTCTTACCTGATCTACCAATACCATTCGATTCCAGGTGCTTTTCATGGGCCGTTTGCCATTCCATTGCACATCCCGATGGAATTTAATCGGTGTTTCACCGACCAGTTTTGTGTTTTTATCGAAAAACTCTATCTTGTCAGCTTCGAAATTGAACAAGACCAAAGAATCTCCCACGGCAAACACAGGGTCAAAAATCGGAGGAGGTGGAATCATGCCGCCAAGACCGAACTTTCTGATGTTTTCAACTATATCCAAACCCTCCGGGTCAAAAGTGTATTCCAAGAGATAAGCATTGGTGTCTCCTTTTGTGAAATAATGGAAATACAGTTCTTGTGCCCCGTCGCCGTAGGTGGCAATTACAAGAGTACTATCGATCAAGGCGGCAGCGTTACCCATGATTCTATAAAAATCGCGGTGTGACATGCCGTAGAAAAGCTCCGCATCCAAATAAGTGTCGCCAAGTTGCCGATGTCCAATTTGGTAAGTGGAGTCATAACTGATCAGATGGATTTGCCCATAAACGTCCTTGTAAAGCCTTTCAAACTTCCTGTCGATAGGAAGTATTGACAACGTGTCGAAGTCCAGCGTAAGATGAAGCAGGGCGTTGCTGCTTTTGCGATAGACGATCATATAAAGGCCCATCTCATTGATTTCGTAGGCCAGAAGGCTGATCAAGGGTTCGTGATAGGCGATTTCCGGCTTGTTTTCGCTCACGGTCACTTCTGCTAGGGGATAGTCCACGGGGCGCATACGGAAACTGATGTTGACATTTTCTGTTTGTAACTGTTTCGGAGTGAGGCTCACGATGGTGTCCTGATAGCCGATACAGGAATACAACAAGTTAACCTGATTGGAATTATCGGTTAAGAGTAGCCTATAGTTGCCTTTGGCATCAGTGACCGTTCCTTGTTTTGTTTCGGTCACGATGATGTGAACATTCTGCACCCCAAGATTGCCGTGAACCATCGTTTTCGTTTGCGAAAAGGAGGTGAAGCCTAACGTGATCAATAAGAGGATTAATAGAAATCGACCGTTATTCATAGTGATGGAGTTTTAGGATTTCATCACGACAAAATTAAGTTACAATATTTTTGTTTTTTATGGTCTTGTTTCTTGATATAGATTTTTATGGATGAAAAATAATAGTATCTTTTTGAAAATCAATATAATATATGTTATCTTTGTATAGAATAATCTAAATAGTATCAAAAAATTTAGCATCAAAACTATTGACCGCACCCGTGTGGCCATTGACGACTATTATGAAGCTGTTGGAAAAAGAGACCGCGACATGCAAAAATTTATGTAGCGAAGGTTTTCGTCTCGCCAACGAAATCATCGACCGTTGCGCTAAGATGTTGGCATAGCATTCAAAACTGCTGAAACGGGGTCCTTCCCTACCTTTTTCAGCAAATTTGAGCGGTATTTCATCACCGTGTTTTGGCTTAATTCGAGGATTTCAGCTTCTTCTTTGATGCGGAATTCGAGGAAGTTAAGGATCAGTAAGTCGTATTCCTGCTCGCTCAAGTCGGGATAGGTGGCTTTTAACTGCTCGTAAGCTTTGGGGTAGGTGGCATTGAAAGCTTCGAGGATGCGTTTGCGCTGGCTGCCTCGCGAAAGGACTTCCCTGGCCTGCCGTTGGAGGTTTTCAAAAGTCTGGCGTTCAATGGCGGATTGCGCCTCGTTGAGTTGGCGGTCATACGCCAGAAGCTCCCGGTCATAGGCTTGACGTTGTTCGTCGTACGTTTGCCGTTGCCTATGGTTGGCCTTACGTAACCGAAGGATCACCCAAGTCATCATCAAAAGCGCCAGCAAGGACACAGCGACAATGAACACAATTCTCTTATGGGCTTGCTGCCGTTCTTGGTTCAGGGTAAGGTCATAGTTTTCAGCCAAATACAGGGCGTATTCGTTGATTTTCAAGGTGTCGCCCTGGGCCAAAGCGATGTCAAGCAAGTATCTTGCGGCCGTCATCTTTTCGTCGGTATCCATTAAAAACACCTGCTCCAGATAGACTTTGGCGGAATCTTGCTGCCCTTCGAAATAATACTCGGTGCCGCGGTTCAGGTACCGATGCCTGTCATTCGTAGGATGGGCATATGTGGTCAGAGGAGTAACAAAACAGAAAACGATAGCTGTCATGGCGAGCGAAACACCATGGAGTGTAGCCATCCAACATGACCCAGAATGGCCAAGACAACTCGGGGTGGATTGCCGCGTCGCTCCGCAAAGCTTCGCTCCTCGCAATGACAGGAACGAGGCAATGGAAAGCAAAAACCATATACTCTTCAACCGTTGACGCATGGCCTAAATCATTCTTTAATCTCAATCCTGCTGATCACTCCTTGGCTTCGATCCGAGTCAAGATACACGCTGTAGGCATATCCACCGTGGACCTTGAAAACTCTCGGATAAATGCTGGGACAGGCTTTCTGAATGGTACCCACCGTGCCCTTCTCTGGGTTATAAAGCCCTAGATAGTTCATCCCGTTTTTCATGAACAGGCCGTAAGTCTTTCCCATGAGTTCATCGGTCAGGAACTGATTCTTGAAATAGGAATCACCCGAAAGAATCTTCAAAGGCCTGGGGTCGGACACCTTGAACTCCTTATCGACCTCCACGATCTTGCATCCCTGTAAGTCAATCAATTGCAGGAGACCGTTGTATTTCAAGGCTGCCGTATGGTATTCTTTGGCGACATTTTGTCGGTACCACAGGATCTGAAGATGGATATTCAAGGTTTTGTTCAGACGTCGCAAATCGCCATCCCACATACCCATTCGCAGCTCATTGGCCCCGATAGGCACTGCATGGTCGTACATGGCGATGATCCGGTTCAGATGGGCCTGACAGATTTCAACGGCCGCTGTGTTGATAAAACGGCACAAAGGATGGTTTTTCTTTTCCGGATCGTCTTTCAGGATGTACGAATAGGTTTGTGTTTGTCCGTGAAACTCCTGAACGTGGTAGTCATGCTTGTCATAAACCATGCTGCGGAGCACGTTGGCCCCATTGAACTCCAACACATATTTCGCCACTTTGTCGTTGAATTGCTGTTTGGAGAACGTCGTCAAAGGCAAGGCGTTCCACTGATGATCAAAATAAACCTGAAGGCAGCTGTCGCGGTTCATCAGTAGGAAATGCCCAAAGGGGTCGATATACAATTCCTCATACTGCTGCTGGAACTCAGTCTCGCTCAGCTTGTTTCCCTCAAGGTCAAGCAGGCTCAACACCGAACTGCGGCTACGGTTCTCCAGGACGAGGACCTGGTTCCCCGAAAATGCCACATCGGCGATATAGCGTCCGCTTTTGGTCCGATAGAATTCACCAGCTCGGAGACTTCCAACCAGGCAAAACAGCACAACGATAATCAAGTATCTTTTCATGGGAACAAAGGTATTGAATATTTCATCAAAAAAATTGCTCCACCAAATCGAGTACAGATTTTTATTGTTAATGCAGATAGTTAATTTGTTGATTTTCTATAGAATAGCCAAGAATACATTATAGTTTTATATTATCAAAAAGAGAGGGTGACCTTATGGTTTTGGTCACCCTCTCTTATTCATATGAAAGTGTAATGGCTATTTAGGTGATGATTTCGGCTTGGGCGTAAAACTATTATTCTGATTGCTGTTGTTAGAGGTTGTCTTTTTTGATCCTGGCTTGTCATTATTTTGCTGATTGCTGCTGTTTTGGCTTGCCACTTTCAGCTTTGGTTGGCCTTTATCAATATATTCAAAATATTGCATTCACGAACAGAAAGATTTATCACCGTCTCAAACACCGCACTTCGCCACCCAACTCATATTCAATGGGACCATAATGTTTGGCGTAGTACAGCTCCGTGGGGAAGGTATTGCGGGTGATGGCATCCTGGTCGGTGACCTTGAAGTGCAACACGTCGTTGTAAACCACCCCGTTCACCTCGTGGCTACGGAGCACCTCCATCGTACAATTGTATAGACGCTCGATCAGCCTTTCATCGCTGCATGTCGTGCAGGTAAAATGCTCTCCATCCACATTGACATCGAACTGAACGTCATAGAAACCCAAGGCAAAATGGGTGTTCCTACCGTAATAATTGGTGACACTTAAATAACAAGCGCGACCCTCATAAAAGCTGACGCGACCTTCCTGATTAATGTTTTCACAAAGGTCTTCATCGGTTTTCACAAACAAGAAATAGGAAGCGCCTTCTCCCATACCGGCTTGGGGAGCCGAAAAGCCAAACTCCTGGGTGATGCCGTTTTGGTCTTGAACGTAGAACGCCAACTTGTCCTGGTCCACAAACCACTCCTTGAAGCGGTCATCCACATAGTGGTATTCCGTTTTCACACACGAGGTGAGGGCCATCAACAGCACGATGGCCATCCAAATCTTATTCTTCTTCATAAAGCAAATATTTTTCACCATTCGACATATAAATAGCAATCACACCCTTTTCATAACTGTAATAGAGCGTCTTCAAATAGATGCCCTGCAGGTCCTGCCCTTCGTTGACAAACTCGAACACGTCGTGATAGACATGGCCGTTGACCTCAAAGGACTCGTGTACCTTAAACAGGTCGGTAGGTTCCCCAATGAAAGGGATGGAGGCATAAAGGTCATGGCATTGCAGCTGGGCATACTTGTGCCGGGCCGGATAGTCATAATACACACTGTCAGCCATATAGGCATTGGAAAAACGGATGTCGATATCGAACAGTGGATAGTCGGGCTTGCAGGTGGTGATGTCGATTTCATAGTCGAAATACACCGTTGGTGAGGGTTTGCTTTTTTCCAAATGTTCGTCAAAACCCCAAGCGTTGTTGCCTTGGGACTTCACCCGGTAGCGCATCACCTTAAAAGGAATGACCACCCGATCGCTTTCATGTTGGAGATAAAAGGTCTGGCCGTCCTGATAAGGCACAGTAGGAAGATACTCTTCGGGAATGGTTCCCAAATCGATGTACTCGGGCTCTTTGTTCGGGCATCCCGTAAAGCCAATGACCGCTACAAAGGCAGTCAATAAAAACAAGATTCTTTTCATGGTTCGATGATTTATAATTTCACATTGCAAAAGTACAACAGATAAACCTCATTTATTACTGGTTTAGTATTCATTACAAGATATTTTACCAGCAACTATCTGTTATTAAAGCATTTAACATATTGTCATTACAACTTTTTAGAAACATGCCCACACCGGTAAAACGATGCTGCCTAGATGAAAACTATGTGAATCTTATAGCAGAAAAACTTGTAATCACAAAATATAATTAACTGATAATCAATAATTCATTTGTAAAATCGTTTGTAACGGCATCTACCAAGTGCATTTTGTTCGAAAAGAGTTCCTAATTTTGCGAAAAAGAAACACATCAAAATGTCAAGGTCATTGTTATTCTTCGGAATCGTCATCCTCCTGCTCCCCTCCTGCACCTTCCGTTCGAAGGCTAAGACAGAGCGTATGGAGGCAGTAGTGAACGAAGTGCGCGACCGTTACCGTGCCGACGAGGACATCAGCAACGACGACCAGATCTTCGAGGCTTACGACTATTTCCTTCATACCAAGGATTACCGGAACGCCGCTCCAGCCGCCCTTTACAGCGGTCGGGTACGCCAAGCAAAAAAGGAATACGAGGCAGCCATGAACTGTTACCAAGAGGCCGACCGTTATGGTCGCTTGACGGGCGACTCGGTCAGTGCTGCCTTTGCACAATATTACATAGGTGACCTCCTCAACAACAGCGGCCATGAAGACGAGGCCATCGTCAACTACAAAGCGGCTGCCGAACTGTGGGGCGACAGCCTCTCCCGCAAAGCCAAGTGCATCAACGCCGTGGCTATGATGAACATCGTCATCGATGCGTATGACAGCGCCTTTATCTATCTGGAACAAGCCTTAAAGCTCGCCCAGATCTCCAATGATTCCATCACGGAAGCCTCCGTTTGGAATAACTACTCCGTGGCTTACCAACTCACCGACGACTTCGATGCAGCCAAAGACTGTCTTCGGAAAGCCTTGCCTCTGGTGGATGTCAAGCGCCGTCCCATCGCCCTGATGAACCTCGCCAAAGTGTATCTTGCCTTGGACGAACGCGACTCCCTCGAATACTACAAAACAGCGATGCTCAACGCCATGGAGCTGACGGAATGCCGTCCCGAGACCATGGCCGCCGTCTATGCCTTCCTGATCAAAGACGCCTTGAGCAACGGTGATTATGCCACCGCGTTCGACCTGGAGAAAAAACACGAAGAAGTCGCCCTCGACATCCTCTCCGACCAAACCCAAAGCTCCGTGCTCGAGATCCAAAAGAAATACGACTTCGAGGCCCAAGCCAACCAGCATAACCGTCAGATGCTCTCGCGCCAACGGCTCATCATCGTGCTCATCGTCGTCTTAATGATCGCCTTGGTCATCATCACTGGTCTGATTTTCAACGCCTTAAAAAAGAAACGCATCGAAGCTGAAATCAACGCCAACCTGTTGGAACTCAAGAAACGCAATGAGCAGCAACAACAGGAACAGAGTGACCTTCAAACCCAAATCGAGACCCTCCAAAAACAAACTGGAGACCGACTTAAAGACGAATACCTTCAGAAGTGTCATATAATCCGATGCTTTGAAGTATATTCACATGACCGTAACAACCCCATGGGTTTCAAGGACTTGGAGAAAGCCCTGTTCGAAGGCGAGGACCATTGGACGGGATTCGAACAAGCCTTCGAGGGCGTGCATCCAGGGTTCATCGACTCTGTCAAGACAAACTACCCCGACCTCACGGAATCGGAGTTCCGTTATTGTCTGCTCTCACACTTCAAACTCAGCCGACAAGAATATGCCGACGCCCTTGGATGCAGCGTCTATAACATCGACAAAATCAGAGCAAGCCTCAACAATAAATTTAGAATTAAGAATTTAGAATTATGAGAGGGACCATAAAGACTTTCTTCTTACTGATTATCATTATCTTGGGCACCAACTCATGCAACAAGGAGCCTTCCTATCAGGAACTGTTCTACAACAGCCTCCTCGCCCATTCCGACGGCAAGGAAAAAAAGGTGGATGTGAAGGGGTCGTTGATGAACGGTGACATGAAAAGCCCCAACATCGAATCGTGGCTGGTCGATAATATCCTTTACGTATGTTTCTACGAGACAGTAGAAAACTGCATGACCTTGGTCACCGACAGCAACGGTAACCTGCTGTTCTCTAGAAGGATGGACAAACAGTATCCCTGTGTGGTGAGGGTCTTCATGGGCAACGAACCCACGGGAACCTATCATCTTTACATCACCGATGGCATCAAGACCGCCGAGGGAGATTTTTATTATGTCAACGCCTCGCCTTGGGGAAATGGAAAACAAAACAACTATCAATAAATCATGAAAAACATCCTATTAATAATTTTGGCCTTGGCCCTCTGCCTTCCAACCTTGGCACAAGAACAAGACAATGAGCGTCATGTCAGCAATGAGATCGCTTTAAGCTATGGAGTTCATCCCATAAGCGGTGATGACTACTTACCTAGCGTGCCATATTCTTATTACCTCGACAAAGTAGGAGCCTTTTCGGGCAGTTACACTCATTTCTTCAACAAGGTTGTCGGGGTAGGCGGCACTTATTGTTTCGACTATAGGGAAATCGACTACCGTTATCATGGCACCAACAATCCATTGGTCTGCAACCTCTATGAATCCTGCCACTCCCTTATGGGACACGTCAAATTGAACTGCATCAACAAAAAACACTTCACTCTTTATGTCAAAGCCGATGCAGGTCTCTGTTTTTGGGGTTATAAACTGGAGGAATTCCAACCCGACGTGTTCGGGGTGAACCTTCCCACCAAGCACTGTTGTTTTGCTTGGCAAGCCGCTGCCGGCGTTGAGGTCGGTAATGACCGCATCGCCGGATTCCTGCAATGGGGTGTCGGCATGGAAGGCAACTACAGTTTGGGGATCAGATATAAATTTAAAAACCGCGCACAATGAAAAAACTCTTGATCATTTGCACAACGCTCATCATGATGAGCTCCTGCATCGAACATGCCCATATCTATCAGAAATTGTCCGACGAAGACGCTGCCGCCATCCCTTACCAATTGGGACAAAGAGTAGCTTTCTTGAACCAGGACGGCGACACCTTGACATATGAAGTCGTTTTTGATGACACCTATCCCTATGACCTAGACCGATTCTTTTCGCGGACACACGAAGGAACGGGACAGAACCCCAAGGACGACTATTACTGCTACGCCCGCACGGTGATTCTCGAATGCGAACAAAACAACCACAGCTTAGGGTTTACCATCCGTCCCGACAAGGACCTCATATTCTATTTTGGGAACGACCTCGACCTTAACGGCAACCTCCTGAGCTATCAACCATATGTCTCTCTGGACGGAATCGATTACACCAACGTCCATCATGAGATCCTCTACAGCCAATACAACGGCCAGCTGATCTACGACTGGTACTACAACGAGGCATTCGGACTCTTGTTTATCCAATACTATAATCAGTCATTGACGAGGGTTCCTTCCAGTCAAGACTGATGAAGGCTGTTTTTCATCAGTAAGGATGCATTGTGTCCAAAGTTTCAACAACAAAAGTATTGACATTATTATAATAATGTATATTTTTGCTTCGAGATTATTAGTCCCCTCGTCTCACTCAAAAGCAGTTGGCTGACTTGTCAGGGGTTTCTCTTCGTATGATCCAAGCTTACGAACAGGGCGACCAGGACATCACCAAAGCGGAAGTTCGGTCGGTCCTCGCACTGTCACGGGTGCTCGGATGTCGTCCTGAGGCGATCATACTAGGTTAACGATTCCCTCCTTATTGCACCACAAATTTCCGTGTCACATCCCCAACGCTGATAAAATACATTCCGTTAGGCAATTTTGACAAGTCAATCTGGTTGTTTTCTCCGTCGAGGCGACCCGTCAGCAAGGTTTGACCCATCGTATTGCTGATGCGGTACTCACCGGACTGGGCGCCTGATACGGTGATGAGACCTGTTGTTGGATTGGGATAAACCTGGAATCCATCCGTCAAAACGGGTTCTTCCACGCCATAATCATGGTATTCTTCATACACCTCGTCGCAGTCCTTTACACCGTATTTGAACATCAGTTGGTTTTCTTTCCAGAAGCAACGGATGCCCTCCACTCGGTAGCCTTTGCCTTTATTCATCAACTTTTCGGGGAAGAAGCTGGTCAAGTGGCCAATGCCACGGACAATGGTACCGCTGAAAATATGATTTTCATCACTCACCTGTAGCATCTTGTACATTCGACCTTCATACTCGTACTGTTCTACGGCATCCACGTGCATCACGAGACTTTCGGTCCCCACTTTGGTTTCCCATGCGTAACCTGTTTGCACATTGAAATCATAAAGCGTGGTAAATTCTTGCAAATCTTTGTTCCACCAATAAACCACATCACCTTCATCAAAGATATATTCGTGACTCACCTCGGTATGTTCATCCTTATCATATAGGGTGTTGATACGCACCAAGACGTGAATCTGCTCTTTATCGTTGATGGTGGTGTCGTTAGCCTGACGGAGGTATTGGTAGGTGATGCTTCCATCCTCATTCAAGATCTCGTAATACCACTCGTTGGAAGCCGTGCCGCAGTCTTCTTCGATAGCGCTTTGCCAACTTTCCCATGCCTCCCGATAAATGTTTTCACAGCCGCAAGGAACTATCAACTTATCCTGTAAATTCGCTGGTGGGAAGCTGGTCAAGCCACACATTGCGGGAGTGGTGCCGTGGCAAACCAATGTCAACTTCAAGCTTCCGTCTTCTCTACGGAACGCCCCTTCCGCAATGTCAGAGACCGACACGCCCAAGTCAACCTGTGACAGATTACGGCAATTGTAAAAAGCTTGGGAACCTATGGACCTCACGCTGTTGGGAATCACGATTTCCTTCAAGGCGAAACAAGAGGCAAATGCCCATGCGCCGATGGAAGTCACCGTCTTGGGGATGACGATGGAATCCAAGCGTGAGCATTCCTCAAACATACCCGTAGGAATGGCATCTATATTTTGAGGTAAGGTAACTGTTTCCAGTCGGTCACACTGTTGGAACAAGTAATTCCCAAGGTGATGCACCGTCTCAGGGATGGTATAAGAGGTCAGTCCCACACATGCCCTAAAAGCACTTGAGCCAAGAGAAGTTACCGAGGCGGGAAGATTGACCTCCTTCAGATGGAAGCATTGCAAGAACGCTCTTTCTCCTATTTCAGTAACCGTTTCAGGGATCACGATGGAATCCAGTAATTGACAATTATTAAACAAGTCATTGTGAATCGCTGTAAGGTTTTCAGGCAGATGGACGGATCGAAGCTCATAACAATAAGCGAAAGCACCGGCACCCAATTCCTCCACGGTGTTGGGAACATCTATCGAAGAGAGATGGGAACAATAGTAAAACACACTGTCTCCGAGATGCGTCACCGATTCAGGCAAGTCGATGGAGGTCAAGCCAGCCCCAAAAAACGCACGTTCTTCGATATGCGTTACGGAGGAAGGAATCTCTATGGAATTAAGACTCTGACAGTTGATGAACAACTCTTTTGGAAGTACCGTAATTCCCTCGGGAAGACGTACCGAGTTAAGCGGCCAACAGTTGGCAAAAGCCCTGTTGCCGATGGTTTTCACCGAGTTAGGCAACACCACGACACGCAGGTAGGAGCATGAGGAAAACGCCGACTCACCGATGGCGGTCACCGTGTTGGGCACTACCACTGAATTCAGCTCGCCACTGCAATTTTTGAATGCTCCGTCACCCACAGCAGTGACAGTATAGGTAATACCTTCATAATCAATAGTCTCTGGAATTGCAATATCACCCACATAACTGTTAAAGCCCGTCATTTCCAAGTCCGGAGTGTAAGTCACTTCCACCGTGTTGTTTCCGGTGATGTTATAATACAAGCCGCTGGCTTCGTCATAAAAACTCAGACCAAACAAGGGAGTCAATATGGGAATCTCATCAGTATTCACAAGGCATTTCCAATACTCTCTTCCCGTGACAAAATACAAGTAATTGTCATACCCTTTGAAAAGATAATCTCTATTGCTTGGAGCAACGTCAACAAGGGGAATGGCCTCGCCTACGTTGACAAACGTCTCGCCATGGTCAAGGGAATAAGAGAGGACAGCCGATTCGCCTGCGAAACTGGGCTTGTAAACAACGCCGTTATCGCTAATGGCTAAACTTGTGCCATCGAAAAGATAAAAACCAGGAATGTGCTGGAAGCCAACGCTAGTTCCGTCGCCACTATAGCCACAAGCCACCACGTTGCCCTCGGGGTCAAAGGCCATATCACGAATGTTCACGCCTACGCCGGCAACGCGTTCCCCTTCATGCATATCGGAAAGCATCAAATGATATATGCCTCCTCCTTCGTTTATATCAATTGTACTAATGCCAATATATACATCACCGCTCTCATTGACCAAAAGGTCGCTGATGGCCGGAGCATTGTTCGCAGTCATAAACATAGGAATAGCTCCATCCCAAGTGGCACCATTGTCTGTAGTCCAAAAGATTTCTCCAGTAGATGACCATCCGACAACAGTTTCATTGTTTGGGGCATACAAACCCGCAACATCTTCAATCGCGCATGAAGAGACCTGTGGCATTTGTTGCCAAGTGTCGCCGTTGTTGTCGGAATATATTATGGTATTCAGCGTGTTGTTGAAAAGGAAGATTCTCCCATCAGGACTGACACTGAAGCAATGCGGGTTAAAAAGATAATTGAAACCGGTTTCAGGACCAATCACAATGGTGCAAGGACCGTTTACGGTTTGCATCCGACTAATACCATTGCTGCCTTCATAGAAAAACAAGCTACCATCCGGAGCTACACCCAACAAGGTGGATGAATGGTCAATGAATTCCCAATAGTTCTGTGCCTTGAAGCCGCCTATGCAAGCCAGGCAAAGGATGATGATTGAAATTGCTTTTTTCATGATATATGTGTTAATTTTATACCGCGTTCACGATTTCCTCGAAGGAGCGGTTGTCGTCCCCGAGGTTCATTTTCATTTGTTTGATTCTGGTTTTGCGTTTGTAATAAGAATCGGTTTGTGTGTCTAACAAGATGGAAATCACCTGGTTGGAGAAACCGTTCTTGGAGAGGCAACAGATACGTACATCCCACTTGCCAAGCTTTGGGAAGAGCTGGAGCAAGCGTTGTGAGAAGCCGTCAAAAATCAGGTCGGTAAGGTTGATGAAGTCGGTCCAGTCGTTGTCAGCAAGTTCGAAGTTGAGTGTGTCGGCGTTCACCTGCTCACTGAGGGCTTGTGCCGTAACCATCACCTTGTTACGCGCCATGATCTTCTGGGTCATCATCAGCTCTTTCTGCGAGAGAGTCTGCTGGTTGCGACGCAGCTCGTCATTGGTACGGATCAAGGTCTCCATGTCGCTTACCAGCTCGTGGATACGGTTTTGGTCGCGTTCCACCTGACGGCCAAACTGCTCCATCTTCAACTTATGGTCGCTAACGATCTTCCTTACAATCAACAAGATAACTAACAAAGCTATCAATACCAATGCGATAATCAGATACAACTTCAGGTCGCGGTTACGGTGAAGACTTTCCAGCTCACTTTGCTGGGCTTTCAATTCATATTCCGATTTGATGCGTTGCATGACTTCGCTGGAGTGTTGCTTCTCAGAATCCAGCAGGTTCGTCGAGAACAGCTTATGGTATTGGACAGCTTGCTTGTAGTCGCCTTCGTTGTAGGCGATGGCATAAAGCGTCTCATATACTGACATTTTCAGTCCAGGACGTTCGCTGCGCAAAGCCTCGTTCAAAAAGTACTTGGCCTGCTCAACATCATCCAAATAATAATAAAGGATGCCCAAGGTCATGTGGGCAATGTCGGTATCGGTGTCGCTGAGACCGATTTCCAGTGCTTTGTTCACGCTCTCGATACCTTTGGTGAAGTTGCCTGTTTCCATATAATAGTCACGGCCCATCTCCAGATAGAGGTCGCTCCGCATGGCTTGGTCATGGATCAATGCCGCGATGTTGAAGGCCGTATCGTAGTACTGTTTGGCTTGGGTGTATTGTTCCTGTGCTCGGACAGCCCGGCCGCTGTTGCGATAGGCGTTCATCATGCCCGTGGAGTCGGCGGTTTGGCGGAAGCAGACCAAAGCTTGCTGATGTTGGGTGAAGGCACCCTCGAAGAGTCCGTGTTTGAAATACATGGCCCCGAGGTTATCGCTCAGCTGGCCTTCAAGCTGAAGGACCTCTGTGGTCTTTTCGCATCCACGCAATACTTCCAGCCCTTGCAAAAACTTTTCAGCAGCTTCTTCCGATTGGCGTTGCTCACGCAGGTTTAAACCTTCTTCAAAAAGGAATTGGGCTTGTTCCACCCGCTTGGTTTGGGTGTTGCAAGCCGTCATCAAAACGCCAATCAATAAGCAGATTAATAATTGTGTTCTCATTTTTCGAATGGTTGTTGATGCAAAATTAAAGAGAAAAACAACTTGTCAAGAGGTTTTCGGAGAGACCGTGGGAAATGTCCCTATCATTTCTGGATGTCCAAGTAGATAGACATTGATTTTCATTGAGTTATAGATTGGCTGGATTTCGTTTTGTCCTTGCCTTTGTACCCCACACTGCGCTCCCCACACTGCGCTCCCCACACTGCGCTCCCCACACTGCGCTTCGCTTGTGCGGGGTTATTGAGAGCACGTGCCTTCGGCACGTTCAAGATGCTTATGACTTGTATCGGAAAATTAATTATCTTTGTAAGCGAAAGAGTTTATCATGGAAGAAATCATCACTTTTCTCACTAACGTGCTCCACAACAACAACCGCGAGTGGTTTCACGAGCACAAACAGGAATACCAAAGCGCCCAGGCGAAGTTCAACGCCATCGCTGAGCAAATTATTGACGGCGTGGCACAGTTCGATCCCGATATGCAAGGGTTGACATTAAAGGATTGTACTTACCGCTTTTATCGCGACACCCGTTTCTCTTCTGACAAGCGGCCTTATAAGACCCATTTCGGAGTGTTCGTGTGCAAAGGCGGCAAGAAGTCGATGCTTAGCGGTTATTACTTTCAGGTACAGCCCAGAGATTCAGAAGATTACTTCAGCGGCAACATGCTCTGCACCGGGATGTACATGCCTTTTCCCGAAACCTTGAAGAACATCCGAGAGGAAATCCTCTACGATGGTGTTCCTCTTGAGAAGGCTATCCAAAAAGCCAAAGGTTTCAGTTTAGATACCGGACGCAATATGAAACGCGTGCCCAATGGCTATCCCAAAGACCATACCTACGCCGAGTTTTTCAAACAACGGGATTGGCTTCTGGTAAAAGAAATAGATGACCAACACCTCTATAGCCCCAACCTGGTGGACTGGGTGCTGGACGAGTTCAAGAAGACCAAGGACTTTTGCCAGTGGCTGAATCAAGGTGTAAGGTGAAAGGTTTTTCAATTACCACCTTTCAATTTTCACCTTTCACCTCTCACCTCCCTTGGCAGGGTTTTTGTTTTTTTCCAAAGAAACTCAAAAAACCCGTCATCATGGATTACCTGTTATTACTTATCACCTTTGCGGGAGCCATTATCTCTGAGCTGCTCTCCATCTATGCCGACATGATTGGATGCAAGACCTTCCTGAAAAAGCTCATTCCCGGCAAATCCGATCGTTTTTATTTCATCATCGACGCTCTGTTGATGCCTTTCATAGGCACAGCCTTAGCCTATTTCATCATGGAACCCACCAGCATGAAAACGGCTTTCTGTGCTGGTCTCACCTGGTGCGGTACCCTCCAGACCCTCGGCCTCACTTTGAAATCCGAAACTGTGGTCACCACCAAGGAATCAGGGGGCAAGATCACCGTCTCCTCCACTACCAAAACCACCAAGAAAGTCTAACCCCAAAACGCAACACAATGAAAACCAGGACAAAAAAAGATCAAAAAAGGCCGTTGCTCATTCTCGCCATGCTCCTATTGCTGTCATTCGTCGGCCTGTTTATCGGAGCCAGCATCAGCCGTAGCCACATCAAAAAAGAACTCACCGCCATGAATGAAGAGAGCCGTCTACGCAACGCTGACTTCCAAAGCCGGTTGATACAACTAGAGTTTCGTAACAAGAAAATCACTCGCATCATCGGAAAAGACGAGGAACTCGAAAAATGGATTGAAACACTACGTACACCATAAAAAAGACTATCTTTGTGGCATCTAAACTGATGCACCATGAAAACAAAAACACTCTTTTGGGCAGCCATGATTCTGATGATGGCCGCCTGCACAAGCCACAAAGAACCTCAATTCAATATCAAGGTGAACCTCGCCAATGCCGATGGACAGACGGTTTACCTCCAAAAAGGAGAACAGATCCTTGACTCGGCGGTCATCAAAAACTGGGATGCTGAGTTTAACACCCCAGTGCGCTCCGACAACGAGATGTATGCCGTCATGCTCAAACAATGGCGTCGTCCATTTTCGTTTTTCACCGACAACAAGGACATCTACCTTGAAGGTGACGCACAAAATCCGAATAACATCATGGTCAAAGGATCTCCTTCACAAGATCGATTGAATGCTTTTACGGAGAGTTACAATGCCCTTGAATCGAAACTGGAGGCCGACAGCACTCCACAAGCTGATGCCGACGAGATACTGAAGATGCACTGTTTCGACTATGTTTGGGAGAATCCCAAAGACCCCGTGGCGCATTATGTGCTTTACCGTTATAAATGGGCTTTCGGACCTTGTGAGATTCGCACGATGATTGACAACATTCATCACGCCGACAGCACACTTACGTCAGGCAACCTGAAGTTGGCTGAAGAGTATGTGGAGAAGCTAGAGCGTGTACAGGCTGGACAACCCATCATCGACTTCACCCAAAACGATGCCAACGGCAACCCCGTGACCCTTTCAAAATTAGCTGAAGGCAAGCTGTTGCTGGTGGATTTTTGGGCATCGTGGTGCCCCGACTGCCGCAAGGAGAACCCCAATGTGGTGGCAGCCTACCAGAAGTTCCACGACAAGGGCTTCGACATCTTGGGCGTCTCGTTTGATACCAACAAAGAGTCTTGGCTCGCCGCCATTGAGAAGGATGGTTTGACATGGACTCATGTCTCCGACCTCCAAGGTTGGGGTAATGCTGCCGGTGCTCTCTACTCCATTGCTTTCATCCCCCAAAACGCTTTGATCAAGGATGGTGTCATCGTCGCTCGCAACCTGGAAGGAGAAGAGCTGATGAAAGAGATTGAAGTGCAATTGAATAAATGACTTTTTGAAACAAACGGATACTCTTTTTGATTAAGTGTGAATTATTTTTATTCAATTAGTGTAAAAAAATCATTAAAATCAGTATGTTTTCTAAAATTTTAATGTATTTTTGCAGAAAATACTTTTGATTTTAAATAATTCATGCCATGAAAAAAACAGACAACGTCATCCGATTCGACTGGGCTGCGAAAAACATCCTGCGCGACAAGGCCTCGTTTGTCATCCTCGAAGGGTTCTTGTCCGCCCTCCTGAATGAAAAAGTGACCATCATCGAACTCCTCGAGAGCGAAAGCAACCGACAACGGAGAACCGCCAAAGCCAACCGCGTCGATGTGAAAGCCAAAAACAACAAGGGAAAAATCTTCCTCATTGAAATCAAGCAGACTTCCGAGACGGATTATCTCGAGCGCATCGTCTTCAGCGCTGCAAAGACCATCACCGACCATATCGACTCTGGAATCAACTATGCCGGAATAAAGAAAGTGTATTCCGTCAACATCGTCTATTTTAACTTGGGTGAGGGTAGCGACTACCTTTATCACGGACAAAGCATCCTTCGAGGGGTCAACACCGGCGATACCCTGCTGATGACTAGCAAGGACAGCCAAGGGTTGAGAATGGTAAACCCAAAGAGTATCTTCCCGGAATATTATATCCTTCGAGTGAAGAAGTTCAACGATGAAAACCCTATTACCGCATTCGGCGAGTGGATGCGATATTTCAAATGGGGTTATATCGACCCAAACACAAAAGTCCCTGGCTTGATAGAAGCCATGGAACGGCTCAACGTACTTAAATTAAGCGAGGACGACCGGAAACGCTATGAGTATGACCTCTATGACAGCCATTATGAGGAAGACATCGTGGATACTGCCCGTTTTGAAGGCAGGGAGCTGGGGAAAAAAGAAGGCCTTGAACAAGGAAGAATGGAAGGGATCGAACAAGGAAGAATGCTGGAAAAACAAGCACTATACGAAAGGATGAAAGCAGCTGGGGTTGACCCTGAATTAATAAAGAAACTCATTGAATCATCCTAATACCCTGGTGCCCAAGCTACAAATGGCGGGTTGGGATAGTCCTCCTTGTCATATTCCAACGGCTGGCCATCGCTGATCCTTAGCACCTTGCCTCCAGCAGCAGTGAGGATGGCATCGGCAGCGGCTGTGTCCCATTCTTTGGTCTTACTATAGCATACATACACATCGGCACTGCCTTCAACCAGTCGAGCGAACTTCAAGCTGCTGCCTTGTGAATCGATGACTAAGTCGGGATGAACAGGACGCAACACCTGATCGATATACTCATCTACCTCGGGAGTGCGGTGGGAACGGCTGACCAAAACGGTGAAAGGTGAAAGGTGAGAGGTGAAAGGTGAAAGGTAGGTGAGGCTGTTTATCTTGCCGTCTGATGCAGCCCATAATTGGTCGGTTACTGGGGCGTAGATCACACCTAACACAGGGCGTTTCTGTTCAATCAAGGCGATGTTGACCGTGAACTCACCATTGCGTTTGACAAACTCGGCGGTGCCATCCAAAGGATCGACCAACCAATAACGACCAAAAGTGGAACGGTCAGCAGGCAGGTCCTCCTCGCTGACAAAGGGCAAACCTGTTGGTTTCAGCATCTCCTTGATGATGTTGCTTGCCCTTAGGTCGGCCTGGGTAACCGGCGAAGCATCGTCTTTGACATAAACCTCGAAAGACTGAGAATAGACTTCCATGATGGCTTTGCCCGCCATACGAGCTGCTTCAATAGCGAGATTAATCCATGTTTCCATACAGCAAAGATAAGAATCTGACCTAGTTTATTAATAATAAACTAATAATTTTTTTAAAGATTTTTGCCTTTTATGCGCATTTATTCTACTAATTTTGCCGCCGTAATTCAAAATGGGGCCATCCCCCGAATCAACACAACCGAATAGCAAACCATGACAAAGAATTTAGTTATCGTAGAGTCTCCTGCCAAAGCAAAGACCATCGAAGGTTTCTTGGGCAAGGAATATACTGTGAAGTCTAGCTATGGACACGTCCGCGATTTGAACAAGAACACGCTTAGCGTCAACATAGAGAAGGATTTCGAACCTGAATACGAGATCAGTGAAGACAAAAAGAACTTGGTGGCCGAGCTGAAGAAACTCTCCAACCAAGCCGACACCATCTGGCTGGCATCCGATGAAGACCGTGAGGGAGAATCGATTTCTTGGCATCTCTTTGAGGCTTTGGATCTGAAGAACAAAGACACCAAGCGTATTGTTTTCCATGAGATCACCAAGACGGCAATCTTGAACGCCATTCAGAACCCGCGTAACATCGACATGGACCTGGTGGCTGCCCAGCAGGCCCGCCGTGTGCTCGACCGTTTGGTGGGTTATGAGCTGTCGCCGCTGTTGTGGAAGAAGGTGAAACCCTCGCTCTCAGCCGGTCGTGTGCAGTCGGTAGCTGTGCGTCTCATCGTCGAACGTGAAGACGAAATCAAGAACTTCGTGCAGACCAGCGCCTATCGCATCACCGCACAGTTCTCATTCATCCGCAACGGACAGGAATACACCCTCTCGGCTGAGATGCCCAACCGTTTCGATACCGAGGATGAAGCCCGCGCCTTTGTGGAGTCGTGCGTGAAAGCGACTTACAAGGTGGAAAATATCGAGAAGAAACCCGCCTCGAAGAGCCCGGCACCACCGTTCACCACCTCTACCTTGCAACAAGAGGCCGCACGAAAGCTCGGCTTCTCTGTGGCCAACACCATGCGCCTCGCCCAACAGCTTTACGAATCAGGTAAGATCACGTACATGCGTACCGACTCTGTCAACCTCTCGTCGCTGGCTCTGGGCATGGCCAAGAAAGAGATTACCGAAAATTACGGCGCCGAATATGTGAAGACCCGTCAATACCAAACCAAGACCAAGGGAGCCCAAGAGGCACATGAGGCTATTCGTCCCACTTACCTCGACCAACACACCATCAAAGGCACAGCCGATGAGCGCAGACTGTACGAACTGATCTGGAAACGCACCATCGCTTCACAGATGACCGATGCGCAAATCGAACGCACCAATGTCAACATCGGCATCTCCTCGTCCGACAAGAAGTTTGCCGCTACCGGTGAGGTCATCCTCTTTGACGGCTTCCTGAAGGTATATATGGAGAGCTATGATGACGACCGTCAGGAAGAAAAAGCCAGCGTGTTGCCTCCCATCGAGGTGGGCCTGCCCCTCGACCTTGAGAAGATGGAAGCCCAACAACGCTTCACCCGTCACCCACTTCGCTATACCGAGGCCAGCCTCGTGAAAAAGATGGAAGAGCTGGGTATCGGCCGTCCTTCAACCTACGCTCCCACCATCTCCACCATCCAGAAACGCGAATACGTCACCCGTGGCGACATCCCGGGTGTCACGCAATATTTCAATGTCATCACCCTGAAAAACGACAGAATCACCGAAAAGAAAGGGAAAGAGAACTATGGCGCCGAGAAAGGCAAGCTGCTGCCTACCGACATCGGCATCCTAGTCAACAAGTTCTTGCTGCGTTACTTCGAGAGCATCATCGACTACAACTTCACCGCCAATGTGGAGAAGGAGTTCGACAAGATTTCGGAAGGCCTGTGCGAGTGGAACAAGATGATCAAGGAGTTTTACTCCGGTTTCCACAAGCAAGTGGTCAGCACTACTGAGAACTCAGGCAAGTTTAGCGGTGAAAAGTTGCTGGGTGTAGATCCAGAGACGGGCAAGAAAGTGTACGTGAAAGTTGGACGATTCGGTCCAGTGGCTCAAATTGGCGACACCGAGTCGGAAGAAAAACCTCGCTTTGCCGGCCTTCACAAGGATCAGAGCATCGAAAACATCACCCTTGAAGAGGTGTTGAAGCTTTTCGAATTCCCAAGAATCCTCGGCCAGTATGAGGACAAGGAAGTCAGCGTTTCAGTAGGCCGTTTTGGTCCATATGTGAAGCACAACAACAACTTCTTCAGTCTGGCCAAGACCGACAATCCTGCCAACATCGACATTGAACGTGCCATTGAGATCATCGAGGAGAAACGCAAGAAAGACGTGGAGAACACTTTGGCGACCTTCGACAACGACCCCGACATGAAGGTGTTGAACGGCAGGTTCGGCCCGTACATCTCATACAAAAAGAAGAATTACCGTCTTGCCAAGGACGTTGATCCTCGCTCGTTGAGCTATGAGGATTGCCTTAAGCTGGTGGAGGCCGATCCGAAGACCACTACCAAGCGCAGGACTGTAAAGAAAAAATAATTGTGAAGCATTAAAAGAACAAATCATTAATCTTAAATCAATAAACCATGGAGAAAAAAGACCTTCTGAAAGATGTTGTTGAACACATCGACATCAAGAGCTACGACTCGACCCAACTGATCAATGCCATGCGCAAAATGTCGTTCACCTCGCGTGACACGGCCCGTGCCGCCGACATTCTTTGCCAGATGATCGCTGAGAAAGACTGCACCAACATCCTCACCATTGCCGGTTCGACTTCGGCTGCCGGCTGCATGCAGGTTTATGTAGAGATGGTGAAGAACAAGATGATTGACGCCGTGGTCTCCACCGGTGCTTCCATCATCGACATGGACCTCTTCGAGGCCTTAGGTTACAAGCATTACATCGGCACCAAGGAGAACGTCATCCCCGACACCAAGCTGCGTGAGCTCTACATCGACCGTATCTATGACACCTTCATCGACGAGGAAGAGCTGCAAGCTTGCGACCAGGCAACCTGCGACGTCGCTGACACCCTCGAATGCCGTCCTTACAGCAGCCGTGAGTTCCTCTATGAGGTGGGCAAATGGCTCGCCAACGGTCATGGCGTGAAGAAGGAAAGCCTTATCCAGACCTGCTACGAATGCGGCGTGCCGATCTTCTGCCCCGCTTTCAGCGACTCTTCAGCAGGCTTCGGCATCGGCAAGCACCAATGGCTGCGCAAGCAAGCCGGTAAACCCTATGTGAGCATCGACTCGGTGGCCGACTTCCTTGAACTCACCCAGATCAAGATGGCCAGCCCACAGTCAGGCCTCTTCATGGTTGGCGGTGGCACGCCCAAGAACTTCGCACAAGACACCGTCGTCTGCGCTGAGATCCTCGGCCATGAGGTGCCTATGCACAAGTATGCCATCCAAATCACCGTGGCCGACGTCCGCGACGGCGCCTGCTCCTCCTCCACCCTGCTCGAAGCTGGCTCATGGGGCAAAGTGAGCGAAGAACTCCAACAGATGGTCTATGCCGAAGGCACCACCGTCATCCCCGCCATCGTCAGCTATGCCTACCATAACGCCGCTTGGCGCGATCGTGAGTACAAGAACTGGCAAAAACTCTATAAATAATTGAGAATTGAGAATTGAGAGGTGTTTTCTTACGAAAGCTACCTCTCAATTCTCACCTTTCACCTCTCACCTTTCACCTCCCATGGACATTAGCATGTTTCTTGAGCCTGTGCCGGACAAGTGTTTCACCAAGAATGTCCGTCCCGGGAAGAATACTTTCGGAGAAACCATCACCGTTTTTCGTGACGAAGAGGATTTCCCCGAACTGGAAGGTTTTCAACTGGCCTTGATCGGCATCAAGGAAGAACGCGGTGCCATCGACAACCACGGATGTGCCGATGGCGCTGACTATATCCGCAAAGCCTTCTACCAACTCTTCAATCATTGGGACAACATTAAAATTGTCGATCTCGGCAATATCAAGATTGGGCAAGAGATCACCGACACCTACTACGCCCTCAACCAGGTGCTCACCGAACTCCTCAAAGAACATATCTTGCCCATCCTCTTCGGTGGCGGACAGGACATGACCTATCCCATGTACCAAGTCTATGAACCTACCGGAAAACTGGTCAACATCGCCACCATCGATCCCTTGTTCGACTTGGGCAACGACAACGAAGGCCTCAACTCACATTCCTATCTCAGCCATATCATCCTTCACCAACCCAACTTCCTATTCAACTTCACTAACATAGGATATCAATCATATTATGTTGATAATGAAAGTATTGAGTTGATGAAACAGCTGCTCTTCGACGTGTATCGCCTAGGCAACCTGAAGCAACACATCGAACTCACCGAACCGCTGATTCGCAATGCAAACATCCTCAGCATCGACATGAGTGCCATCCGTGCTGCCGATGCCCCAGGGGTGAAAAACGCCTCTCCCAACGGTTTCAACGGCGAAGAGGCCTGCCGAATGACCCGTTATGCCGGACTCAACTACAAACTCTCTTCCATCGGCTTCTTCGAGTACAATCCTCATTACGACATCAACTCGCGTACTGCCAACCTCATTGCCGAGATGATGTGGTACTTCATCGAAGGCTACAGCAACAGGCAAGACGACCTTCCTACCACTGACAGCACCGATTTCAAACGCTACAACGTGCAAATCGGCGAAGGCGAAGAGAACGTCATCTTCCTTTGCCATAAAATCACCGGAAAATGGTGGATTGACATGTCGTTCATGCACCCCGACGATCCGCGCTATGAGCGGCACCACTTCATCCCCTGCTCAAGAGAGGACTATGAACAGGCTTTGAACAACGAGCTGCCCGACAAATGGTGGCAGTTCTACCAGAAATTGATGTGATCTCCATGGAAACCGAGAAAATCATCTTAGGCATCGACCCTGGCACCATCGTGATGGGCTATGGACTCCTCCAACAGAAAGGCAAGGAGCTGAGCATCATCCGAATGGGTGTGTTAAAGCTAGGAAAGCTTGAAAACCAGGCACTTAAGCTAAAGAAGATTTTTGAGCGCATGTTGGAACTCATCGAGGAATACAAACCTGATGAGATGGCTATTGAGGCTCCGTTTTTCGGCAAAAACGTACAATCGATGCTCAAGTTAGGCCGAGCTCAAGGCGTGGCTATGGCCGCAGCTTTGTATCGCGACATCCCGATTTTCGAATATGCTCCTCGTACCATCAAACAGACCATCACCGGCAACGGCAGCGCCTCTAAGGAGCAAGTGTCGAAGATGCTGCAAGCCATGTTACGTTTCGACGAGATACCCGAGTTCTTTGATGCCACCGATGCTTTGGCAGCGGCAGTCTGTCATTACCTCGACCGAGGCAAGGACGTCAACTACACCAAGCCCAAAAAGAAACGAACCTCGTCCAGTGCTGACTGGGCGAAGTTCGTTATGGAAAACCCTAATAGAGTTGAAAGGTGAAAGATGAAAGGTACCTATCGGTGTCCATCTTTCACCTTTCAACTTTCATCTTTCACCTTTCATCTTCACAATCTCTTCCTGTTTATCCTTTGGAGTCGGAGTATATTGATAGAACTCCATCGAATAGTTGGCTCGACCTGAAGTGAGGTTACGGAGTGCGGTGGCATAGCCAAACATCTCCATCAGCGGCACGAAGGCATCGAGTTTCTGTGAACCCTTGCGGAAACGGCGCATGTTCTCGATGCGACCGCGACGTTTGTTGATGTCACCGGTCACATTGCCGATGTAGTCGTCGGGGGTGTTGATCTCCACCTTCATCATGGGTTCAAGCAACACGGGACTAGCTTTCATGAAGGCTTGTTTGAAGCACATCTGGGCGCAGAGTTGGAAAGCCATGTCGCTTGAATCGACAGGGTGTGAACTACCGTCAACGAGCACGCATTTCACATCGACCACTGGATATCCGGCAAATGGACCTTTGAGCATGGCTGCGGCCAAGCCTTTTTCCACCGAAGGGATGTATTCCTTCGGGACGACGCCACCTTTGCTGATATCGATGAACTCGAAGCCCTTGCCTGGGTTCGGTTCAAAGCGGATGACGGTATGTGCGTATTGACCCTTGCCACCCGTCTGTTTCACAAACTTGTAGTTACATTCGAACGGTGCGGTGATGGTCTCACGGAACGATACCGACGGAGCGCCTACCGACACCGGCACCTTAAACTCGGTGTTGATACGGTCAACGATAATCTCAAGGTGCAACTCGCCCATGCCAGCGATAATGGTTTCTTCCGTCTCCTCGTCGAAATGGGCACGGAATGACGGATCTTCATTACAGAGCTTGGCCAAAGCTTCGCTGAGCTTGCTGCGGTTTTTCTTGTCTTCGAGGTTGACTTTCATCTCGATAACCGCTGGTGGGATATGGATGTTTTCGAGCATCAACGGGGCTTTCTCGTCGCACAGTGTATCGCCCGTACGGGTGAGTTTCATGCCCACGAGGGCTACGATTTCGCCCGGACCGGCCTCATTGATCTCTTCACGTTCCTTGGCTTTGATACGGAAGATACGTCCCACACGCTCACTCTTTCCTTTATTGGTGTTAAACACGCTCATGCCGTTGACAAGCTTGCCGCTGAAGATACGGATGAAGGTCTGTTGACCCACGTAAGGATCGTTGATGAGTTTGAAGGCCAGGGCGGAGAAAGGCTCGTTCTCCGAAGGGTTGCGTTGGCAGGTCTTTTCCTCGTTATAAGGATCATGTGCGATGACGGCGCCGAGGTCTTTTGGCGACGGAAGGTAATCGACGATGGCGTCGAGCAGCAGCTGGATGCCTTTGTTCTTATAGGCGGCACCACAGAGCACGGGCACCATCATCAGCTTGATGGTGGCTTTGCGGATGGCCGACATCAGCAGGGCAGTAGGGATTTCCTTGTCATCAAGGTAAAGTTCGGCCACATCGTCGTCGAGGTCTGCCACTTTCTCTATCAAGTTACGGCGAGCGACGAGGGCTTGCTCCATCATCTGCTCTGGGATGGGGCCAACAATACGTTCTTTTTCGCGGAACTGAACCGAGTTCATCTGCACCAGGTCGATCATGCCTTCAAAGGAGGACTCAGCTCCGATGGGGAGATGCAACGGCACGGCATTAGCTCCAAGGTATTTGTTCATTTGGTTGACCACTTCGTTGAAGTCGGCGCCAGTACGGTCCATTTTGTTGACGAAGGCGATGCGGGGCACGCGGTATTTGTCGGCTTGGTTCCACACCGTTTCCGACTGAGGCTCCACGCCGCCGACGGCGCAAAACACAGCGACCATGCCGTCGATGACACGCAACGAGCGTTCCACCTCGACAGTGAAGTCAACGTGACCGGGAGTATCGATAAGGTTGATTTGATGATCGTTCCAATGGGCGGTGATGGCCGCCGATGCGATAGTGATGCCGCGTTCCTGCTCCTGCTTCATGAAGTCCATGGTGGCTTGGCCATCATGGGTCTCACCCACCTTGCGGTTGACACCGGTGAAAAACAGAATGCGTTCTGAAACCGTAGTTTTTCCTGCATCGATATGGGCTGCAATACCGATGTTGCGGAGTTTGGAAATGTTCTGACTCATGGGATTGAAAATGGAATGTTTTTTGTAGTATATTGGGGCTGCAAAATTACAAATAAAATGGCTGACTACAAAAAACTTTATCGTTCGAGAGACAAGAAATTGTGCGGTGTCTGTGGTGGACTCGCCGAGTACTTTGATTTGGACCCTACATTGCTTCGTTTGCTGTGGATCATCCTTACCTTTGCAAGTTGCTCGTTAGGCCTCATCGCCTATCTCGTATGCGCCTTGATCGTGCCACAGAAGCCTGACAACATGGCATGAGTCTTACCAGATATCCGACCACGTGACTGAAATCACGTGGTTGGTTGATTTTTCCATTTCCTTAAACACGTTGGAGAAGCCGTAGGTGTAGCGTAGTTCCACAAACCAATAGCTTACCGCAACAGTGAGTCCATAGTCGATTCTATTGAAGCTACCTATGGCCCACGGTGTAATGGTCTGGACGGTTTTACGTGGATCCTTTACGGATTCCACGGCATCGCCTTTCAGGCAGAAACCAATTTGTGGTCCCACCCGAAGACGTATCAACTTCGATTCATCTTCGTCATCAGGAGTCCATTTCCTAAAATAGAAATTAAACAGCAACGGAATATTGATGTACGACGATTTTTCCATGATTCGCAACTTGTTGCCATTGTCAAGAATGCCTTGTTTGGAGCTGGTCCCCTGTCTTGAATAGATGACATCGAGTTCAGCACCGACGATGAAGTGTTCAGGAATCAAAGCCACTCGGAATCCGAAACAGAAGTCCGTACGAAAGCGTGTAGTGTCGAAGTCGGTGAGACTCATCGTGGAAAAAGTCGGACCCAAAATGAGCCCTCCTCCAAGACGCTGGGCTTGGAGACAACCCATCAAGAAGAGACACAAAACAAAAAAAACACAGCGGCGCATGATCGTGGTTTTAATAATCCGTTGTGCAAAACTAAAACTTTTTCTATTTTTGCAGTTTAATTCGTTTTTATTTTTTATGGCATCCCAACTTTTTGGTACAATCATCAAGACCGCGGCGGAACTGAAAAACATCCCTGTGGAGCTGAAGCAAAAAACGATTCGCCCTGTAAAGGCACAGGAACGAGAGTTGAAGAAGCTGCTCCGCAAAGCCCAGTTCACCGATTTTGGAAGGCATTATCATTTTTCGGAAATCCTGTTGTCAAGAAACGTCACGGAGAAATTCCGCCAGATGGTGCCTGTTTTCGACTATAACAAGATGCACGATGAATGGTGGTATCGTTCCCTCAACGGGGAGCACAATGTCACTTGGCCGGGCAAAATCAAGTATTTCGCATTGAGCAGCGGCACTTCGGAAGCATCGAGCAAATACATCCCCATCACCCGTGAGTTGAACAGCAAGATCACCAAGGCGAGTATCCGACAGCTGGTGTCGGCCGTGCGGTACGACTTCCCAGTGGATTTCTACAAGCGTGGCGTGCTGATGATCGGTGGCAGCACCGACCTATCTTACAGCCGCAAAGGTGGATTCTATGCTGGCGACTTGTCGGGCATCTCCGCAGGACGTATCCCAAAATGGTTTGAGTTCTTCTACAAGCCTGGACAACGCATCTCCAAAATCAAGGACTGGTCGGAGAAACTCGACGAGATGGTGAAAGCCGCTCCCAGCTGGGACATCGGTGTCATGGTGGGCGTTCCTGCCTGGGTGCAGATCCTGCTCGAACGCATCATCAAAGAATATCACCTGAAGACCATCCACGACATCTGGCCCAACCTCACCGTCTATGTCCATAGCGGCGTGGCCTTCGCTCCTTACGAGAAGAGTTTTGAGCGACTGTTTGGCAAGGAAGTCATCTACGTGGAGAGCTACCTGGCCTCCGAAGGCTATATCGCCTATCAGGTCGATCTCAAAAAAAGGGTGATGCAATTGCTCGTTGACAACGGAATCTATTTCGAGTTCGTTCCTTTTAACGAGAAAAACTTCGACGAGAACGGTAATATCATCGAACATCCCGAAACGTTAACCTTGAGTGAGGTCCAGGAGAACACCGATTATGCCCTCTTGCTCTCCACCTGCGCGGGCACTTGGCGTTATCTTATCGGTGACACCATCAAATTCCTCAATAAGGAACGGTGTGACATCGTCATTACCGGCCGTACCAAGCAGTTCCTGAGTATCACTGGGGAACATCTGTCGCAAGACAACATGACCCAAGCCGTAGAGATGTTGGCTGAAGATCTTGGTGTCAGCATTACCGAGTTCACCGTAGCCGGCATCAAGCACGACACCATGTATGCCCACCATTGGTATCTTGGCACTGACGACGTCATCGATCCCCAGGAGGCCATCAAGAAGATTGACAGTTATCTTTGCAAACTCAACGACGACTATGCAGTGGAGCGCACCGAAGCCATCAAAGAGCTGTTTATCGACGTGCTGCCTACCCATGTCTTTTACAACTTCATGGAGGAACGCATCGGCAAATGGGGCGGTGCCACCAAGTTCCCCAGGGTGCTCAAAGGAAAACGTTATGAAATGTGGATCGATTATCTAACTAATTTGAAATCATCATGAAATTCATCTTTGATGCCATCGTATTAGGACTTACCCTATCCATCGTCTTCGGCTTTGGACCAGCGTTCATCACATTGATCCAGACCAGCATCCATCGTGGTTTCCGCTCGGCAGCCTGGTTCGCCATGGGTGTATGCCTTAACGATGTGCTGATGGTGGCCCTGTGCGTGCTGACTTCCATCCAGGTGGTGGCCAACAACGATCGCGAGATGTTCTTCTTCAGTATCGGCGCTGGCATCATCCTTATCCTATTTGGAATCTTCACCTACACCCGAAAGGTCAAGGAAGACAACTTCAAAGGCATCAAAGAACGAACCGATGAAATCATCGACGAAAACAAGGAACGCTACAAGAATGAAGACGACACTCCGAAATGGTTCGTGTTTCTTGGCAAAGGCTTCGTACTCAACATTCTCAATCCTTTCGTATGGATCTTTTGGTTTAGCACCGTGGCCATCACCGCAGGCAACATGGAGGGCAACAAGCTCCATATCCTGCTGTTTTTCGCCATCGTATTGGGCACCTGCCTGGGGTGCGACCTGCTAAAAGCCAAAGGGGCTTCTTTTTTGAAACGTTTCTTCAACGCAAAACGCATTCGAATATTAAACATCGTTATCGGTGTCGGACTGGTATTGTTTGGCCTTTATTTCATCATCAGCGGCATCGTCAAGTTCTTATAATTCAAAAAACAAAGTGAAATGGAAAATAAAGTGAAATTCAACTGGAGCAATTTCTTGGTCGGCGGTTTGATCGCCTTAGTATATGGAATATTGGCCTTGTTGCTCCCCCAAGGGATCATTGGGACAATTGTAACCTTCTTTGGCATAGCCCTCATCATCGCCGGCGTTATTGGGATTTTGATTGCCATCAGCCGCAAGAAAAAAGAGCGTCCGTGGGGCATGTTGCTGTTTGAGTCCATTGTGATGATCCTTTTGGGTATCGCCGCTATCGTATGGTCGGAAAAGACCGTTGATATGCTCATTATCATTATAGGTGTATGGGTTGCGGTTATAGGCCTCATGCAGTTGATTTCATTGCTCTCCTTGTCGAAATTCGTCTATAAGACCTTCTACATCATTTGCAGCATCCTGGCAATTGTGTTTGGTTTCCTGATGATTCTTCGCCCCTTCGAGTCGCTCCAGTTCTTCGTCAAGATAACGGGTGCTGTCGCCTTGGTGGTGGGCATCTTGACCATCATGTTTTCTTTGGCTTTACGCAGCCTTCAGGGGAAGATCAACAAGAAACTGAATCAAGCAGCTCCTGCGGAGACCATTGAGGATGTGGAAGCCGAAGTAGTGGAAGATGACAAGGTGGTGGAGGATGCCGAGATCATCGAGGAGTAAGGGTATCGTTGAATTTGATATCCTTGACATTGAGTTGTAGGGTGGTCTTGCCCTGCCAATAGTTGTATTCCAAGTTATAGCAGATGCTAAACGGTTCGCCGCTATGGATGCGTGCGAAGAGGTCGCCTTTTTGGAAGGCGATGCCGGAGAAGACGGTACCTTCTTCGTCGCCTAGCTGTTTCACTGTGAGTTTCAGATGTTTGTGACCGCCTACTGGGCGTGATCCACCCGTGTCGATGATATTGTCGGACCAGAACACCGGGGCGGTGTTGCCTGGGCCGAAGGGGGCGAATTGGTTGAGGATGCGCATGAACTTGCCTGTGATGTCGTGGAAGTCAATTTTCAGGTCAACTTCCAGTTCGGGCACCAAGTCTTCTGGGGTAAGATGTTCACGGATATAGGCGTCGAAGCGACGGCGGAATTCGTCAACATTTTCAGGTTTCATGGAGAGGCCTGCAGCGTATTTATGTCCACCAAAATGTTCCAGCAGGTCGGAGCAATGGTCGATGGCATCATAGATGTCGAAGTTCTTGATGGAGCGAGCCGATCCGGTGATGAGGTCGTTGGCGCGGGTAAGTACGATGGTGGGGCGGTAGTAATAGTCGGTGAGGCGCGAGGCGACGATTCCGATGACGCCCTTGTGCCAGTTCTCGTTGAAGATGACGGTGCTACGGGCGTTGAGCAGTTCCTCGTCGTCGGCAATCATGTTAAGTGCTTCTTCGGTGATGCCGTTATCGAGTTCGCGGCGTGTGTCGTTAAGTTCGTTGATGTTGGCGGCAAGTTTGAGCGCGTGTTCATGTTTCTCGGCAAGGAGGAGGCGCACAGAGTCGGAAGCTTTGTCGATACGTCCAGCGGCATTGATACGGGGACCGATCAGGAACACCAGGTCGCTGATGGTCAGTTCACGGGTGAGTGCGTTGTCGTTGCCGTTATCGACCCGTTCGGGGTCTTCCTCGCGGCGGTAGATGTTGGCATGTTGAAGGATGGCTTCGATGCCAGGACGGGGCTTTTTGTTGAGTTGTTTCAGTCCATAGAAAGCCAACACGCGGTTCTCTCCGGTGATGGGCACGATATCGGCGGCGATGCTGACGGCAAGCAAGTCGAGCAGTTCGTTGACCTCTTCGATGGGCAGATTAAGCCTCATGGCGAGGGCGGTGACGAGTTTGAAGCCCACTCCGCAGCCTGAGAGTTCTTTGTAAGGATAGTTGCAGTCGGGACGTTTCGGGTCGAGCACGGCAACGGCTGCCGGAATCTCATCGCCAGCGCGGTGATGGTCGCAGATGATGAAATCAACACCTTTCTCGTTGGCGTAACGGATGCGTTCGACGGCCTTGATGCCACAATCAAGGGCGATAACCAACTTGAAGTCATTCTCTGCGGCATAGTCGATGCCTTTGTAGGAGATGCCATAGCCCTCATCGTAACGGTCAGGGATATAGAACTCTATCCTTTTTTTCTTGAAGAACTTCTTCAGGTAGGTATAAACCACAGCGACAGCCGTGGTGCCGTCCACGTCATAGTCGCCATAGATTAGGATTTTTTCCCCGTTGTCGATAGCCTGAACCACACGATCCACGGCTTTGTCCATGTCTTTCATCAAGAAAGGATCATGCAGTTGGCTCAGCGAGGGACGGAAGAACACTTTGGCCTCATCATAGTTGGTGATTCCACGTTGTACCAGCAAGGTGGCCAGGTTCTCATCTATATTGAGATCCTGAACGATATTGGCAACTTTCTGGTTGTCAACACTCTTGTTTAAAATCCACCTTGTTTCCATAGCCTAATTTTGAATTTGTAAAAATAAGCATTTTTTTCATTGTTTTATAAAAAAAACATATTTAGAATGGAATTTTTTTATATTTATTTGATTATCAATTATTTAAATAAACAAATCATTTTTCAATTCAAATAAGGGAGTTGTTGAAAAAAAGGGAAGATTTTTTTGGTAAACAACTTGTGGGGTTTCAGAATATTTAATAAACTTGCATACTTAAAACTTATAATAAAACGAGCCTTGAAAAAGATTAGAACTGCTTTAATATCAGTATATTACAAAACCGGCATCGATCAAATTGTCACGCTCTTGAAAGCTCAAGGCGTTCAAATCTATTCGACCGGTGGAACGTATGATTTCATTCATAAGCTTGACCCTACGGTGAAGACGGTGGAGTCGTTGACGAGTTATCCCTCGATTTTGGGAGGTCGGGTAAAGACCTTGCATCCGAAGGTATTTGGGGGCATCTTGGGCAGGACAGGTTTGGAGTCGGACCAGCGCGAGATGGCGCAGTATGAGATTCCTTCCTTCGACCTGGTGATTGTTGACTTATATCCTTTCGAGGAGACGGTGGCGAGCACTGACGATGCTTCGGCCATCATCGAGAAGATCGACATTGGCGGCATTTCCTTGATTCGCGCTGGGGCAAAGAACTTCAACGATGTCCTTATCGTTCCCTCGCGGAAGCATTATGAAGAGCTTATCCAGCTGTTGGAGACCCAAGGGGGTGAGACTTCGTTGGACGACCGGAGGCGTTTCGCTTGCTATGCCTTCGCCGAGAGCTCGCATTACGACAGTGCCATTTATCGTTGGTTTGCGCGCGACGACGAGCATCGTGAGTTGAGGATCTGTGAAAGTGGAGCCACCACCCTGCGTTACGGCGAGAATCCGCATCAGAAAGGTGTGTTTTATGGCGACTTGGATGCCTTGTTTGAAAAGCTGCATGGCAAGGAGCTGTCGTACAACAACTTGCTGGACTTAGAAGCGGGACTCACTTTGATCCGAGAGTTCGACACGCCCACCTTCGCCATCCTGAAGCATAACAACCCTTGTGGAATCGCCTGCAGGCAAACGGTGCGTGAGGCTTACATGGCGGCTTTGGCGGGCGACCCAGTGTCGGCCTTTGGCGGCGTGTTGGTGTGCAACCGACCCATCGACCTTGACGCCGCTGAAGAGATCAACAAGCTCTTCATCGAAGTCATCATCGCCCCTGGCTATGAACCTGGAGTGCTCGACCTGCTGTTCACCAAGAAAAACCGTGTCGTGCTGCGACTGAAGGAAGACCAATACAACGGATTCACCGTGAAGACCGCACTGAACGGCTATCTCGTGGAGGATCGCGACCTGCACACGGAGAGCATCGACGACTTCAACGTGGTCACCAAGGCCGCTCCTTCGAGAGCCGAGGTCAAGGACATGATCTTTGCCAACAAAGTGGTCAAGCACAGCCGTTCCAACGCCATCACTCTGGCCAAGGACCAACAGCTGCTGGCTTCTGGCATCGGCCAGACTTCGAGGGTTGACGCCCTGCGCCAGGCCATCGAGAAAGCCAGGTCGTTTGGCTTCGACTTGCATGGCGCCGTGCTCGCCTCGGATGCGTTCTTCCCCTTCGACGACTGCGTGAAACTGGCCCACGAAGCCGGCATCACCGCTATCGTCCAACCAGGAGGCTCGGTGCGTGACCAAGAGTCGATTGACTGCTGCGACCAATACGACATCTGCATGGTATTCACCGGCTATCGACATTTCAAACACTAATTCTTCACTTCTGTATTCTAAATTCTTAAAAAATGGGTGCTTTTTCATTTCTAAATAAAGAGATTGCTATTGACCTTGGAACGGCCAATACAATTGTCATATACAACGACAAGGTCGTCGTTGACGAGCCTTCCATCGTGGCCATCCAGCGCGACACCAAGAAGATCATCGCCGTAGGCAAGAAGGCCATGATGATGCACGGCAAGACACACGAAAACATCAAGACCATCCGCCCGTTGCGCGATGGCGTCATCGCCGACTTCCAAGCGGCGGAACACATGATGCGCGAGATGATCAAGATGATCAACTTTAAGAACACTTTGTTTCCCCCAAGCTTGAAGATGGTGATCTGCATCCCCTCGGGCATCACCGAGGTGGAGGAGCGTGCTGTGAAGGACTCTGCCGAGCAGGCCGGCGCCAAAGAGGTGAGGCTGATCCACGAGCCCATGGCTGCCGCCATCGGTATCGGCATCGACGTGCTGGAGCCGACGGGTAACATGATCATCGACATCGGGGGTGGCACCTCCGAGATCGCCGTCATCGCCTTGGGCGGCATCGTCAACAACAAGTCCATCCGCATCGCTGGCGACGACTTCAACGCCGACATCGAGGAATACATGCGCAAACAGCATAACATCATCGTCGGTGAACGTTCGGCCGAACGCATCAAGATCGAGGTGGGTGCCGCCATACCTCAACTCGACAATCCGCCAGAGGACTTCGCCGTGCAAGGCCGTGACATGTTGAGCGGTATCCCGAAGGAGATCAAGGTCAACTATTCCGAAATCGCCCACTGTCTCGACAAGAGCATCATGAAGATTGAAACTGCCGTGCTCAATGCCCTTGAGCTCACTCCACCCGAGCTGGCTGCCGATATCTTCCGCACAGGCATCTACCTCACTGGTGGCGGAGCCCTGCTGAGAGGCCTCGACAAACGTCTCGCCGCCAAGACCAAGCTGCCCATCCACGTGGCTGAAGACCCGCTGCGTGCCGTGGCAAGAGGTACCGGTATCGCTTTGAAGAACTTCGACCGATTCACCTTCCTCATCAAGTAATGTATAACCTCATCCGATTTATACAAAAACACCACTTCGTCATCTTGTTTCTGGTGCTCGAAGTGCTGTGCATCGCGATGTTGACCCTCACACAAAGCTTCCACCGACAGAAACGAATCAATACGACTAATGACGTCGTGGGGAAGATTTATGAGATGGGTACCGACGTTGGCGATTATTTCCGTTTGGGAAAAATCAACCAGCAACTGGCCGAGGAAAACGCCATGCTGCGACGTGAATTGGCTGTGGTCACCGACACCACCGTAGCCTACCAGGAATACGTCAATTACGACACCATCTATGAGTTCATCCCAGCCAGGGTTGTCAACAGCACCGTCAATAGGCCCAACAACTATATCCTCATCGACAAGGGTCGCGCTGACGGCATCGAGAAAGACATGGGTGTCATCTCTACTGAGGGCATCGTGGGTATCGTTGCCGATGTAAGCCAGCACTATGCCTCCGTCATGAGCCTTCTTCACAGCTACTCCACCATCAGCGTGCGTTTCAAAAGCAACGAGCATCTGGCCAACTTGCATTGGGGCACTTCCAACTACCGTTACGGCATCATCGACGACATCCCCACCCACCTATTGTTACAGAAAGGCGATACCGTGGTTACCAGCTCTTATTCGTTCATCTTCCCTGAGAACCTGATGGCTGGCACCGTGTTGGAACTCATCGAGTCGCCCAGCGGCGCCCTCAACCAGGCCAAGATCCAGTTTGCCACCGACTTCTCCACTCTGAAGAACGTGTATGTCATCCACCACACCAACAAGGCGGAGCTCGACTCGCTCCTCGTAAACCAACTGAAGCCATGAACAAGACGTTATTGAATATCATCCGTTTCGTGCTGTTGGTGATTGCCCAGGTGCTGGTCATCAACCATATCCGTCTGGGTGGCTATGTACACCCTTACATCTATTTGATTTTCGTGATGCTGATGCCCATCAACATACCCGGCTGGCAAATTCTGCTCTCCGGTTTTGGCATCGGCCTCACCATCGACCTGTTTATGGGCACCTTAGGCATGCATGCCGGTGCTACCACCCTCATGGCCTTTTGCCGCCCTGCCATCATCCGACTGGTGTCGGGCAACCAAAAGTTCGAGAATATCCGAGAACCCAGCATCCAACAACTGGGCTTTCCTTGGTTTCTGCGTTACACGCTCTGCATGGTTACCGTACACAACTTCACCCTCTTTATGCTCGAAGGATTTAGCTTTCATCTCGTTGGCCAAGCCTTGCTACGCATCCTGCTCAGTGTCCCGGTGTCCATCTTCCTTATCCTCCTCATTCTCTACCTGTTTGCCCCTACGAAGAAAAAAGAACACAACTAAGTGTAACATCTTAATATAACAAACTACTTATGAAACGAAACATCGTATTAGCGCTTCTTATTGTTTTAGGACTTGCCTCCTGCACCAAAAACACCTTTAAAGTTAACGTCAGCCTGCAAAATGCGGATGAAAGCACCATGATCATCCTGAAAAAGGTTGTTGACAACCAAGCTGTGAGCATCGACTCTGTTTATTTCAAGAACGAGACAGCCGTTTTGACGGCACCCAAGGACGATCCGCAGATGCTTTACACCATCCGCATCAAAGGAATGCGCGGCACAATGGCTTTTTTCCCGGAGAACAATGATGTCACCGTGGTGGGCGACCTCAACAACCCGAAAAACGTGGAGATCCTCGCCGGCAAAGCCCAAGATAAATACAACGAGTACAACCGCACCATCAATGACTTCAACCTCCAAATCATGGACCTCTATGGCAAGTATGAAGAAGCTGTCGCCAATAACGACACTGTCACCATGAGAAACATCGATCAACAGGGGGACGAAATCATGACACAACAAACGGAATATACCCACAACTTCATCGAGAAGCATAAAGACAACTTCATCGGTCATTACATCCTCGACGAGAAAAAACAAGACTATAGCGTCGATGAACTGAAACAAATCATGGCCGAATTCCCCAATGAGTCGCTCTACACCAAGGACCTTCAGCAATACATTGAGAAAATGGACAAGGTCTCGGTAGGGAAACCCTATATCGACTTCACGCTGCAAACCAACGAAGGACAAGACGTGACGTTGTCGGAATACTGCAAGGGCAGCAAGCTGACCTTGGTTGACTTTTGGGCTTCGTGGTGTGGTCCTTGCCGTGGCGAGAACCCCAACGTGGTGGCTGCCTACGAAAAATACCATGAACAAGGCTTCAACGTGCTGGGTGTCTCGCTCGACCAAGATGTCAATGCATGGCAAAAAGCCGTCGTCGATGACAAACTGCCTTGGACCCAAGTGCGCGACACCGACGGGAAAGTCAGTGAACTCTACCTGGTTTATTACATCCCGAGTAACTTGCTCATCGACGAAAACGGCACCATCGTCGAGAAAAACCTGAGAGGCGAAAAACTGGAAGAGGCCTTGCGTTCAAGACTATAACTTTCTTTAGCTATGGCTGTCAAGGAAAAAAGCGTGTTTTTCTGCAAGTCGTGCGGTAACGAGTCGCCGAAATGGTTCGGAAAATGTCCGGCTTGCGGCGAATGGAACAGTTGTGTGGAGGAGAAAGAAGAAAGAAGACAGAAGACAGGAGACAGAAGGCAGAAGACTGAAGTTTTTCCGGTGCCGGTGAAAGAGATTGTCAATGCTAAAGAGCAACGGATTCTCTTGCCATACGAGGAGCTGAACCGCGTGTTGGGCGGAGGTTTGGTGCTGGGATCGCTGGTCCTGGTAGGTGGTGAGCCTGGTATCGGAAAATCCACATTGCTATTACAGACAGCCTTGCAGTTGCCCAACAAGAAAGTGCTTTACATCTCGGGAGAAGAGAGTCAGACCCAAATCAAGATGCGCGCCGACCGTGTGGGCATCCACAACGACCAATGCCTGGTGCTCACCGAGACCGACACCAAAGAGATCCTGGAGCATTTCAAGAACGTCCAACCCGACATCGTCATCATCGACTCGATACAGACGCTGACTTCGCCTTATGTTGACGCCACCGCCGGTACAGTGACACAGATCCGCGAGACGGCTGCTGAGATGAACAAAATCGCCAAGACCTACCAAGTGCCTGTGTTTCTTATCGGCCACATCACCAAGGACGGGAGTATCGCCGGACCCAAGATTCTTGAACATATTGTTGACACCGTGTTACAGTTCGAAGGCGACCGCCACTACGGTTTCCGCATTCTGCGCACCATCAAAAACCGTTTTGGATCAGCCTCTGAGCTGGGCATCTTCGAGATGAACTCGTCGGGCTTGCGCGAAGTGACCAACCCCAGTGAGTTCTTGTTGTCGCAACGCGACGAGGAGGTCAGCGGCATCGCCATCGCCGCCACCCTCGAAGGCCAGCGGCCCATGCTTATCGAGACTCAGGCTCTGGTCAGCACTGCTGCCTATGGAACACCACAACGTTCGGGGACGGGGTTCGACATCCGCAGGATGAACATGTTGCTCGCCGTCCTTGAAAAGCGCGCAGGTTTCCGACTCAATATGAAGGATGTGTTCCTCAATATCGCTGGAGGCATTCGTAGCGACGACCCCGCCATCGACCTCTCAGTGGTGGCAGCCGTACTCTCTTCCAACGCCGACATCCCCATCGACAACCGCTATGCCTTTGCAGCGGAAGTAGGCCTCTCGGGCGAGATCCGCGCCGTCACCCGCATCGATGCACGCATCGCCGAAGCCGACAAACTGGGTTTTGAGAAAATCTTTATCTCGAAATACAACGCCAAGGGTCTCGACACCCAACGTTACCATATCGAAGTGGTCCCCGTGGCCACCGTCTATGACCTTGCCTCGGAGCTGTTCGGATAAGAAATCACCCTATGAACGACTGGATCGCCCGTTTTGAACCCAATGCCGACCCGATCATCATGGAGACGGGGAACTGTCGTTTCGATCACGACCATCTCCATGTTGATAACGAGCAATGCAGTGTGATCATAGATGCGTTGATCCTGAATCAAAAAGCACTCTTCGAACAGCATCACACCTACGATTTCCTCCAATTGGTGTTGTCGATGCGACATGACAAGCCAAAGGACTATTTCAATGACTTTCGAGGACCGTTTACGGGACTATTTTACGACAAACGCACCCGGCAGGCAGAGGTCTTCACCAACCAGACTGGAGACTCGGCTGTGTTCTATTATCTGAGTGATCAAGTCCAGGTGTTTTCGTCCAATTTCAGTCTCTTGGTCGATTATCTGAAAGAGAACCATCAAAATCTGCATTTCGACGAAAAGGCTGCACACTGGATGTTGACTTTTGGCTATCTGATCGACGATGCTACCTATATTCAAGAAATCAAACAGTTGACTGCTGGAAAGGTCCTATTCCTTAATGATGGAAGATGGTTGGTAGAACGATATCATCGTTTTCTGTCGGACCCGATTACCATTTCAGAAGATGAGGCCTTGGAGCAAATGGATACTTTGTTTCGTCAGGCAGTACAGCGTTGTTTCGACAAAGACCTGGAATATGGTCACCACGAGCATTTGGCGGATATGAGTGCGGGCATGGACTCGCGCATGGTCAACTGTGTAGCCAAGGCACTGGGTTATGGTCGCATCACCAACCTCAGCTATAGTCAGACCGGCAGCGAGGAGGAGAGGCTTTCGAAACAGGCTTCGGCTTGGTTTGGCAATGCCATGATGTTTGAGCCTTTGGACGACCATGCCTTTGTTTTCGACCTGGAAGCGTTGGTACGGAGTGGCTATGGTATTTATTTGTACTCGGGCATCACGGGAGGGGCACGACTGCTTTCAAAGATCGACTTCAGCCGATTTGGGGTGGAGCATACCGGTTTGCTAGGGGATGTGGTAGTAGGGGGCACTTACATGAGGGGGTCGGAAACAGAGATCAACGTAGATGCCTTAAGGCTCTCACATTTGTTGCCGTTGCGCTATGATTTCAACCCTGAGAGATTCGAGAGCCAGGAGCTTTATGGGCTTTATACCCGAGGTTTCAAAGGCATCATGGCGTCATGGTTTATCCGTAAGAAGTTCACCTTTGCCTTGTCGCCATTTTTGGATGTGGATTTTTTAAGTTTTTGTTTTTCGTTACCTTCGGTGATGCGTCGAGACCATCAGTTGTATTGGCGATGGGTGGAACGGTTTTATCCTGAGGCTTTGGCGGTGCCCACTTCACGAAAGCGGGTTCCCCACACCTTGCCACAGCAAGGTTTCGATTTCTCAAATCGAGCGTTTCATAAGGCTTTGAAAGTGGGGCGTAAGTTGATGTTTAGGTTAGGTTTGACGGATTCGAGGGTACGTTCCGATTCATCGATGAATCCCTATGAATACTGGTACGACACCGATCCCAAGATGCGAGAGTTTTTTGATAATTATTATCGCGATCACATCTGTTTGCTCAACGAGCATTCTCTTATCAAGCAAGAGGTGGATTGTTTATATAATAAAGGTAGTGTTTGGGATCGTTTGATGGCGCTGACGGTGTTAGGTGCGTACTCTTATTTTGTCCCCGGCAAAGCAGCAATCAACTTCTTGGTGTAGTCGTTCTGAGGATGATCGAAAAGCTCGTCAGCATCGTTATACTCGACGGGCTTGCCATTGTACATCACCAACACACGGTCGCTCATGAAACGCACCACGCTAAGGTCGTGCGAGATGAAGATATAGGTAAGATGACGCTCTTCTTTGAGACGATTCAACAAGTTGAGCACCTGGGCCTGAACCGAGACGTCGAGAGCCGACACCGACTCGTCGCAGATGACCAGTCGAGGATTGACCGCCAAGGCACGTGCAATGCAAATCCGCTGACGTTGTCCACCAGAGAACTCGTGAGGATAACGGTCATAATGAGTTGCCTCCAAGCCTACCTGCTCCAAAAGATCGCACACGATATATCGACCTTTTTTCCGGTCTTTTTCGATGCCGTGAACCCGAAGGGGTTCGGCAATGGCCTCACCGATGGTGATTCTCGGATTCAACGAGGAATAAGGGTCTTGAAACACGATTTGAGCCTGCCTCCTGAAGTCGCGCAGGCTTGAAGCGTTCAACGCCGTGACCTCTTTCCCATCGAAAAACACCTTACCTCCTGTGGGCTCCACCAAACGCAAGATGCTGCGTCCCAAGGTGGTCTTGCCACAACCCGACTCGCCTACCAGTCCCAACGTCTCACCCTCATATACCTCTAAACTGACATCGTCAACGGCCTTCACATAATCATAAACCCGACTGAACACTCCTTTTTTCAAAGGATACCAAGTGTTCAGATGTTCCACTTTCAACAATGGGTCGTGGGCATAAATGGCCTTGAGATGTTGTTGCCGTTGGTCATCGGTAATCTGAAGCTCACGTAGGATCTGTTCTTGTCCCCCTACCCATTTTCCGTCAAGGAATTCTTTTACGACAGGAAGCTTTTTTAATCGAATCTTCACTGGTGGGCGGCACGCCAATAAGCCCTGGGTGTAAGGATGCTGTGGATGTTCCAGAACTTGTCGCACCTCTCCTCTTTCCATGACTTCGCCATTGTGCATCACCAACACGTCGTCGGCAATTTCTGACACCACGCCGAGATCGTGAGTGATGAAGACCATACCCATGCCTGTTTCTTGTTGCAGGTGTCGGAGCAGTTTCAGGATCTCTTTTTGCACCGTGACATCAAGAGCGGTAGTAGGTTCGTCAGCGATAAGGATTTGTGGATTGCAGGCGATGGCCATAGCGATCATGACGCGCTGTTTTTGTCCACCGCTGAGTTCATGGGGATAGCTGTCATAGATGGCTTCAGGCCGCGGCAGCATCACCTGGTTGAACAGCGAGATCACCCGGTCGCGAGCAGCCCGTTTTGTCACCTTTTCGTGTTGCAAAATCATCTCCGAGACTTGGTGACCGCATCGATACACGGGGTTCAACGAGGTCATCGGCTCTTGGAAGATCATGGCGATGCGTTTGCCACGAACCTCTGCCATCTGTCGCTCGCTGAAGCGGGTGATGTCCATGCCTTCAAGCAACATGCCATCGGCGTTGACGCGACTCGTCTTAGGGTTGAGCAGGTGCATCACCGAAAGGCAGCTCACCGACTTTCCTGAGCCCGACTCGCCGACGATGCCCAAGGTGCGCCCCGCCTCGACGTTGAAGTCAATGCCATGCACCACTTCGCGCCAAGTGTCGTCGTCGAGAAAGTTGACACGCAGGTTTTTTATCTCTAAAAGCGGTTGTGCCATAGTTGTATTTTGGCACAAAAATAAAACTTTTTCAGTTTCCCGCACACGCTGCCGTAGCACAACTAATGGTGATGGCCGGTACCGTTGACAAAACTCGGGCACACGACTCCAAGGTGGAGCCTGTAGTCAACACATCGTCGATGAGCAGCACCGACTTGCCTTTGAGCTGTTCGGCATGACGTAACCCGAAGATGTCTTTTACGTTGTGCCAACGCTCTTCTTTGCTTTTATGCGTTTGAGTAACGGTGTTCACTTTACGATAGAGGAAATCCCCACCGATGGGAATGGAGGTCACTTCGGCAATGCCTTGCGCAATCATCATGCTTTGGTTATAACCTCGTTCACGCTCCCGTTTGGGGTGTAATGGTATGGGTATCAGATAGTCAAGGTCTTGGAACAGTGGCGCTTCTTTGATGGACATCCCCAGCTCTTGACCTAAAAAGATACCTGCTTCGGTATTGTTCCGGTATTTCAGTTCATGGATCAGTCCTTGCACCTTGCCGTCCTTCGAGAAAAAGAAACATGCCGTTACTGCCTTGAGTTGAACTTTGCCATAAAAAAGTCGGGCCAAGGGGTTGTCAGGATTCAGTTCATAGCCCGTCTTAGGCAAAAAACTACGGCAATGCGTACACACCAAATGTTCCCAACGAAACAAGGGGTTGCCACAGGCTGCACATACGGATGGATAAAACAACTCCAGCAAGGAGTTTACGAAACCTATTCTCATAATCACATTAATAAATAATACAAATATATGGAATTATTTTATATCTTCGTATTCGTAAACACGATATTCGATGGAATAATCCATGGAGTCGGGTAGCAGTTCATCGGTACGTCCCTGTTCCCTAAGGATATCGTTAAACATGCGTCGGTTGCGGAGCAGTTTGGCTTGTCGTCGAGCGCTGAAGTTGTATTTATCGTAAAGATATTGTATGGGACTTGCTACGATGCCACCGTTGGAGACATCGAGATACGGGTTGTGTTTTCGTCCCGACTTCATGCTTGCCAATTCTTCATTGAGGCGTTGGATCTCACGTGGAACGGGTTTGGTAGGCATGTCGATAATCATTTGCTTGAAGGTCTCATAGTCGTAGAAGGGCATGACGGTGACTTCTTTGAGGGTGATGGTGTCGCGTTGGAGGGTGATGACCAGTGTGTCGATGTCGGCCATGGTGGAATCGATAGGGATAAGTCGTCGGCTAAAGCCGATGCAGCTGACCCAGAGGGTGTCGGTAGTCTTGGCTGGAATAAAGAAATAGCCTTCTCGGTTAGAGATGGTGCCACAATGAGCCATCTTGCTGATAACGTGAGTATTACGAACTGGTTGTAGGCTGTCGGAGGTCAGAATCTTACCCAATACGGGCATTTTGTCCTGAAAGTTCAGGACATCTTCACCTTGGGCCATGGCATGAGCACCGATCAGCAACAATGACAGTATGAGTAGCAGTCGTTTCAAGCAAATGGGGTTTAGTCCGCTAAGATATGATTTATAACGGAAGGCTGCTGTTTTTATTTGGTTTCCGAATGAATAATCTTGTTTTCAAGGCGTTTATACCATTCTTCGCCAAACTTCCTGACCAGCGGTTCTTTCAGGAACTTCCACAGGGGGATGTTTTCTTTTTCGCCTTTGCGTTTGGCAGGCACGCAGACGCTCCATTCGTGGTAGAGGACATGGGTGAATCCGTCTTTTTCCATGAGGCGGATGGGGTAGAGATGGCAGGAGATGGGTTTCCAGAAGTCACATTTGCCTTCAAGGAAGGCCTTCTCAATGGCACAGAGGGCGGTGCCGTTTTCATGGAAATAAACGAAGGCGCATTCCCCGCCATTCACCAAGGGGGTGACAAGCTCGCCCGTCTCGTCGTAGTCATATACATCGCCTTGTTCGATCACTTGAATGCCTTCGGGACGCATGTAGGCTTTGATGGCTTCGAGGTTGTCTTCTATTTGGGCCACTTCGTCGGCTTCGAGCGGCGCACCGGCGTCGCCATCGACGCAACACCATCCCTTGCAACGCGGAAGGGAGCAGCAGAACTTGGCGTTGAGAAATCCATCGGAGACGATGACATTATCAATGATTATCATGCTGCAAAAATAAAGAAAAAGCAAAAGGTACAAGAAAAAAGACTAATTTTGCCGCGTTTAACAGCATCAATTCACATTTAATCAATAAAAAAATGGCTTTTAACCTCAGAAACAGAAACTTCCTGAAGTTGTTGGACTTCACTCCGGAAGAGATTAAGTTTTTCCTGAAGCTTGCCGCTGACCTCAAGGCTGCCAAGTATGCAGGTACCGAACAACCCCGCCTCACGGGCAAGAACATCGCTTTGATCTTTGAAAAGACCTCGACCCGCACCCGTTGCGCTTTCGAAGTCGCCGCCAAGGATCAAGGTGCTCATGTCACCTATCTCGGCCCCACTGGCTCCCAGATTGGCATCAAAGAATCCATGAAAGACACCGCTCGCGTTTTGGGTCGCATGTTCGACGGCATCGAGTATCGTGGCTTCGGTCAGGACATCGTTGAAGAACTCGCCAAATATGCCGGCGTTCCCGTTTGGAACGGCCTCACCAACGAGTTCCACCCTACCCAGATCCTTGCCGACTTCCTCACCATGCAGGAACACACCGACAAACCTCTCAACCAAGTGACCTTCGCTTACTGTGGCGATGCCCGTTTCAACATGGGCAACAGCCTGATGGTGGGTGGTGCCAAGATGGGCATGGACGTCCGCATCGTGGCTCCCAAAGCCTTGCAACCCAACAAGGAACTCATCGACACCTGCAAGAAAATCGCCAAAGAAACGGGCGCCAAGGTGACCGTGACTGACGACGTGAAGAAGGGCGTCAAAGGTTGCGACTTCCTCTATACCGACGTGTGGGTATCCATGGGTGAACCCGCCGAGGTCTGGAAACAGCGCATCGACCTGCTCATGCCTTACCAAGTGAACAAAGAGATGATGGCAATGACCGGCAACCCGAACTGCAAGTTCATGCACTGCCTGCCCGCTTACCATAACCTCGAGACCCAAGTGGGCCGCGATGTCAACAAGCAATTCGGCTTGAACGGCATCGAGGTCACCGAAGACGTGTTCGAATCCACGAACAGCATCGTCTTCGACGAGGCTGAGAACCGTATGCACACCATCAAGGCCGTCATGGTGGCCACGTTGGGTGATTAATACACACGTTACGACACGTAATTTCGCATGTAGAGACGTCATACTATGGCGTCTCTACACGTGTTTTAGGATTTAACGATTTTTTCCGTCATGATTACACCATCGCAATTCATGACCTGAACGAAATAAATGCCAGGAACCAAGGAACCAATCTCTATGGTCTTTTCCGTTTCGCCTTCGCACAAACGAGAAAGAACACATTGTCCCATAAGGTCATAAACCAAAACCTGTTTCATGGAAACACCTTTCACCATAATCCTGTCCTCCGCTGGATTAGGCATGATGACCAACTGAGGCATGGCATCGTCGGCTACATCGTTGGAAATCAGTCCCGCCAAAGTCGTTACCAATCCGAGATTCAGTTCGGTAAAGCGTTTCACCTGCTCCATGTTGTTTACACTCACCCCAAGGATGTCGTTGGGAGTGTGTATGAAGGGTGAGCTGTGATGCGTGTCCTCGAAAGGTTGAATGGAAGCGTAGCCGTTGCGGTTAAAGGAAGAGTAATCGCTGTCGGCTCCGGGGGTTAGCCAAGACTGCCACACCCTCATTTCAGGGTAATATACATCACAGAAATTGAAGGCATAGTCGGCAATGATGGAGTCGCGAGTACGATACAGCATATTCACGTGAATATCCGCTCCCTCCTCAAGATATCCGATCATGTCGAGGTTGAAATAGCCCACGATATCCATGAGTTGATCCGCACAATCCTTGGCGTAGGCGGCGCTTCCGATGAGGCCGATCTCTTCGGCGGCGAAGTGGCAGAAGATGACCGACCGTTCAAAGGTACATGGGGCCAATAAACGGGCCGTCTCCAGAATGCCTGCTGTGCCTGAGGCATTGTCGTCGGCACCCGGGGCGCGCAACGAATCAGGGTGGCCGGGAGAGTTGTTGTACGAATCGTAATGTGCACCGCACACCACGTATTCATCGGGGTAAAGCTTCCCTCTCTTGATGGCAATGACATTGTCGGAGGTCTCGAACAAACTGTCGTGATAATGCACCGGGAAGTCGTGAAGATACACCGAATCATAACCTAAGTCGCGATAAGTCTTGTAAATCCAGTCTTGTACCTCATAGACCGTTCTGCTGTTCCATTGCCTCGTGGGATAGTCTTGAAGATGTTGTATAGCGGCCTCCAAGCTATCGGCGGAGACTTCGTCCATAAGCCTTCTTATCAACGGATGTTCCTCCGTGACCAGTGGATAGGTGTGTTCAAAAAGATGCTGGGCTTGTGCTTGTACCTGCATCACCATTCCCAACAAAAACAGAAAAACAATGCGTTTCATCGTATGTCGAAGTTAGCCTCCTTGAAGGGAAGCGTTTTTACAATAATCCTTTCACATGGGGTTTACCAGCCACAAAATCCTTCAGATAGAAGGGCTCAAAATAGGCAACATCAACGAAATCGTTGAATGTCAATGCTTTATCAGCAAGTTCAGCCATATAAGCTGCAGAAGGCCATAGATCATCGACGATATGAATCTTTGGTTGATTTTGAAACAGGGGGCTGAGTTTGGGGGCTCCATCGCCGAAGAGCCACAGCCGGTGATGTTCGAGCAAGTCGTCGAACGAATGTTCGTCAACGACCAAGGCCTCGGTGTTGGAAACGCTGTTCAGTTGAGCATCGAAGACAGCCCGATACACTTCCATGCGGCGGGCATCGATCATTGGGATGAGGAGGTCGGAGGGTTGAAGGCTCTCGGCCAAGCGAGCAGCCATGCCATAGGCCATGGCATGGAGCGTATCGATGGCCAACAAAGGCAGGTCAGCGGCATAACAAACGCCTTTGGCGGTGCTGACACCGATACGAAGGCCTGTGTAGGAACCGGGGCCTTTGCTGACGGCTACCGCATCCAGTTGTTCAGCCTGAAGGCCTGTCTCTTCAAGGACTTCCTTGATAAAGAGTGTGATTTTTTCAGAATGCGCATTTTGACCCTTGCACTCACGCAAGGCCAAGGTCTTTCCTTTTTCATTGATCGCTACAGAACATGTAGGCGTGGCTGTTTCAAGACATAAAATCATCGTCCGAATATTCTTTGGAGGGCAAAGTTACATAAAAATCGACAAAAAAGAGTTAATAATCCATAATTTTGTATTTTTGTAGGCGATAAAATAGGGCTTTTTCGTAAGTGAATATGGGACTTACGAGGCGAAGCTATGGACTAAATTTTAACAGATGAAGATTTTAGTGACCGGAGGAACCGGATATATTGGATCGCATACCGTGGTTGAACTGCAGCATGCTGGATTTGATGTGGTCATCGTGGATGCCCTGTTCAACTCCAAGGAAGAGGTGGTTGACAACATCGCGAAAATCACGGGTATAAGACCCGAGTTTGAAGTTTTCGACCTCACCGACCGAGCCAAGACGGACGACTTTTTCCGTCGGCATCAGGATTTGGTGGGCATCATTCATTTTGCTGCACACAAGGCTGTAGGCGACTCGGTGCAACACCCCATCAAGTATTATCGCAACAACTTGGATTCGCTGATGAACATCCTTGAGGGGATGACTACCTATGGCATTCCCAACTTGGTGTTTTCGTCATCATGCACCGTTTACGGACAGGCCGACCAGTTGCCTGTGTCGGAGTCGGCGCCCATCAAGAAGGCGGAGAGTCCGTATGGCAACACCAAACAGATTGCGGAAGAAATCATCAGCGACACTGTGCATGTGAACAACATCAGAGCCATCGCCCTACGTTATTTCAACCCCATCGGAGCGCACGACAGCGGACTCATCGGGGAGTTACCCAACGGAGTGCCTGACAATCTCTTGCCCTATATCACCCAAACGGCTTACGGCATCCGCGAACAGCTCAAGGTGTTTGGCGACGACTACAACACCCCTGATGGGACGCCCATCCGCGATTACATCCACGTCGTGGACCTAGCCAAAGCCCATGTAAAAGCCGTCCAACGCATGACCGACAACACCATGAAGCAGGCTTTCGAAGTATTCAACCTCGGCACTGGCAACGGCTATTCCGTACTCGAAGTCATCAAAGCCTTCGAGCGAGCCACCGGCATGACCATCAACTACAAGATTGTGGGACGCCGTGAGGGCGACATTGAACAAATCTGGGCCGACCCAAGCTATAGTAACGCTGAGTTGGGCTGGAAGGCCGAACGCACGTTGGATGAGATGGTAGCCTCGGCTTGGAAGTGGGAACAGCATTACCGGAAAGAATAAGTAACACCATACGCTATGGATCAAGTAACGATTATCGACTACGACCGCATATACAAGAACTTCATCGACGAGAAATATCTTCACGACGGTCATGACGAATACTACTATCGCAACCAACAGGCAAAGAGACCTGAAGGTGGCTGGCGGCACCTTCATTCCGACGAGATCGAGCGTCTCGTGAAAAACAGCAATTCCGCCACCAACTGGGACGACATCTGGGTGACTGACGAGTTCGACACCAACATGATCCGCAACAACCATTTCTTCGGCATGGTGCGTATCGGCAGGGTCAGCCGCAAGGTACTTCAGTACCACGACCTCAGAGTCCCCATCGGCATCACTAGCAGCAGCATCAGTTCGTGCGACATCGGTGACGACTGCGCCATCCACGATGTGCATTACATGGCCAACTGTATTATCGGCGACCGCTGTATCCTCTTCAACATCCACGAGCTGTCAACCACTGACCACTCCAAGTTCGGCAACGGCATCATCAAGGAAGGTGAACCCGAAGATGTGCGTGTGTGGCTCGAGGTGATGAACGAGATCGGCACCCGTAAAATCATGCCTTTCGATGGCATGACCACCGCCGACGCCTATCTGTGGGCCAAATATATCGACGATGCCAAGCTTCAGGCACGCCTGAAAGAGATCACGCAAAACAGCTTCGACTATCATCGTGGCTATTATGGTACCATCGGTGAGTCGTGCGTCATCAAGAACTGCTGGATTCTCAAGGATGCCCAAGTGGGCCCCTATTGCTACATCAAGGGAGCCAGCAAGTTGAAAAACGTCACCATCAACTCCTCGAAGGAAGAGCCTTCGCAAATTGGCGAGGGCGTGATCATGGTGAACGGAATCACTGGCTATGGCTGTCGAATCTTCTACTCGGTTGTTGCCACCCGTTTCGTGTTGGGCGACAACTGCAACTTGAAATACGGAGCTCGACTGATCAACTCCGTTTTGGGCGACAACTCCACCATCTCTTGCTGCGAGGTGCTCAACAACCTCATCTTCCCGTCGCATGAGCAGCATCACAACAACTCGTTCCTCATCTCGGCTTGTGTGATGGGACAAAGCAACATGGCTGCCGGGGCCACCATCGGGTCGAACCACAACAGCCGCGCCACTGACGGCGAGATTGTGGCTTCGAGAGGGTTCTGGCCAGGACTCTGCTCCAGCATCAAACACTCCTCCCGATTTGCCTCTTTCACTTTGCTCTCCAAAGCCGACTACCCCAACGAACTCAACATCATGCTCCCCTTCTGCCTGGTCAACAACAACACGGCGAAAAACGAGCTTGAAGTCATGCCTGCCTACTGGTGGATGTATAACATGTATGCCATAGCGCGCAACACCTCCAAATACCAGAAACGCGACAAGCGCAAACGCAAAATCCAGAACATCGAGTTCGAGACCTTGGCCCCTGATACCATGGAAGAGACCATCGAGGCACGTAAGCTGCTGGAAGTCTGGGTAGCCAAAGCCTATCTGCGAAGCAAAGGCCAAGACCCGAAGAACTACGAATACTATGACCTCCGTGAATGCGGTAAACAGCTACTCGACTTTGAACCTAACACCGTCAATCAACTGGAGGTCTTTGGCGAGGGTATGGAGAAAGGCAAACGTAAAGTGCGTATCCTGAAACCCTTGCAGGCCTATCATGCCTATGGCGACATGATTACCTATTATGCCGTCAACACCATCATCCATTACTTGGAGAACCATCCTGAAGAGACCATAGAGACGCTGAGCGCCCAGATGAAAGGCAAACGCCTGCGCAAATGGATCAACTTGGGTGGACAGACCATGCCTGAAGAAGACGTTGACCAGCTTAGGGCCGACATCAACAACGGTGTGCTCAACGACTGGAACCAAATCCATCAACGCTACAACGAGCTATGGGAGCGCTACCATGTCGAAAAAACCCGCCACGCCTACTTCTCGCTCATGTTCCTCTACAAGGATGAGACCGACGTGCTGACTGGAGCCATGTGGAAAGAAAACTTGGAGAAAGCCATCCGTATCCAACAGTTTATCTGCGACCAGGTCTATGAAAGCCGCAAGAAGGATTACGACAACCCCTTCCGCAACGCCACTTTCCGCAACGAAGAAGAAAAAATTGCCGTTATCGGCAAACTCGATGAAGTGAGCTTTGTCAAACAAATCCAATCGGAGACTGAAGCCTTCATCAAAAAAGTCACCCAACTGATTAACTGACCAACTGATTAACTTTTAACTGTATATGAGAGTCATCATCGAACAAAACTACGACGCCATGTCGCGTTGGGCTGCCAACCACATCGTCGAAACCATCAAGGCCTTCAAACCTACTGCCAAGAAACCTTTCATCCTTGGGTTACCCACAGGTTCGACCCCAATAGGCACTTACCGCGAACTCGTCCGCCTTCACAAGGAAGGGAAGATCTCGTTCAAGAACGTGGTCACCTTCAACATGGACGAGTACGTACGCATCCCCGAAGACCATCCAGAGAGCTATCACAGCTTCATGTGGAACAATTTTTTCAGCCATATCGACATCAAGAAGGAGAACGTCAACATCCTCAATGGCAATGCTAAGGACTTGGCTGCCGAGTGTGCCCGTTACGAAGAGAAAATCAAGAGTTATGGCGGCATCGACCTGTTCATGGGCGGCATCGGTCCTGACGGACACATTGCTTTCAACGAGCCAGGCAGTTCATTGACTTCGCGCACTCGCGTCAAGACGCTGACCACCGACACCATCATTGCCAATTCCCGTTTCTTCGACAACGACATCAACAAGGTTCCCAAGACCGCGTTGACGGTGGGTGTTGGCACGGTGATGGACAGCCGTGAGGTGATGATTTTGGCCAACGGACACGGCAAAGCTCGCGCTTTGGCTCATGCCGTAGAAGGTGCCGTGAGTCAGATGTGGACCGTCAGCGTCCTTCAGATGCACCCCAAAGGCATCATCGTTTGTGACGACGCCGCTTGCGACGAGATGACCTATGGCACGGTAAAGTACTTTAAAGACATCGAAAAAGACAATTTATAATCACGTACATTTATGAAGACATTCTCGATCATCGGAGTTGGGGGATACATAGCCCCGCGACATCTGAAAGCCATCAAAGACACAGGCAACATCCTGGTCTCCGCCTACGACAAGAACGACAGCGTAGGTATCATGGACAGCTATTTTCCAAAGGCCGCCTTCTTCACTGAGCAAGAACTCTTCGACCGACACAACACCAAGCTGAAGGACCAAGGGCAACAGATCGACTTCGTGAGCATCTGCACACCCAACTATCTGCACGATGCCCATACCCGTTACGCCTTGCGTTTGGGTGCCGACGTCATTTGTGAGAAACCCCTAGTGCTCAACCCATGGAACATCGACGCCCTCCATAATGTGGAAGAGCGTACCGGTCACAAGGCCTATACCATCTTGCAGCTACGACTTCACGACAAGATTGCCGCACTGAAGAAAAAGGTGGATGAAGGTCCCAAGGACAAGATTTACGACATCGACTTGACCTACATCACCTCGCGGGGCAACTGGTACTATGCCTCGTGGAAAGGCAACATCAACAAAAGCGGAGGTGTCGCCACCAATATCGGTGTACACTTCTACGACATGTTGAGCTGGATCTTCGGCGAAGTAAAGAAAAACATCGTGCATGTGGCCACTCACGACCGAGTGGCTGGTTACCTTGAGCTCGAAAAAGCTCGGGTGCGTTATTTCCTGAGCATCAACGGCGACACCTTGCCGCCCAATGCCGTGGAAGGCGAGAAACGCACCTATCGCACCCTCTCCATCGATGGAGAGGAATTCGAGTTCAGCCAAGGATTCACCGAACTGCACACCAAGAGTTACGAGATGATCCTCAGCGGACAAGGATTCGGTATCGAAGAAGCCCGCCGTTGCATCGAGATCGTCTATGAAATCCGGAATGCCAAGCCTATTGGCCTTGTGGGTGACTACCACCCATTGGCACGACTCGAATGCCAACCTCATCCTTTTGGATGGGCCTACTAATACAAACTAACTATGATTCGGAACGTCTTATTCAAGATCTGCAACTTCCTCTTCGGAAAACAAGCCAACGACTCACTGCCAAGAGTTTGGGTGTTGGCGTTCGATATCTTTGTGCTTTATCTGGCCTATCTGATATCGATGTTTTTCATCTATTACAATAGTCTCGGCAACGGCCACATGTTCAGAGACTGGTGGCGAGTGTTCATCGTGATGTCGTCATACATCATCATGTTCCTCGTTTATCGCACCTATTTCGGCATGATCCGTTATTCTGGATTCGACGATATCCGAAAAATCTTCAACTCTTGTACCATTGCCTTGGCCATTCTCATCATTGCCAAGGTCATCATCACCCAGGTCAACCCTAAATTGGTCAACCACATCTTTCCCGGCTACCGCATCCTGATGTACCATTATCTGATGACTTTGGTCATCATGGTCATCAGTCGGTTTTTCATCCGACGCATCTACAACGAGATGTACAAGACCTCAACCACCAAGAAGAGTCCCACCATCATTTACGGTGCCGGCGAGGCTGGGGTGATGCTGTTCAGGGCCATACAACAAGACAAGAGTACCACGTTCAAGGTTATCGCCTTTGCCGACGACAACCCAAAAAAGGCCAACAAGAACATCAACACCATCCCAATCCTTTCGCCGGAGAAGATCTTTAACAATAGCTTTATTGAAAAGAACGGGATCCAAGTGCTCATCCTTGCCTTGCCGAGCATCTCTGGCGAACGTAAGAAAGAGTTGATCGAGAAAGGCATGAGTTTCGGCTTAAAGGTGAAAACCCTACCCTCGCTCAGTTACTGGGTGAACGCCGAGCTGACGACCAACGAGGTGAAGGACATCAACATTGAAGACCTTTTAGGCCGCGATCCCATCGTGCTCAACAACGACCACGTGAAAAAGGAAGTCGAAGGCAAGGTCATCATGATCACCGGGGCTGCCGGATCTATCGGTAGCGAGCTCTGCCGACAGACTTTACATTACAATCCGAAGCTGTTGATCATGGTTGACCAAGCCGAGACACCCATGTATGACCTGCAGTTCGAGCTGAAAAACCATGCCTTGTTCAAGAAACATATCGAAAAGATGGTTTTCGTCATCGCCAGCGTGAAGGACGAGCGACGCATGAGAGAGGTGTTCGAGAAATACCATCCCGAGCTCATTTATCATGCTGCGGCTTACAAGCATGTGCCTTTCATGGAGGAGAATCCCTACGAGGCGGTTTACGACAACGTGTTTGGCACCAAGAACATCGCTGATCTAGCCATCCAATATGGCGTTGAGAAGTTTGTGATGATCTCTACCGACAAGGCCGTCAACCCGACCAACGTCATGGGCGCCACCAAACGCATCGCGGAAATTTACACCCAAAGCCGCCAGAGCAACACCAAGTTTATCACTACCCGTTTCGGCAACGTGTTGGGCTCCAACGGCTCGGTGGTACCACTCTTCCGCAAACAACTGGCGATGGGCGGCCCCATCACCATTACCGACAAACGCATCATTCGGTTCTTCATGACCATTCCCGAAGCATGCAGCCTGGTCATGGAAGCCGGATCCATCGGCAACGACAAGGACATCTTCGTATTCGATATGGGCGAGCCTGTAAGGATTTACGACATGGCGAAGAAGATGATCCAACTGGCCAACAAAACCGATATCGAAATCAAAGAAATCGGACTCCGACCAGGCGAGAAACTTTACGAGGAGCTGCTCGCCTCCAAAGAAAACACTTTACCCACCGACAACCCAAAGATCCTTCGTGCCAAAGTGCGCAATTTCGAGAGCAACGACGTGGACGCCATGATCGAAAAACTCAACCAGGTGTTGACTTCCTGCGAAGATTTCAAAATCGTGGCCATGATGAAAGACATCGTCCCCGAATACATCTCCAACAACAGCATCTTTTCCACTTTGGACAAATAACCTCACCCATCAACAATCATGAACAATTACTGCATCATCATGGCTGGCGGCATTGGCAGTCGCTTTTGGCCGCTTAGCAAAGATAATTACCCAAAACAATTTCTGGATATCTTAGGCACTGGAAAAAGTTTTATCCAAAGCACTTATGAACGCTTCCATCCGGTGATTCCTGACGGCAACTTCTTGGTGGTGACCAACGCCGCCTATAAGGAATTGGTGCTGGAACAACTACCTATGTTGAGGCCCGACCAAGTACTGTGTGAGCCGGCCCGACGCAACACCGCCCCGTGCATCGCCTATGCCTGCTATCGCATCAAAAGTCAATGCGACGATGCCAACATCGTGGTGACACCTGCTGACCATCTGGTGACCAATGAGGTTGAGTTTCAGCGTATCATCCGCATGGGATTCGATTTCTTGAACGAACACCAACAAGCCCTCATGACCATTGGCATCAAGCCTAGCCGGCCTGAAACGGGGTATGGGTATATTCAAGTTAAGAAGACAGAAGATAGAAGACAGAAGACAGAAGTGGAGAAGGTGATTAGTTTTAAAGAGAAACCCAACCACGAAACTGCCTTGAAATTCGTTGAGGAAGGCAACTATTTCTGGAACAGCGGCATCTTCCTTTGGACCCTCAAAGGCATCCTCAACGCCTTTGGCAGAGACCTGCCTGACATGGTCAAACTCTTCGACGAAGGCAACGGCAAGTTCGGCACCGATGAGGAACAAGCCTTCATCAACCAGAGGTTCCTCGACTGCCAAAACATCAGTATCGACTACGGCATCATGGAGAAGTCGCCCGACACCTACACCATCCCTGCCGACTTTGGGTGGAGCGACATCGGCACCTGGGGTTCACTGTTTACCCACGCCAAGAAAGACGAGTCGGGCAACGCCCTGCGCGGCAAGGTAGTTTCGGTGGACAACAAAAACACCATCATCAACATTGAGGAAGGCACCGAGGCCGTGGTAGAAGGTTTGGAAGACTATCTGGTGGCTTATCGCGACCATTCATTATTGGTATGCCGACTTTACGATGAGCAACAGATCAAAGTTTGGATTGAGGGCTTGAAATAATCATCATCACCGTGGATAATCAGCCGTTGGTTTCCGTCATCATGCCCTGCTACAATATGGAGCGGTTTATCACCGATACCATCCGGTCGGTCATCAACCAAACCTATTCTGATTGGGAACTCATTGTAGTGGACGATGTCTCAACCGACCGAACCGTGGAGTTGGTTCAGGCCTTTTGCGAAGACGACCGCAGGATCCATTGTTCCGTCAATCCAGAACACTTCGGTATCGCCAAAACACGAAATGCCTGCATTAAACAAGCGAGAGGACGGTTTTACGCCTTCCTCGACGCCGACGATCTATGGCATCCCGAAAAACTGGAACGGCAACTGAAATTCATGTTGGAACAGCAGGTGGGTTTTTGTTATTCCGCCTACGACTTGATTGATGAGCTTGGGAAATCCCTTGGAAAAACCATCAAAACGGCTGGTGTATTAGACTACGATACCTACTTGCGAAATACCATTATTGGATGCTCGACTGTTATGATCGACACCGAGGTGATTGACCAAGTGGTTGTGCCCCTTTTTCGCACCAGTGAGGACACCGCCACTTGGCTCGATATCTTGAAAAAAGGGAGGAAGGCCTACCCCATTGAAGAGCCTCTGACCTCCTATCGCATCCGTGAACACTCTGCAAGTTCAAACAAATTGAAGGCCGCTTCCGACCTTTGGAAAGTATATAGGCAACACGAGAAACTGGCATTTTTCAAAGCGGTGACTTGTTTTATCTGTTACGCGTTGAACGCCATCAAAAAACGACTCTAATGCTCGATTTTCAGCTCTACCGGAACGCCTGGCGTTTTGATGGTGCCCCTCATGAAGAGCGAAAGCTTCAGAAAGAGGAATGGAGAGCCTTGTTACGTCAAGGAGGCTTGATGGTGAGGAACACTTTCGATTACGATTGTGCTGAAGAGACGAGTTTCTGGCATCTTGTCAAAGACCGTTTTGGAGGGTTGGAAGAGCTGAAGAGCGACACCCGCAACCGTGTACGCAAGTCGATGGAGGCTCTTGAGTTCAGGCGGATCGACTTCCAGACCGTCAAGGACAACGGCTATCCTGTTTTAAAGGCTACTTTTGATGACTATGCCATCGTGGACAGGCCCATGAACGAACAAGTTTTTGAGGATTATTTGAGGCATTGTCAAAGCAAGGATTACGATTATTGGGGGGTATTCGACAAGGAGGGTGACCGGTTCATAGGTTTTTGTGCCAATCGGTTATGGGATGAGGCTGTGGAGTATGGGCTTATTGGCATCCTGCCTGAATACAAGCACAATGGGACGTTTCCCTATTACGGTTTGTTTCATTCGATGAACCAGTATTATCTGCAGGAGAAAGCGATGCGTTACATCACTGATGGTTCGCGAAGCATCACCGAGCATTCCAACATTCAGCCTTTTTTAATGGAGAAGTTCCTGTTTCGAAAGGCTTACTGTCATTTGGCGATCCATTACAAATGGTGGATGAGCCTTGCCGTTAAAATCCTGTATCCTTTTAGAAAGGTCATCGCCCAGCCCCAGGTCAAGGCGATACTCAACATGGAGTCCATGACCCACAAAAAAAAGTAGGTCATCCTCAAGGAATTACCTACTCAAAAAATTAATAACATGAAACATAAAAATTACATTTCGTAATCCTACGAAAAAAGCGCCCCCTTCAGGACTTGAACCTGAGACCCCCTGATTAACAGTCAGATGCTCTAACCAACTGAGCTAAGGAGGCAGACTTTCAATGAACGTTTCACGTTTGCGGCTGCAAAGGTACAGCTTTTTTTCAACTACGCAAGATATTTTTTCATTTTTTTTCATTTTTTTATCTTTGCACTCTCAAAAACAAGAATTATGGCAACTAAAAACATTCTCGGCATTGGTAATGCCTTAGTCGATATCTTGACCCTGATACCCGACGATAACATATTGAAACAGTTGAACTTACCAAAAGGAACCATGCAGCATGTAGATGCTCATACTTCGAAAAAAGTGGGAGAAGCCTTACGGGTATATGGCAGTTCCATGGCTGCTGGTGGGTCCACGGCCAACATGGTGAGTGGAGCTTCAAAACTAGGTGTCAGCACCGGTTACATCGGCAAAGTGGCCGATGATGAGTTAGGAAAGTTCTTTGAAGAGGCGATGGTGAAGACCGGTGTGAAGCCCATGATGCTGACCACCGCCACGCCCACGGGATGCGCTCAGGCCATGATCTCGAACGATGGAGAACGTACTTTTGCCACCTATCTCGGTGCTGCATTGGAGCTGTCGGCAGAAGATTTAAGGCCGGAGATGTTCGATGGGTGGGACATTCTTTTCGTTGAGGGTTACCTGGTACAGAACATCCCGTTGGTGGATCGCATTCTGGAGTTGGCCAAGGGCAAGGGCATGACGGTAGCCATCGACATGGCCAGTTTCAATGTTGTGGAGCAGAATCGCGATTATTTGAACGACCGTATCAAGAGATACATTGACATCGTCTTTGCCAATGAAGACGAGTCGCGGGCTTTGACAGGGCAAGAGGATCCGGTGGAGGCACTTCACGACATTGCGGCGATGTGCGACATTGCCGTGGTGAAAGTCGGAGCCAAGGGTTCTTATGTGCAGCAAGGTGACGCTGTGGTGAAGATCGACCCCATCCCGGCCAAGGTCATCGACACGACCGGTGCAGGCGATTTGTGGGCGGGTGGTTTCATGGCCAGTTATGCCAAAGGCGAGGCTTTGGAGCGTTGTGCCAAGACGGGTGCCCTCGTCGCCGCGAACATCATCGAGGTGCTTGGGGCCAAGATGGACGAAGAGCGTTGGCAAAAAATATTCAAATTGTTAGAACAATTGTGATTTTTTTGTACCTTTGCACCTCTAATTCTCTAAAAGAATATTAATCAATATAAAAAGTCATTTAGATAAGCAATGAAGGAATTCAAGACAAACGAGATCCGGAACATCGCCCTTGTGGGTGCTGCGAAGTCCGGCAAGACCACTCTCGCTGAGAACATGCTCTTCGAGGGAAAGCTCATCAACAGAAAAGGAAGCACGGAAGAAAAGAACACGGTTTCCGACTATCGTCAAATCGAGATGGAACGCCAAATCTCCGTCCATGCCACGATGATGTACACCATCATCAACGACAAGAAGATCAACATTCTTGATGCACCTGGTTTCAGTGACTTCTCCGGTGACATCGTGTCCTGCCTCAACGCTGCTGACACTGCCGTCCTCACCATCAACGCCCAAGCTGGCGTGGAAGCCACCACTGAAAACGCCTGGCGTCATGCCATGAGCACCAAGAAGCCTGTGGTGTTCTTCCTGAACCAACTCGACCATAGCAATGCCAACTTCGACAATGCTATCCGTAGCTTGAAGGAATATTTTGGCGACAAGGTCACCCCGATCCAATATCCCGTCTCCACTGGCGAAGATTTCAACGCCGTTATCGACCTCATCCTCATGAAGATGTTGGTCTTCAAGAATGGCAACGGAGCTCCCGAGATCCAGGACATCCCTGCTGCCGAGATGGGCAAGGCCGAGGAGTTGCACAACAACCTCATTGAGCATGCTGCTGAAGGTGACGAGGCTCTCATGGAGAAGTTCTTCGAGGAGATGACCTTGAGCGAGGAAGAGATGGAACAAGGTATCCGTTTAGGCATCATGAACCGCGACATGTTCCCCGTGATCTGCGGTGCTGCCAAGCGCGGCATCGGCGTCTCACGTCTCTGTGAATTCCTCATCAATGCCTGCCCTTCACCGGCTGACCTTCCTGCAGTGAAGGCTCTCAACGGCACGGAGTTCCACAACAGCAATGACGACCCAACGGCTTTGCAGATCTTCAAGGTGACCACCGAGCAGAACCTTGGCGACGTGGCCTGGATGCGCGTTTATGGCGGCACCCTCACAAAGAGCCAAGACTTGGTGAACCCGCGTACTGGCAACAAGGAGCGTATCTCACAGCTCCTCGCCTTCCGTGGCAAGAACCGCGAAGAAGTCGAGAAAGTCAATGCTGGCGACATCATCTGCACCATCAAACTGAAGGATGGTCGCGTGGGCGACACCTTGGTTGACGCCAAGGTTGCCGAAGCTGCATTCCCGCCCATCCCGTTCCCGGATCCCATCTTCCAGATTGCCATCAAGGCCGTCAACTCACAGGAAGACGAGAAGCTGGGTGGCATCCTCAACGACATGCACAAGACCGACCCGACCGTCATCGCCGGCATGTCGCGCGAGTTGCGCCAGAACATTCTCCAGTGCCAGGGTGAGTATCACCTCAACACCCTGAAGTGGTATTTCGACAACGTGTATAAGATCGGTGTCGAGCTCAGCACTCCTAAGGTACCGTACCGTGAGACCATCACCAAGTCAGCTAAGGCCGACTACCGTCACAAGAAACAATCTGGTGGTAGCGGTCAGTTCGGCGAGGTGCACCTCTGGCTGCAACCTTATTACGAAGGCTACACCGATCCCGAGGAACTCGCTGTGCGTACCAAGGACGAGTATGAACTGCCTTGGGGTGGCAAGCTGATCTTTGCCAACTGCGTCGTCGGTGGTGCCATCGATGCCCGTTTCATGCCCGCCATCTTGAAGGGTATCAACGAGCGTCTGGAGCAAGGTCCGTTGACGGGTTCGTATGCTCGTGACATCATCGTTTATGTGTATGATGGCAAGATGCACCCGGTTGACTCCAACGAAATGGCCTTCAAGATCGCCGGCCGTATGGCCTTCTCCATGGCCTTCAAGAACGCTGGTCCCAAGATCATGGAGCCCATCTATGACCTCGACGTGCGCATGCCCGCCGACTTGATGGGTGCTGTCATGACTGACCTCACGGGCCGCCGTGGCATCGTGATGGGTATGGATAGCGACCATAACTACCAGACCATCCACGCCAAGGTCCCGTTTGCCGAGATGGACCGCTATTCCACTTCACTGAGCTCCTTGACCTCGGGCCGTGGCACCTTCACCATGAAGTTCGCCGAATACGCCCAGGTTCCTGCCGACGTGCAACAACGTCTGCTCAAAGAATACGAAGAGAGCCAGAAGGAAGAAGAGTGAGACAGAAGTCAGAAGTCAGAAGAAAGAAATCCTGTCAGCAATGGCAGGATTTTTGTTTTTTATTTCTACTTTTGCAATTAATTTGGATTAATAGAGTTATTAAAAAGCAAAAAGATACCATTATGAAAAACAAAATCACCTCTGTATTGCTGGTTCTCCTCGCCACGTTCATCACTTTGGGAGGAACCACAAGCTGCAAAAGTAAGAAACGTCTCGCTAAGGAAGCCGCCGAAGCTGAATACAAATCACGGGTGGCCGACGCCGTGAAAGACCTCACTGCCATCCTCGACGATGAGACCCCTTGGACCCTTGAAGAAAAAGAACACCGTGTTCAGACCATCAAGGACTGGAACCTTCAAAACGCCGAAGTTGATGACCTGCTGTTCCAAGTCGAGAAAAAACTCGCCCGCGAACGCGCACAAGCCGAACAAGCCGCTGAAGCCGCACGAAAAGATGCTGAAGCAAAAGCACAAGCACAACAACCCAAAAACGTACTCGAAACCAATTTCTCTCGCATCGCTGCCTCCAACAACGTCACCCAGGCCAATAGCATCATCAACGAGACCTTGAAACTATTCGAATCCAAAAATGTCCCCGTGCTTATCATCATTAGCCAAGCCGGAGGCTTCAACGACTATGACCGCCCAACTACCATCGAGAATTACCTCAACTACCTCAAGGACCAAAAAGTTTCGCGCAACAGGGTATCCGACTTAAAATTCAACGACAACGGCAAGATCACAGAAGTAGAACTCATCAAAAACTAAAAGGATATGAAAAAAACATTGGCATTGTTAGCCCTCGTCCTGCTCTTCGCAGGCAGTGCCTTGGCACAAGACGATATCGACTTCGAACGTAAGCAAGCCATCGACAGCCTCGCCCTCGAGAAGGTGCGCGACCTCAGCAAATACATCAAGATTGTAGGCTCCAAGGAAACTGCCTGGAGCGAAGCCAACCGCGTCATCGACCGCGCCGAAGAACTGTTCATGACCAACGCCGAGATCGGCGTCTCCTCTGTCAACAGCACCAACATCAAATACTATAAGGTGCGCCCCTATTTTGAACACCTGATGCGTCTCAACTATGACCGCGTCGAGATTGAATGGTACAACATCGAGTACGTCTCCGACCTGCAACGTCAGCCCGACGGGACCTACGTGGGCGTCATCACCATCTTCCAGACCTTCCGTGGCTACGACAAGGAAGGTAACCTCGCCTACAAAGACACAACGAAAAAAGACATCACCGTCTATGTCAAACGCAAGGAAACCCAAATCGGAGGCCGCATGATCGGCTTCTGGGATGTCTTGCTCGGCGACATGAGAGTGAAGGAGACCGCAAATAAATGAGTGAGAAGAAGATAGAAGACGGAAGACGGAAGACAGAAGACAGAAGGTCTTCTGTTGTACTCCTTATTTTGTTATTGGCCGTCATGGCAATGCCCGCCATGGCTCAGAACATCGGTGACTTCCAGATGGATGAAACCAACCTCTATGCCATGACCAAGCAGATGGGTCAATTTATCCGTCGCTTCAACTACGAGGAAGACCAGTTCGGCTATAAGATCAACCCGAAAGACCCTGCTTACCATAACCGACAAAAACGCCAACAGTCACTCGCCATCCTTTTCGACCAAGCGACCTATGGTAACCAACCTGACTTGCAACGCTTCTTCATCGAAGATGTCACCGCCGATGACTCTACCTTCATGACTTTCCTCGGCGGACGTTGGTATTCAGAGGTGTCGGCCACCTTTAAATACAAGGGCAAGGACGTCAGCCTCATCATGATTCTCGGCATCGAAAAGGAAGGCTTGGGCTCCAAGTGGGTGCTTAACAATATCTATTTCTCCGAATTCAACAAACTATTTCCCACCGGCGAGATGGCCGAAAAGGAAAAGCATTTCCTGCATCCCATGAGCCACGAACTCGACTTCATGAACATCTACAAGATCTTCAAGGAGCCAGAAATCATCGAATACTATGCCTCCAAGTCGTTTGAACCTGATTACCTTACCCTCTTCTTCTATGAGGTCAAAAAAGGAAACCTGGTCTTCCAAAATGTTGACGCGGTCAAGTTCCATGTTTTCCAAATCAAGGACTGGTACTTCGAGGTATCGTGGTTTAACCGCAGTGGAAGCAACGCCGGATGGCTCATCTCCAACCTAATCTATCTTCCTGAAAAGGAAAAAACAGAACTGATCAAATTCTACGAACCATGATTTTAAAGTTGAGAGTTGAAAGTTTAAAGTTGAGAGTTGCATTTCTGATGTTGTGCTGTATGGGCATCAGCCTAACATCAACGGCACAGAAAAAGAACCAAAACAACAGCGGCCTCACCAAAGAGGAGTTGGCTAACTATGAGATTGAGATCCACAAGATGGTGAACTATCTGCAAGAGACCCTGAACTTTATTGGTGATCCCAGCCAAACCGCCCAGGAGAAGGAAATCATCTTCACACAAAGCTATGCCAAGATCTTTCAAGACGACAAAGTGCAGATCGAGGACGACCTCGACACCAAGCGTAGCACCACCCTCTCCAAAGACGTTCAGGCTTACCTCAAGGACATCGATTTCTTCTTCCAGTATGCCCAGTTCACGTTCAACATCCAAAGCATCGCCAACCTCAGCAAACAAGACGGGTCGCCCTATTTCAAAGTATCCATGAACCGCCAGCTGGTGGCCAAGACCGTCACCAATGACTCCATCAACGAAGTCAAAAACCGTTTTATCGAGATTAACCTCGACAAGAAAAACAATGACCTCAAAATTGCTAGCATCTATACTACCAAAATCAACGAAAAACAGTCGCTGCAATATTGGTGGAACTCCATGCCTAGTGCTTGGAAAGACTACTTTGGCAAAGACCTTAAGGTTAATGACACTATCCCGCTCAAATCGGTGATGCAAGTCAACGAAAACGACTTCATTTATGGTTACCCGATTTTGTCTGAGATTGACGGTGAGACCATTGTCACCGACTGGAAAGAGACCGTGGTGAAAACGGGGCTTGACACCCTTTACAAACAACTCAAGACGTTGAGTCTCACACAAGTTGTTGATGTGAGTGGCATCAAAACCATCACCTCTCTTGAGCCATTATCGGAGCTTTCCGATCTCAGCGTGCTCAACATCTCCGGTACCAATACCAACGACCTCACGCCTTTGCGTAACGCCAACAAACTCAAGGTCCTCAAAGTCGCCGACACACGCATCAACGATCTTACGCCTTTGAAATATGATTTGATGATCAACGAGTTGGACGTGTCGCATACCGATGTCGAAGACCTCTCCATTTTGGGCACTTTGAGCAACATCGAGAAGTTGAATGTCGCTCACACGATGATCAACAACCTGAGAGCCGTCGAACAATGTCCCAATATCAAGTATTTAGTTGCAGAAGGTTGCAAGATCGTCAACCTTCAGTCGGTCGGAAAACTGGAGAATTTGGTTGCACTCGACGTGAGCAACACCAGTGTCAGGGATCTTACACCCATCAGCAATATCAAGTCGTTGCAAAGTCTCAAAATCTCGAGAACGCCCATCAACAGCTTGGAGGCTTTACGCGAGATGGAGAATCTCAAGGAACTGTATTGCAGCAACACCGCCGTCAAGGACCTCTCACCACTCAAGAGCCATCGCAGACTGAGCAAGATTTATTGCGACAACACCCGTATCGACGTAAACCAAGCCAGCGAGTTCAGTAAAGAGAACCCCTTCACCTTGGTCATCTACGATACCAAGGCCCTGGAGCAATGGTGGGAAAACCTCCCCATTTATTGGAAAGCTGTCTTTTCGCAGCAAGTCCGTCTCACCGGTGATCCTTCCACCGAGCAACTTCACGAAGTCATCAACATGACCGACCTCGACCTCTCGGGGAGCGACTATTTGCAGAACCTGATTCCAGTGAGCCGACTCACCAATCTCGTCAACCTCAACATCTCTAACACCGAGATCAACCGACTCGACCCCTTGTATGGAATGACCAACATCGAGAACATCAACCTGGAGAATACCTATGTCAGCGACCTTGCTCCTCTTTCAACGATGAGCAGTCTCAAGGTCTTGAATATCAGCAACACGCCAGTCGATGACCTCACGCCCTTGGCAGGCAACAACCATCTCGACATCATCTGGGCCAACAACACCTCAATCAACCAACGCAAGGTGAATGAGCTGAAAGAACAGTTACCCAACGTCACCGTAGTGTTTCAAACTGAAGCTTTGCAACGTTGGTGGGAAAATCTCAACGACACGTGGAAGGACATCCTCAGGGAGAATGTGAAGTGTGAAGATTACACGCCTTCGCCTTTGGTGTTACAGAAGATGATCGATCTAAAAGACCTCAGCATCGAGCAGGAAAACACTATCCAGTCGCTGGAACCTCTTCGCGACTTTTATTGGATTGAGCGTCTCAGTGTGGTGAGCCAAGGGATTCGCGACATCAAGCCTTTGGCCAACAAGGGGCATCTCAGCGAGCTGCTCATCCAGAATAATCCCATCAATGACCTGAGTCCTCTTGAGAACGACACCCTGCTTACCGTGCTCAACATTGAGAACACGCAAGTGGACGACCTCTCCGCTTTGGAGAATCTGGGGCATCTGCGCATCCTCAACGCCAGTGGAACTGGGGTGAAGTCGCTCAAGCCTTTGGCCAAGATGACTCAGCTCGAAGAGTTGCTGATCAACAACACCAACGTCAAATCGATTTCACCGGTGGAAAACATCCCCTCGTTGAAACTGCTCAAGATCTACAATACCAAAGTGAAGAGCAAGACGGTGACGGCGTTGCAGCAAAAGAGGTTTGATTTGAATATAGTTTATTATTAGAAGACAGAAGTAAGAAGTAAGAAGAATGAGAAGGGGTACTATTTTAGTTTTATTAATGATGTTCATTTGGGCTTGTGACCGTCAGCCCAACCAACCGAAGATTGAGGAACCAAAGCCATCGAAAACGGTGACAGTGCCTACGTTTAACGCCGATTCGGCATATGCTTTTGTGAAGGCCCAAACCGACTTTGGTCCGAGGGTGGCTGGCTCCGAGGCACACGAGTTGTGTGCTGAATGGCTGGTCAACAAGCTCACGGGCTATGCCGACACCGTGATCGTTCAAGAGTTCCGGACTCGTATCTTCAACAACAAAGGCATGGATGGCAAGAACATCATCGCCTCATTCAATCCAAAAGCAGGCAAACGCATCGTGTTATGTGCTCATTGGGATTCTAGGCCTTTTGCCGACCATGATCCTGACGAAGCCAATTGGAATCTTCCTATCGACGGTGCCAACGACGGCGCCAGCGGCGTGGGTGTGCTCATTGAATGCGCCCGTTGTTTCCGTGAGCAGCCCCTCAACGAGAAACTGGGCGTTGATCTCATCTTCTTCGACTTGGAGGACTATGGGCCTAGACAAGATCAGTCGGAGCAGTATTATGACGACCGTCGCAACCACTGGGCTTTAGGCTCACAATACTGGGCTGCCCATCCTCATATCCCGGGTTATCAAGCCTCTTACGGCATCTTGCTCGACATGGTAGGTAACAGCAACCCCAACTTCATGAAGGAGTATTACTCGCAAGGCTATGCTGCTTGGTTGAGCAACAAAGTTTGGCGAACAGCACAGAACTTAGGGTATGATCAGCATTTCGTCAACGAACTGGGTGACCCCATCAGCGACGACCATCTTCCCATGAACGAGATCGCCGGCATCCCAACCATCGACATCATCGACTTGAGGCCGGAAAGCAGCAACCAATGTTTCCCCGAAACCTGGCATACGCTTCAAGACACCTTTGAAAACATCGACAAAAACAGTCTTGGAATGGTCGGAAACGTCCTTAATTACACCGTTTATCAAGAATAGTTGAAAAAAAGTTTTTTGCTTAAAATAATTTTTTACTATCTTTGCCTTTTGTAAAATACATTCATTCATTAAAATCATTACACTATGAAAAAATTATTACTTGTTATCGTCGCCGTTATCGGTTTAAGTTTTGCCGCTAACGCACAAAACGCAATTGGTCTTCGTCTTGGTTACGGAAACGAGATTTCCTATCAAACAGCCATGGGATCAAATCGTCTTGAAATAGACCTTGGAAGCCTTGACGCCCTTTTGTATCACTACAACTGGAACTTTCTTTCATTGACAGGTACTTATCAGTGGACCTTCGGTCTTCCTGTTGATGGTCTTGGTTGGTATGTTGGACCTGGTATTATGGGTGGTTTTTACTTGAGCGAATATGGCGAAGATTATAGAGGACTTAGCATCGGAATTGGTGGTATCATCGGTTTGGATTACCAATTTAAAGGTATTCCGTTACAACTTTCTGTCGATGCAAGGCCAATGTATGCTGTTGTCCATCCAAAATACTTCAATCCGGTTGGATATTCAGCAGCTTTAGGAGTTCGTTACACGTTCTAAAAAGCTTAGGAAAACTTTTTTGATGAAGAGACGCTCCGTTTGGAGCGTCTCTTTTTTTATACTCTATCGATGTTCAACTTTCAATTTCCCTTGATGTACTCATCCAATTCGCGTTTGGTGGCGTCGTAAGCGAAGGAAGCGTTCACCAGATAATACCGGTTTTTCTCCCCGCAATGGGAGTAGGCGAATTTGGCCAGCTCCAAGCGGTTGCTCTCAAAGGAAAAAAGCTTACAGATTTCGGCCACCTGAGAGGCTTTCATGAGGTTTTGTGAGACGATCTGCTTAGCCAAGATCAATCGAGTGTTGTCGTACGATTCCGATTTCAATGCGTTGAGTGCCGTCTCAAATTCGCGATCTGTCATCAACGGTGTGGCATGGGTCTCCAAAGGCATTGTCAACTCCGAATGTGGTATTCGGGTTGTTTGCTGCCAACCAAAATAATAGCCTTGATGGGTAATGACCATATGCAATGCCAAATGGTTGATCATGAAGTATTGCCCAAAACTATGGCTCTCGCCATCGTCAAGGACCACCTCTACCCTATGTTTCCCAACGGGTATCTTAGTGATAGAGATGGAACGAACAGGAGTTTCGTTTTGCAAGATCTCATCGACATAGATTCTGAAAGGAGTGTCGATCGTCGTGGAAACCGAGAACTTCCCTGGTTGGGCACAAAGAGGCCCGATAAAAGCGATAGCGAGGATCAAGATTAGCAGACGTCTTGTCATTGGATGATGATTTTTTTGGTGACCACTTTACCACCGATAACATTAACGAAATAGATTCCTGCAGGCAGGCTGCTGACGTCGATGCTGCATTCCTTATCCATCACAAAGCCACGGACTTCCACACCGAAGGCATTCACGATATGGACGCTAAGCTTGCCCAGCTCGTAGTCTGTCTGTATCGTCAAGCGTTCGTTGGCAGGATTGGGGGTAATCGTTACCTCAAATGGATCTTGGTTCAGTTCGGGATAAACTTTCACATGGGTAAGGGTACCTCCATTGTTGGTATAGCTAACCACGGAACCTGAGACACGCAGGATTGGGTTGTCGGGGTCAGAACAGTGAGGGCAGGAGTTTTGTCCGTCGGCACAATCCGGATAATTGGGATGACATTGATCTACATAGTCGGGTTCAAACTGATAGAACAACTCGCAATGGCCAGCGGAAAGATAGTCAGTGAGATCATAGTCCCACACCAGTCCGATGCTACCAGGGCACCATCCGCTTCGATTATAGGTCCAAGTACCGTTTTGTGGTTGGCATCCGGCAGGATTGGGCGTACATGCTCTAAAGAGATGTTGGTCGAAAGTGGGGATTTCGTTGATCAAGATATGATGCGTGGCTTCATAAAACTCTGCAGCGTTGCCTGTGTTGTATGAACTGCCACCACTTACAACGCTCGACCAGTTATGACCCGTGGTGATCATTTTCAGATGCACTTTATCTGCTCCATCGAGGAAAGTGTAATCGACTTTGGGAACGGGTTGCAGGTTGGCATAGTCGCCAAAGTCGTAGGCACCGAACCACAGGGGTTGGATGTCGGTAAAGAGATATTCCGGGGTTCCTTTAGTCATATTAAAGGTAAGGATGGGTGCATAGCCGTCACCATCCCAAGTTTGGTAATAGAGTTCGAACTCGACCAAGCCTTGCAGTATGGTTGAATAATCCGTCACATCGAGGTTGTCATCGCATTCTATACCGAAAGGCGATACATAACGGAACAGCTCCACCCACTCGCCACGGAAGTTCTTCACACGGCAGTAACCGACGCGGTCGTAGGGGTCACAGATTCCGACACAACGATGGTCGTAGTGAGCGTTGATATGGTTAAACGCTCCAACATGCGAAGGCATGACATATTCGCCATGCGAAGTCTGCTGGCTCGGTCTCACCACCAAATCACCATTGAGAGTCACCACATCCAAATCGTTATAGTTGCTGGTCACCTCAAACTGACAAGTGGTCGTGGTAATCTTGCCACCCGACTGGACGATGCTGGCAGTCATGGTCTTGTTGCCGGACGACTGGGGTTGCCATAAGCCATAGTAATAGCCATTGTCGGGATCATCGGGATAAGCCGTTTCCAATATTACTTCTTGTCCATCGATATTACATTTCACTTCCTCGAACTTGATGACGTTACCATGTTCGATATAGGCACTCAGCACCAGCAAGACAGGGTTTAGTTCAGGCATATAGACTTTGGTCCCATTGTAGGGGCGTCGGATGGTGATTTCAGGGGTGTAGTTGTCGGGGTTGACCACTTGGAAGGTGCGGTTGACAGAAGGAGCGGCTTGCCATTCCACGCCGTCGCCAGGCTGTGAGGCACGGATCTTGACCGTGCCTTCCTCACCGGTAAGGAATACCTTGTTTTCCTCCAGCGTAGCCGGACCTTCCACCAGTTCAAACTGAACGGGCAGTCCAGAGGTAGCCGTAGCGTTGAGGACGAAGGGATCGTCGAAGATGAGCTTATCGGGGATAAGGTCAAAGTCAATGAATTGGGAGGCTAATCCAGCGGGAATATGGCGCACCACGATGTTATCGAATCCTCCGTGTGAGCTGCTGAGGAAGAACACACCGTCCCATTTGGCGGGATCGAAACGATCGCCACTCCCTGGGGTGAGGCCTGCATTGATGCCTTGAATCTCTGGCACAGGTTCAAATTCGCCTGAACAGCCGTGGTCGGCAAAGAGGGTCACGCTGCCTTGCCCTCCGTTGGCTTCCAGGTCGATCATGATTTTCCATCGTGTCCAAGTACCATAAGGGTTGTCGTAGTCGAAATCGACGGGCATGGTATTATCGGGGAGCACGATGCCATTGACGAAACTGGGACGAGGGTCGATGCCCGTAGTGATGAAGTAGATGCCTCCATCTTGTACCGGGAGGTTGGGGTTGGGGCAGGTGGCTTCATAGCTCATGGGGGGTAATACCACGCCATCGCCATCAGCATCGTAGCCAATGCCAAAACAGGTACCCCACCAGTTACGGAACATATCGATTTCCACTTCGATCACACCACCTGTTGAAAAGTCAAATTCGAATTCCGAGGTGGATTTATGTGTGGCCACTTCGCCGAAGTTGGTGTTGGCATTGTCGAAGAACACTCCCATCGTCTCATCGGGTGTGGTTTGTCCGCCTCCACCAAGATATTCTGTCTTCAGGTTTCCGCCTCCGGCACTATGAGGTTTGGCTACCCAGCCATGTTGACCATTGAGCACAGCGTTTTCTTGAAAGTTGTTGAAGTCCATCGATGCTGTGGTTTGGGCATTGAGCATCCCTACAACGAATAAGGCCAATATTAGGATCAAAAGTTTTTTCATCTTAATAAAATTTTATATTATTGTATAATCAATTTCTGTGTTACAACTCCACCGCCAAGCATCTTCACCACATAGACTCCAGCAGGCAAAGAGCTGACATCGATGGTTCGATTGCCATCCATTGTGAAATACATCACCTCTTGCCCTTGTGAGTTAAGTATCAACACACTGACAGCGCCTTTGTCGTAGTCGGTGCGGAGGGTCAGCTGTTTTGAAGCTGGGTTGGGGAACAGTTCAGCATGGAACGGTGGCTCAGGACGCACGCTATGCACTCCAGTCAAAATAGAGGCATCATTGCTATAGGTGACCACCTGGCCTGAGACCCTTAACACCGGGTTGTCGGGAGCGGCGCACTCTGTGCAAGTGATGCCATCTTGGCAATCTGGATGGTTGGGGTGACAGTAATCGACGTAGCCGGGGTCGAATTGGTAGGTCAACTCGGCATGGTCCTGCCCGTTGACATCGTTCAACAAGTCGTTATACCACCATACCATGGCGATGCTACCCGGACACCAACCGCTACGTGGATAGATCCAAGTTCCATTTTGAGGTTGGCAGCCGGCAGGATTGGGGTTGCAAGTCCTCCAAAGATGCTGGTCGAAACGGTTTTGGCCATTGACCAAGACATGATGGGTGGCTTCATAAAACTCTGCTGCATTACCGGTATTGTAGGTATTGTTTGCACCACTACTCCAGTTGTGGCCTGTGGTAATCAAGCGTAATTTGACATCCTTGTTGGAGAGTTCGTTCAAATCACTGAGGTCGTAGTCGATAGCAGGAACAGGCTGCAAGTTGGCATAGTCGCCAAAGCTGTAGGTTCCAGACCAAATCTCATCGATATCCACATAAAGTATTTCTGGTGTGCCTTTGGTAAAGGAGAAGATCAGTGTCGGGTTATAGCCGCTGCCGCTCCAGGTCTCCATATAAAACTCTATTTCCACCAATCCTTGAAGCAATGAGGTAAACTCGGTGACTTCGACGTCGTCTTGGCATTGTACGCCAAAAGGAGTGATATAACGGAAGAGTTCCACCCATTCTCCACGGTAGTTACGCACACGCACACCTCCCACACGGTCATAGTTATCGCAGTTGCCGTTGACGCAGTTATGGTCATAATGAGCCATGATTTGGTTGAAGACTCCCACATGCGATGGAAATGCATAATTGCCTATGGCACTATGGTGAGTAGGGTTGCAAACGAGATCGCCATTCATGGTCACCACATCAAGTTGGTTTTCCACACTACCCGTGACTGTGAAACTATTGGTGTAGGTACTGGTCTTGCCTCCCGATTGGGTAAGGCTGACCATCATGTCGTAATTGCCTGAAGGGGTACCTTCAGGAGTCCAGAAGCCGTAGTAATAGCCATTTTCAGGGTCGTCGGGGTAATCCGTTTTAAGCGGAATCTCCTGACCTTGGATGGTGGCTTTGACTTCGGTGAACTTAATAACCTCCGGATGTTCGATATAGGCGGAGACGACGACCATCACCGGATGTGACTCATGGAGATACAGTTTTTGACCATTGTAAGGCCGGCGCAGGGTCACCTCGGGAGTATAGAGGTCAGGATCAACGACTTCGAAGGTTTTCACTACATCGGGAGCGGGAAGCCAAGTATCGTCACCCGCTTGCATAGCTTTGAGTCGTACAATGCCCGTGGCACCGGTAAGTGTCAGCACGTTGCCACTGATGGTGGCAGGTCCCTCAATCATCTGGAAGCTTACTGGCAGTCCCGAAGAGGCTTGGGCTTGGAGGGTGATGGGCTCATTAAACACCAGTTGATTCGGGATATCGGCCATATCGATGAGTTGGGCACTTCCAGGAGGTTGCTGGCGAACCAGAAGGTTGTCGAAGCCACCCAATCCGCCTTGCGAATGGAAGAAGATTCCATCCCAAACCTGATAGTCGTTTTTGTCGCCTGATCCAGGGGTCAGGTGCATGTTGATGTTGGTGGCTGCTGCCTGTTGGATCCATTCGCCTTGGCATCCTGGTTGAACGAACACGGTAACGGAGCCTTCGCCATCGTAGGCATTGAAGTCGAACGACATCTTATAGCGGTTCCAACCGCCCTGGTCGTAGGCAAACTCCACAGAGCTACCATTGGGAAGATAGAGCTTAGCATGGCCGCTATCGCCTTGGCCTTTCACGGATACATAGACACCGCCATCGGCATCGGTCATACCCGGTAGGATAAGGCCATCGCCATTACTGTCGAAGCCAACCCCAAAGAAATTTCCCCACCAGGTGCGGTTCATGTCCATCTCGAGATCCATGATGCCACCGTCATGGAAACTGAAGTTGAAGTTGGGTGAGGCCTTACGAGTGGCCGTGCGGCCGACGCCAGAGCCACCGTATGGATACCATACCGCTATCGACTCATCAGGAGCCATGTCAGAACCACTGACATAGCCGATGTCGAAATCTTGCGACGATGGAGCCGTTTGATAATGGGTCACCCATCCATCTTGCCCGTTGAGGTTTTGGCTACCTTCCGTCAAAGAGTTGAAATCGTAAAGGTATTCCACTTGCGCCATGGACTGTGTTGCTAGTGCCAGTCCGATTAGTAGGATTATGATCTTTTTCATAGCTTTTGTTTTGTCCGAGGGTGCCCGCAATGCGAGTACCCTCGGTTAGTTAACGAGCTCCCCGTTGGGGTGCCCTTGATTTTAGTTTTTAATGATTTTTTTGGTTAGCATTTGGCCACCGAGGATTTTGACGATATAGACTCCTGAGGGCAGGTCGCTCATGTCGATGGTGGCGGTACCGTTCATACTAAAGCGGCGTACGGTAACACCTTGGGCGTTGATGATACGGACGCTGGCATTGCCCTTTTCATAGTCGGTGGTGATGGTAAGTTGGTCTCTCACAGGGTTGGGTGAAAGGGTCACGGTGAATGGATCTTTTTCAATCTCTGGGTGTTCGGAGACATCCGTCAAGATGTCGGTGTAGTGGCTATAGGTCACCAGTTTACCTGAGACCATCAGGATCGGGTTGTTCAAGTCTTGGCAGCTTATGCAGCTGTTTTGTCCGCTCACGCAGTCGGGATAGTTGGGATGGCACTGATCCACGTAGGTCGGGTCGAATTCGTAGAGGATGTCAGCGTGACCGGCATTGAGGTAGTTGTCCAAGCTATAGTTCCACACCATGCCGATGCTACCTGGGCACCATCCGGCGCGTGGGTAAGTCCAGGTGCCGTTTTGAGGCTGGCATCCTGCTGGGTTGGGGGTGCAGTTTTCCCAAAGGTGTTGGGTGTAAGTGGCAGTTCCGTTAATCTTGATATTGTGGGTAGCTTCATAGAACTCGGCGGCATTGCCGGTGTTGTAAGCGCCATTGTCGGTATCGCTCCAGTGGTGTCCAGTAGTCACCAAACGCAGGTTGGCTTTCTCAACACAGGGATCAAATCCGACCGTACGAACTGGAACGGGGCAAAGGTTTTCGTAGTCGCCAAAAGAATAGCTTCCAAACCACAGTTCTTGCATATCGATGTATGGATAGTCGGGACGACCTTTAGTATATTCGAAGATGGCTGTGGGATTGTAACCATCGCCTGTACTCTCATACATCTCGCAATAGACTTCAAACTCCACGAGGCCTTGCAGCAAGGAGGTAAAGTCGCTGACATCGACGTCGTCATCGCATTCCACGCCGAAGGGAGTGACATAGCGGACAAGTTCCACCCATTCGCCACGATAGTTCTTCACGCGCACATAGCTCATATGGTCGTAAGGTTTGCAGCTTCCGTTCACACAGTTGTGGATATAGTGCAGGTTGATGGCATTGAAAGCGTTGACGTGGGTAGGGAATGGATATTCGCCATGGCTGGTAAACTGTTGGTTGGTCACTGCCACTTCACCGTTGAGGGCAGAGACGGTGATGTCGTCGTAGTTAGTTGTGACCTCGAAAGTGTTGCTTGCTTCGGTAGCCTTGCCGCCGGTATGGGTGATTCGCACGGTCATGTTATAGGTACCAGGTCCCGATGGGGTCCAGGTGGTGTACCAATAGCCGTTGGACGGGTCGTCAGGGTAGTCGGTCTTAAGGGTCAGCTGTTTTCCATCAACACTGCATTTCACTTCTTCGAATTTCAACACGTCGCTATGTTCGATATATGCACTAAGCACAATCATGATGGGGTTCTCAAAGTCGGGCATATACACCTTGGTACCTTCATAGGGACGACGGATGGTGATGGTAGGAGTATAATTCTCGGGATCAACCACATAGAACGAACGTGTCACTGCAGGTGCGGCTTGCCATTGGACGCCATCACCCATTTGTTTGGCACGTATTCTCACCAAGCCTTCTTCACCGGTGAGGGTGAGGATGTTGCCATCGATGGTGGCAGGACCTTGGAGAACCTCAAATGATACGGGAAGTCCCGATGAAGCCGTAGCTTGCAAGGTGATAGGGTCGCTATTGACCAGTTGGTCGGTGATTTCAGCAAAGTCGATGAACTGTGCTGCCAAGCCACCTGGGATATGACGCACGTTGAAGTTATCGAAACCACCCATGCCGCTGTTGAGCATGAACATGCCATTCCATGTGGCAGGGTCCGACTTGTCGCCGCTGCCTGGGGTGAGGCCAGCGTTCACGCCTTGGCATTCCGGCACAGGATCCCATTCGTCGCTGTTAGGATCTGACATCGTATAGAGGGTGACAGCACCAGCGCCGTCGTTGGCATCGAGGTCGATAGAAATCTTCCAACGATACCAGCAGTCCATCTCAGTACTGGGTTGGAAGTTGCACGCCATGGTGTTGTTGGGCAATACCACACCACATTTGAAATAGGAGTCGCTAGGGCGATATCCCGTAGTCAGCATATAGATGCCTCCATCAGGAAAGGTACTCTCGGCATTTGGCGTAATAGGTTCGCAGGGAAGGTGACCTGGAGCTGTGGCAAAAGGAGGAACGATGGCTCCGTCGCCATTGCCATCGAAGCCGATGCCAAAGAGATGACCCCAAAGACCACGATACATGTCACACTCCACCTCGATGACGCCGCCTGAGGAGAAGTCGAAGTTAAATTCGTCAAGGGAGTGGGTGGCGACATCGCCGAAGCCGGTACCTGAAGCTATGGAGAACACTCCCATAGTCTCATCAAGCGTCGGGGCTGGGTCGCCTTTCCAGAAGTGACCGATGTAACCCGTGTACATAGGGTTGCCGCCATTGCCAGCGGTATGAGGTCTGACATACCAGCCGTGTTGGCCGTTAAGAGGTTCTTCTTCAAGATATTCATTGAAGCTGAAAACAGCTTCTGTTTGGGCGCTCAAAGCAAAAGCGAACGCCATCATCACGATTAGTAGTGTTATTCTTTTCATGCTTTTTTGTTTATGTCCACACTGCCGTGGGGGGGTTCTACATCCCCACACTTCCGTGGGGGGTTCTACATCCCCACACTTCCGTGTGGGGTTAATGAGAGGGTGTCTCTTCGAGACACTGCTTTTTTTTGTTTTTTGTTTTTTTGTTTTTTTGTTTTTTGTTTATCTCTCAACTTTTAACTTTCATCTCCTCACCATCCACCAAACCGGTGTCTGTCGGGTGTCACCATGCGACATACTCGTAACTTGCGTTGCGTAATTGTCGTAGTTGTATTCAACTTCTTTTTGAGGATATTCCATCCTATAGGAGGTCAGCTTGGCATGGTTGGTAGTGGTAGGTGTGGCAAACGTACGACGTGCCAAGGCCCAGGCTTCCCAAGGTTGACGGAAGAGGTTCAGCCAGCGTTGCTGGTAAATCATCTTAAGATAAAACTCCTGACTTCCATCGTACTCCGGATTCATCCAGACGGCATAGTTCATCACGTTAGCCGCCATGTTGTTGCACCAATCCCAAATACTCAAGTTGCCGACATAGTTCGTATATTGCGGATAGAAATAGGTCCAGCGAGAGGTCATGTTAGGCATGTGTGTCCAGAACAAGAAGGATTGATACACTCCCGAACGGATGGATTCATCAGCATTCAGCGGAGGTGTGATGCCTCCGATATTTCTCACTTCGATTTCAGCCTTCATGAACAGCACGTCGGCATAGTTCACCAAGATTTGGGGAACATAACGTTCGTCTCTGGTGAGGTAATAGTTGAAGGGAGAGTAGAGGCACGAAGGACCTTTGAAGGTGTAGCTGCCATCGCGGCTTTGGGCGTAGGGTGAGCCTCCTTCAGTAGGCGTTTCAGCGGTATGAATTTGTGGATAGGGCTTCCAAGCTCCATCGGGGAAACTGTCGGTCTTGTGATTAGTGTCGAAGAAAATGAAGGTACGATAGTCGTAGATACCGCTACCATCCATATCGTCGGTTGAGGAAAGACAGCTCCAAATGGTCTCGCCCATACGAAGATGTTTGTGTTCACGGAACGACCAGTTGGTATCCCAATTAGTCCCTAATACACTGGGCCATAAGCAGATACCTCCACCAGTAGTACTACCACCCGAGGTATTCATCTGCGTATAGATAAAATTATAGGCATTCACCAACATGGGGGTGGCAAATTCAGGATCCTTTTCATACATACGGAGTCCGTGACGCAAGATCAGCGAGTTGGCAAATTCGGCCCACAAGATGTAGTTGTTGTTGAGCAACACCTCGTAGGAGAGTTTGTAGAACTCGTTGCCTGAGGGGGTGACTGTGGTGTCGTTTTGCAACACGTTGCGCGACCAGAGCAATTCGTTCATCAGCTGTTTATAGATGCTTTCTTGGGAGTCCCATTTGGGTTTCATACCCACAGGGCTGTTTTCCCAAATACGGCCAGCTTCGGAGTAAGGAATGTCGCCAAAAACGTCGGTGAGCTTGAAGGTTTGATAAGCTTTCAGTATGTTGAGTTGGGCACGTACCTTGTCGCAAATAGCCGTGTCTCCATATTCATCGCCGTAGGCATCAAAACGGTTTTCCAATTCACGGATGTTGGCCAGCATATAATAGTAATCCGACCAAAGGTTTGAAATGCCAATCTGAGAATTACCCCAAGACTCGGAAATCAAAGCACCGAGTTCTGTTTCGGGATACCAGATTTCATTTTGCAGATAGAACTGCTCGTTCATACTTTGTTGCAGTGAACTCACCACACCGTTGAAGAGAGCATCGATGGTCGTTCCTGTGGGCGAGAAAGGATCTTGGTTCATTTCATCAAAGTCCTTCGTACAAGCCGTGAACGCCATCATGATTATTAATCCTAATATACTTATGTTTCTCATATCATTAAACTTCATTGAATATCTCTCAATTCTAAATTCTAAATTCTAAATTCATCACAGGCTTACTTTCAAGGTCATCATCACTGATCTTGTACCCGGATAGGAACCATATTCCAAACCTTGGGCATTGCCAGAGCCTTGGGTGCCTTCGGGGTTGATGTTGTCGGGCAAAGTCTTGTAGAAATAGAATAAGTCACGGCCCACCAAAGAGATGGAGGCTTGTTTGAAGAAATTTTGCTTGTCGAGCAATTTACGCGGGAAGTCGTAAGTCAGCGACAGTTCGCGCAGCTTGATCCATGTGTTGTTAACGATGCCTGGGGTGGATAGGATATTGCCCCATCCGCCAAAGTTGGGCATGTACTTGTAAAGGTAATGAACGACATTGTCGTTTAGGACGGCCTCCCCGGTCTCGGTGTTGATGCAATAACCTGGCAGGATGACACCGTAGTTGCCTACGAGTTCGCCGTTGGCATCGTAATAGGGCAATCCGTTGCCTTCGCGTTCATAAAGCGTTTCAAGGCTTTGTCCTGTTTGCATGGCCACCACATACGAGGCGCAATAGATCTGGCCTCCCAATTTGGCATCGACCAAGGCAAAGAGCGACCAGTTTTTATAGGAAGCTCTCATGTTGAGACCACCTGTCAACAAAGGTGCGCAGTTGCCTACCGGTACACGGTTGTCGGTCTTCAGATAGGTAGTACCCGTCTCGTTGAGCAACGGCATGGGATTGTGATTCTCGTCATAGAAGGGCCCAACGACAGTGCCATCGGGCATCGTATATTGATAGACGTAATCCCAACCATAGATGGTACCATATTCCTCACCTTCTTCGACGGCGATAGCTGGACCGTTGGAACCCCAAATCTCAGAGAGCAAATACATGTTGGCGCCTGCCAAATCGACGATTTTGTTTTTGTTACGTGCAATGTTAAGACCCACCTGAACGCCATAATCCTTACCCTGTGCGATGTCGTAAGTCATGATGGCCTCGATACCTTTGTTGGTGACAACACCCGTGTTAATGGTCACGTTTGATGCACCCGTGGAAGGAGCCAAGGGCGAAGAAAGGATTTGATCCCATGAATAGATATCATAATAGGTGAAATCCATGTTGAATCGGGCTCCAAGGCCGAGGTCAAAGCCCACCTCAAAGGCGCGCTGACGTTGTGGCTTGAGCTCCAAGGGTGGAACCACCGAAGGCAACGACGATGAGAGATGATGACCAAAGGATCCTGTGGCATAGGTATAGGTCAACTGATAAGGTTCCGTATCGCTAGCGGTTTGGGCCCATGAACCTCTCAGCTTCAGGAAGTTCACTGGACCCCATTTCCAATCCGGGAAGGCAGAGGTCGGCACAAAACTCAAGGTAGCCGAAGGATAGAAATAGCTGTTGCGTGAGATAGGCAAGGTCGATGACCAGTCGTTGCGACCCGTTACATCGAGGAACAGCCAGTTGTTGTAGCTAAGATTCAGGAAGGCATACAAGGAGTTGACTTGTTTTTCCCATTTTGATTCATGGAAAGTCCGTTCTGTGGCAGAAGAGTAGTTGTAGATGGTATAAAGGTTAGCGTAAGCCCAGGTTCCAGAGCTGCCATCGATTCCGTCGCGATAGCCATAGTATTGTTCACCACCAAAGGAGAAACGTACATTGAGCGGTATGTTGAAGAGTTTTTCCTTATGAGCAGTAAGCAGGAAGTCCATATCGCGAGTGATCGAACTGTTCTTCTGTTTTTTATAATAGCCACCCACCATGCCATCACTTGCCGTTGGCTTATGCGTGGTGATGTAATTGTCGTTGGTCCAGTCGAGGGCCACTTTGGCATTGGCACTGAGCCAAGGAGTGATGTCGTACAACAAGCGGACCGATCCAAACATCTTATCACGGTCAAGTGTTGTATTGTTGTTGTAGAACGTCCAAAAGGTACTGCTGTTGATGTAGCTGAAAGGATAGCCTTCAAATTCATTCATGGAGCCATCGGGGTTCTCGTAACCAGTGACTTCCAAACCTTTCCAGCTGCGAGGCCAGCTATAAAGCAGACCTTTGTTGAAGTTACTGTTCGACTCACCGATTTCTGGGGAGTTCAAACGGAAATAATCCAAATAGGTGAAAGCCACATCGACTTTGATCTTGTCGGAAACGTTGATGAGTGAACCCACATTGACGGTGGTTTGGCGCAAGTTGCAGTTGTCGATGATGGCATCGGTACGTGAGTCCGTAAACGACACACGGATGCTACCGAAGTCGCCGGCATTTTGAAGTGAGATGTTGTTGTTGAAGGTATGGCCATTGTTGAACAACATGCTGAGGTTGTCGGGTTGAGGCGAATAATCGCGCACCACGCCATCCCACCAAAGTACACTTTCGCCGTTCATCGCCGGTCCCCAACTCTGGGCAGCGCCATAGTAGCCGAAAGTTGTGTTGGTAGGTTCGCCAGCAGGACCGTTATCGACGCTGTATATACCGGGATATTCATATACTTGATTGCCATTTTCGTCAAACATGCCTTCGATAGGAGTCAGCGTAGGAGGGTTAAAAGTGATGGGGCCTCCAGCACCATATTTGTTTTGGACTCGGCGATAAAGATAAGGTTGGGTAACCTTAAACGAAGAAGTATAGGTGATACCCAAGCCACGTTGTTTGCTACCTTTTTTGGTGGTGATGAGCAACACGCCGTTGCCACCACGCGAACCATACAAGGCTGCTGCGGTAGGGCCCTTCAAGATGTCGATGTTCTCGATATCTTCTTGGTTGATGTTGTTCAATGCCGTTCCCCAGTCACGTCCACCACTCCAATCGGTAACGCCACCTTCATTCGACATAGGCACACCGTCAACTACAATCAGGGGTTGGTTATCTCCCAAGATGTTGTTGTTACCACGAATTACGATACGTGAAGCACCGCCATCAACACCATTAGGGTTGATGATCTGCACACCTGCCGAGCGACCACTCAAGGCACTGATCACGCTGCCAGAACCCGATTTGGCAATCAAATCACCACCGATTTCTTCAGTGGCATAGCCCAACTCTCGTTTTTGACGTTTGATGCCCAAAGCGGTCACCACCACATCGTCGAGCAATTGCGCATCTTGATCCATGGTGACGTTGATCTTGTCGCGACCGTTAACGGGAATTTCTTGTTTCACGAAACCCACAAAGCTAAACACCAATGTACCAGTACTGCTGGCTTGGATAGTGTAATTACCGTCGATATCGGTGACGGTACCTCCGCTCCCTCCTTTTACAGTGACGGTGACGCCTGGCAAGCCAAAGCCATCGTCGCTTGAAATTACCTTACCCGTGACTGTCACATTCTGAGCTGTGACCGTCAGGAAGGCGAGAAGAGTAAAGAATAGTAATAATAGTAATTTTTTACTCATAAATATAGATTTTATTTAATAATTTTTTGATTGAATATCGTAGTATTATTGCTTACCGAGAGTGTTGTCTGGCATCCTAATACCATTGCCCTGTTGTCGTCGATATGTCCTGCCGGGGTATTGAAGCACACTGGGTAGTCGTATTCCCTTACGGTATCGAAGATGGCTTGTTCCACGGTTTTACCAAAGGGGTTGGGGTTGTCGTGAATACTGGTGAGGCCGCCTATCATGAGTGCTTTCAGGTTTTTTAGTTTGCCAGCACGTTTTAATCCCAGCATCATGCGTTCGACATGATAGATATATTCATCGATTTCTTCGAGGAACAGGATGCGGTTATCCGTATCTGGAAATGAGTTGGAGCCCATCATGCCATAAAGAACAGACAGGTTGCCACCTACCAATACACCTTGAGCTTCGCCTTGACGGTTGCAAGGATGTGCATTCCATTCATAATGGAGCGGGTTACCAAGCAAAGCGTCATAGATGGATTGAAGTGATTCAGGGGTCTTTTTTTCAAGATAGAAAGGCATGGAGGCATGAATGCTTGTCAGTCCAAGACTTTGGACTTTGCCATGGAACACCGTGGTATCGCTAATTCCGATAAGAGGTTTCGGATGCTGCACGAAGTGCGAGAAATCGATTTTGTCGATGATGTGGATGCTGCCATAGCCGCCACGGGCAAACCATATAGCGTCGATATCATCACGATCGAGATATTCTTGAATGACCTGGGCACGGAGTTCTGCAGTTCCGGCAAAGATATAGTCTGAGGCAAACAAACGCTCGTCGAAAACGGCATTCATTCCTTTTGAATGCAGCCATTTTACGGCATATTCTACCTGCTCGGGAATCACTTTCCGTCCCGGTGCCGCTATTGCTATATGTTTTATTTCCCTCATCTTCTACCGAGCTTTAAGCCCTAACGGGCTACCTCTAAATTCTAAATTATTAATTCTCAATTAAAATCAAGTCTTTATCCTGCTTATAGGTCTCTTCAAAGAACAGTTCTCCTGTGTCCAAATATTTTTTCCAGACGCCGTTGCGGATGCCACCAGAAAAGGATTGGACTTCGCGAAGGCGGCCATTCGTATAGTAATAATAGTGTTCTCCATCGGGATAGCCACCTTTGAACGAACCCTTGAAAGCCATCTTGCCGTTGGCGTAATACGATACCCACTCCCCTACTTGATGGTCGTTGCGGTATTCTCCTTCAAAGGTCTCATTGCCTGATTGTTCCTTCCATTTTCCTGTTTTCATGCCATCGAAATAGGAACCTTTGACGATACAGTTGCCTTCTTCGTCATATTCTTCATAATTGCCTTCAGGAACGCCATCCAAAAAGTCTTCCGTTCGTTGCATTTTTCCCGAAGGATAATACCAAGTCCAGGTACCATCAAATTGGCCGTCTTTGTAACTACCTTCTTGTTCAAGTTTCTCGCCTGGATAATAGAATTTCCAATTGCCAGAACGTTTTCCATTGATAAAGAGTCCTTTGGCTCGTAAAGTACTGTCGGGATACAGTTCTACCCACTCCCCTCGGCGAGTGCCGTCAGTGTCCATCACCCCTGATTGAACCAAGGTGCCATTTTTATAAATTTGGGAACTGATGACATTTCCATTCTCATCAAACTCACGCCAAGTGCCTTCGCGTTTGCCATCACGGAATGAAGCTTCGCGTTTGATACGGCCATTAGGATAATACTCATGCTGCATCTGTAAGGGTTTCATCTCTGCAGCAATCACCTGTTCCACATCATTGACGTATTTTGTGATCTTCAACAGATTTCCTTTCTCATCATAGAGTTTATAGAAACCATCGCGCAATCCATGTCTGTAATAGATTTCCGATTTCAGGTCGAAGTTGGGGTAAAACTCTTTCCAATAGCCATGTTTCTTTCCTTGTGAGTCATAGCGATTGATGACTTCGCGGCTGTTGACAAAACCTTTTTTATAGGTGATAATCTCTATAAGTCTTCCAGTGGTATCATAAACAGGCGACAGACCATCTTCATATCCATTTTTGATGGGCATCACCTGAAGCAGATGATAGCGGCGGTCAAAACGTCGGCTAAAATCGATACGTGTTCCATGGTCGAAACGCTCTTCCAACACTTCGTCAGACATATAGATTTTTCGCAAACCATGTTTGATATCTTTCTCGTAGGTGACCAGCAAAGTGGTGTCGCCTTCTTCAGAATAAAAAATCCAAACACCATCCAAAAGAAAATCCTTACGGTTTCCTTCCGACTTTAGTTTTCCGTTTTCGTAATACGTTTTCCAATAGCCGTCAGGTTTTCCATCACGCAAGGTCCCCTCTGAAGAAATACTATCGTTGGCATACCTATATACTTGATATTCAGTCTGTCCAAAACTTACCAAAGGAGTCATGAACAAGACCAACAACAAAAGTATATAAAAGGTATTCTTCATTGATTACGCTTTTTTTCTCATCATGCAAAACTAGTAAAAAACCTTTATATTCAAAAGTGCTTTTTCAACCGGTCATCATTAATCAACCATCATTATTTTTTTTAAAAAAAGGATGGATGGATATTAATGAGTTGTGAACAGTTGGATAACTTTTTAAAAAAATTCTTGCATATTAATTTGTTGTTCTTAGGTGCCTTTGAATAATTTTCTAATGCCCTATCATTTTCAAGCATTTTGATTTTTGCAAGAAAAAAACGAAATAAAAAAATGATGTATTTTTTTCCATTGTAAAAAGGGGTATTTGTTGTTGATAACCGAGAACAAAAGGTTGAAAAAAATGGATGAAAAAAGAAATAAACACCCAATAAACGACCATCGCTATTTTATCACTATTTATCAACAGCCAAATTGTTGATAAAATTATAAATAACTGATTGTCAAATATATATTTAAGATTTGTTGATTTTTTGGTTGGGATAATAAGCTCATAAATAGCAAGTTATTATTGTGGTTATAGAGATAAAAACCTACCTTTGCGAAAGATTTATGAACATCGAGTAAAATGAGCCAAATTATTCCTATAGCATCCGATCATGGAGGCTTCAAAATGAAGCAATACATCATTGAAAAATTACTGGAGGCTGGTTACGAGGTCAAAGACTTTGGAACCTACAGTGAAGAGAGTGTGGACTATCCCGACATGATTCATCCTTTGGCCAAAGCCATTGAGAATGGAGAGTATCCTTTGGGTATTATATTATGTGGCAGTGGCAATGGTGCCCAGATGACGGCCAACAAACATCCTCATGTTCGGGCTGCCTTGTGTTGGAATGAAGAGTTGGCCAAGTTGGCGCGTCAGCATAACGATGCCAACATTCTCTCGTTGCCTGGTCGTTTCATTCCTTTTGATCTGGCTTGGAACATGGTTCAGTTGTTTTTGACGACACCATTCGAAGGGGGACGTCATTTGCGTAGAGTAGAAAAAATAGAACAGATTGACTGCAATGAGTAATTGGAGCGTAAAATTCAAAAAAGACTGCGCCATTGCCTTTGATGAGGAGCATTGGCAGAAGATGAACTACAGCACAGGTTGTTATGAGAAGCGTTTCTCAAAAAGTAGGGAAAACTACCGCAATGCTGAGCTGGAGCGACAACGCGCTTATATCCTTCGTAACAAGTCGTTGCTCAACATGGAAAAGTTATTGGTTGATTTTGAGACGCACTTCAACGAAAATGGCGGCAATGTGTTATGGGCTCGCGATGTTGACGATGCCCAGGAAATGATTTGGGAGTTAATCAACAAGCGTGACATCAAGGCAGTGACGCGCACCAACTCAGTAGTTCTAGACGAAATCGGGTTAAATAAGTTTCTCGTAGAAAAGAAGATGCCTTATTATGAGACTTCGGTGTCGCGTTATGTGCTTCAAGCAGCAGGTCAAGCTCCTTATCATCCGATGTTTCCTGCCTTACATCTCTCAAAGGAGGAAATCAACAGTGTGTTGAATCAACATTATAAGTTGAAACTCGACAGCAGTTCGAAGCAGATGGTCAATTTCATCCGTCATCAGACTTCAAAACATATCACCCAGGCTCAGGTGTGCATCACAGGAGCCAACTTCTTATTGTCGGATATTGGCGGTGTGGCAATGACGGAGAACGAAGGCAATATTGTGAAAGCCTGTGCTTCAGTTAAGCTTCACATTGTCGTGGCCGACATCACCAAAGTGATTCCTTCGGTGGAAGACTTAGGTTTGTTGCTGCCATTGGCTTCAGCGCATTCCACTGGATCGAGCATGAGTGCAATCAACACAATCACCACAGGTCCGGCAAAGAATGGTAATGGTCCAGAGCAGATGGTGGTCATCTTGCTCGACAATGGTCGTTCGGATGTGTTGGGCAATGAGGTGATACGTCAATCTTTGTCGTGCATCCGCTGCGGTGCTTGTGTGAGTGTTTGTCCTATCTATAAGAATATTGGTGGCTATGCCTATGGCACTACCTATATTGGGCCCATTGGTGCGGTGATGACTCCTTTGATGATCGATTTGGAAGATTATGCGCATCTGACCACTTTATGTTCATTGTGTGGTCGTTGTGTTGAAAGCTGTCCGGTGAAGATTCCAATCACCGACTTGGTGATTGAAAACAGGCGATTGGTGGCTACGGAACGCATTGGAGATGCCAAATATGAAGCGATGGTACGGACCATGATCGGACACGGAAAGTCACGCAAGAAGATGGATTGTGCATCATGGATTAAGCGATTAGAAATTAAGCAGTTAGTAAACAAAAATGCGTTTACCAAACGGGTCATGCCTGAAATCGCTCCCAAGTCGTTCAGCCAAATGAGCAAGGACGGGGAAGTCTGAAATCAGAATTACATCCGCTTTAACACTTTCCGTAGTTTATCTTCACGGGTGAGGCATTCATAGTCGCAGAATGTGATGCCCATGTAAGTGGCGATTTTCTTCAAATCTCCGGTAGGATCTTTTTTCAATGAGAAGATGTAGGAGTTGCAATCCACGCCCAACAAAACCTCTTTCAAGGCGCTTACCTTATAGACAATCTCGTTGAACATGCTTTCCGAGCTGATGCCGCTTTTGCACTCAATGACATGCAGTTGGTTGTTTTTGATGAAACTCACATCCAACTCGTTGTTATGCCTGATCTCCGTACACCCATCGATGCGCACCCCAACGGCGATGTCGTCGGGCTGTACCACTGTCTTGATGAGATAATAGACATATTCTTCAAACCATCCTCCTGTAAGATAATCCAGTTCCTGTTGGTTTAGAATCCCTTCTTCTTTTGGAGTGAAATTGATGTATTCCAAAAACTTTCCAAGATTTGGAATGGGAGTCATATTCTCTTTTACAGGATGTTCTGCCTCTTCTATATTAAGATATTTCCAGCCCCGGTATTTCTCGCGCAACACATCCAGGATTTTGTATTCGCTGCTTCGTATCTGTTGTTTTGAGAATAGGTTAAACATCTGCCTTGACTGTGTCTCGTCAGAGATGGGCGGTTGTAAGGCATCAATGTCGTGGCTCAAGCCATAAGCTTCGAAATACTCGGCCAGGGTCATCCGGTAATGGATGGGGATGATCTCATCGTCATTGTCGTAGATGCTGTTATCAAAGATCGTTTTGACGATAAGGTTTTGGTGGGTTTGGATGTAGTAGAAAGTACTGTGATAGTTGGAGAACACATGTTGCACCGACAGGGCCATGTATCGGGAACCTCCAGCTAGGTTAACATAGTACTCAGTGTCTTTATTGATGCCGTTGTTAATGGTTCGGCATATACGTTCGTAGGTATAGCTGTCGGAGTCGCGCCTGAGCACAATACGCTGCACCACCCCTGGGTCAACCTGGAGTATTTTGACCAAAGGGGTGATGCAGTCGAAGCTGTCGTTGGCCGAGACGAACAATAGTTGGTCGCCTTCTTCGAAGAACTCTTTGATGAAGAGGTAGGCGGCGACAGGATGTTCGCGGGTGATGATGTTGACCAGCGTCTTCATTATTTCTTGATGGCTGCGATGCCAGGCAGTTCTTTGCCTTCGATGGCTTCGAGCAGGGCACCGCCACCAGTGCTGACGTAACTCACTCTGTCGGCCAGACCGAACTTGTTGATGGCACTGACAGTGTCGCCTCCACCGATCAAGGTATAGGCTCCGTTTTGTTCTGTTGCCTCCACGCAGGCCTCGGCCAGGGCTTTGGAGCCTTCAGCGAACTTGTCGAACTCAAACACGCCGCATGGTCCGTTCCAGAGAACGGTTTTCGACTGTTTGATGATACCGGCGTAGAACTTACGGCTTTCAGGACCGCAGTCCATGCCTTCCCAGCCGTCGGGAACGTTCATCGGATCGACCACCATGGTGTTGGCATCGTTGGAGAAGCTGTCGCCTGCCACCACGTCAAACGAGAGATAGAGGTTGATACCTTTTTGTTTGGCTTTTTCGATGATGTCGAGGGCGAGATCGAGTTTATCCTCCTCACAGATGGAGTTACCCACATGGCCTCCCAGAGCGCGTTTGAAGGTATAAGTCATGCCTCCACAGAGAATCAGGTTATCGACTTTTGTCATCAGGTTCTCGATGATTTCGATTTTGGTGGAGACCTTTGATCCACCCATGATGGCGGTGAAGGGGCGTTGAATCTCATTCATGACCTTGTTGACGGCAGCCACTTCCTTGGCCATCAGGTAACCAAACATCTTATGTTCGGCATCGAAATAGTCGGCGATGAGTGCGGTAGAAGCATGGGCACGGTGAGCGGTGCCAAAGGCGTCGTTGATGTAGTAATCGCCGTAGCTTGCCAGAGTTTTGGTGAATTCCTTTTGTGAGGCTTTGATCGCCTTCTTGGCTTCGTCGTAACCCTCTTCTCCTTTTTCGATGCCACGGGGCTTGCCTTCTTCCTCGGCATAGAAGCGGAGGTTCTCAAGCACCAACACCTCGCCAGGTTTCATGGCTGCCACTTGGTCAGCGGCTTTCATGCAGTCGGTCGCAAATTGCACGGGACGGCCCAGCAACTCTTCCAGGTGAGCGATAATGGGTTTGATGGAATACTTTGGGTCAGGGTTCTTCTTTGGGCGGCCAAGATGCGACATCAGTACCACCATTCCCTTGTCGTTCAGCACCTTATTGATGGTTGGCAAGGCGGCACGCATACGAGTGTCGTCGGTGATGTTGAAGTTGTCGTCCAACGGGACGTTGAAGTCAACACGGATGACCACGTGTTTTTCTGCAAAGTTGATTTGATCGATGTTTACCATGTTATTAGTTTGTTGATTTATGAATTATGATGATTGTTCCTTGTCTCATTTGATGATCATCTGGATAGCCTTTGGCATCATCTCGAAGTCGAATGGCGAGTTGGTCAAAGTTTCCCCTTCAGTCTCAAGCAGTAGCTTATGGGCCGGTATGGAGATGATGCGGATTTTCTTTCCCCGATAGGTGCTCACCTCTTTGAGTTTGTCGATGAAGGTTCCGTTATAGAGGTTGTTGATGTTGGCGGCGAATTTCATCAGCCCCACTTTTTTGATGACGGTGATGTCGAACAACCCGTCGTCAGGGATGGCGTCGCGCATCATCATCATGCCGCCTCCGTTGTATTTTCCGTTGCCTACCGATAGGCTTAAAATCTCATCGTCGAAAACCAACTGGTCATCCACCTCAAGTTGGATGTGGACACACTTATAGTTGAGCAGGCAACTGGCTGTGCTGAGCATATAGCGCACGGAACCACCTTTGCCTTCGGCCTTCATTTTGTTGGTTCTTCCGCACACCATCTCGTCCAATCCAGTGCCAGCGGCATTCAGGAAATACCGCACCTGCGGATCGCCATGGTTAAAGTATGTCACTTTTCCAATATCATGTAAGAAGGATTTTCCCTCTTTGATGATTTTCACATTTTGTGGATAATCAAGAGGTATGTCGAACGTTCTTCGCCAATCGTTGCCTGTCCCAACGGGGATCACTCCCATCTGGATTTCTTGTGTAGGAAAACGTTGTTGGCTGAAGATGCCGTTGATGACCTCGTTGTTGGTACCATCACCGCCAATGGAGATGATTTTTTTATAGCCTTTCGTGTTGATGTTGTCGCGGACAATTTCGATGGCATGACGGGGATGCGTTGTCTTAATCGCATCGAATTCGATTTGTTCTTGGAGTAAAAGTCGTTCTATCTCAGGCCAATCCTTTTCACATTTGCGAATGGATGCGTTTGGATTAACAACGACTAACCACTTGTTTGTTGTTTCGCTCATTCTTATGAACCAATTTTGCTCCAAAGATAAGAAGGTTTTGTTTATGAACAAGCTTGTAAAAAAGAAAATCGTCATATCAAATAAATGTTGTATCTTTGACGCTTTAAAAATTAATTAAATAATGAAGGTACTAAGAACGCTATTTTTACCATTTTTCGCTCTGTGTTATTTTTTTCAGTCATGCAGCACTGAAGTTGATTTATATTCTGATTATAAGGATATTACAGTAGTTTATGGTTTGTTGGACTATAGCAAAGACACTAATTTTATCAAGATCAACAAGGCTTTTTTGGGACCTGGAAACGCGCTTGACATCGCTTTGATTGATGACTCGTGCAATTATCCAGGCAAGTTAAATTGCCGAATCATCGAGTCAAGAGCCTCTGCCGAAGGTTCTACTTATACTCAGACAAGGGTATTAAACTTGGATACCATCACTGTTCACAACAAGCAATTAGGTATTTTTTATGCCCCTGATCAGCTAGTGTATTACACCACAGACCGGATTAACCCTAACAATTCCCGTTACAAATATATGTACACGTTGGAAATTGACCGTGGCGACACCATTTTGACAGCCTCCAGCGCTGTGGTTGGCGGAGAACGTTTTGCCATTCCGCAAGCCATCATGAGTTTCTCCACCGTAACACCTTCAGGTACACTTAAATGGACCGAGTGTCCTAATGCGGTCGTCTATGATGCCAGCGTTGAATTCCGTTATGTTGAAGTTTGGAATGGAAACGACACCGTGCCTCGTTCCATCAATATGGAGATGGGTTATTATCCGCTATCCTCACTCCTCTATGAATTTGGCAATTATAGCCTCTCTTACCCCAATGCCAGTTTCTACGATAAATTGAAAAGATCTATGGGAGCCGATACCTTGAACTCCAACGTGGAGCGTTTGGTGTTTGAACCCTCTTTGACCATTAAAATATCCGCTGGTGGAGTCGAACTGTACAACTTCATTTCTGTCAACGGTCCTTCTAGTAGCATCGTCCAAAGCATTCCTGAATATTCCAATGTGAACGGCGGTTACGGCGTGTTTTCATCGCGTACCACGATACAAAAAGACGTTCGACTGTCTGCTCAAACATTCACCGAACTTATGAGACATGAAAATTGGAGGTTCAGGCAGGCACAGTGAGGGAGTGAAAACTGCGAGCCATCAACAAAGTTAATTGTAAATTAAGTTTTAAAACATAAAATATGGAAAACAACAAAAGACTCTTTGAGGAATTTCCACCGGTGACCACCGAACAATGGGAAGCGGTTATCCAAAAGGACCTCAAGGGTGCCGACTACAACAAGAAATTGGTCTGGAAGACGGCAGAAGGTTTCCCGGTGAAGCCTTACTATCGTGCTGAGGACCTGAAAAACATTTCATGGATTGGCGTGATGCCCGACCAGTTCCCCTATGTCCGCGGCAACAAAGCCCTGGAAAACCACTGGCTAGTCCGTCAAGACATCCTCGTTACCGATGTGAAAGAGGCCAACGCTAAGGCCCTTGACGCCATCAAGCGTGGTGCCACCTCCATCGGATTTAAATTGGAATACGATAAGGCTTACAATCCAATCGAGATTTCGACTTTGCTTAACGGCATTGACCAAAAGACGGTTGAGATTAACTTGTTCAACAACAAGTATCACTTACCTCTGTTGGAGATGCTCTCGAAAGTGCCAGGTATCAAGGGTTCGTTGAATTATGATCCGTTGATGCGTTATCTGCGTCGTGGTGTTTGGTATGTCACCGAAAACACGGACATGGAGCTGGCATACATCATGGTGAAAGCTGAGATTCCTGGCTTCCATACCATCGGTGTCAACAGTCATGTGCTCACCAATGCTGGTGCCACCATCGTGCAAGAGATGGCCGTTTCGTTGGCTATCGGAGTGGAATACCTCGACCGTTTGACGGAGAAAGGTCTCACCATTGACGAGATTGCACCCAAGATGCGCTTCAACCTGGCGGTGGGTCAAAACTACTTCATGGAGATGGCCAAGATGCGTGCTTACCGTATGCTTTGGGCCGACATCGTGAAGGCCTACGGCGGCAAGGAAGAAAACGCCAAGATGCACATCCACGCTTGCAATGCTGAGTTGGGCATGAGCCTCTATGACGCTTACGTCAACATGCTGCGTTCGACCACTGGAACCATGTCGGCTGTCTTGGGCGGTGTTGACTCATTCTGCGTCACTCCGTTCGATGCCATCTTTGAAAAGCCTACCGACTTCGCCGATCGTATCGCACGCAACCAACAGCTGATCTTGAAAGAAGAATCGCATTTCGACAAGGTGGCCGATCCCGCCGCCGGTTCTTACTATATCGAGAACCTCACCGATTCGTTGGCCAAAGCTGCTTGGAACCTCTTCCTGCAAATCCAGGACGAAGGTGGCTATCTCGCCGCTGTGCGTAAAGGCAGCATCCAAGCCTTCATCAAGGAAAGCGCCACCAAGAAGTTCAGCAACGTGGCTACCCGTCGCGAGACCATTCTTGGAACCAACCAGTTCCCCAACTTCACCGAAACGATGAAGTTCACGCCTGAAGCTTGGGTGTTTGGGGCTGACGACCGTCGTGCTGAGGATGCCGAAGTCGAGACCATCGTCACCTTCCGTGCTGCACAACAGTTTGAGAAGCTGCGTTATGCCACTGACGTCTATGCCCAAGACCACAAACGTCCCGTGGCTTGGATGTTCACTTATGGCAACTTGGCCATGCTGAAGGCACGCGCCAATTTCGCCTCTAACTTCTTTGCTTGCGCTGGTTTTCAAGTGGTTGACAACGCAGGCTTCAAGACCTTGGACGACGGTATCGCTGCCGCCCGTGAGGTGAAGCCTGAGATTGTGGTCATCTGTTCCTCCGATGAGGAATATGGCGAAGGCAACGCCCTCAAAATCTTCGAGGCCTTGAAGGACGAGACTATCGTGGTGCTCGCCGGTAATCCCGAAGGCACCGCCGATATCCTCAAAGAAGCAGGCATGAAGTATTTCATCCACGTGAGAAGCAATGTCCTCGAGACTCTTCAGGATTTCCAAAAACAATTAGGTGTAACCAAATGATGCGAGACTGAGAAAGGAAATGTATATGAGACCGAATTTCAAAGATATCAATATCAACGCTATTCCAAAAGGTCAAGGCACTATGCCTCAAGGTGAGCCTTGGGAGACCTCGGAACATATCATGGTGAAGCCCGCTTATACAGAAAAGGACCTGGAGGGCATGGAACATCTTAACTATGCTGCAGGTATCGCTCCTTATCTGCGTGGACCTTATTCCACCATGTACGTGATGCGTCCTTGGACCATCCGTCAGTACGCTGGCTTCTCCACAGCTGAGGAGTCGAACGCTTTCTATCGTCGTAACATCGCTGCTGGTCAGAAAGGTCTGTCCGTGGCCTTCGACTTGGCTACTCACCGCGGCTATGATGCCGACCATGAACGTGTCATGGGCGATGTGGGTAAGGCTGGCGTGAGCATCTGCTCCGTTGAAGACATGAAGGTGCTGTTCGACCAGATCCCGCTCAACAAGATGTCCGTCTCTATGACCATGAACGGTGCTGTGTTGCCCATCCTCGCTTTCTATATCGTGGCCGCCCTTGAACAAGGTGCCAAGTATGAGGAGTTGCAAGGCACCATTCAAAACGATATTTTAAAGGAGTTCATGGTGCGTAACACCTATATTTATCCTCCTGAGTTCTCGATGCGCATCATCGCCGACATCTTCGAGTTCACCTCGCAGAACATGCCGAAGTTCAACTCGATCTCCATCTCTGGCTACCATATGCAAGAGGCGGGTGCCACTTCCGACATTGAGATGGCCTACACCTTGGCCGACGGCTGGGATTATCTCCGCACGGGTGTCAAGGCTGGTTTGGACATCGATGCTTTCGCTCCCCGTCTGTCGTTCTTCTGGTGTTCAGGCATGAACCACTTCATGGAGATTGCCAAGATGAGGGCCGCACGTATGATTTGGGCCAAGATTGTCAAGACCTTCAACCCGAAGAACGAGAAATCATTGGCACTGCGTACGCATACCCAAACTTCTGGTTGGTCACTTACCGAGCAAGATCCGTTCAACAACGTGGCCAGAACCTGTATCGAAGCTATGGGTGCCGCTCTGGGTCACACCCAGTCACTGCACACCAACGCCCTGGACGAGGCCATCGCCTTGCCCACCGATTTCAGCGCCCGTATCGCCCGTAACACCCAGATCTACATCCAGGAAGAGACCAATATCTGCCGTGTGGTGGATCCATGGGCAGGCTCCTACTATGTGGAGTCGCTCACCCGCGATCTCTATGAACGCGCATGGGGTCACATCCAAGAAGTGGAAGCCATGGGTGGCATGGCCAAGGCCATTGAGACCGGTCTGCCAAAAATGCGTATCGAAGAGGCCGCAGCCCGCAAGCAAGCCAAGATCGACTCGGGTCGCGAGACCATCGTGGGCATTAACAAGTACCGCCTCGACCATGAGGATCCGATCGAGACCTTGGAGGTGGACAATACCGCTGTGCGTGAGTCACAGATCAAACGTCTGAAGGAACTCCGTGCCAACCGCAACGAAGCCGACGTGCAACGTTGCCTGGAGGCCATCACCAAGTGTGCCGAGACCGGTGAGGGTAACCTCCTTGCCTTGGCCATCGAGGCTGCCAAAGTTCGCGCTACTTTGGGTGAGATTTCCATGGCTTGCGAGAAAGTCGCTGGTCGTTACAAAGCAGTTATCCGTTCAATTTCAGGAGTGTATTCTATGGAAACGAAAAATGACGCACGTTTCGCCGAAGCTGTTGCCAAGGCTGACGAATTTGCCAAGTTAGAAGGTCGCCGTCCGCGTATCATGATCGCTAAGATGGGTCAGGACGGTCACGACCGTGGCGCTAAGGTAGTGGCTACCGGTTATGCCGACATCGGTTTCGACGTCGATATGGGTCCGTTGTTCCAGACCCCTGCCGAGGCTGCCAAGCAAGCCGTGGAGAACGACGTCCACATTCTTGGCGTGAGCTCTTTGGCTGCTGGCCATAAGACTCTGGTGCCTCAGGTCATCGCTGAGCTGGAGAAGCTGGGCCGTCCCGACATCATGGTCACCGTGGGTGGCGTGATTCCTGCACAGGACTACCAGTTCCTCTACGACGCCGGTGCCGTGGCCATCTTCGGTCCTGGAACCGTCATCAGCGATTCAGCCATCAAGATGCTGGATCTGCTGATCGCCGCACGCAAACAGGCCTAATAGCCACGCTTCGCGTCATTGCGAGCGCAGCGAAGCAATCCAACCAGACATGAAATGGTTTGAAAAATCCCGTCAGCGATGGCGGGATTTATTTCTATGTGACAATCAAGCAATCTTGAAAGCTGTTGAGGAGATAAGGAATAATCCCGAAAAACAAAATTTTTCAATAAAATTTATTGTATTTCAAAATTAGTTACTACTTTTGCAGTCACTATGAGAATCGTATCACATAAAAGATTGGTTGATTTTTACGAATCAGAAGGCCATTCCGATGCGAAGACGGCCTTGGAACGCTGGTATGAAATCACCGAAGAAGCGGAATGGAAAAACCTTTCGGATATCAAGGTTGATTTTCCGGCAACGGACTATGTTGGGAATCAACGTTATGTGTTCAATATCAGGGGAAACAAATACCGTCTTGTGGTGGTGGTGAAATTCACGATAGGCCATGTGTTTATTCGGTTTGTGGGCACCCATAGCGATTATGACAAAATTGATGTTTCAACAATATAGGAGAAAAGCGACATGAGCAAAATCACGAAAGAACAGTACGAATTTGCATTGGAGAGAATCGAAGAATTGTTGCCGCTGGTGACGGACGAGACACCCGCCAACGACCGCAACGCCATCGAATTGACGATGATGTCGGATGTCGTAATCGAATACGAGAAGGAGCATTATCCCATCGAGAAGCCGTCTGTGGCCGATTTGATAGAATTGTCGCTCGAAGAAAAAAAGATGACACAGAAGCAGTTAGCTTTTCTTATCGGCGTAAGTCCTTCGCGAATCAACGACTATGTGACTGGTAGGGCAGAACCAACCTTGAAAATCGCCCGCCTACTTTGCCGCACTTTGAACATTACGCCAGCTGCGATGTTAGGGTGCTGAAAAATTTTACTATATGAAAAATTTATTTCATAATTTCGCAATTGATTAAAGATTTAAAAAAATGGAAGATATCAATAGTGCCCAAGACGCCATCTTGAACAATGTCACAGAAACCCCGACAAAGAATAACGGCCGAAACGATTTCTGGAAAAGTCTGCTTCGCACGGTACTTGGTATTTCCATCTCCATTACCCTCACTTTCGGTACCAATGCGCTCCTGATACATCTCCGTGCTGTCAAAGACCGCAAGATAACCGCCATGATGGTGGTAGGTAACATAGAGACCTTCGCTAATCATTTGGACCAATGCGCCAATCACATGGGTTGGAACGATACGTTGGCCGCCTATCTGCTTGCCATACCTATCGATTCTCTTGACTTCGTTGACCAAAACCAACTCCTCTTTGGCATTAATAATGTTACGGCATACTATACTTTAAACCATGATAAATCGGCACAGAATATTTTCTCTAACTCAATCGACATTTGGAAAAACATAGGGAATTTTGAGTTCATTGAAAACACAGGTCAGTGTTTTTCCGATATCGATAACATAAAAGAGATCTACGACAATTTTCTTTCCTCTACAGACCGTATCAGGAGCCGATTGATACAAAATCTCGAATCTAGTCCTGGCAAGACACTTGGTTCTAAGGCCTTACATGACAAGGAGTACCGGAATCATTTGGCACAAATCCACTCTCAAGCAGAATATTATCACTATCTTGCGTCTTACATTCGTTGGAAGAATGCCAAAAACAAGCAGTTGATGGACATAACGGAAGAAGAGTTGAAGCATTTCATCGAGGAAAGAGACAAAAAGCAAATAGGCATCGGTAATGCTCCGGAACAGGAATCGTTCCGTACTCCCGTCATCAATTTCGACAGTTTGCCTGCTATTCAAGATTGGCTAAAATAAGACAAACTACAAACCCAGGATTACTTGCGGTAGCTGATAGCAAACAACGTCAAGTCGTCGCTTTGTTCGGCATCACCGACGAAATCCTGCACGGCACCCGTCACCATTCCGGTCAGCATTTCAGCGTTCGTTGACTGGGTGTTAAGCACTGCAACCACATTGTCCCGTCCGAACTGAGCATGATCTTTGTTTTCCGCCTCTGTCAGCCCGTCGGTATAAAGGAAAATGGTTGTGCCTGGAGCGAGTGATATATGTTGTGCTTGATAATTCCATTCAGCCATCACACCCAAAGGGATGTTGGATTCAATGTCCAAGAACTTTGGTTGATCTCCACCAAGGAGAAGAGGAGCTTCGTGACCTGCATTGCAGTAGGTCAGCTCGCCCGTAGTGAGGTCCAGAACGCCCAAGAAGAAGGTAGCGAACATCATCAACTCGTTTCTTGCGGACAAGGCATCATTGAGCGTAGTGACAATCTTCTCCGGACGAATCTCATTGGCGACCTGTGTACGGAACACCGCGACAATCATCGCCATCCATAAGGCACTAGGCAGTCCTTTTCCGGAGACATCACCAACACAGAAAAACAGCTTATCATCACGAAGGACAAAGTCATACATGTCGCCGCCTACCGCCTTGGCAGGGGTTACCATACCATAAATGTCGATGTCGTTTCGCTCGGGATAGGGTGGGTAGGTCTTGGGCAGCATCGCCATCTGGATTTTACGGGCGATATCCAGTTCGTTTTCCAGCGAGGCACGTTGGGCTGTGGCTGTCGTAAGCTTGTCGATATAAGAGGATAGCGAATGCTGCATGTCCTCGAAAGAATCGCGCAACAGCCGTATTTCGTCGTTTTGTTTGATTTCGGGAAGAGCGGTGTTGAAGTTACCTTTGGCGATTTCCTCAGCGGAAGCAGCCAAGAATTTGAGGGGACGTGTGGCTCTACGGGTTGACAAGCCGCTGATGAGGGAGGTCACCAATAGGCCGATGCCCATCAGGATCAAGATGATGGTCGCAATGACTTTGCCTGGCCGATACAAGGCCGATGTCGGAACGACAATAGCCATCGACCATCCGGCTCGCGACAACGGGCTGTAATAGACAATAGAGCGGATTCCGTCCATATAGGTAGTCTTGCTTGACTTTTTTCCCGCCAGCATCTCTTCTCCAATCTGCCGGTACTCTTCCGACATCTTCGTTCCCGCGAAGTCAAAGTAGTTGCCCGTCAAGGGCCGTTCCATTTCTGGATGAGCGATATAGACACCGTCGCGACCGAGCATGAAACAATAGATACGCTCATTATCGTTTCTCTTTCCAAAAAGGCTTTTCCGGTTCACTTGTTCATTTAGTCGAGACAATTCTTCATAAAGCCATTGCAGGGGAATGTCTGCCCCGAATACTCCGACGGTGTTGCCTTTGTTGTTCACGACAGGTGCAGAGAAGGTACAAAGGATGGTCTTTGCCCCCGCTTCGTCATAATAAGGATCAGACCATTGGCTCTTACCTGTTTCCAATGTTTCCCGAAACCATTTGGCATTGAGGTAGTCATGTTGGTCGGACCCAATTTGAAGCCGTTCAATTTGTCCATGATCACGCCTGGCGACATAAGGCTCGAACCAGCGTCCCTTTTCCGGATAATAATCTGGGTTGAATCCAACTCCATATCCCAATATGTGCGGATTCAGTATTAATTCTTTCTCCAAGGCATCAAGAACCTCTTCGGGTGACCCCAAGTTCTCCTGTATTTCTGCCAGGTTGTTCACGGCAGAAACCTCTACCTTATCCAGCATTCCCTCCACCTTGTCGTTGGTGGTTTCGAGAATGTCTTGGTAACGGATGCTGGTTAAGACCGTAATCTGTTTTTGGGCAAACAAGAATATCAGGCTGGAGACGAATGACATCAGCAGCAGCATCGACAGGACAATCCGTCGAGTAATGCGTCTGGAAAAAGAATTGTTTTTCATTTTATTAGGATGCCTACATGCTTTAAAAGAATATTGTCCACAAAAATAAAAAAAGATTATCTTTGCCGCTTAAATAGAAACAAACCTTTTTAAAATCATGAAAAAACTATTCCTTTCTTTTGTTATTTTCAGTTTGGTGGCGGTTACGACCCTTCAAGCTCAACAACAGAAGCCTGACTGGATGCGTTGGCATTATCTCTCCGAGGAGGAGATGCACACTCCTGTACGTGCCATTAACTTCACTGAGACTCCGCCTCCGACAGGTGAACCCCGTTTTGTGGCAGAATTTGAACCGATGCAGGGTGTCATGATCCGTTATCCCCTGGGGATTCCCGAGGATCTGGTGGCTCAACTCTCCAACAACTGCCCGGTGTATTGCATCGTAAGTAGTAGCCAGCAAAGCAATGCTCAATACGATTTCCAAAATGCTGGTGTAAACATGAGTAACGTGAACTTTGTCAATGCCCCAACCGACTCTTATTGGGTTCGCGATTACGGTCCGTGGTACATCTTTGAGGACCGTCATCCGGCCATCGTCGATAACGTCTATAACCGTCCCCGTCCCTATGACGATGAAATATCTGGTGTATTTGCCACTTATTGGAACATCCCCATGTATGGCATGAACCTCAACCATACGGGAGGCAACATGATGGAAGACGGTCGCGGCCATGGTGTCAGTGATGACTTGGTGGTGCGTGAGAACAACAACAATGAGTCCAACGTCCGTCAAAAGATGGAGCAGTACCTTGGTATTGATAACTATCATATCACCATCGACCCGCAAGGTGAATACATTGCCCACGTGGATTGCTGGGGCAAGTACCTTGCGCCCGACAAGATTTTGATTGCCCGTCTGCCACAGAGTAACCCTCGCTACCAATACTATGAGCAGGTGGCTGAGTATTTTGCGACCACCAACTGCTGCTGGGGCTATCCCTACCGCGTTTATCGTGTCGATGAACCAGGAGGCAACACAATAGCTCCTTATACCAACAGTTTGATTCTCAACCATTCGGTTTACGTTCCGATTGGCAACAACTCCTCCTACAACAACGCTGCTTTGGCTGTGTATCAAGAGGCCATGCCTGGTTATAACATCGTAGGTGTGCCTTATAACAGTTACTGGGGTGGTTGGGAGAACACCGATGCCCTGCATTGCCGTACCCGTGGCGTGATGGATTTCAACATGCTCTTCGTCGATCACCGCGACGTGCTTCATGGCGAACAAGAATGGCAAAATTCCTATCCTATCGTGAGTAAGTTCATCGCTTATAGTGGGGAAAGTTTGAAACAAGACTCCCTCTTGGTTTATTATAGCATCGACGGTGGAGCCTATCAAACCGCTCAGATGACCCCCACGGGGAATCCTGACGAATATGTAGGCTATATCACGGGTTACCAAAGCGGTTCTTCCGTTGACTATTATGTTTTCGGTGCCGATAACTCTGGACATCGCTACACTCAACCAGTATTCGCTAATTTAGACCCTCACCATTTCACTGTGGGCGCCCACACACCTTCTGGTGAACTGGTGATCAGCGCCGATACCTTATGGTTTTATGATCCCTACCAGGAACTTACATTCTCTATTACCAATGAAACCACTGAAGATGTTGTAATTGAGCACTTTGATAACAATGCTTCCTTTGGCAATAATAAGTTTTTAATGGTAAATCCCCATGTTGTTTTACCTTATACGTTAAGCCCAGGGAGTTCCCTCGAAGTTACGGTTACTCTTGAAACCGTTCCCATCTTGCCTAAGGGTTATCTCGATTTCTTGCTACGCATTACGACTTCGTTAGGTGACAAAACGGTGGTGGTTGAAGTATTGGATACGGCTATTGACACTGGACTCTATGCAGGTGAGACGTTCTTTTATTTGGAAGAACCAACATTGAATGTATGCGTGACCAATGGCAATACGGGCACTCAAACGCCTATTGTAATCACTTCAATTACAGAAGAGGAGAACCCGTCGGGAGAATCTTATTTGATTATTGAACCATCTCATGAATTGCCCTATTCTTTGCCCGCAGGCGAACAATTCTGTATTGATTTAACTGTCGATACCGACAACGCAAAGGGCTTTGAGCAAACTGGTGTAATGGTTGAATCCGATCATGGCAGCTTTTTGTTCATTATTCATATTGACGGTTCTTTATTGAACGTCACGGAGCTCTCCAATGAAACCAAACTCTATCCCAACCCCACTTCTGGAAACTTTACCGTTGAAGGCCTTAACGTGGCTAAAGTGGAGGTCTATAGCCTTGTAGGCCAGAAAGTTTATGAGGAGATGGGTCAGGTGGTTAACATCAATGCCGCTGATTGGAACAAGGGCATTTATCTGGTCAATATCATCAACCAGAACGGTGCCGTTGAAACCAAGAAATTGGTAGTGGAATAAGGTGAAAGGTGAAAGGTGAAAATTGAAAAACCTTTCATTTTCACCTTTCAACTCCCTAAACGTCAAACTTGAATTCGGCGTCGAACCAACCTGTGTCTTCTTTCAATAAATCGTATTCTTCACCGGTGAGATGATCTACGACGTGTACGGTGCCTTTGATGTCGTCGTAGGTGAATGTGAACTGCGAGTTCACGTTGTCTAAAGGAACGTCCATTTTAGTTGTTACTTCTGATGAGGCTGCAAAATTACGAAGATTTCTGAATTGCTACCGGTTTCCGTTAACAATTTTTGAGAACTTGTTTTTCGATCGTTTTTGTTTGGTAAACATATTTTTGGCTCGTCCTTTGCTATTTGTTTTTGACTTTGCAGCGATAAAGCCGTTGTCATCGGCCTCCTCTCCCATTCTTCCGTATTTGTCTTTCTTGTCGGCGAAGATGACGATGTTATCGAGGAACCAGTTTTTCACGCAAGCTCCATCGCCGGAGTAATAAAAACAGAAGTGGTTCGACTTCACGTCCCAAGGTTCCATGTCGAACGTCAGCAGGTACTGGCATTGGTCGATGCTTCCGGTGATGGTGTCGGACCAGATGCTCTGCCATTGTTCATTGTCGCTGGAGATGCCGATGCCGATAAGTCCTTGGTGTGGGTTGTTGAAAGCCTCGATGCAGTGGCTAAACTGAATCATGATATAGTCATAATCGTCTAGAGGCACAAGAGGCGAGGTAAGCATGGTGGTCCCGTTGAAGTTATAATCAGGATACATTTGCATCTCGTTGGGTTTGTTGCCGGCAAAGGTGGTGTTGGAGATATACCATACTGCCCACGGGTCACCGGCCACTTTCCATTCTTCGTTAAGCCATGCATTAAAAAAGCCCTCGGCAAGCACCACGTCACCACGTTGTGCCCATCCGAGGGTACTTTTCAGTAGGAGTAGGATTACGATGATGATGTTAGTCTGTCTTAGCCGTTGCATGTTTCTGAAACCGTTCGGTGATGTCTTTCACACGTCCATCGGCCAAGCGCTTGAACATGCGTTGGTTGGTCGTGATCGAGTTCAAGGGACCGAAGCGGGCATCATAGCGACCGGTTTTGACATAGTCGAACGTCTCGGAGTGGAAGGCTTCGGGAAGTTCGTTTTTGCCTGAATACCAAGCGGTTTTGAGGTCTTTGTACTTGTTTTTCAAGTACATCGCCAGGTTTGCCACGTCATATGGATCGGCATCACCTCCCATGAAACACACACAGGTGATACCGGTACGGTATTTTGATACCAGTTCGTCGAGTGCGTTTTTGTCCAAGGTATCGCCAGCATCTTCCCATAAATATTTGCTGTGGCAACCAACGCATTGGTTGGGACAGTTGGAGATGTTGATGGCCAAGGTCACCTCGTCGGGAACCTCTTGAAAGACAATATCAAAGTTGGCGTATTTCAGCATCGGTCGATCTCCTTTTTGCTGTAATACCTTCTGTGAGCTTCTTCTTGTCGCGCTTCAGAGAAGTTGCTGATGCGTTTCAAGTAGCCGATGATACGGGTGAGATAGTCGATATTATGGCTATGACATTCAGGACATTCTTTCAGATAGCGTTTGTCGATATGTCCGCAGTCATTACAGATGGTATTCGGAATGTTAAACGTAAAATAGTTGCAGCCTTCGCGTGCAGCTACTCTAAGCAGCTGACGGTACTGTTCTTTGCTGAGGTGTTCCTCCAGGTTGCAGTGCAAGGCTGATCCGCCGGTGAGATGTTTGATGTACTTCTCGCCATGCAGGCGGAATTTGTCCAAGACATTGGTGTTGGGGTCTTCCACGATGTAGAAGTAGCTGTTGTAGCAGTCGCGATGCACCTCGTAACCGTCTTCCTTGTCCCACTTGGCATGTTTTACTCCCACGTTTTCGGCAGGAATCATCTCGCAGTTGAACATCAGACCATCTTGTTTCGAATAGTATTTCTTGTTATACCGTTCAATGAGGCCAAGGATGTCTTGAACGAAATGTTCGTAATCCGGATTGTCGGTGATCGGAATCTTCATAAACTCCGCAGCTTCCACCAAGCCGTTCACTCCGATGGTGAGGTATTGGCGGCCCAAGTTGATGTAACCGGCATCGAACAGCGGCAACATGCCTTTCGACTGCAACTCTTTCAGGTTTTCGTTGTAACAGATTTGCACTTTGTGACAGAGGTCAACGATTTCCTCGAGGAAGGTGAGGTAGTGCATGTTGTTACGCACAGCGTATTGGATGCAGCGGTTGAGGTTGATGGTGAGCACGCTCTTCGATCCAGTACTGACGCCACCGGCACCGAGGGTGTAGCTAAAGCCATTGTCTTGGATTTCGTTGCGCAAACGGCAGCACGATGAAAGCGAGTCGGCGTTGTCGCTCAAGTAGGTGAAGAAGGAATGTCCTTCGGCATACATCTCCGCGGTGAAGTCACCCCACTCCTGGTCAATCACATCGCCGTCCTTCGAGAGCAAAGCCATGGTCTCCACAGGGAAGGTCAACACGCTTCTCAGACGTTCGGCGTTGAACCATTTCATGAAGCGTTTCTGAAGCCAACTCAGCGATTCCCAGTCGGGTTGTGATCCGTCGGGGAAGTAGAAGTTCCCGAACAACGACTCAAAATAGTTTTTGTCATAGTAAGCGATGTTCCAGAACACGGACTGATAGTTCCTTGCCCCTGCTGGTTGGTTGAGCGAATAAACGATCTGCTGGAAGCAGTCGGTGATGACCTTGTCGAGGGTTCTCGGTTTCAGCGAATGATCGACCACTTCGTCGGCACGTTTGTAGTAGTCCTTGCCGTAATCGAGCCCGATGAAGTAGTTCATGTACATCAGGAACTCCGGTGTGGCACAAGCTCCCGACAGTTGCGAGGAAACCATGAACACCATGTTGATGAAGCCTCCGCAGAACGAGCGCAATTTTGTGGGTGCGGTGGAGTTGCCACCGATAGATGCCGTACCTTCGTTGAGCCAAGGATACATGGTGATTGAAGCACAATAGTTGGCCAACGAGGTCTCGTCGTTCTTGTAGATGAAGTGGTTGTTGAGCAAATACATGTAACGGTCAGCCAACTCCTTGCCATACACCTCCTTGATCCGGTCGGTGAGCATACGGCGGTTGATGCGGATGAAGCTCGACTTGGGCAACTCTCCCATCAACGTGGCGATGTTCTTCTTCTCGACGTTGGCATTGGCATCAAACTTCGAACCCGTAGCCGCATTCGAGGCGTTGACATAGTTGCTCAAGAACTCGATTTTCTCGCGTACCTCACGGTCTTCCGTGTGCTTCTGGCGGTAAAGGATGTAGTTTTTTGCCACCGTGTAGTATTGCTCAGCCATCAAGGCGGTCTCCACCTGGTTCTGAATCTCCTCCACGGTGATGCCGTTGGTGATCCTCACTCGACTCAGGATGGCGTTGAGGTCATCGTCGGTTGCGTAGAACCCCGAAGCTAAAAAAGCTTTGCTGATGGCGTTTTTGATTTTGTCAACGGAGAAAGCCTCTTCACGACCGTCTCTTTTTTTAATGTATAAACCACCGTTGCTCATATAATGTGCTCGTTTACAATCAGTTATAAAAATGTATCTCGTGATTTTCCTTCTCGGAAGCTTGCTGTGCAAAGGTATGTTTTTTTCATGCTGCAAAAAGCAAGAATTTATAGTTTTTTATATCAACAAAAATATCAACACGCTAATAAATTGATTTCATTATTTTTGCAAGTCAAAATTTTTTTAATGGAATAAAATCACCTCTTTTTTTGAACAAGACGAACCATGGCAAAGAAGAAAAAAATCGAGAATAAACTGAGCGTTTTTACCAACGCTATCCTCAGCATCTTCGGGGAGAATCCGTTTAAACCAATGAATTACAAACAGATATGTAAGCTCTTGGGCATACGCGATGCTGCGGGTAAGGATGTGGTGTATCATATTCTGATCGACTTATTTGAAGAAGGAAAGCTGTTGGAAGAACGCCCCTACCGATATGTGCTTAACCCTGAATTCCTCCAAGATTATGGTCCGAAGACCCAGTATGTGGAAGGTACGGTTGACATGAAATCGACAGGTAAGGCGTATGTGGTTTTGGATGGTGACACGGGCGAGGATGTTTATATCGCATCGAACAACACGGGCAAGGCCTTGCATGGCGACCGTGTGAAGGTAGCCATGTTCCCGAAACGCAAGAATAAGAAACCTGAGGGTGAGATCGTGGAAGTGCTGCAACGGAAACACACTGACTTTGTGGGTGTGCTTCACATCTCTCACGGTTATGTCTTTGTGGTGCCTGACATGAATTCCATCCCAGTGGATATCTTCGTGCCCAAAGGTGAGCTCAATGGTGCAAAGAATGGCCAAAAGGTAGTGGTCCATCTGGTGGACTGGCCGGAGAACTCTGGTAATCCCTTTGGCGAGATTGTGCGGGTGCTGGGTAACCCTGGTGAAAACGATGTGGAGATGGAGTCTATCCTGGCTTCCCATAACTACCCCATTGAATTTCCCGAAGAGGTCGAGAAAGAGGCAGCTGCCATTCCTGTGAGTATCTCGAAGATGGAAGTCAAGAAAAGAAGAGATTTCCGTGAAGTGTTCACCATCACCATCGACCCGGCCGATGCCAAGGACTTCGACGACGCCATCTCGCTGCAGAAGTTGCCGAATGGCCATTGGGAGGTGGGTGTCCATATCGCCGACGTATCGCATTATGTCACTCCCGGTTCTGCCATTGACGAAGAGGCTTTCAACCGTGGTACTTCGGTCTATCTGGTCGATCGAACCATCCCAATGCTGCCTGAGAAACTCTGCAATAACGTGTGTTCACTCCGTCCCAATGAGGAGAAACTGACGTTCTCGACGGTGTTTGAAATGGATGATGAGGCCAATGTGATCCATCATTGGATTGGCAAGACCATTATCAAATCGTGCCGTCGATATGCCTATGAAGAGGTCCAAGCCATGATTGAAGGTGCCGAAGGCGACTACAAGGAACAAATCATGACCTTCCATCACCTGGCCACCAAGTTGCGTGAACGACGTACCGCCGAGGGAAGCCTCAACTTCCATACCGAGGAGGTCAAGTTTATCTTGGATGAGAAAGGCAAGCCTATCGACACCTACATCCGGGAGCAAAATGAGTCACACGAACTCATTGAAGACTTCATGCTTTTGGCCAACCGTACGGTCGCAGAGACTTTCGGTACCCCTAACAGTCCTTGGAAGAACTACACCTTTGTTTATCGTGTCCACGATGAGCCTAATCCCGAAAAGCTGAATAACTTTGTGCGACTGATCTCTCGCCTGGGTTACACCATGGACATCAGCACCCGGTCGAAACTGGTGAAGTCGTACAACAAGCTTTTTGAGGATGTGGAAGGCAAAGGCGAGAAGAACCTTGTCGAGTCTGTTGCCATTCGCACTATGGCCAAGGCGGTTTATACCACCGACAATATCGGTCACTATGGCTTGTCGTTCGACTATTACACTCACTTCACCTCCCCCATCCGTCGCTATCCCGATTTGATGGTGCATCGACTCATTGAACGTTATATCTTGCTACACCAAGGCTCGGTCAACCAAAAAGACTATGAAGAGTATTGCCTGCATTGCAGTGAGATGGAGAAACAAGCCGAGGAGATGGAACGTCAGAGCGTGAAATACAAGCAGGCGGAATACCTCCAAGATAAGATCGGACAAGTGTTTGAGGGCTTGATTTCAGGCGTGAGCAAGTGGGGCCTCTATGTGGAGCTGAAAGGCAACAAATGCGAAGGCTTGGTGCGTTATGAGGATATGCCTGGCGACTACTATTACCTCGACGAGGATAACTTCCGCGTCATTGGCCAAGAGTCGGGTCGAGTCATCCAACTTGGCGATGAGGTGAAAGTCATGGTCAAGAACGTCAATCTGTTCAAACGTCAGATGGACTTTGAACTTCTCCTTGAAACCAAACAAAAGAAACAACATAGAAAACGGAGTCATTAATATGAAAAAGGTACTGAAGATTGTCGGTTTTTTCTTGGGCGGGATCGTGCTGCTGGTCGTTTTGGCCCTGCTTCTCGTCTCCCCCATCGCCAAGTCTTACATTCAGAAACACGACAAGGAGCTGTTGGGGCGTGAGGTGACCATCGAGAAATTGAGGATTAACGTCTTGGCGGGAAAGGTCAAGATCCAAGATCTTGTTGTCTATGAAGATGATGACATCAGTCCGTTTTTTCGCCTCGACAAGTTTGAGACGAAAATCAAACTTCGCGACCTGCTTCATAGCCAACTCACAGTGAAGCGTTTGTTGCTATCGGGATTGAAAGTCTTGATAGAGCAAGATCGTACCTGGTTCAATTTCAATAGTCTGATCGAACATTTTGCCTCTGATGAGCCCAAGCCGGAAAAGAAAGAGTCCAATTTCGGGGTCTTGCTTCAAGACATCTTGATTGACCATAGCATCATCCGCTATGTCGATTTGTCCATAGGTAGTGAGTTCTTGTTGAACAATCTCACGATACGCATCCCCTCTATCGACCTTTCTACCTTAAAAACCAATGTCGGATTGGACCTTTGCATTGGCGACAGTGCCACGTTGCACACCCAGTTCCATCTCTCTGAAAATGCCGAGGAGTATGTTGTTGACCTTAAGTTGAATAACCTGGAATTGGATGTCATAGAGCCCTATCTGAAGCAATCTTTGGCGGTTGATTCCTTGCGTGGCCGTGCCGACTTTGACTTGCATGCTCTTGGCAACACGGAACATATTCTCGACTTCGACCTGACGGGTGGCATTGCTTTGCATGATCTCTCGCTTCAAGATTCTGAAGGGTACCGCTTGGGCTACATCGATACCATCTATGCTGGCATCCAAAAATTCAACATGAATCAGAACTACCTCGACCTCAGTAAGCTGTATCTCTCGGGCCTGCGATCCGAATACATTACTCACCCCGACAAATCCACCAACTTCGACATTGTGATGGGTAAAAACAAAGTGCATTCCGATACCACCGTGTTTGAGAAGATAGGCGACACCATCGCAGCCGAGTTTGCTGAAGTGCAAGAACGTAAGCCATTGAGGATTCTTGTTGAGGACTTGTGTCTCGACAACACGCATCTGCTCTATGCCGACAGCACTTTGCCTGATCCTTTTTTGTATGAAATCTCAGGTTTGAAGATGACTTCCGACAACTTTAAGTTAAATGGTACCAATACTGTCCGTCTGCAAGCTTTGTTGAACCAATCTGGAAAGCTTGATGTGCTTTGGAAGGGTGACCTTAACAGTTTGGACAACCACAACCTTACCTTGATGTTGAGCAACCTCAAGTTCTCCGATTTCTCGCCCTACTCCATTCAGATGTTTGGGTATCCATTGGAAAAGGGTACGCTCTCTTTCCATAGCCAAAACGTGGTTACCAATGGCAATTTGACGGGAATCAACAAGATTCAGATTGCCGACCCAAAGGTTGGCGACAAATGGAAGGATTTCGAGCCTCAGATGAGCAGGATTCCTCTCAAGTTGGGTTTTTATTTGCTTACCGACAAGGACGACAAGTTGCATCTGGAGGTGCCTATTTCAGGTAATCTTCATGATCCTGAGTTCTCCTATTGGAAGATGGCTATGAAAGTGTTGGGTAACTTGGTTGTCAAGGTCGCCACTTCTCCCTTCCGCTTGCTTTCTTCTGACGACGATCACCAATATCTTAGCTTCAACTTGTTGCAGCATGACTTCACCGCGGAAGAATATAGCCAGTTGGACGACATGGCCGATTTCATGCTCGGCAAGCCAGAGATGACTATCGTCTTGGATCAAAAAGTGAATTTCAACGATTTAGTTCAACAGTTTAGCAATTTACAGTTACAACGTGATTATTACCTTTCACAACATCCCGAGATTGACTCCACAGGAATCGATTTTCTTACCAATGAGGCGATACGTTCCATCAAGCTCACCGACAAGGGTTTATATGAATTTGCCAGTCAGTTTGCCGAGCAGGGAACTGTTGACTCCAAGAAAGAAGTTGAATCGGTGGCCTTGTCGCGCTATGCTGAGAAGTCATCGAGTATGGTCACTCGTGTCCTGGAGCATCGCAACGAGTTGCTTTTGGCGTATCTCATCCATGTGAAAGGATTGAAAGAAAGTCAAATAAGCATCAAGACTCCCGACCCATCTTCGATGAGCGATTACAAGAAAGATTGTCGTTATGAGATTGTTGTGAACTCGTCAGAGATGGATGAGCTTTCTACTGACGATTGACGTCACGCTGTAGGATATTCATCTTCGAACGCGTTCCAAGCGATATCGTTGTATTTTTTTGCATACCGTTTTATTTTTCGGTTGGCTCTTTTTTCCGTCCAGAAGGCTTGATGGTTCCCTTTGCCCATAGCGCTATGGATGCTTGGGATACCGATGATGAAGAGAAAAAGCCATCCGAAGATGTTACTGTCGATAGTATGGCCGTATTCGTGCAGTAGCAATGGATCGTGTTTGATGTGCGTGTCGAAATCCTCGAAAATGCTGTCCCAGAGGTTGACGTTGACATAGTTGCCTAGACTCAGTCCGTCTTGGTATCGTTGTTGTTCGTTGATGACGAAAGTAACTCCTCCATAATATTCGACTTTCGTTACGTTTGAAGCTGCATTCTTGATATGTGATGTGGTTTGTCCTACGAAGGTTTGTGGCATCTCCCAAAGATGTCGCAGAAAGCCTTGTAAAACTGCTCTGGGGAAGGAATTCTCATCGAGATAGAATAAACCCAGGGTGATTTTCAGTCCTAGTTTGGCGCCTTTAAAACCTTTGTTGAGCAACCCTGTTAGTACACCAATGATGCCGATGGTGGACTGGAGAAGGATATAGGCTAGGATGATGATTTGGATGGTGGGTCCGACTTTGGGAATCTTTCCTGAAAATTGTAAAACCGTTCCAAATAGTGCTCCACTTAATAGGCCAGCGATAGCGTGTTTCCATCGCTCTCGTGGTTCTTGGTTGTTCTTTCGAAGGGCTTGGGCTAGGGTGTTGCCTGTGCAAGCAATCAATGCAGCGACCACAATGGGTAGGTACCACATTCGGTCTGGAATTATGATCTCATACATGGGTATGAAAGTTTTTTTTCGGTAAAAAGTTGTTGATTCTTCAAAATAGCTTATCTTTGCAGCGAAAATCATGCCACTTTAGCTCAGTTGGTAGAGCAACGCATTCGTAATGCGTAGGTCGTTGGTTCGAGTCCGACATGTGGCTCTTTCATGGTGAGGCGATGCTTTTAGGAGTGTCGCCTTATTTCTTTATGTATGAGATGAAATCCAAATCGAAAGACAGGCTGAAGAAAGGTTTGGGTTTCCAGACCTTTGAGATTTGGTCGGTAAGCGAGAGGCCTGTGGGTAAGATATCGCCCTCTTGGAAGTTGCCCGTGAGCATTTCGTATTCGCAAATGTTGATTCCTGCCGTGAGATGGAAGAAGTCAAGAAACTTGAACGACGGTCCTACATAAAAGTTCTTGAACAGGTTACTGCCTCCAAAACCGACATACAAACCTAGGCTATAGGAGAACTCTTGGTCAAACTTTTTTATCTCAATATGTTTTTGTCGCACGGTGTCGTTTTCGGGTTCTGTCTTCTTTTTCTTGCTTAGGTCCCACAACATCACGGAGGCTCCTGCGGTGTAGTCGAACTCCACCTCTCCCCCATTTTTGTTGACGATGCGATAGACGATGCTGCCATCTTCGATTTTGTCAGGGGCGATGGACCAGTTAGGGGTTCTAAAGGTTTTAAGAGCGATGCCTTGGATGGCGACTACTTTCTTTTTGCGTGCTGTGGCGGCATTGACTTTGGCTTCGGCCTCCTTGGCCCTTTGTTTGGTGTATTTCAGCTCTTCGTTGGTTCGGATGATTCGTTTTTCCGCTTCTGAGAGGTTGGTCTTGAGTGAGTCGTTGAGCACTCGGTAACGTTCTGTTTCAACACTTAACTTGCGACTGTTTTCCTTCTCATGCTGTAGGGCTTCTTCTTTCTCTTTGATATTGTTTCTCAGATAGTCGATTTCGCGTTCTTTTGCCTCTTTGTATAGATCCTCTTTCTCTATGCTGAAACGCTCTTTTTGTTCCATTTTGTCGATGGTTTCTTGCAATAGCGTTGTCTGGGTTTCGAGGTTGTTGATGTTTTCGATTTGGAGTGTCAATTTCTCCTGCAAAAGCGTTTTTTCGGTTTCGCTGATCTCCAGTTGTTCGATCAAGCTATCCACTTGGTGTCGAAGTCGGTTTATGGTTGCCAATGAATCCAGCTCTTGGGCATAGGTCTGGATTCCTGTGATCAGCAGCGTAAGTACGAGAATTCTTTTTAGGTAGTTTTTCATGCCATTAAAACTGCATTTCTGCGATTTTAGTTTACGCTGAATAAAAAAAGCTCGCCACTAGCGAGCTATTTTGAGGTACCTGGCGGATTCGAACCGCCGTCCCCGGTTTTGCAGACCGATCCCTAACCGCTCGGGCAAGGTACCATTTGCGGGTGCAAAGATACAACTTTTTCCTTAACCGCAATGAATTATTAAAAAATTAATCCTCTTCCATCCAGTTTCAGGTAATTCCATGCTATGATGGCAACCAGCAATAATCCGCAATAGATGTAGTAATAGGGGAAATCTTTTTTCCTGAAACGTGTCATCGCAAAGGCAGCCATGATGAGGATTCCAGGCAATGCAGGAAGATGGTAACGCTCGCTGTTTACAGCGAAAGAGAAGGCAATCATCAGAACATAAACCAAGGTAAAGCTTCCTATCAACCTGAAGTTTCTGATTTTTTTGTCTCGGATGGCTACGACGAAGCACCACATCGCAAAGAATGCCAAGTAGTTCTTCACGAAGTAAGTTCCATTCATCATCTTTTGGTTGGGGTTTGCCACTTCTACCAAGTTTGTTAAGGGTAGGGCAAAAACGCCGGGAGCCATGGTTTTGTAGTTCGCATATTCGGCATATTTAAAACCGGCATAGTCGTATTTCACCATTAAATAGTTGCTCTCTGTATAGTTCACCTGGAAGGTAAAGATGATCTCCTTCCCTATCGGTGTTAACATAAAGGCAGTGATTACGAGCGCTATAGCTCCGATAATGATTGTTTTTGCCTTATTTGACAGCAGTTTTTTCTCCGTAAATAGGATCATGACGAGATAACTGCCAATGAGGATCATGCCTATCGTGGTGCGGAATCCGAAGCTCAATGCTGTTAGTAGGATACATAATAGGATTGGACCTAGGGTATAGCGTTTGTTCCGAATCATGTTGTCGAAACGTTCCAGTGCGATTATGGTCACAAAGAGCATCTCGGTCTCTTTCATGTAAGTTCCGTTGTAGTGGATAAACTGGGGCATGAATAAGGCCATGATGGCCGCTAGTTTTGCGGTCTTTTCGTCAAGGCTGCGTGCGGTTAGCTTATAGATGGAAACGCACATCACCGCACTCAACAAGGCCTTCAGTATTCTTGGTCCCAAGGTGTTGCAGCCGAAAATGGTGTATAAGCCGGTGAGATAAAGTGTATAGCCTTGGTCTGAGAATCCCATCGTGTGGGCGTTGAGTTGTTGGAAGATGGCTTTGAAATAGCCTTCTCTTGCCAGTTGTGACAGGTAAACCGCGGTCTCGTGGTAATGTCGGCTGTCGGCAGCGGCATATTCCATGGGGAAGCCGTTTTCTTTTAGATAATAGAAATAGATTCCGACGACAAACAATGCTCTTAAGGCAAAGGCGGTCCAAAACAATTTCTTGATGAAGGTCTTGGTCTCGTCTTTTCGCCAGTAGTGATGGCAACAATAGGTCATGAGGAAGAACAGCATCACTGTTGCTATGCCCCAGGCCATCCACTGCCCGTTCAGTGCGTGGTCGCGGAAGAGCAGGCTCACGATGAGCAGGGCGACGGCATAGATGCCGATGCCAAGGATGTTAAAATGCCGGTGCAGTCTTTCGGGCATTAGCGTTCCACAGTGATGATGGGTCCGTGTTCTTTCTTTAACACCTTTTTAGGATTGATGTTGAGGCTTTTACGTTCGTCTGACACTCTTGCCAGATAGAGTTTCTCAAATCGATGAGGATAGAACTCGTCACTGAATTGGAAACGGTCGGTAGTCAGCAGGCGGATGGTGGCATGGTAATCCTCCACGACGTTGGTATCTACTCTGAAGTTGATATAGAGGCTATCGCCCAAGGGGTAATAGATGTAGTCGTAGGCATAGTAAATGGTGTCGCCGTGTTTGGTATGGATCTGATAGCCAGTGCTGTCTTCCATGAAATAGAAGAACCAGTTGTCGTAGCTCTCGTCGATGTAATAATCCCAGTGTTCGTAAGAGTCGTCGATGTAGTCGTCCTTATAGTCGGTGGCCCAGCGTTCGTATTCGTAGAGGTACCAGAACTTGTTATGGATATGTGTGATGACCACTTTTTCTTGGCTGATTTTGATGTTGTTTTGAATCTTTCCGTTCTCCGATGCTATGGTGATGACGGTTGAACGGTCGTCGAGGCTGATGTTGGGATCGATATCGATTTTGACGACGCCATTTCCTTTACCATTAATCGGGGTGGCGTGGACCCAGTCGATATGCTCGTTGATGTCAACCACCCAGTTGCAGTCGGCGTCAATGCTCACGATTTCGGAGCCGCCTACGGAGGTGAAGTACATCTCTTCTTTCGACACTTTGAGGTGGATTTTCTTGCCGCACGAGGTGCAGTACAGGGTAATGGTGACGACTACGGTAAGCAGCCAGAGGAGGCGTTTGTTCATGGTTATAGTATTTTATGGTTATTCTTCTTCGATGTCGTAAACGTGTTCTTCGACGTTGATTTCGCCGAGGTAAAGGCTATTGCTGATTCGGTCTTCCTTTTTGTTGGTGAAGGCCAGATAGGCGTGGAAGCCTCCGGTGAGGCTGTTATCGAGTATTTGGAGGCAATATTTGTCCTTGCGGGTTTCTTTTTTGACTTCCCAGACAGCGATTTCCTGTTCCGGATTGTAGAGGAGCACCACTGCTTTGTCGGTGTCTTTGGCAGCGATCTCCCCGCTATTGTCCTCCCAGCGGAAGATGGCCACATGGTCGCTGATGCTGGCGCTGGCTTTTTGTGGTGCACAGAGGCTTCCTTCGCAGATGCGCACGTGACTGTAGTTGAGGCTCTCACCTTCGAAGGCGGTGCGCATCAGGCTGGAGGTGGCGGCTTGGTAGGCATTCTGGTTGGATTTGCGTTCCACGAAAGCCAGCTTGAGGAACTCTTTGAGGGGTTTCAAGAAGGCGTTGGCCTGTTGCATCTTGCTTCGTTGCTTCAGTTGCCCCTCCGACTTCCTGTCGTTCGGGGTTGGAAGCGACCGTACGTAAACGCCGTTTTTGCCGTTTACGATCACCACCTTTCCGAGCTTGCCGGATATCATGCCGTTAAATAGGTTTGCTTTGGCCATGTCTTATTTTTTGTGCAAAAATACAATTATTTGTTGCATATCGCCACATTCTTCAATTTTTTATTAAATATTTTCTACACATCAAAAATAATCTTATTTGTTTTTATTTCGGTGCTTATTCGGTTTTTACCGAATGAGCTACAAATTATTATTGGCATATATATATTGTATTCTCGCGATTTGCTTCTTTGCTTCCGCTCGTTTTTTCCCGTCTGTTATCAACAAAATCCATTATCTTTGCACCTTAATTTAAAAAAGCATGGCCGCACAACAGGCATTGATTGACAAGATTGAAGGGTTCGCGAGGAAGTTCTACCTCAACCGCCTTTTGCAGGGCGTACTGATTGGCGCTGCCCTCTGGATTGTCTTTTTCCTCCTGTTGAATGCTCTCGAGTACTTCTCCTGGTTCTCCTCTAAAGTGCGCTTTGTGCTACTGCTCTTGCTCGTTCTTGGCAGTGCTTTCGTTGTGGTGTTCTATTTCCTGATCCCACTCTTTAACCTGCTTCGGTATCGCAAGAAGATGTCTATCGAACAAGCCTCTCTCCTGATCGGCAAGTTCTTCCCTGACATTCAAGATAAGCTCCTCAACACGGTACAGCTGAGTCAAGCTTACACTGGCGATACTTCCAATGAACTGCTTCTCGCCACCATCGAGCAGCGTACCCAACAGCTCTCCCCGATCCGGTTCTCGGATGCTGTCGATCTTCGTAGTAACCGTAAATACCTGTGGATTTTCCTTGCTCTTTTGCTCTTGCTTCTTGCTTTGGTCTTCTTCCTTCCTCGCTTTGCCGTGCAGCCTACGCAACGCATCCTTAACTACGAACAACATTTCGACAAGCCCCTTCCCTTTTCTGTTCAACTCTCCGCTGACGATCTGGAAATCAATCAAGGTGCCGATCTCACTTATTCAATCCATGTCGAAGGCTCCCATATTCCCGATGCCTTTTATGTGAAAAGCTCGCTTGGCCAACAGGTCTTTTCAAAGGTTTCAGTTAACGATTACAGCTATGTCTTCAAGAACGTTTACCATGATCTGAGTTTTCAGGTGATTGGTGGTGACTATGTCAGCAAACCGATTTACCTTAAGGTTCACCCAAACCCTGTCCTCCTCTCCTATCAATGCAAAGTCGATTATCCCAACTATATCCATCGGGCAACGGAAACTTTTGAAGGCAAAACACGTCTGCTGGTTCCCCAGGGTTCCTTGTTGAGTTTTAACTTTTCCTTGCGTGATGCCGACTCTGCTTTCATTGTCCGTGACTCGATCCTTACTCCCTTGCCTCTCCTTGACGGCCGTGCCGACTATTCCATGACGGCGTCTGCCTCAACCGCACTCGATTTCTATTGCCGAAATCTCTGGTCGGATAAGTTTGATCCCATCAAGTTCTCTGTTGATGTCCTTCCCGATGCTTATCCCGACATTCGTGTTGAGTCGTTCGATGAGGCCCTCTCCACCCAAGTGTATTACTCCGGCTTGATTGCTGATGACTATGGTTTCAGCAAGTTGACTTTCAACTGTCAGATCAAACAGCCCGTGGAACGGACCATCGTGTTGCCGGTGGCCTTCGATCGTAATCAAACCCGGACGTCTTTCTTCTATCATTTCAATATGGATAGTCTCGGCATACTTCCGGGTCAGAACTTGGAGGTCTTTTTCGAGGTTTGGGACAACGATGGCTTCCATGGTCCCAAGTCGAAACGCTCTGAGACTTTCTCCTATTACAAGCCTTCCAAAGTCGCTCTCGACTCTGTTGCGGAACAAACCGAGAATGACATTATGGATCGTATGACTGAACGTTCAGATGAAGCCAATAAATTGAAGGACGACATCGAAAAAATGCTTCAAGAACTTACTTCGAAGAAAGAACTTGATTGGTCTGACAAAGAGAAGATCAAGGAGTTGTTGGAAAAACAAAGTGAGATCGAAGAGGAATGGAATAAGTTACAGGATGAGCAACAGAAGCTTAGCGATTTCATGAAAGAGAATGAAATTGCCAATGAGGATTTGCTCAAAAAACAGAAAATGATCAATGAGCTGTTCGATGAATTGATACCCGAGGATCTGAAGAAAATGATGGAGGAAATCGAGAAATTGCTCGATGAAATGCCTCGAGACAAGCTCCAACAAATGCTTCAGGACATGAAGCAAGACAATATGAAAATGCAGGATCTTCTTGACCGTAACCTTTCTTTGCTTGAGCAACTGAGGATGGAAAAGGATCTTAACGACTTGATGGACAAGCTTAACGAGTTGGGTGAGAAGCTTGAAAAGAATTCCGATGAAACCACCTCTGCGGAAGAAGCTAAAAAGTCCTTCGACGAGATGATGCAAAAACTCGATAGCTTGATTGATAAGAACAAGACTTTGTCGGATCCTTTCTCCGTTCAAAAAGATGAAGAGCTTCAAAAACAGATTGATAAAGACCTTGAAGAAGCGGCTTCTGAAGAGAAAGATGCAGGTCAAAAGGAACCTTCTGAAGGACAACAAGATCCAGAAGGTGATCAGGATTCTGACAATGAACAATCATCAGGGGATGAACAAAATGTTGAGTCTGGTGATCAACAGCAACAGCAGCAGCAACAAAGCAGCAAAAGCTCTCAAAAGAAACAGTCCGCTGGTAAGAAGATGCAACAAATGGCCTCTTCGATGATGATGCAGATGAATGCCTCTGGCGAAGAACAGTTGGCTGAGGATGCTCATTTAGTGCGTATTCTTTTAGAAAACGTGGTTCGCTCGTCGCATCAAGAAGAAGCTTTGATGAGTGCCATTGGCAGGATGCGGAATGATGATCCTTCTATCGTTGATAAGATTGTCCGTCAGAAAGAAATCGCCGACAATTTCGATATGGTCAAAGACTCGCTCAAGGCTATGGGCCTACGTCAGCCGATGATCAAGAACTATATTTTCGACGAGCTAGAAGTCATAGAAGTTCAAACCGATAATGCGCTTAAGCATCTCAATGACCTTTATCTTTCTATCGCTGTTGCCAATCAACAAACGGCTTTGCAATCGATGAATAACCTTGCTTTGATGCTAGCTGAGTCGTTGGAGGAGATGGAGAATTCTATGCAAGGTGCCGGTAAACCAAGTCGTAGCAAGCCTAAATCTGGCCAACAGAATCAGTCGATGAAGAACATGCAGGACCTTCAGAAGCAACTTGGCGAGCAGCTTAAGCAGATGCAACAACAGATGAACCAGAACAATAGTCAACTTTCAAAACAACTTTCTGAAGAGTTGGCTCGCATGGCAGCTGAGCAGGAGATGATTCGTCAGGGTATGCAGCAGATGCTTGACGAGATGAAGAAAAATGGTCAGGTTGGTGATGATGGTTTGAATCAGATTATGAAGGATATGGAGCGTTTGGAAGAGGATATTGTGAATAAGCGCATCACGAATCAAACGCTTGAAAGAAACCGTCAGATTCTCTCTCGAATGCTTGAATCTGAGAAAGCCCAACAGAAACGAGACCAAGATGAGAAACGGAAGTCGAATGAGTTTAAAGGTTCTAAGTTTGATCGTTCTATTGACGAGCTTTTCTATGAACAGACGCTGAAGAAAAACCAGGAATTCTTGAAACAAAATCCGATTCTATATCAGCCTTATTATAAGGCGAAGATTAATGAGTATTATCTGAAGAAAAACCAACGCCCATGATACGTTTTACCGCCATTGATTTAGCCATGCCTGACATTGATATGGGTCGGGTTCGTTTGTGGATCGAGCAAGTCGTCGATGCAGAAGGATATAGGGTAGGGGAGTTATATTATTATTTTTGCAGTGATGATGCATTATTGCGCATCAATCAGGAGCGTTTAGGCCATGATTTTTATACGGATATCGTTACTTTTCCGTTAGTTGAGGAGGGATTGTTTATTTCCAGTGAGTTTTGTATCAGCCTTGACCGTGTTGCTGACAACGCGCAATCTTTTGGTCGGTGTTATGAGAGTGAACTTCATCGGGTGATTATTCATGGGGTGTTGCATTTGATCGGTTTTGATGATCATACTGACGAAGATCGCTTGAGGATGCGTGATAAAGAGGAAGAATGCTTAAAACTATTATTTAAATAATTGATTATCAACTATATAATATAACTGTTTCATATGAAACACTAAATTTGGGATGGTTTTCAAGGATTATGATATTATTGTTGTTGGTGCGGGTCACGCTGGTTGTGAAGCTGCAGCGGCTGCTGCCAATTTAGGCAACAAGGTAATGTTGGTCACGATGGACCTACGTTTGATGGCTTCTATGTCGTGTAATCCTGCTATGGGTGGCATTGCCAAGGGTCAAATCGTTCGGGAGATTGATGCCATGGGTGGGTATTCTGGCATTGTGTCGGATCGTACCATGATTCAATTCCGAATGCTCAATAGGTCTAAAGGTCCTGCGATGTGGAGTCCTCGGTGCCAAAGTGACAAGATGATGTTCTCTGCTGAATGGAGAAATGTTCTTGAACACACTTCTCGCTTGGATTTTTGGCAGGATAGTGTTGTGGCTCTACTGGTGAATGGCGATCAAGTTGCCGGAGTGAAGACTGCTAAAGGTGACATTATCGAGTCGAAAGCGGTCATTTTGACCAACGGGACATTCTTGAATGGTTTAATCCATATTGGTGAGACGCATTTTGCCGGTGGTAGAATGGGTGAGGTGGCTAGTTTTGGTCTTAGTGACCAACTGAAGGAATTGGGTTTTGAGGTCAAACGTCTTAAGACGGGAACCCCGGTTCGTATTGATGGAAGAACTATCGACTTCTCTAAACTTGTTGAACAAAAAGGTGATGATGAAGTGGTGGGTTTCTCTTATTTTGAAGATTTCCGCATTGCTAAACAACGTAGTTGTTGGATTGCTAGAACCACCACCAAGGTTCATGATACCCTGCGTAAAGGATTTAAATATTCTCCGATGTTTAACGGACGTATCCAAGGTGTCGGTCCTAGGTATTGTCCCAGCATCGAAGATAAGATTGAACGGTTTTCAGACAAAGACTCCCATCAACTGTTTGTTGAACCGGAAGGTTGGACTACCGAAGAGTATTATCTCAATGGTTTCAGTTCGTCCTTGCCTGATTATATTCAATACGAGGCTTTGCGTCAAATCGAAGGTTTTGAAAATGCCAAGATTTTTAGACCGGGTTATGCCATAGAGTATGACTACTTCCCTCCAGAGCAGTTGCATCACTCCTTGGAGACGCGGCAAATCCATGGTTTGTTCTTCGCTGGACAAATTAATGGCACCACTGGGTATGAAGAGGCTGCTTGTCAAGGCTTGATGGCGGGAATTAACGCACATTTGCTCATTCATGACCAGGCACCTTTAGTACTCTCCCGCTCTGAGGCTTATATTGGTGTCCTTATTGATGATCTCATTACCAAAGGCGTTGATGAACCTTATCGTATGTTCACCAGTCGTGCCGAATACCGGATTTTATTGCGCCAGGACAATGCAGATGCTCGTCTCACAGAGCGACTTTATCATTTAGGCTTGGCTAAAGAAGAACGTTATCAGAAATATTTGGTTAAAAGCGCCAAAGTGAAAGAAATCATTGATTTCTTGAATACCACCAGTGCTACTCCTGATCAAGTCAATGCGTTACTCGAAGCGCATGGTTCCTCTCCAATAGCGCAACGTACCCGTTTGTCGTATCTGTTGTTGCGTCCTCAGCTCACTCTTTTCGACTTGGTTGAATATCTTGATTTCTTGGCTAGCCGTTATGACCTTAAAGATTTCTTTGTGCGTGAATGCGTTCAAGAGGCAGAAGTCTTGATTAAGTATGATGGGTATATCAATAAAGAACAGGAATTAGCGGATAAACTGAACCGTTTGGAATATGTCAAACTCCCCAGCGATTTTGATTATCATTCGCTTCATTCTTTGTCTTATGAAGCTCGCGAAAAACTGAATAAATATAAACCGGAAAATCTAGGACAGGCCAGTCGCATCAGTGGCATTTCGCCTGCCGATATTTCTGTATTAGCCATATTCTTAGGAAGATAGCCTTTTGTTTCACGTGAAAATGGATTGCTTTATGAAGACTTGCCCCTGGTGCGGATGCTCTGATACTACTACTTATATACAGTTGAAAGATTACTTTCTTAGTCAAGAAGATTTTGAGATTTTCGAGTGTCCAAACTGTCATTTGTTATTTACTGATCCTCGTCCTGCAGGCCAGGATGCTGTGAAATACTATCAATCGGAAAACTATCTTAGCCATCAAGAGAATAAAAAAGGCCTAATTCCTCGCCTTTATGAATTTGTCAAATCTTTTAATCTTCGCTACAAAGTTAAATTGGCTTCAACTGGTTTGGCGAATGGTAATGTCTTGGATATTGGATGCGGTGTAGGTGATTTTTTGGTATCTATGAAAAATGTAGGATGGTCTGTCATGGGTATTGAACCTTCTGCTCAGGCTCGTGAAATTGCCTATCAACGTTTAGGCTTTCAACCTTTGACTCCAATGGATTATTCTCAATTGCCTGATCATAGTTTCGATTTGATTACCATGTGGCATGTGCTTGAACATGTTGATGATTTATCGTATCAGATACAGCAACTGCAAAGACTGCTGAAACCTGGTGGTCGTTTGCTCTTGGCTTTGCCTAATTTCACTTCTTTCGACGCTAAACACTATGGTCAATATTGGGCAGCTTGGGATGTACCTCGTCACCTGAATCATTTTTGTCCCGATTCCATCCTTGCAATTTTCAAAGATTCATCTTTTCAATTATCTGATATTCAAAAACTTAAATGGGATGCTTTTTATATCTCCTTTTTGAGTGAAACTTATATGCACCATTCGTTGGCTTTGCTTCGTGGTGCTATTGTAGGTCTTCGCTCCAATCTTAAAGCTCATAATTCGGGGATGTATTCTTCCTTGGTTTATCGCTTTTATAAATCATAGTTTTTACTCTTTTTTGATTTTTGCCCGTTTTTCTTTCATTCTGGCTCTTTTTTTGTATTTTTGACCCGTTACTCATTTTTTTCTTTTTCCTTGCTTAGGTTTGAGTTTTTTGTAATATTTTGAAATTCAATCGATTGTAGTTACCCGTCTTATTTTTCCTTCCTTAAATATTCGCGATTATGAAAAATCAAAAGATTTATTGGTTTTCCTGGTTCCTCCGGATAGCGTTGGTTCTTGCCATTCTATTTTTTGTTTTTTCTTTGTTCTATTACTTTGGTCAAGCCCAACGTTCCTTTTCACGGCGTGTCCAAAATGCCGTTGCCCGTGTTGAATTTGATCTTCATCAGTATCAACAAAACCTCATTGACAACTTTGATCCTAGTCAATTAGAACCGGGCACTCAAATCTATGTCTTTCGTTCGGATACGCTGGTCTATTGGAATGCCAATGAACTGGAGCCTAAAGTCGTTCGTAAACGTGTTCCTATCCCTTGTGATACCATCCTTCACTTCAATTGCGGTGATTATTTTGTCTCTTCTTTCACCCATGAGCTAGACAATGTCTTTTTGTTTACCCTCATCAATACTTCCTATCCAATCGAAAATGAATATTTTGTAAATCGTTTTCAACTCACCAAAGGCAAACATCAGATTCAACTTTGTGATTCCTTGGAAGCAAATGCAATCCCGATTCTTTCTTCATCGAATAAACCTTTGGCTTATTACCATTTTATTGAGGCTGGTTCGCATGGTTTCTTTGATTCAACATTGCTTGTTATCTCTTTCATTTTCCTCATTCTCGTCATATATCTTTTGATTCTTTATCGTTTCTCAAACTCCGATCCCTCACGTTATCTCGTTAAGCATCCCAAAAAACGATTTATCATCCCTCTGCTGGCTTTTGTGTTCTTTTTTGTCGTTAGTTTAGGGGTGTTTCGATATCTGATTCATTTTGGCTTTACTCACGGCTTTTTCTTTCCTGAACAAGTATCCATATCGCTGCCACTGTTCCTTTATTTTCTTGGTTTTCTGTTTTTTGTCACCATTTTGGCTGTACTTTCCAAGTTCTTTCTTGTCAACAATCAAGTCCGGTTAACCCAACATCCGTTTCTATTTTCAACTGTCCTGATGATGGTGTTCTGCTTGATGTTGGTTGTTCTTTACAATCATGAGTACAATCGTTATGAGAACGAGAATCTTAAGACCGTCGCCCTTACTTTGGCTGATGAGCGCGATCCGGAATTTGAGGATTCCTATCGGCAGTTCTTGTCTGTTGCTCAGCACGATACTACCTTCTTCTCCACGGTGCTTTCAAACGACATTATGGAAGAAGTTGCGGAGGATTACATCCGGAGTTTCTTGTTCGACTCGGTGATGAATCAATACAATGTGATGCTAACCTTGTGCGATCCTGGGCTTGAACTCGTTGTGGAACCTTACAACATTGTCTCGGACTGTATGGGCTATTTTCAGGATAAGGTTGAGCAGTACTTTGGCATCGACTTAGGCGATGGTTTGGCTTTTCTGGATGACAACACGTTGGACCCCACCTATCTTGCCATGATTAACATTTTGGCCAATGACACTACCACCGGTATGTCCCTGTTTTTGGAGTTCTCCAAACCGATTGCCCCTCCGGGATTTGGCTTGTCGCGTCTGCTGCAGAGCGGTTCCAGCGTGCTTCCCCTCAATTCTTCTGTGGCCTGCTACCAGGATAGCCTACTGGTTTACAAGTTCGGTTCTTATATCTATCCGAATTATCTATCCGACTTCAATGGGGTTCCCAATGACTTCAGCTTGACTCCAAAGATGAAGCATTACACCTATGTCGTTGACGAGTGCAAGGATGTAGTAATCACGGTTAACCGCCGCGGTTGGCAGGAAAAGACCATTCCTTTCGTCTTCTTCTTTGTGTCAATGATGTTGCTTTACTTGTTGCTTTACTTTGTCGAAGGCCAGAATCGTCCCGACACCACTACCTTGAGCCGTAAGTTCCAAGTCATGATTTTCGTCGCCTTGGGAGGCTCTTTCTTCTTGATCGGGCTGAGTTCTATCTTGTATATGCGCTTGGTCTATGCTGAGAAATCTAACGATGTCCATTTTGAGCGTACCCGTTCGTTGTTGCAGGACATCACCATGGAGGTGGATTTCACTTTCCTGAAGCAACCAGGATTCAAATATGAACTTGATCGAATCTTGTCCCGCTATTCGGAGACTTTCTATACCGATATCAACGTCTATGACCTACATGGCAAACTGCTTTCTACTACCAGTCCTGAGATTCAAGACCTGCATCTTCAGGCTTCCTTGATGAATGCCGATGCCTATCACGACATGCAAGATGAGCGGTCCTTGTATTTCAATCATGACGAGCAGCTGGGCCGGGCCACCTATCCTTCTGCCTATATCTCCATCATGGACGGCATGGGTAAGACCTTGGCCTTCCTTAACACCCCGTATTTCTCGAGTCGAACAGGACTTCGTTCGGAGATCATTAACTTCGTTTTGACCTACATCAACATCTTTTTGTTGATCACGATTCTGAGCTCCATCATTGTGGTTGTCCTTGCCCGAGGGGTAACCAGACCTTTGTTGCAGCTGCAAAAGCGGATGAGCAAGATTGATATCAATAAGTCCAACGAATTGTTGGAATGGAAGAGCAACGATGAGATTGGGGATTTGGTCAAGCAATATAACCAGCTTGTTGTGGAGTTGGAGAAGAGTGCTGCTGAACTACGTCGTAACGCTACAGAGTCGGCATGGCGAGGGGCGGCACGACAGGTGGCACATGAGATTAAGAACTCGTTAACCCCCATGCGGTTGAGTATCCAAATGCTTCAGCGAGCTGCTGACAATCATGCCGAAGACCTCGACCAACGCTTCATGCGGACTTCCGCTACACTCATCGAACAAATCGACACCTTGTCCGACATTGCCTCCTCGTTCTCCTCTTACGCCAAGTTGCCAGAGAATCATCCTGAATCGCTCGATTTAGTCGATGTAATCGGTCATGTGGTAACGCTCTATGAGAATGAGGAAAATGTCGATATGGCGTTTGTTTACGATAAGAATACCGACTTTACCATGCTAGCCGACCGCACCAACCTCAACAGCGTGGTGACCAATTTGGTGAGAAATGCTGTCCAGGCCATAGGCACCAAACCCGAGGGTAGGGTGGTGGTTTCCTTGAAAGCCACTGACACGGTGTTTGTCATTTCTGTCAAGGATAACGGCCGGGGTATCAAGGAGGAGGACAAAAAGATGATCTTCCTGCCTAACTTTACCACCAAGACCAGCGGCTCAGGTCTCGGCCTGGCCTACACCTACAAGTTGGTCCATTCGATGGATGGCAACATCTTCTTTGAGAGCGAAGAGGGAGCCGGTGCTGAATTTGTCGTGGAGTTGCCCAAAAACTGAGTTGATTATTTTTAATATCTTTGCAGACGAAAAACACAATCATGTCAGACAATAAACTAGGATCATTAGCCAAACAGACCGCCATCTACGGCTTGAGTAGCATCATCGGTAGGTTTTTGAACTACCTGCTGGTTCCCCTTTATACCTACAAAATTGCCGCCGAGTCGGGTGGCTATGGCATCGTCACCAACCTCTATGCTTACACCGCCCTGTTACTTGTCATCTTGACCTTTGGCATGGAAACGACCTTCTTCAGGTTCTCCAACAAGGAGGGTGTGAATCCCGACAAGGCTTTCTCCACCTCGGGTCTGGCTGTGGGTTTCGTTAGCTTGTTGTTTGTTGCTTTGGTGAGTGTTTTCTTAACCCCAATCGCATCGGCTTTGGACTACTCGGAACATCCTGAGTTTGTTGAGATCATGGCCATCATCGTGGCCTTGGATGCCTTTCAAGCCATCTTGTTTGCACGACTTCGTTATGAAAACCGTCCGATCAAGTTCGCCTCCTTAAAGCTGTTGTTCATCATCCTAAACATCGGGATGAACTTGTTCATTTTCCTTGTTGCGCCGGGTCTCAAAGAAAGCCACCCTGCGCTGATGGGCTGGTACGAGAACAGCTACCAAGTGGGGTATATCTTCATCGTCAACCTGATTTGCACTAGTTTGATCACTTTGGGATTCATTCCGGAGATCAAGAAGCTACGTTACGGTTTGGACCGTCAGCTGTTGAAGCGGATGCTTAACTACACCTGGCCTTTGTTGCTGTTGGGTTTGGCGGGCATCCTCAACCAAGTGGCCGACAAGATTTGTTACCGATTTATCATGCCGGGCAAGGAAGGGGAGGTGCAGCTTGGCATTTACGGTGCTTGCGTGAAGATTGCGATGATCATGGCGATGATCACCCAAGCCTTCCGTTACGCCTACGAGCCTTTCGTCTTTGGTGGCAAGCGTGACTCAGCCGACAAAGAGACCCAGGCTCGAGTGATGAAATACTTCATCATCTTTACCCTCTTTGCATTCCTCGCCGTGGTAATGTACATGCCCCTGTTGAGGCACATTATCTCCCCGAACTATTGGGAAGGCCTCCGCGTGGTGCCTATCGTGATGATGGCAGAGATCTTCATGGGTATCTATTTCAATCTCTCGTTTTGGTACAAGCTTATCGACGAGACTTGGTGGGGTGCCATCTTTTCGGGAATAGGCTGTATGGTGTTGTTGGCCATCAACTTCATTTTCGTACCCAAATACGGCTACATGGCTTGCGCCTGGGGCGGTTTTGCGGGCTATGGCACTTGCATGGTGCTATCTTATTTCGTGGGACAGAAGAAAGCCCCCATCCCTTATAATCTGAAATCTGCTTTATTGTATTTTTCTTTAACCGTTGCCCTCTTTTTTGTCCAGAAAGCCATTCACTTCGAAAGCATTGCCCTGACTCTCGTCATCAATACCGCTCTGCTTCTCGTCTTTGTTGCAGCTATTTGTTTCTTCGAAAAAGACCTCGTAAAAGGCCTTTTGGGAGTCATAAAAAAGAGGACACGTACTCAATAATCCCAATAGATTATCGTTTACTTATTTAAATTCATTGAAATGAAACTCAAGATTATCAATACCTCCAATAACCCGCTGCCAGCCTATGAGACCTCGAACTCTGCAGGCATGGACCTCCGCGCCTATCTTCCTGAAGGTCCCATCACACTGCAGCCGATGCAGCGTATCCTAGTCCCTACCGGCCTCTACATGGAGATTCCTGAAGGTTACGAGGGCCAGGTTCGTCCTCGTAGTGGCCTCGCCATCAAGAGTGGCATTACCGTGCTCAACACCCCAGGCACTATCGATGCCGATTACCGGGGTCAGGTCTGCGTCATCCTCGTCAACTTGTCCGATCAGCCCTTTGTCATTAACAGTGGCGACCGCGTCGCGCAAATAGTGTTTGCCCGTTGTGAACAGATGGAACCTGTTCAAGTAGAGACCTTGTCCGAGACCGAACGCGGTGCTGGAGGCTTTGGACACACGGGGAGGAATTGAAAAGTTGAAAATTGAAAGTTGAAAATGATAAAAAAGATATTCGTCTTGTTGTTATTGATGCTGTCCGTCATGGGCTATTCCCAGGTGGATAAGCGCAAGAATGCCGTCAATTTCTCCAAGGGTTTGGAATGCAAATACAAGGACGACGTACAAGGAGCCATCCAACATTTTGAGAATGCCCTCAAAGCCATGCCCGACGATGCAGCATCGATGTTTGAACTGAGCGAGCAATATGTCAAGGCAGGTCGTGTCGAAGACGCTTTCGCCATGATCAACAACGCCGCCAAAATCGACCCCGAAAACAAATGGTACCAGATGCGTCTCGCCCGTTTCTATCGTAATTTGGAACAGTATGACGATTTCATTGGCGTGTATGAACCCCTCACTAGCAAATATCCAGAGGACATCGACATGCTCAGCGAACTCATCGAGATCTATCTCATCACCGAACAATACGACAAGGCCCTTTTGAAACTTGGACTTCTTGAGAAACAAATCGGACAAAACGAACTGATCAGTGAGCAACGCATCGAGATTTACAAACGTCAAGGCAAGACCAAAGAGGCCGTCAACGAGCTTCAACGCCTCATCGAAACCTATCCCGACGACACCCGCTATTACAACATGTTGGCCAAGTTCTACATGGAGAACGGCAAGGAAAAAGAGGCTGCCAAGCTCTATGAACAAATCAAGGCCATCGACCCCAACGACCCGTACATCAACATCTCTTTGCTCGAATATCACGAGAAGAAAGGCGACCTCAACAAGGCCTTCGATGAGCTGATCGCTGCCATCAACAACAAGAACCTCGACTTCAACACCAAGGCCAACATCTATGAGTATTGGTTCAACAAATACCAGACCGGTGACCAGCTTGACCAACAGGCCTTCCAAGCCGGTCAAGCCTTTATTGAGAACTACCCCGACAACAAGATGGGCTATCTTGTCATGGCCTCCTATTATATCAACCGCAACGAGTACCGTCTCTGTCGCGACATGGCATTGAAAGCCCTGAAATATGAGCCCACCAACTTCGCTGCCCTGCAATATACAGTGCTATGCGACGCGCCTTTGATGGAGAACGACTCACTGATGAAACACGCTACCCAAGCCTTGAAGATCTATTCCACACAGCCCATCTTCTATTGGTTTGCCGGCGTCTCCCATGCTCTCGACCAACAAGATGAGCAGGCCATCAGCTATTTCGAGAAAGGGCGTAAGTTCGTCACGGAAAAGAAGCTTTTGGCCGACTTCGACAGCTATCTCGGCGACCTTTATCATTCGGTGGGTGAGGTGGAGAAATCCTTCCAAGCCTATAATCGAGTGCTTAACTTCGATCCTGATAACGTGTTGGTTCTCAATAACTACGCTTATTATCTATCCCTTCGTGCCGAAGAACTCGACAAAGCCAAGGAGATGGCCCTCCACGCTGTGGAGCTGGATCCCAACAACGCTGTCTATCTCGACACCTATGCCTGGGTGCTATACAAGCGAGGCGAATATGCTGCCGCTGAGGCTCAGATGAAGAAGTCGCTGAACCTGCTGAGCACTCCGGATGGAACGTATTATGAACATTATGGCGATATCCTGTTCAAGCTGGGCAGGGTAGAGGAGGCTTTGGATTACTGGGAAAAGGCCATGAAGTCGGAGAAGCACTCGGCTTTGTTGGAGAAGAAACTGAAAGACAAGAAGTTGTATGAATAATCGCCACCGCCATAGCATTGTCCTCATCGCGGCTTTGGCCTGCTTGCTGCTTGCTTCGTGTACCTCGAAGAAGAAGCTTGTCTCGCCTATGGCCCATGCGGCAAACTATGAATGGATGACGGCGAAGATGCAGGTAAGCATTGAGAATGAAACGGTGAGCGACCCCAATGCATCGGTGGTTGACCTTACCGGAGCCATTCGGATGAAACGCGACAGCACCATCTGGATCTCAGCTTCTGCCCTCATGGGTATCGAAACGGTGAGGGCGTGTATCACCCCCGACTCCGTCGTTGTGCTGAACCGTTTCGAGAAAACCTATCTTGCCGAACCGCTGCAAGAAGTGGCCGAACGGCTGAACCTCCCGATGACCTTGAAGGAAAGCCAGTCCCTGCTCTTAGGGAATGGTTCAAGCGACCATGTGGAACTCCATTATGGACCTTATCGGGCCAAGATTCGTTATTCCGACATCCAATGGGATGAGCCAACCACGTTTCCTATGACCATCAACAAGAACTATGAAAGGATGAAACTATGAAGTGGAAAGTGTTTCTTCTGTTGGGTCTGATTATCTCCTCTATGGGCTATGCACAGCGGAGCAAGGAGTCGTTGGAAAAGGAAATCAAAGCGCTGCAAAAAGACATTGCCACAGCCAACAAGTTGTTGAAAGAGACTTCCAAAAACAAGGAGGTAACCCTGAACCAGGTTTCGCTGATGGACAAGAAAATCAAGAACCGGCAGAAACTGATCAATGTGTATAACGACCAAATCTCGTTGTTGGAGAAGAACATCGAGCAGGGGGAGAAGAACATACAGAATCTCAACGGTGAACTGAAGAAGCTCCGTGAGGAATATTCAAAGATGGTGGTCTTCGCCTACAAAAACAAGAGCCATTACGACCAGCTGGAGTTCTTGTTTGCTGCCGATGACTTCAACCAGGCCTTGCGTCGCCTGCGTTACATCCAGCAGTTCTCGGATGCCCGCAAAACCAAGATGGACCAGATTGCTGCCTCGCAAAAGAAACTCAGCGACGAGGTGGAAGCCCAGCGTAAGAACCGTGAGGAACAGCTAGCTTTGCTCGTCGAGGAGAAGAACCAACAAGAAGAACTCATTAAGGAAAAAGGCGAACTCAACGCCCAGGTGGCTCAGCTCAAGAAAAAGGAAAACAGCATCCAGCAAAGCATCAAGGAAAAACAAGCTCAAGCCAAGAAATTCCAGAAAGAGGTCGATAAGATTATCGCCGAGGAGATTCGCAAAGCCAACGAACGTGCCGCCAAAGAGGCGAAAAAAGCCAAGGCTAGGACAACATCCACCAAACCTGACAAGATGGCCCTCACGCCCTCGGAAAAGGTCTTATCGACGAGTTTTTCGGCCAATAAAGGGAAATTGCCTTGGCCTGTGGAGCGCGGTGTGGTGTCGAGTTCCTATGGCAAACACGCTTCGTCGGTGTCGAGCAAGGTGATGGTGACCAACAACGGTATCGACATCGCCACCGGTGAGAACGCCCAAGCCCGTTCGGTGTTCGAAGGCGTGGTGGTGAGTGTGGTCAAGCCTTCGGCTTCCAACATTGGCGTCATCATCCGTCACGGCGACTTCTTCACCGTCTATTCTCAACTTGATGAAGTATATGTGAACCGTGGTGACAAAGTAAAGACCAAACAAGCCATCGGAAAAGTCCACACTGACCGAAGCGAAGGCAAGACCGAACTCCATTTTGAGCTCCGCCAAGGCACGGAGACGTTGAATCCGGCGGGATGGTTGGTGAGGTGAAAGGTGATAATTGAAAGGTGAAAGATGTGAAAAAAAGAAGACGGTTTATAGTATTTTTGATGGTGATGGTTGTCACCGCTTTACTCATAGGTTGCAGTAGTCAGCAGCGTTTCGGGCAACGCAAAGCACCGAAAAACTGTAACACCTGCACTAAATGGAGCAAGTGATCTAGAACCCGCTCAAACTCATCGTTACAGTGGGGATCAACAGTAATGCTCCGACCACGATCAGCACCAAGATGAACTTCCAAATGAATCGCACCCATTTCTCCCAAGGGATGCGGGCTACACCGAGCGTGGCAATCAACACTCCTGAGGTGGGGGTGATCATGTTGGTGAAGCCATCACCGAACTGGAAAGCCATCACCGTGGTCTGACGAGAAATGCCGATCAAATCGCTGAACGGTGCCATGATGGGCATGGTGATGGCAGCCTTGGCAGAACCCGATGGAATCACGATGTTGATCAAGGTCTGGATCCCATACATGATTTCGGTGGAAGCAATGGTGCCGATGTTATTCATCGACTTGGAGAGTCCATAGAGTATGGTGTCGATGACACCACCGTCTTCCAATACGATGACGATGCCAGCAGCCAGACCCACGATGACCGCAGCCGAGAGGATATCGCCCATGCCCTCAATGAACAACTTGGCGATTTCGCTCGCACTCTTGCCAATGGCCAAGCCACTGCAGACACCCATGAACAAAAACAGGGTGGCAATCTCCATGATGTACCATCCGTAGCCTAAGACTCCGACAATCAGATAATAGATCGTGCCAAACAACATCGTCAACACAAAAAACGCTTCCGACTTGCGCAACGCGAAGAACCCGATGATCAAGAACAGTCCTGCCCCAATCGGCAACATAGGCCAGGTCACCGCACTGTTGCCCACCTTCAAGGTGGTCATCGGATAACGGATGGCACAAAACAATAGGATGGCCGAAACAATACCGAAAACCAACCAGGGACGTCCACCATGAGAACTTTCTTCCGTCTCCTTTCTTTCTTCTTCTGTCTTCTGTCTTCTGTCTTCTGTCTTCTCCCCCCTCCAATACTCATCAATGTCATACACAATCGATCCCTTGGGATTCTTCTTCACTTTGTTGGCATAGATGAGGACAAAAACGATTCCGATGATGGTCAAGATGACCCAACAGACTGCCCGATAGCCCAAGCCAGAGAACAATGGAATGTCGGCGATGCCTTGGGCGATGCCGATGGTAAATGGGTTGAGCATGGCTCCTGAGAAGCCGATGTGCGCTGCCACATACACCATGCAGACCCCCACGATGGAGTCGTAACCCATGGAGATGGCCAAGGGGATGATGATCAAGGTGAAAGCGATGGTCTCTTCACTCATCCCAAACACCGAGCCAAACAAGCTAAACAAGATCATCACTAAGGTTATGATGATGTTGTTAACTCCGATTTTTCTAATTAACTTATTGTGTTCCAGTCGTTTGGTAAGCATTAGAAAAGCCATGATGCCTGTGTCGATGGCTTTGCTTTTGTTCATGATCCAGAAGGCGCCTCCGATGATGAGGATGAAGACGATGATGCTACTCTGTTTCTCGAATCCTTTGAACAAAGCTGAAAACACCTGCCAAGTCTGTGGTTCGGCATGGAAGTCCTTCGCTGCCTGTTCAGGTAGCTGGTCTTGGTAGTAAAATGTCATCACGGTCTCGCCATCCACCTGCTCTTTGACGTATTTGCCAGGCTTGATGAACCAGGTCATCATGGCGGCGACCAGAATGCAAAAGAAAACAATGACAAAAGTATGCGGTACCTTACGTTTTTTCATGTCGTTAAAAATGATTTGCAATAATACGAAAAATGAACTAACTTTGCACGCCTATTTTTGGAATTCAGATAATTTAAAATAATATCATGAAAATCAAACATTTAACTTACCTTGCAGTGGTGGCCCTTATGGCCTCCGCTTGCCACAACGCCCCCAAAACCGTGGATGCGCCTAAAGAAGCCAAGCTGATCGACAAGTATGCGGAATACACCCTGACTACCGACATCAGCCATCTGAGTGAGAACGAGAAAGAGATGTTGCCCCTGCTTTTTGAAGCAGCCGACATCATGGACAACCTTTTCTGGATGGAAAACTATGGCGACAAAGACGAGTTGATGGCCAAGATTGCCGATCCCGACTTGCAGCGTTTTGCCAACATCACCTACGGTCCTTGGGACGGTCTCGACAACAACAAGCCTTTCGTTGAAGGTGTCGGTGCCAAACCTGCTGGTGCCCAGTTCTATCCTGTTGACATGACCGAAGAGGAATGGAATGCCTTTGACGATCCCAACAAGACCAGCCAATACACCATGATTGTCCGTGATGAGAACGGCAACCTGAAATGCGTGTGGTATCATGACTATTTTGAGCAGCAGATCAAGAAGGCTGCTTCACTTTTGGACGATGCTTCCGAACTCGCTGGCGACGAGGAGTTTGCCGAGTACCTGCGTCTCCGTGCCAAGGCCCTCCGTACCGACGACTACTTGGAGAGCGACATGCAATGGATGGATGTGCGCAACAACAACATCGACATGGTCATTGGACCCATCGAGAACTACACCGATGCTCGTTATGGCATCAAAGCCTCGCATGAGGCCTTCATCCTCATCAAGGATCAGGATTGGACCAAGAAGCTGGCTCGTTATGCTGGTTTTGTTCCGGAACTCCAGAAGCAACTCCCTGTGCCGGAAGAGTACAAACGTGAGGTGCCTGGTTCCGATGTTGACTTAGCCGCTTACGATGTGGTTTACTATGCAGGCGACTGCAATGCCAACAGCAAGACTATCGCCATCAACTTGCCCAACGACGAACGCGTACAACTTGAGCGCGGTACCCGCAAGCTCCAGCTCAAGAACGCCATGGCTGCCAAGTTCGAGAAGATCCTCTATCCGATCTCTGAGGTGCTGATGACCCCTGAGTCGATGGAGCATATCAAGTTCGACGCCTTCTTCGCCAACGTGATGTTCCATGAGACTGCCCATGGTATGGGCATCAAGAACACCATCAACGGCAAAGGCACCGTCCGTGAAGCCTTGGGCAACCAATACAATGCCCTCGAAGAGGCTAAGGCTGACGTGCTGGGACTCTATCTCGTTACCAAACTTGCTGAGATGGGCGAATATACCAACACCACCATGGAGGACAACTACACCACCTTCATGGCAGGAATCTTCCGCTCAGTGCGTTTCGGTGCCGCTAGCGCTCATGGTAAAGCCAACATGCTTACTTTCAACTACTTCCAAAACGAAGGCGCTTTTGTCCGCAATGCTGATGGTCGTTATGCCATCGACTTCGACAAGATGAAGGTGGCTGTTGAGAAACTTGCTGGCGACATCCTTCAACACCAAGGCAATGGTGACTATGAAGCCACCAAAGCTTGGATGGGCGACATGACCGTCATCAAACCTGAACTCCAAGGCGACCTCGACCGCGTCAACCAAGCGGGCATCCCCGTGGACATTTACTATAACATGGGAGCGAACGTTTTGTTGAATTAATAATTAATAATTTAGAATTTATAGAGCGAACAGCGCACAGCGCCTCGAAGAGGCGCGCTCTCCATAACCCAGGTGAGCGAGCGGAGCGAGCGTAACCTGGGGGATACACCAGACAACAACCTAACTAACTATGAAAAGAATACTAGTAATTGCTCTCGCCGTCCTAAGTATGATGGGCAGAGTGTATGCCGACGAAGGCATGTGGCTCCCAATGTTTGTGGAGCGTTTGAATTATGTTGACATGCAGAAAATGGGTCTGCAGTTAACTCCTGAAGAACTGTACAGCATCAACCACAACAGCTTGAAAGACGCTATCGTGGGACTCGGAAGCAGCCCAAGACCTACCGGCTTCTTCTGCACTGGCGAAATTGTCTCCGAGCATGGTCTGCTCTTCACCAACCACCACTGCGGCTACGGCTCCATCCAGAAGCTTAGCTCCGTGGAACACGACTACCTGAAAGACGGTTTCTGGGCCAAGAACTACAGCGAGGAACTTCCCGCTGCCGACATGACCGCCTCCTTCCTCATCCGTATGGAAGACGTCACCAAAGACGTCCTCGGCGTGGTCACCGATGATATGGACTGGGCCGCTCGCGGTAGGGCCATCAACGCCAAGATCAAGGAACTCCAAGAAGCTGCTTCCGAAAACGGCAAGTACAACCCTGTCATCAAGGGCTTCTTCGAAGGTAATGAGTATTATATGTTTGTGTATCAGGTCTATACCGATGTCCGTCTGGTGGGTGTGGCTAACTCCTCCATCGGCAAGTTCGGTGGCGACACCGACAACTGGATGTGGCCTCGTCACACGGGCGACTTCAGCATCTTCCGCGTGTATGCCGACAAAGACGGCAACCCTGCTGCTTACAGCAAGGACAATGTGCCGTTGACTCCCAAACATCACCTTCCCATCAGCCTCGATGGTGTCCAGAAGGACGACTTCACCATGATCTGGGGATTCCCGGGCAGCACCGAACGCTATATGTCGAGCTACGGCATCGACTATAATGTTGATACCTTCTATCCCATCATCATCGACATCTTCGGCAAGGAACTCGAAGTGATGGATGAATTCATGCAAAAGGACGATGCCATCAACTTGATGTATGCTGACAACCATGCTGGCCTCGCCAACACTTGGAAGAACTTCATCGGCCAGTGCACCATGCTCCGCAAGAACAAAGTCAGCGAAGCCAAGGTGAAACTCGAAAACAACTTCATGCTGTGGGTAAACCGCAATAACAAAACGGAATATAAAGACGCTCTTTCCAACTTGAAGGAAGCCTATAGTCAAATGGGTAAGGTTGCCAAGTACGTGTATTATCCGAACTTCATCTCCCAGATGGGTCCTACCGGTAAAGCTGCCGCTTTCATGGGCTACTATACGGCTGCTACAGGTGATGATAAAGACATGAAAGAAGCTGCCGCCATGGAACTCCAAGCCATGAATGTGGATTCCTGGTTTGCCGAGTCTGATCCTCAGGTGGAACACAAGATGTTCGCTGAGATGTTGAAACTCTATCGCAAAGCCTTTGCTGAAGAGGAATTGCCTGAGTTCTACAGCAATGTCATTGACAAGAAGTTCAAGGGTGACATCGATGCTTTTGCCGACTACGTTTATGAAAACTCCATCTTCGCCACTCCCGAGAGCATCAAAGCTTTCATCGCCAAACCCAGTGCCAAGAAGCTGAAGAAGGACTATGCCTTCCAGATCAGTCAACAGATGACTGATGTGATCATGCAAGCTGTTCCGCAGTACCGTGCATCCATGACCGCTACCCAGGAGAACGACCATATCTTCGTCAAGGGTCTGCGTGAGTACTATGCTGAGATGTATCCCGAGAAGAGCCTCTATCCCGATGCCAACTCCACCATGCGTATGAGCTATGGCTCGGTGCAAGACTACATGCCCGCCGACGCTGTGCATTACGACTATGTGTGCACTGCCAATGGTATCCTCGAGAAATACGTCCCTGGCGACTATGAATTCGACGCTCCCAAACGCCTCATCGATCTCATCGAAAAGAAAGACTTTGGTCCGTATGCCGATGAAAACGGTGACCTCATCGTGTGCTTCCTCTCCACCAACGACATCACTGGTGGTAACTCTGGTAGCCCCATCATGAACGGCAAGGGTGAACTCATCGGTCTTGCTTTCGACGGCAACTGGGAAGCCATGAGCGGTGACGTCAACTTCGAACCCAGACTCCAGCGCACCATCAACGTGGATGCCCGTTACGTGCTTTTCATCATCGACAAGTACGCCGGCGCCACCAACCTCATCAACGAGTTGGATATCCGCAAGTCGGAACCCAAACCTATCCGCGAAGAGGAAGAGGTTCCCGCTGAATAAGTAGTCGGCCTTCGCTAGCGTGTTACGTCATTGCGAGGAGCAAAGCGACGAAGCAACCCAACCTGAATCCGCTCAGGTGATTGTTCTGGTTGGGTTGCTTCGCTTCGCTCGCAATGACGCGAAGCGTGTCAACCCTTTACCCTAAATGTATGAAACACCTGTGGTTGATATGGTTTATGTTGCTAGTCCCCTTGTTGGGACTGTCGCAACCCACTGAGAAGGCCTGTTTCTCGGTGAAGGGAGGGTTTTATGAGGAATCGCCTCTATTGGAAATCTTCCCCTTCTATCAACAACATCACATCTGTTTCACCATCAACGGCAATCGTCCAACAGCTGAGTCTCGGCTTTACACCGAGCCTTTGCTGTTGGACAATGCTGAGTTTTGCCAGCTGTTTAACAATCGTTTTCATGATTTGTTGAACACCGTGTTCAGTTATGAAAACACGGCTCCGTTTTTTGTATCCATTAAAGAGACCCTTACACCGGAAATACCGTTTCAGTCGTACCGCTGCCTCAGTCTCCAGGTTTGTATTTTGTAAAATTCAACGACATGACCACCAAAATTGTTCGACAATGAAAAAACGTTCCCTTCTTTGTGTCATCCTTTTGTTGCTTGCCATTGCCGGCACTTTTTTTATCCGCCAAAGCATCAACAGCCATTTCCGGCCAATGACTAACTTTGGCATGGGTCGTACCGTGATGCTCGACATGGATTTGGAAAACGCAGTCATCGACGGCATCTATCTTCCTTCAAAAAAGCAAACCGATGATAGCACGGGAGTGTTCAATTTTCGGTTTATTGCCCCTAAAAAAGGCATGTATTACAAGATTTATTACCAGAATGAGTCCTATAAGTTTGCCGACACAAGTGCGCTCTCAGGCGAGAATTTCTATGGTAGCTGGGAAGATGTCAATGTCGGTTTCAAGCCCATCGACCGCTGGGTCGTGAGGGATTCGTTACGCATTGTGGGCAACCCGCGCGATGAGCGATGCTACTACGGAGCCGACCTTAGTGAGAACAGCTTCAGCAAAGAACACGTAGCTTCGGTGATCAACAGCATCCGCAACCAAGAAGCTTGGTACAACGGCATCGTCGAAAAGGCCGCCATCAACGGTCTCAGCGTCGATGAGCAACTCTATCGCGACGCCCTTTGGGTGATCAGTGGACGCCGCAACAACGGCGAATCCAACCACCGTTGGAAACGCAATCCCCGAGTGGGTCGCTACAGCTTCCTGCTGGTGCTCTGCGATGAAGAAGGGCTCAACGAGATTCCTGATTATATACAGCATATCGGAAAGACGGATGAAAATGGTGCTTTTGTGAATCCCTACGGCTGGTTTGAGACGCATCCTTCGAAACATATCAAGATAGTAAAGAGCGGTCGCCAGCTGAAGACCCGTGCGGTCATCACCCCAAAGCAAGGGGTGTTCATCGATGAAGCCAATGTCCATAGCCAAGGCTATGAGTTGGACACGGCGTGTTTGAGTTGCGGCATCAACGACGATCTCTACCAACATGCCTTGTTTGAACAGTTCTTCAGCTCTGTCAGCCAGCAATATACGTTGCGCAACATTCCCGTCATCCAAGATGTGGTAGGGGAGGACCCATATACCCGAGCAGACTATGAAGCCAATAAGACCAAATACGACTCTGCTCAGCTGCACTGGGACTATCCCGTGGTCTCCGAAACGCCCTGCCAGACGGTTCGTGTGGCCGACGATGGCAGCTACATCACCTTGGTCAACCCAGGCAATGACGATCTCAATGACCTTCATAAAGAATCCACGGGCATCCGTACCCGTGTGGGGTTCACCTATGGGAAGTTCACGGGAAAAATCAAGTTCCCCGTCATGCTCAACGACGAGAACATCTGGAATGGTCTGACCTACGCTTTTTGGCTCATCTACAGTGATAGCCACGCCTGGAACAACCGCCGTCACGATGAGGCCGAAGGCGGCTATGTCGATAAGAACGACGACTCCGAAACCCCGGTTCGTCACCCAGACTATCACTATTCTGAAATCGATATCGAGATCGTGAAGGCCTCCAAGTTCTGGCCCAAGAACTATTATGGCCACCGTGCCGACAGCATCTGCGTGGAAGAAGACGCCACGCTGAACGACGATGTGATGTATTGCTGCACCAACTGGGACCTGGCCGTGCCTTCGCCGAAGTACTTCAAGGCAGGCATCGACTCCATCCCCTACGGCAAGGACCATAAGTTCGAGACCTTGCGGTGGTA
>JAEEON010000075.1 GCA_016284305.1 Bacteroidales bacterium
CCTGTATTGGCCGGAATCTCTATGCCAGCGACTACCGGCCCTTTGCCACGATGAACACGTACGACAACCTCCATATCTGGATGGAGAACGACAAAGTGATCACCTGGGATCTCATGACCGATGAGGCGCGTTGCTACCAGATGCGAGATGACTTCCTGCTGGAACCCTCGGAACTTCCCTCCGAGCCAGAAACAAAGAAGGCGAAGTCATACCTCGCCTTCCTAAGTTACCTCTATCAAAAAGGGCTTTATTCCGCGCCGCCCTCCAACTTGCCGTGACAGTTCTTGTATTTCTTGCCTGAACCACACGGACACGGGTCATTACGGCCCACCTTCTTCTCGACACGGATGGGCTGAGTGACCTCTCGTTGCTGGGTGTTGCTATGGGCTTGTGAAAGCAAGTCGTTGCGTTGTTCCTTCATCTGGCTACGATCGATGGCACGGGCACGGTGTTCGCGCACGGTATCGGCATCCTGAACGGGGATGTCGGCACGCATCAGGAAGGAGATGACCTCCTCGTTGATCTTCTCGATCATGGCACTGAACAAGTTGAACGACTCCAGCTTATAGATTACCAGCGGGTCTTTCTGCTCGTAGGTGGCATTTTGCACCGATTCCTTCAAGTCGTCGAGTTCACGAAGATGCTCTTTCCAAGCGTTGTCGATGAGGCCCAAAGTAATGCTCTTTTCAATGCTAAGGCAGACCTCACGTGCACCATTTTCCACCGCCTTCTTGAGGTTGACAATGACGTTCATGCCATGACGGCCGTCGGTGATCGGGATAGCGATGTTTTCGAAGTGCGACTGACGCTCATAAACGTTCTTGATGACCGGCATGGTCTTCTCGCCGATGATTCGTGATTTCTCACGATAGTGTTCGAGGGCGACATTGAAGATCTTGTCAGCGAGCTCATTGCTACGAGAGCGATCGAACTCTTCCTCGCTGAAAGGCACGTCGATACCCATGATGGAAAGCAGATCCATCTTCAGGCCTTCGTAGTCTTTGGCTTCACGGGCGTCGTTGAGCAGCTTCTCGCCCAAGTCGTACATCATGTTGTTGATGTCGATGGAGAGACGCTCACCGAAGAGGGCATGGTGACGCTTGCTGTAGATTACCGTACGTTGGGAGTTCATCACGTCGTCATATTCGAGCAAGTGCTTACGAACACCGAAGTGGTTCTCTTCGACCTTCTTTTGCGCCTTTTCGATTTGTTTGGTGATCATCGGATGCTGGATGACTTCGCCTTCCTTCAGACCCATACGGTCCATGAGCGGGGCGATACGTTCGGAGCCGAACATACGCATCAGGTCATCTTCCAAAGAGACGTAGAACTGGGAGCTACCCGGGTCACCTTGACGACCGGAACGACCACGCAACTGGCGATCGACACGACGCGACTCATGACGTTCGGTACCGATGATGGCGAGACCTCCGGCTTCTTTGACGCCAGGTCCCAACTTGATGTCGGTACCACGACCTGCCATGTTAGTGGCGATGGTGACGGTGCCTGCCTGACCGGCTTCGCGGACAATCTGTGCCTCCTTGAAGTGCAGCTTGGCGTTCAAGACGTTATGCGGGATGCCCTTGCGGGTCAGCATACGGCTCAGCAACTCGGAGATCTCCACCGAGGTGGTACCCACCAACACCGGACGGCCTTCCTTGACCAGTTGTTGGATCTCTTCGATGACGGCGTTATACTTCTCACGCTTGGTCTTATAGATCATGTCTTCGTGGTCGATACGGGCAATGGGACGATTGGTCGGGATGACCACCACATCGAGTTTGTAGATGTCCCAGAACTCACCGGCCTCCGTCTCAGCGGTACCGGTCATACCGGCCAACTTGTGGTACATACGGAAGTAGTTCTGGAGGGTGATGGTGGCGTAGGTCTGGGTGGCAGCTTCCACTTTTACGTTCTCCTTGGCTTCGACAGCCTGGTGCAAGCCATCGCTCCAACGACGGCCTTCCATCACACGACCCGTCTGCTCATCGACGATCTTGACTTTATTGTCTTGGATGATATAGTCTTTGTCCTTCTCAAACAAGGTATAAGCTTTGAGCAGCTGGCGTACCGTATGGAGGCGCTCCGACTTCTCGGAGAAGTTACGCATCAGCTCGGCTTTGCGCAGTACCTTTTCGTCATTGCTCAGGTCGGAGTGCTCCAACTCGGCGATTTCAGCACCCACATCGGGCATCACGAAGAAGTCGGGATTATTATAGGCAGCGCAAAGGGCATCGATACCCTTTTCCGTAAGGTCAACGGTATTCAGTTTCTCATCGATAACGAAGTACAACTCATCGTCGATGATATGCATATTCTCACCACGGTTCTGCATGTAGAAGCCTTCCGTCTTTTGGAGGAGGGTTTTCATACCCTCTTCACTGAGGAATTTGATCAAGGCATTATTCTTTGGCAGACCACGATAGGAGCGGAACAGCAAGTCTGCGCCGTGGCTCTTTTGTTCATCGGTCGATGATGGGTTGGTCAGGATCGACTTCGCTTCGGCAAGGATGGTGGTGACCAAACGTTTTTGGGCATCAAAGAGACGGACAACATCGGGTTTCAGTTGGTCGAACTCCTGCAAGTCGCCGCGCGGTGTAGGTCCACTGATGATCAACGGGGTACGGGCATCGTCGATCAACACGGAGTCCACCTCGTCCACGATGGCGTAGTGGTGTTTGCGCTGCACCAGCTCGTCGGGGTTGCCTGTCATGTTGTCACGCAAGTAGTCGAAACCAAACTCGTTGTTCGTGCCGTAGGTGATATCGGCCATATAAGCCTTGCGACGGGCAGCCGAGTTGGGCTCATGCTTGTCGATGCAATCAACGGTAAGACCGAGGAACTCGTACATGGCGCCCATCCACTCCGAGTCACGTTTGGCCAGGTAGTCGTTGACGGTAACCACGTGGACACCTTTTCCGGCGAGGGCGTTAAGATAGACTGGCAAGGTAGCCACGAGGGTCTTACCTTCACCGGTGGCCATCTCTGCGATCTTACCCTGGTGCAGTACGATACCACCGATGATCTGGCAGTCGTAGTGGACCATGTCCCATGTCACCATGTTGCCTCCAGCCATCCACGAATTCTTATAGTAGGCTTTGTCGCCTTCAATGGTGATATGCTCGTATTTTGAGGCCAGTTCGCGATCAAGGTCGGTGGCTGTCACTTCCACGGTCTCATGTTCGAAGAAGTACTTGGCAGCGGCCTTCACCACGGCAAAAGCTTGAGGCAAGATCTCGTTGAGGGCATCCTCGATTTTGTCGAGTTCGCGTTTCTCCACCTTGTCCACCTCAGTATAGATCCTTTCTTTCTCGTCGGGGTCCATGTCGGGATTGGCATCGACACGGGCTTTAAGCTCGGCGATCTCCGCAACCTCAGCGGCAGTCTGGTTTTTGATGTATTCCTTGAATTCCACCGTCTTGTGACGGATGGCGTCGATGTCCAGCTTTTCAATCTCGCTATAAGCGGCAAGTGTCTTTTGGAGTATGGGCTGCAAGGCTTTGTTGTCACGAGAGGCCTTGTCGCCGAATAGTTTACTTAAGAAACCCATTTATTTTCAGAATTAAGAATTATAGAAGTTAGAATTAAGAATGTTATGTTAGACAAAAAACATGCAAAGGTAGTGTTTTTCTTTTGAATAGAGAAAAATATGTCAAAAAGTCAGGATTTCAATGGTTTCTTTTCCTTCCCCATGAGTATCATGAGCAACGACACCACCGATATTGTTTGCAATCGATAGGTGAACCACCAATGCTCATAGCTATGGTTGGATAAAACGAAATACCAAACATAGGGCATCAAGCCAACCAATAGAAGGAGCAGGGCTTTTTTACCCTCGAAGGCATGGCGTCGTATCACTAGGCGAACCAGGAGGACAGCCATTGCGACCACGATCATCCAAAGTTGAAGCATGTTGAAGTTTTTCGACACAGCGTCCCAACGAGTAAAGTCCTCTGCATTTACACGATATTTCGCCACTGCGTAGGCATTGGCAAGGACATCCTGTCCTAAGATAAGCGTCGCCAACACCCATTTTGCAAAAAACGTCAAGGCAAAACCAAGCCCCCACAACAAAGCCAATTGTATGATTAAGAAAAGATTACGCTTTAAATCAAACGAATCATCCTGATTCAGCGACAGCATGACGACCAAAGGCATGCCCAAGGTCAGCAAGGGCGTCGTCAGCAAATCGAAATAACAGGTGAGTGCCCCGATAACGAAAAACAGCATCCCTAAAGGTTTCGATTCATCACGTTTGATAACGATGAGGCACCCGATAAGGGTCAGGGCCAAAACGGGGAAAAACTGCATGGAAAACTGTGTCACGAAGCCGCAGGTAGCTAAAAATCCCGATGACAGAACCAATGTTTTAACCAGTCCCGCTCTTAAATAGTAGGCACATAACAGCATCACAAAAAGCAAGCTGCTGATGATATAAAGCACCCAGCGGATGGTGTTGAAATCCCAAAAGAGGAAAAAGAAACGGAACAGGAAAGAGTTCCCATGCCAATACCTCGAATAATGGTTGGTCTTCAATTGCTCGCCTTCAACGATACGAAGCACCAACCCTGGCTGATTCCAGTCATTGCCATACTCAACCGAGCGATTGGCAGCCATGGCTGAACGCACGGGATGATGCGCATCAACGTTGTAATTGATGTTCATGATCAAGCCATCCGTGAAATTGTCCATCTGACATTGCCTCAAGTTGATGATGGCCTTCGGATAAACCGTCTCCGAATCAAAACTTGAAGCCGACTTGCCAATGTGCGCTCTGATGCCCTTGTAAGGGAGCAGGCACGACAACACGGCAAAGGCAAAAAAAGCGGCAATGAGTATGATAAAGGCCTTACTATAGCGAAGGATGGCTTTCATTTTCAAATGCGATAAGTTTAAGTTCGTATTCTTTACTATGATGGCTAATGATGACATCGAGGAAGATGCCCGTGAAGAGAGATAGCAGTCCCGCAACCGCCATGAACCCCGAGGTGATCAAGGTGGGGAAACGTGGCACAAGACCTGTTTTCAGATACTCGATCAGCACGGGAACAAATAACACCAACGACACGCCAATCAACAGAAGTGCCAAGATACCAAAAAACAACAAGGGGCGATAGTTCTTGAACAGCGCGAATATGATTCTTAGGATCCTAAAACCATCGCTCAGGGTATTCAACTTCGACTCTCCTCCCTTTCGATCACTATAGTTGATGGGGATCTCTTCGATGACAAAACGCTTGTCCAAGGCATGGATGGTCATCTCCGTCTCAATCTCGAAGCCTTCCGACATCACCGGGAAGAGCTTTACAAACTTTCTGCTGAAAGCGCGGTAACCCGTCATGATGTCGTGGATGTTGACATGCCACAGACGATTGATGAGCCCACGCACCAGTCTGTTGCCAGTATTATGGAGAGGACGCTTGTTTTCAGAGAAATACGTGGTGGAGAGGCGGTCGCCAATGACCATATCTGCTTGGGCTTCCAAAACAGGCCGGATCAAGTCTTGAGCAGACTCGGCTGGATAAGTGCCATCGCCATCAACCATGAGGTAACAGTCGGCATCGATCTCACGGAACATACGCCTCACCACATTCCCTTTGCCTTGCCTGGGTTCTCTCCTGACAATGGCCCCTGCCTCAGCGGCGATTCTCGCAGTATCGTCGGTCGAATTATTGTCATAAACATAAATCACCGCCCCAGGCAAAGCCTTCTTGAAATCAGACACCACAGATGCGATGGAAGAAGCCTCGTTGTAACACGGGATCAACACTGCTACACTAAACTCTTTATGAAATTGGGCCATTCTTTTGTTCAAACATGAAGTTACGAGGCAAATTTACGCCATTTGTCAAAATAAATCTTAATTTTGTCGAAAAAAGATGTGGTTTGACATTGGCTTGATCGGAAAAATCGTTCGATTCTCCGCGGTAGGAGCCTTGGGTGCCGTTGTGGATTTCGGGTTCACCTATCTTTTCAAGGAAATCTTGAAAGTCAACAAATTCGTCAGCAACGCCATCGGATTCTCCCTGTCGGCAACGCTTTGCTTTTTCTTAAACAAGTTTTGGACTTACCAAAGCTCAAGTCCTTTGGCTTGGAAGGAATACCTGACATTTATTGCGGTTTCTTTAGTCGGACTAGGAATCAACTCGCTCATCCTATATCTCTTGACCGAAAAAGCCAAGATGCATTTCTACCTGAGCAAATGCTTCGCCATCCTCGTGGCGGCGATATGGAATTTTTTGGCCAACCTCTTGATTACTTTCGTTTAGTTTTGGAGGATTCCGTTCCCGAAAACAGCCCTCTGACCTGTTCTTCAAGAAAACGGTCGGGGGCGGAAGCGGGGGCAACGCCAATTTTGGTCTGGGGTTGGATGACAAAATACTCAGGGAAGGTATGGACCTCGTAACGTTCTAACAAAAGGATGTCGTTGCCCAGATTGAGCAATGGCCAATCATAATGATGATCAGCGAAACGTTTGCGGTGCGCCTCAAGCTGGTCTTTGGTCGTCACCGTAATCAACTGTACGCTATCCTGCCATTGGTGGTGCAAATCAGCAAGGGCCTCGAACTGGTGATCAACGGTTGCCGAGCCACCCTCAACAAACTGGAGTACCACATAAGTATCCTTGTAATCAGACAATTTGATAGACTCGCCTGTTGCCGACTGCAATTCAAAATCGACAGCCTCAGCACCAGGAGCAAAGCGATCGAGCTCGGCAAAGAGATGCTGAACCATCGCCCTGGTCTCCGGATATGCGGTCTTCTCTCCCAACGATTTCAGATGGGCTCTGATGGCTTTGCGAAGCTTCGACTGCTCATAATACATCGTCCTCAGATTATAGATGATGATCATCTCCGCCAAACGAGGGTTACGCTCCATGAACGGGTCACTCATGAGATACTTCCTAAACCCCTCGGTGCTATTCCAAAAAGCCTCTTCAAAAACGCCCATGTCGTAAGGTGATTGATAGAACTTGTTGACAAACAGGTCTTTGAAAAGATCCATATAGGTCTGACACAAATACAGCACAGGCTTTCCGTCATACAATTCACCAATGACCTTCTTGCCTCCATCGGCATTCAAGGCCATTTGAACGGAGGCTAATTTATAAGTATTGTGCTGTTTCACATAATCGTCGCGGATGTCAAGTTCAGCATCGATGGTTGCCTGGATGGAGTCGAGGTATCGGTATTGCCGTCTCCGATAGATGGCATCGAAATACTCCAACACATAACTATTCACAATCTGTTCAGAGATGACGATCTGTCGATAGACCCCTTTGTCTGTAGCCGTTTTAACCTTAATCATCGGAGCTTTTCGCTCGAAATAAGAGGCACCTGGATCGATGTCGGGGACGGTGATGACGACCTCGTAGGAGGCGCCTGGGGTAAGGTACAGATCGACGCTCTCCAGACCCACTGCGATGCGGGCAGGTGAAGTCTGGTTCAACGAACCCTCCAGAAGAAAGAATCCCTGGGCATCGGAATAGGTCTGAGCCAGTTCCACCTCGTGCATGTTGAGAAGGTCATCGCAAGCCAAGAGACGGATCAAAGTGTTCGTCTTGTTGACACGACCTGATACCGTAACCTCATTGCCAGAAGCGACTGCCAGAAGCGGAAACAACAGCAGCACCAAAATCGCATTTCTCATCTCTCAATTCTCAATTCCAAGAACCACTTCCTTCGGCACAAACTTAGAAGTATCGCCACCGTTTTTGTAAATGTCGCGGACCACGCTCGAGCTAACTCCAACGAGTTCACTCTCGGTGAGCAAAAACACGGTCTCGAGTTCCGGATGCAGTCGTTTGTTGGCGTGACAAATCATGTTCTCGTACTCAAAGTCGCTCCCACTGCGGAGTCCACGGATGATGAACCCAGCCCCTACTTTTTTGCAGAAATCGGCGGTGAGGCCATCATAGCTGACCACCTCCACGTTGGGATAGTTGGCGAAGACGTCCTTGGCCCATTTGATACGATTCTCGAGCGAGAAGGTGGTTCGTTTCTCCATGTTGACACCCACAGCCACATAGATGACATCGAACATAGGCAGGGCGCGCAACACGATAGAGCGGTGGCCCAAGGTGATCGGATCAAAAGATCCTGGGAAAACGGCAATTCTTTTCATAGTTATTCAGTTGATCAGTTGGTCAGTTGTTCAGTTAACAATACAGGCAAGAGGGGGGATAAGGTTTCGGCGATGGAGCGGTAAGTGTTTTTGAGAAACCACTCCAAGTCATATTCACTAAGGAAGACCACCTCGGTGATTCCTTCTTCCACTTGAGGTTGCAGATGGGTGTCGTCGTCAGACTCCATAAGGAACCACGAGGTCTGCTTCAGCCGCCACTCGTCGCCATAGAGATAGCAATGCCACGACGAGGGCAAAGGTTTCACGATGCGCAGGCCCTGCAGACCGGTCTCCTCCTCCACCTCACGCAATGCGGCGGTTGCAGTATCTTCGCCTTCTTCGACGTGACCCTTGGGGAGGTCGGGGATGCCATGACGCTCAATGGCCGCCATACACCCGTCTTTAACGACCACACCGCCTGCGGCAGGGGCCAACACAAAGGTGCGGCAAAGGGCAGCCGACAAGACATCGGGGTCGATGCCGTCGATGACCACATCCTCATGAATGGGCGCCACTAACCATTGACGAAAAAAATTATGAATTTTTTCCACCTCATAAGAGGCTAATTGTTGGGAAGTTACGTCCAAACTCAAGTTTTTTTCCTCAATATTTGGAAAAATCAATGCACGTTGTTCATAGAAAATCTTGTACATTTGTAGCAGAATTACACTAGTGAATTCAACTGCAAAAATAGACATTTTATGAAATATGACGATTCCGCATTGATGTTGGCGACGCATCTTTTGCAAATAAAAGCCGTAAAACTCAGTCCACAGAACCCTTTCACCTGGGCTTCAGGCCTGCATAGTCCAATTTATTGCGACAACAGGGTCACCTTATCCTATCCTATGGTCAGGACCTTCATCCGGCAACAGTTTGTCGAGCAGCTCATGCAACATTACGGCAAGCCCGATGTCATTGCCGGTGTTGCTACTGGAGGCATCGCTCAAGGTGCATTGGTGGCTCAAGAGCTTGGACTCCCCTTCGCCTATGTGCGTTCCGAAAAGAAGTCGCATGGCATGCAAAACCAAATCGAAGGTGTCATCGAGTCAGGTCAGTCGGTCATCGTCATCGAAGACCTGGTCTCCACGGGCAAGTCGAGTCTTCTCGCCGTTGACGCTTTGCGTGAGGCAGGTGCCAACGTCAAAGGCATGTTGGCCATCTTCACCTACCAGCTGCCCTCAGCCGACGAGAACTTCAAGGCCAAGAACTGCCCGCTGTTCACCTTGACCAACTACGAGACCCTAATTCACAAGGCCATCGAGGAGAATTACATCACCGAGGCCGATCAGCAATCGCTTCTGGAATGGCGTAAGGACCCACAGGCATGGTCAGGGAAATTTGATCATTGAATGTCAGAGAAAACGGATCTCCTTGAGGTCGTAGGTGTGGGGAACGGATGATTCATCCAGGGTTTGGAGGCGGCCGAAGGGGTCGATGCCGATAATGTAACGACGGACCTTGGTGCCCGACACTTCATATTCGGCCCAAGTGTGGTAACGATACAAACGTTTCAAATATTCATTTTTGATGGTTATGATGCCCTCATCGGTTTTCAACTGATGGACACGCTTTTCTATGGCAACGACCAACTGTGCAAGCAGGGATTCCAATTCGATTTCGTGGTTTAAAATCATTTTCATGGAGATGGGATTCGTGGGCCAATCCTGAAATTGTGTTTGGTTGACATTCAAACCGACCCCAACGACGGAGACGCCCATATCCAAACCATGGATGGTGCTGTTGATGAGGATGCCACAAAGCTTGCGATGGTCGAAGTAGAGGTCATTGGGCCACTTCAACTTCAGCGGAGCTGGAGGCAACAAATCATCAAGAACGTCAAGTAAACCCAACGGCACGGCTTGCGACAACAAAAATTGGTCAGCGGCTTTCATGAACGACAAGTCGAGGCCCATGCTAAAGGTAAGATTAAGGCCAGGGGCACTCTCCCATACATTGGTGGCCATGCCCTTCCCTGCCGTCTGCGACGCTGCCCAAACCACCTTGCCAACACGCTCATCTTCGGACATTTCGAGCATAAAAGCGTTGGTTGAATCGACTTGTTTCAGAAAAATAGCTTGCACGACAAAAATTTTTGGCAAAAGTAAATCTTTTTCTTGCGAAGTATGGAATAATTTTTGCAACTTTGCAATCTTATTGGACAATAATAGAGGAATATTAAAAAAAGAATACAACCATGTTAAGAAAATCTTTACTTTTCATCGCTTTAACCGCATTTGTCGGTTATGTTTCAGCTCAGACCTTGCAGTTCGAGTACCAAGGCGCTGCATTGGCTAATAACGATAAGATCATTTTTGAGGAAGCTCCAAGTGCCATTGGTGAGATGGTCCTTGAAATGAACATTCACAACCTCTCCGACCAAGCCGTGGAAGTCACAGTGGAGAAAGAGCTCATCAAAGTGGTAGAAGGAACAGAGAACAGTTTCTGCTGGGGTCAATGCTTTGGCCCAGACGTCTTTACTAGCCGTCCTCCAGTACCTATGGAGCCCAACAGCGTCTCCGCTGACGGTGCGCTCTCCTTCCACTATCAGGTGGACCCCACCTATTCTGGCGACCCTGATGCATGCCTTCCCGGCACCACCATCATCAAATACTACGCTTATACTACCAGTGACCCTGACGACAAGGTCTGCGTCGAGGTATGGTTTGCCTACAATGCCACTGAGATTGCCGAAAACAGCATCGACTTCGGACATGCCTATCCTAACCCAGCCTCAACCCAAGTGAGTTTCGACCTTAGAGGCAACGGCATCGTCAATGCAGTGGTTTACAACCTCTTGGGACAAGAGGTCAAGTCAATGGTGGTCAATGCTTCACAAAGCAAAGTCAACTTCGACTTGAGCGACATGCAGCCTGGCATCTACTTCTGCAGCTTCATCGTCAATGACGAAGTGTTGAAGACCGAAAAATTCATTGTGAAGAAATAAGAATGATTACTGAAGAGCAAGCCAAGCAAGACATCCGCGAATTGCTTGAATATATCGGAGACGACCCCAACCGCGTCGGACTCCAGGCAACGCCTGACCGTATGCTGCGGATGTTCAAGGAGATGTTTCGCGGCTACAACCCCAACGAGAAGCCCGTCATCACCACTTTCCCCAACGGGCAAGACGGCATCATTTACGACAACATGGTCATCGACAACGGATCGTTTTATTCGGTCTGCGAACACCATTGCCGCACCTTTTTCGGAGAATACTGGTTCGCTTACATCCCCAACAAGAAAGGACGCATCTTAGGCCTTTCTAAGATCGGACGCGTGGTCGATTATTGTTCTGCCAAGTTACAAGTGCAGGAACGGCTGGTGCAAGAAGTCGTCGAGATCCTCACCGAGGCACTGGGCGAGGAATACCCACCACGAGGCATGGCCCTCATGATGAAAGGCCGACACATGTGCAAGGAAAGCCGCGGCGCACGCAAAGAAGGCTACATGATTTCCACCTACCTTACCGGCGTGTTCAAGTCCGACCTCCGAGTCCGGAACGAGTTCATGTCGTATATTAAGGAATGGCGAGAGTAAGAATTTAGAATTTAGAATTTAGAATTTAGAGATAGCCCGATAGGGCTTAAAGCTCGGTAGAGAATTGGAATCAGGAGATTTTCCAGTTGTTGAGAGGGGCTGCGTCGAGTGTACCCTTTTCACGGGCCCACTGGATGAATAAGGTACGGAGATCCTCTTCGCTGTTCCAGATCCGGTGTTTCGCAATCTCCTCCTGCGACCAGCCCATGCCATTCACGAAATGGTTGCCACCCCCCATCGAACGATAGGAGTTCAACACCACACGGTAGGTGCTGTCCAAAGAGAAAGGAGTCCCGTCAGCCATGCTGAAGACAGTGACCCGCTCGCCGAAAGGTTTCTTCGAGTCAATCGCATAACGGATGCCCGCGGCACAATCATAATTATATATGGTGCTGCGCATCTGATAAGAATACTCCAGATGGGACTTGATGTCGCGGCCAGTCATCTCCATCACCGCCAATGAGTTTTCGAAAGGATACCAAACAAAGAAATCCTTCACTTTAAGCATACCAGCTTCCAAAGACTTGCCTCCTGAGAGAGGTGCAGCAAAAGAGATATCCGCAGGCATGCCCAACGATTCCACGATGTCGAACTGGCAGCGGTGAATCTCATCAACCCAGAGGCAGGATCCATGCTGCATCTCATCTGTGCTGATGTTAACAGGCAACTCAGCCACCTCGGTGTTTTGATAGGTCTCGGCACGGTCGATATAAGGTTGTACCATCGCCATAAAGTCAGCATCGGCTTCTTGGTCCAGGGTGGGAATCAGCCCTATCTGTATTTGCGGAGCAGCCTTTCGCGAGAGCTTCACTTCAGCATTGGCCAGACCAGCGCCTCTGCAGCCCGAGTTCAGCACACACACCGTATCGCCTTCAATGTTGACCACCTTTTCGGCACGGGCCCGATGGTCATGTCCGTAGAAAATGAGATCGAATCCCGGAACATTTTCGGCTATCCACTTGGTGGCGTTTTCCCGTCCCAACGGAGAATCTTCCGGCAGGTTCTGTTCCTGAGGTTCCCATCCCGAATGGAACAAGCCCACCAAAAGGTCGGGGTGTTCCTTCTCCTGAATCTGTTTCACCCAAAAGGCGGCAGCGGATTCCGACGCCTCGAAACGCAAGCCCGGACGGAGACGCTCGGGAACCCAGGTGACGACATAGGGTGTGAGAAGACCCAAGACCACAATCTTGAAGCCATCACGGTTCAAGACGGCATAAGGCTTAAAATACGGCTTCCCAGTGGCCTCGTCGATGACATTGGCACACACCACTGGCATCTTCACCTCCGAATAAAGACGATCGAAAACGGTCTTTCCAGCTTCGATATCGTGATTGCCCACACAGATCACATCATAGGGAAAATAATTCAAAAAAGCGGAAGTCAAGTTGGGATGCTCGGCGTCTTTATTTGAAAGATACTGATAAGGTGTGCCTTGAAGGTCATCTCCATTATCAAGTAAGATCAAGTGGTCGCCAAGACTGGCACGAAGCTGCTTCAACACAGCGGCATCGTTGGCAAATTCCACAAAAGACCCATGGGTATCGGTAGTCTCAATAAACGTCAGTGAGATTTCAGTCGGGGAACACGCGGTTCCGGCGAGAGCGGCAAGCATGATCATGAGGTATTTAAAACGCATCGCAAAAATTTTTCGGTAAAGGTAAGAATTATTATTAATCAATGAATTGTTATGAAATTATTTTATTTATCTGATTATCAACTATTTATACAAAGTCGATGTTTTTTTTAAAAAAAGGTGTCGAGAAATGCCTAAAAATTTGTATTTTTGTGGCACAATTCCAAGTCTGAAAACCGATGGCTGACACGAGCATCATATTGTCCGAAATAGAGGTCAAGCTGAGGAAACTCATTGGTGTCCAGCAACAGCTCAAGGAAGAGAACAGACGATTGGCGAGTGAGAACAGGATGCTGCGCGAACAAAACGAGGCGTTGGTTCAAACGAGCCAGGAGTTGCATGATAAAATAAATAAAAACACAATTGTTAACGCACTCGGTAACAACGAGGAAGAGATAAAAGAAGGAAGAAAGCTCATCAGGGAGCTGATAAAGGATATTGATCAGTGCGTTTCGATTTTGAACACGAAAGAGTAAGTAAAGATAGAGGGTCAGGAAGATGGAAGAGATTGCAATCAACATTGTTATTGCCGACAGGTCATACAAGTTGACTGTGACCCGAGCTGACGAAGAGAAGGTCCGCAAGGCGGCGGCTTTGATTAACGACAGGGTGAAGTCGTACTCGAAGCACTATTCGTTCAAGGACATGCAAGACTTGCTTTCGATGACGGCGTTACAGTTCGCCACTTCCTCAGTGAAATATGAGTCGGAACTTGCCTATCGTGATCAGAATTTGGAACAGAAGCTCAACGATTTGGACTCCTTGCTGAGCGAACAATTATAGTTGTTCTTTGAAAATATGATTCTGTCTGCCCGAACGCATCAGGTAAACTCAACATAAAATTAACAAAAATTCGGTTTACTCGTGTCTTGTAAAAACAGGCCTCATCCCTTTCGAGGGAGCACTTTGGTGCCGGTGGACGTTTGCGCAACGCGGAAGCCATAAGCGTATCTTTAGGGGTTTACTCTTATCCCTCAGGGCAGACAGATTCTTTTTTTCTCTCCTCAGATGCATCCGAGTAAAACAGAGGTAAAATGTTATTACTCAACACCACTCTAACCATTATCATCCCAATAGCGGCACTCCTCGTGGGGCTTGCCATAGGATATTTCATTACGGCCACGCTGCTAAAGAAAGCCGTGACCAAGGAAGCCGACGCCTACCTGGAAGAGGCCAAAGAAAAAGCTGAGGTCATCAAGAAAGAACGCATCCTCCAAGCCAAGGAGAAATTCCTTCAGATGAAAGACGAACACGAGAAGGCTTGCAACGAACGCAAACGCGAACTGCAGAAGACCGAGAACAAAGTCAACCAGATGCAGCAACAGGCCAACCAGAAGATGGAGGAAATCCAGCGCAAGACCAAGGAAATCCAGACCATGCAGCAAAACGTCAGCAACCAGCAAGAGGCCATCAACAAACGCAAAGCCGAACTCGACCATATTTATGAAGAGGAGTCGAAGAAGTTGGAGACCATCTCCGGTCTGTCGGCCAAAGACGCAAAAGAACAGCTCATCGAGCTTATAAAAGACGACGCCAAAGCCGAAGCCATGGTGTATGTCAAAGAGATCACTGAAGACGCCAAGATGAGTGCCAACCAAGTGGCCAAGAAAGTGGTCCTCGAGACCATTCAACGCACTGCAGCCGAAACGGCCATCGAGAATACCGTCAGCGTGTTCAACATCGAAAACGACGAGATCAAAGGTCGCATCATCGGTCGTGAAGGACGCAACATCCGCGCCTTGGAGTCCCTTACCGGAGTCGAGATCATCATCGACGACAGCCCTGACGCCATCCTGCTCTCCGGCTTCGACCCGATCCGCCGTGAAATCGCCCGCCTGTCGCTCCAAAAACTGGTCACCGACGGACGCATCCACCCCGCACGTATTGAAGAGGTGGTCCACAAAGTGGAAAAGCAAGTGGAACAAGAAATCATCGAGACTGGTAAACGCACTGTCATCGACCTCGGCATCCACAACATGGCCGCCGACTTGATCAAGATGATCGGCCGAATGAAATATCGTTCTTCCTATGGTCAGAACCTGCTCCAGCACTCCATCGAAGTCGCCAAGCTCAGCTCCACCATGGCTGCTGAATTGGGATTGAATCCAAAGACCGCCAAGCGCGCCGGTCTGCTCCACGACCTTGGCAAGGTGGCTGAGAACGAAGAAGAGTTGCCGCACGCCATCTTGGGCATGAAGGTAGCCGAGAAGTTCAAGGAGAAACCAGACGTCTGCAATGCCATCGGTGCGCACCACGACGAAATCGAGATGGAAACCCTCATCGCTCCCATCGTGCAAGTGTGTGACGCTATCTCCGGAGCTCGTCCAGGTGCCCGCCGCGAAGTTGTAGAAGCCTACATCCAACGCCTCAACAAGCTGGAAGAGATGGCCATGAGCTATCCTGGCGTGGTGAAGACCTACGCCATCCAAGCCGGCCGCGAACTGCGCGTCATTGTGGGCGCCGACAAGGTCTCCGACCAAGACGCCGACCGCATCGCCTACGACCTCTCGAAGCAGATCCAAAATGAGATGACCTATCCAGGCCAGATCAAGATCACCGTGATCCGTGAGACCCGCGCCGTGAGCTTCGCAAAATAAGGTAATAAACGACAGAATTCATATTGATGGTTGGGGCGGACCTATGGGTCCGCCCCAATTTTTTGTTTTCTATTAGTGTAACATTTTAATATTTATCTTTACATCACTTTTGAAAACAAAACAAATACATCATGAAAGAAGAATTCTTGTACTATCTTTGGGAAAACCGATTACTTAGAGGGTCCTTGCAAACCACTACAAATCAACCGATAAGGATAATCAATCCAGGCTATCGAAACCTCAATTCCGGTCCCGATTACCTGAAAGCCTGGGTAGAGATTGGAGGACAGCTGTGGGCGGGTCATGTGGAGATTCACGTCAGCACCTCCGACTGGAACCGACATGGACATCAACACGACAAAGCCTACGCCAACGTTGTGCTCCACGTGGTTTATGAAGACGACACCAAGGTAAACGACATCCCAGTATTGGAACTGAAAGGGCATTTCGATGCATCGCTATACTGTCGCTATGAAAAGTTTATGATGTCGCAGCATTGGATCGCCTGTGAGCGACAGTTGCGACAGGTTCAGCCGTTCACTAAAAACACTTGGCTGGAACGCATGGCCGTTGAACGATTGGAACAGAAAGCTGAGGCAGCATCGAGGATCCTGATTTCGAACAAATTCGATTGGGAAAGCACTTTTTATCAGCTCATGCTACGTTACTTCGGCATGAAAGTCAACAGCGAGGCCTTCGAAACACTAGCCACGCTATTGCCCCTAAAACCCCTGCTGAAGCATGCCGACAACCTCACCCAATTGGAAGCCATGCTGTTGGGATGTGCAGGTTTTCTCGACATGGAGAGCGATGAAGAATATCCATTGCTGCTGAAACGGGAATTCGCCGTGTTGCGATCCAAGTTCAACCTATTGACCATGCCCGTTGAAAGATGGAGATTGCTGAGAATGCGTCCGGTGAATTTCCCCACCATACGGCTGGCGCAACTTGCACAGATGATCCATCAAAACGGCTGCCTGTTTTCAAAGTTCAAAGAGGCAAAAAGCATAGCTGATGCCAAACTGTTGTTTGACGTGGAAGCCTCCTCCTATTGGGATACGCATTACCGTTTCAACGTCGAAGGGCCATTCAAGCCGAAACATATAGGCGAAGGCTCTGCCGATGTGTTGATGATCAACGCCGTCATTCCCCTGCTGTTCTGTTACGGACAATTCCACAAAGATCCGTCCTACTGCGAAAAGGCACTGCGTTTCCTAGAAGAGATCAGTGCTGAAGACAACACGGTCATCCGGCATTTCACCGCCATAGGAATGAACGCCAACAACGCCATGCAGTCGCAGGCTTTGTTGCATCTTTACAACCAGTACTGCAGACGAAAACGATGCCTGGAATGCAGTATCGGGAACGCCCTATTGCAATCAATCTGATTCTTACAATTTGTCATTTTTTTCCTAATAAGAGAGTCGGTACCATTTTTTACTTAACTTTGTGGGTTATTATTGAAATAAACCATCCAACTATGGAAAACGACCAATTCAAACTGCCCGAGAACGCGCAGCGAGAGCTGAAGCCGGGCGAAGAGTACGAACCCATACTCTCGAAAAACAAAAAGTATCAAGAAGTTACAGTTTGGTCCGTCTGCATAGGACTGGTGATGACCATTCTGTTTTCTGCTGCCGCAGCCTATCTTGGCTTGAAGGTTGGCCAGGTGTTTGAGGCCGCCATTCCCATCGCCATCATCGCCATCGGACTCACGGGACTGGCTCGCAAAAACGATGCTTTGTCGCAAAATGTCATCATCCAAAGCATTGGCGGCTGCTCTGGCGGCGTGGTGGCAGGAGCCATCTTCACCCTACCCGCCCTGTACATCTTGCAAGGCAAGGGCTACCAGATTGAGATCAACTTCTGGCAGGTGTTCATCGCCTCGTTGTTGGGCGGCATCTTGGGCATCTTGTTCCTCATCCCCTTCCGCAAGTACTTCGTGAAAGAACAGCACGGCAAGTTCCCCTTCCCGGAAGCCACGGCCACCACTCAAGTGTTGGTCAGCGGACAGAAGAAGGGCAAGGACTCCCTCTTGCTGGTCGTCAGCGGCTTGATCGGCGGTTTGTATGATTTCATCGTATCCACTTTCGGATGGTGGTCTGAGACCATCACCACCCGTATGATGGGATGGGGCGCAGCCGTGGCCGACAAAGCCAAGCTGATGTTCAAGATAAACACAGGTGCTGCCGTTCTAGGCTTGGGTTATATCATCGGACTGAAATACGCTTTCATCATTTGCTGCGGCTCCATGCTGGTGTGGTTTATCATCATCCCGGGCATGAACCTTATCTGGGGCGACCAAATCATCGACTTGATGAACACCGGGGTCAGCCTCACCCTTGGTGATATGGCGCCTGAGCAAATCTTCAAGGACTATGCTCGCCATATCGGCATCGGCGGCATCGCCATGGCTGGCATCATCTCGATCATCAAGTCGTGGGGTGTCATCAAGTCGTCGGTGAGCCTCGCTGCCAACGAGTTCAAGGGCAAGAAAGGGCCGAAGGAAGTCGTCGAGCGCACGCAGCAGGATATTCCGATGAAGTTCGTGGTCATCGGCATCGTGGCTGTACTCATCATCACTTTCCTGTTCTTCTGGCTCTTCGTCGTCCATAACATATGGCACGCTCTCATCGGCATCCTCGTCGTGGCCGTCATCGCTTTCCTGTTCACCACTGTCGCCGCCAATGCCATCGCCATCGTGGGCAGCAACCCGGTGAGCGGCATGACCTTGATGACCTTGATCCTAGCTTCCATCGTGATGGTCGCTGCCGGACTCACGGGGCCTCAAGGCATGAGTGCTACCTTGATCATCGGAGGCGTGGTGTGCACGGCCTTGGCTGTGGCAGGCGCTTTCATCACCGACTTGAAGGTGGGCTATTGGATTGGCACGACGCCGAAGAAGCAAGAGATATGGAAGTTCATCGGTGTGGCGGTCGCTGCTGCCACCGTTGCGGGAGTCATCATGGTCCTTAACAAGGCCTACGGCTTTGTGGGGGATGGCGCTTTGGTGGCGCCTCAGGCCAACGCCATGAGTGCCGTCATTGAGCCAATGATGTCGGGAGGCAACGCCCCCTGGTTGCTCTATGGTATCGGTGCAGGCATCGCCTTGATCTTGAACTTCTGCAAGGTTCCGGCTCTGCCCTTTGCCTTGGGTATGTTCATTCCCATCGACCTCAACATCCCGCTGTTGATCGGTGGTGCCATCTCGTGGTTTGTCAGCTCACGCAGCAAGGACAAGCAACTCAACGACGCCCGTTACAATCGCGGCACCCTCATCGCCTCGGGCTTCATCGCCGGCGGCGCCCTCATGGGCGTGGTCAGCGCCATCCTGAGGTTTGCCAATGTCGATATGATGGCCCGTACCTCCGATGGTGGATTCTTCAACGAGACCCCGTTGTCAGGCCTCATCGCCTTGATTATGTATATCGCCATCATCGTCTATATGATCTGGGATTCAAAACGAGCAAAAATCACCGACGAAAACAACTAAAAACTATTAACTGATCAACTGAACAACTGAACAACTATGAAATATTCTCGAGTTTTATTAAAGTTAAGCGGCGAAGCCCTGATGGGCAGCCAGCAATATGGCATCGACCCGCAACGTTTGAACGAATATGCCGACGAGATCATCGAAGCCGCCAAGACAGGCGTACAGATCGGTATCGTCATTGGTGGAGGCAACATCTTCCGTGGACTTCAAGGAGCCTCTCAAGGCATGGACCGCATCCAAGGTGACTACATGGGCATGTTGGCCACCGTCATCAACTCGATGGCCATGCAATCTACGCTACAAGGCAAAGGCCAAAAAGCCACTCTGCTTTCCGGCCTCTACATCGACCGCATCGCCGACACCATGAGTAGCGCCAAGGCCATCCGTCTCCTTGAAGAAGGCCATATCGTTATCATGGGTGCCGGCACGGGCAATCCCTTCTTCACCACCGACACCGGCAGCGCCCTCCGTGCCGTTGAAATCAAGGCTGACATCATCCTGAAAGGCACTCGAGTAGATGGCATTTATACCGCCGACCCCGAGAAGGACCCGACAGCAACCAAATTCAGCCATATCACCTACGACGAAGCCTACAGCCGCAACCTCAAGGTGATGGACATGACTGCCTTCACGATGTGCAAGGAAAACAACATGCCTATGTATGTGTTCGACATGAACACTCGGGGAAACCTGCTCAAGGTGCTCCAAGGAGAACATATTGGCACGTTAGTGACAAGATGAAAGGTAAAAATTGAAAGGTGAAAGATGAGAAAACATCATCTGAGAACGGTAAGAAACAAGACCAGCCTCAAGTTGGATTACATCTTGTTGGGTGTAATCCTACTTGTGGCTGCCCTGCTCCGGCTGTGGAAACTGGGACAGGTGCCTTTTATGCACGATGAGTTCAGTGCCTTGTTTAGGCTTCAATTCGACAATTTCCATGACCTGATCCAGTACGGGGTCAGCACGACCGACTCCCATCCTGCAGGCGTGCAAGTCTTCCTGTATTATTGGACCAAGATTGTGGGTTGGAACGAGTTCTGGGTAAAGTTGCCCTTTGCCTTGATGGGCATCGGATCCATCTATCTGATCTATCTCATCGGCAAGCAATGGTTCAACCGCAAGGTGGGCTTGCTCGGTGCGGCTTTCTTTGCCGTCAGCCAACTCACGGTGTTCTACAGCCAGTTGGCTCGCCCCTATGCGCCCGGTTTGTTCTTCGTGTTGTTCATGACCTATTTCTGGAACAAGATCTTGTTTGACACCAAGAAACCCACCGTGGGCACCTGCATAGGCTTCGCCGTCACCGCTTGGCTTGCAGCTTTGGCGCACAATTTCTCCACCGCTCAGGCTGGGCTCATCTTCCTCACCGGCTTGTTTTTCCTCAAGAAAGAACGCCGTAAAGCTTATTGGCTTAGCGGTCTTGGCGCGCTCATTCTTTATGCACCGCATTTCCCGGTATTCTACCAGCAGACCTTTGTCAACGGTGGCATCGGAGGCTGGCTGGCACGACCTGAAGCGAGTCTTCTCACCGACTTCTTACAGTACACGATGAACTACGCCCCACTCTTCATGTTTGTTGTGGGTTTTATCATCATCCTTCCTTTCATCTTGGGGAAATATGAGAAACGCAAGCATCCCATCCGCTGGGCTGGCGTGGCTTGGTTCGTCATCGTGTTTGCCATGGCTTTCGTGTATTCGCTACTTCGTGAACCCATCATACAGTTCAGCACCCTGCTCTTCAGCTTCCCCTTCCTAGTCCTAGTCCTCTTTTCGTTCCACCGCAACAACACGATGACGATGACTCAAACCGCCATCGTTATCGCAGCCATCCTATTCATCGGCACCAGCACACTCATCGTCAACCGTCGCCATTTCGACCTGATGTATCACCAAGGTTACGACCAGATAGCCGCTCGGATGGAGCAGGACAACGACAGCCTCGGCGACATCCGCTTCGCCACGGTCTCCGAGTCCTCTTATGTTCCCGATTACTATCAGTCGAAAACGGGAGTTGACAACCGCGCCATCTTCGACTACACCAACGATGTGTCCGACTTGCGGCAATGGCTGGATGAAGGCGAGAGCAACATGCTTGGATTCGGCTGGACCGACTACGCTCCCCCCATTTGGGAGACCCAGGCCGTTGCCCATTATCCCTGGCTAGTCAAGAAAGACACTTGGTTCACTTCGCGTTACCTCAGCTTGTCGCGCGACTCCATTGCCGGTGCCACTCCTCTGCTTCATCCTCTGACAGAGGAACCCTTCCGATTCGTCAACATGGAATGGGGTGCCAGTCAACTCATCCAAGGCGACTCCCTTGATGCCAGCACCGACTTGTTAGGAATCGCGGCCACCATCCAGGCCATCGACACCATCCATTGCGTCTTGGTCATGGAAGTGCGCGACCGGGAGACCGACTCAGTCCTGCTTTGGCAAGGCAACAGCGAAGCAAATGGGACCTTGTATCCCGGAACCAACCTCATGGTTAACGCCATACGCTTCGACGAGAAAAAGTTTCCCGTCCATGGCACAGTCATCAAGACTTACCTGTGGAATCAAAACCACGGCACGATGATTGTAAAGAGAATGGATTACTATTGTACGGATTTTGACTCAAGACTCACTGGCTTATACCAGCCCTTATGATTTTTTTTGATTAAAGACGCAGATTATCTCAACATTTCCTTATTTTTGCTCACAAATTCTTATGACATATGACCGACGAATCTCAATTTGTATTAGATGAAGCCTCTGAGAGCATGGACAACACCATCAAGCATCTGGACCATGAGTTCCAGGGCATCAGAGCAGGAAAAGCCAGTCCAGCAATGCTGAACGGCGTTATGGTTGACTATTATGGTGCCACTGTGCCCATCGAGCAGACCGCTAACATCGGCTGCCCCGATGCCCGCATGATTGTGGTTGTTCCTTTCGACAAGAGCGCACTCGGCAACATCGCCAAGGCCATCCTGAATGCCAACTTGGGATTCAACCCAATGAACAATGGCGAGCTGCTGCGAATCTCCGTCCCGCCGTTGACCGAGGAACGTCGTCGTGAGCTCGTCAAACGCACCAAGACTGCCGCTGAGGACGCCAAGGTGGGCATCCGCAACATCCGTCGCGGAGCTAACGATGAAGCCAAGAAACTCGAGAAGGACACCATCTCGGAAGACGAGTCCAAACTCCTTCAAGAAGAGATCCAGAAGCTCACGGACAAATACATCAAAAGAATTGATGAGATGACCGAGCTCAAGTCAAAAGACATACTCACTGTTTAAGGTGAAAGGTTAGAGGTGAAAGGTGAAAGGTGGTTGTTCTTCGAAAGGAATAACCTTTCACCTTTCACCTTTCACCTTTCAATTTTCACCTCATCAAAGCGTCCTCTATTGCCATTCCAAACAACTTCTCGAGTGAAAGCCCGAAACAACGTGCTTGTGCAGGGATGATACTCGCTTCCGACATGCCAGGAACAATATTGGCTTCGATGAAGAAAGCGCCTTCGTCGCTGACAATATAATCCATCCGCACAAAGCCCTTACACTCCAGCTTTTCATACAACATAGCCGTCGTGGACTTGAGTTCCATTTCAATTTCCTCATCCACTTGGGCTGGGGTCACTTCATCGCATTTGCCTGCCGTGTATTTGGCCTCATAGTCGAAAAATTCGTTCTTGCTACAAATCTCAGTGAGCGGGAAGACCATCAGCTTGCCTTTGAAACTCATGGCACCGCAGCCGAACTCACGTCCGTCAACAAACTTCTCGCACATCACCTGCCGACCAGCGGCCCTCGCCGTATAAATGGCAGGAACAAGATCCTCAGCAGTCTTCACCTTGGTTACACCCACGCTTGAACCATTGCAGGTGGGTTTAACAAACAAAGGCAAGCCCAACTGTTTGATGATTGCATCGGCATCGTATTTTTCCCCTTCGTTAATCAGCACCGACGGAGCCACATTAACACCGTAAGAAGCCACCAAACGCTTGCAAAAATCCTTATGAAACGTAAGGGCACAAGTGGTAAGATTCGAGGATGTGCAAGGAATGCCCAACAGTTCCAGGTAACCCGAAAGTGGGCCATTCTCCCCCGGCTCGCCATGCACGGCATTGAAAGCCACGTCGAACTTCATCTTATGGCCATGCACCTGAATGGAGAAATCGTTCTTGTCAACCTCCACACGCGTACCATCTTTCAAAAGACCATACCATCCTTTTTTGGAAACCACCACTATCTTTGAGTCATAAAGGTTCGGGTCCAGGTTTTGTTTCACTACTTGAGCACTCTTGACAGAGATTTCAAATTCGCCGGAATCTCCGCCACAAACTATCGCTACATTCTTCATGTTTGAAAATTTTATTAAATTTGCCGCTAAATTACTAAATATGGGAAAACTATCGTTTTTAAAACAAAAGAAATTCTATATCAATCTTTTGATCATCATCCTGCTCAGCTTCTTCCTGCTGTGGCTAACCATAAGATTGTTAAATGTTTACACCCGTCACGGCAAGGTTTACGAGTTGCCTGATTTCAGTGGAATGACCATTGAAGAGGTGAAAAGCGAATACGGCAAAGCCTATCATTTCATCCTTATCGACAGCGTTTACTCCAAGACCCAAGAACCCGGGACCATCGTACAACAGGATCCCCTACCTCAGTCGAAAGTGAAACATGGACGCAACGTGTATTACATCATCGTGGCACACACTCCTGAGAAGACCAACATGCCCAACTTGAACAACCTTTCTTTGCGCCAGGCTTTGGTGCTGTTGGAATCGAATGGACTTGCAGTGAAAGAGCTGAAATACATCAACCACTTTGCGCGCAACGCCATCCGCGAACAACGTTACAATGATGAGATCATCAAGCCTGGTACCGAGATCATCAAAGGAAGCAAGATCACCCTTTACGTAGGCCTAGGCACTGATCAACGCAACTCCAAGATCCCTAAACTTTACGGAACACCCGCTGAAGAGGTGCAGCACCTGCTCAACATGAATGGGCTGAATCTGGGTAATGAAACTTTCGAGGACAAGGACAGCATCCAATACATGAAAGTTTATAAGATGGAGCCTCCTTACAGCCGAGGCTCGGTACGGCCAGGCACCTTTGTCGATGTGTGGTACCGCTCCAGCAAAAAATTCAACTTTGAGAAGGAAAGCAGCTCCATGCTCAAGGAAGACTCCTTGAAGAACATCGCCGAAAAGCAAGCAGAGCTTGACTCGCTGGCTGCGCTCAAAGACTCCATTGAATCCACTGAAACAGAAGAACTTGACAACGAAGATTATGAAGACGAATTCTAAAATAGCGAGTTTGGCATTACTTATTTGCCTGCTCCCAAGCTTTTTCATGGCCCAAGAGGTGATGACGGGCTTTTATCGTGGCAACGACACACCAACCCGTAGCCGTTATTTGCAGGTCCAGACCTTGCCTTTCTATGACGACTTCTCCACGGCAAACCTCTACCCCGACAGCACCAAATGGGTGGACCGCTATGCTTTTGTCAACTCCGGTTTCCCCATGAACTCCGTCACTCGCAACGCCGCCACGCTCGACGTACTCGATGCCAACGGCCGAGTCTATGACTACGCCATCAGCAATCCGTTCATCGCTGAATACCTCAGCTCGATGCAAATCCGCCTCGACTCGATTTTCGACCCAGAACCCATCGCCCTGAGTCCTGCCGACTCCCTCTACCTGAGCTTTTTCTACCAACCTCAAGGCAACGGTCTGCCTCCGGAGGCCAACGACTCGCTCGTGCTAGAGTTCGGCATCCCCAACGATTTCGACACCACCTGGGTCCATGTTTGGAGTGCCCCGGGACAAACCCTTTCGCAGTTTCTTATCGATAATGACAGCAGCTATTTCAAACAAGTGATGATTCCCATCACCGACTCGATGTACTTCACCTCCAATTTCTTCTTCCGCTTCAAGAACTACGCCAGCATCGTCAACAGCTCACAGCCCACTGGACGTGGCAATGAGGACAATTGGAACATCGACATGGTATATCTCGACTGGCATCGGAGTGCCAATGATCCTTCCTATCCAAAGATTTGCATCACAGGTCAGGCACCCACTTTCCTCAACCGCTACAGAGTGATGCCTTATAAGCATTATCGCGCCAACGCCTATGCAAGTGTCAACGATGAACACTATCAGATCCATGTCTCCAACCTCGACAATCACACCCATCAACTAAAGCATTGCTACTTCGTGGAACAAGTTGGCGGAGGCCAATCATATGCCTATTATAACGCATTCCCTGTAGGTGTCTCCGCGATGACCTACAGCAAACCCATCAACGCCACCGTTGAGCAGCTGTTTTCCATCGACTACGACCGCGATTCCACCTCCTATCTCATCCGGCATTACGTCAGCGACTCCACCAATAACCCGCCCTTGGTTGACTCCATGATCTATCACCAAGGGTTCTACAACTATTTCGCTTACGATGACGGCATCCCCGAGATGGGTTATGGCGTGGAACCCGCGTCAAGCGCCTTTGCCGTCAAATTCGAGATGGCCGAACTCGACACTCTTCGTGGAGCGCAAATCCTGTTCAACCACACCCTCAACGACGCCAACAACAAGTACTTCGACCTTGTGGTCTGGAAAGACAACAACGGCAAGCCAGGCGACGAGGTTTATCGCTTGCCTAACCAACGTCCGAGATGGGGAGAGCATCTCTTTGAATTCGTCTATTATCAATTCCCACAACGCATCCGCCTAAGCGGTTCGTTCTACGTGGGTATTGTGCAACGCGACAACGGATTCATCAACATCGGTGTTGACATGACCAATGACAACTCGCAGTATAACTTCTACAACACCAACGGATCATGGCAACCGAGCGCCATGAAAGGTTCCATCATGATCCGCCCAGTGGTAGGCGCAGGCTATTTCATCGGCGTCGAAGAAAACCTCCTCGTTGACCAAGTCACTGTTTATCCCAACCCAGCCACTACTGACATTCACATCAGCGGTGTGGACGGTGGAGAAACCATCACCATATACGACATGATGGGCAGAAAAGTCCTTCAAAAAAGCTTCAGCCCGACCCTTTCCATAGCAGGTTTGTCCAATGGAATTTATCTCCTACATATCACCACTGCAGAAGGCAAGGTCATCACCCAAAAAATAACCGTCAGACCATGAGCGAGGAACTTCTTGACAGCATCATCGAGAACGACGCCGCCGAGGAAGAAAACGGTGAGCTTTATGAGCATATCCGTATTGTGGTGGACAAAGGACAGGCTCAGGAACGTATCGACACTTTCCTGACGAACCATATCCAGAACATCTCGCGCAATCGCATCCAGAATGCGGCCAAGGCGGGTAACATCCTCGTCAACGACAAGGTGGTCAAGCAAAACTATAAGGTTAAACCCTGTGACGTCATCTCCATCGTTTTCAGCTATCCTCCACGCGAGGTCCATATCACTCCACAAGAAATCCCGCTGACCATCGTCTATGAGGACAATGACGTCATCGTCATCAACAAACAAGCCGGCTTAGTGGTCCATCCCGGCCACGGCAATTTCGAAGGCACCCTACTCCATGGACTGGCCTATCATTTCCAACAAACCCACCAAGAGGTGGAAAACGGGTTTGGATATCTGGTTCATAGAATCGACAAGGATACCACTGGCTTGATGATCGTAGCCAAAAACGAGGCCGCACAAGCCATCCTCGCCCATCAATTCTTCGTGCATAGCATCCACCGCAGATATCACGCCTTGGTGTGGGGCGACTTCAACGAGGACGAGGGCACCATCGAAGGCAATATTGGACGCAGCCCCAACGACCGGCGCAAGATGATGGTGTATCCTGACGGTGACCATGGCAAAGAAGCCATCACCCATTGGCATGTCCTGGAACGCTTCGGCTATGTCACCCTCAACGAATACAAGCTAGAAACCGGACGCACACACCAGATTCGCGTCCACTCTCAGTATATTGGTCATCCCCTTTTCAACGATGCCATGTACGGCGGTGACGTGATCTTGAAAGGCACCACCTTCTCCAAGTACAGACAATTCATCGACAACTGCTTCAAGCTGATGCCCCGTCACGCACTCCATGCCAAAGAGCTGGGATTCGTCCATCCCACCACGAAAAAGGAGATGCTGTTTACATCGGAGTTGCCCGAAGACTTGACCGCTGTGCTGGAGAAGTGGAGACGATATGTGAAAGGTGAAAAGTGAAAAGTGAAAAGATGATTGTAGTTACTGGAGCAGCGGGGTTCATTGCTAGCGTTGTGGCTGGAATGTTAAACCAAAAAGGCATGGAGGATCTGATCCTGGTGGACGACTTCTCCAAGATGGAAAAGAAAGGAAACTTCGAACATATCCGGTGCCAAAAGAGAATTGACCGCAATAGTTTTATCCAATGGTTTGAGGACCACTCTAATGAGGTGGATTTCATCATCCATCTTGGGGCACGAACCGACACTACTGAGTTCGACGAAGCCGTGTTCCAGGCCTTGAACATCGACTATACCGAAGCCATCTGGAGAACCTGCACGAGGCATCAAATCCCGCTGATTTATGCTTCCTCAGCCGCCACATACGGTCTGGGAGAACTCGGCTATGACGACCGTCACGATATCGTTGACCGACTCAAACCTCTAAATCCTTATGGGCAATCGAAGAATGAAATTGACCGCTACATTTTGAGGCAGGAGGAACAGCCCCCGTTTTGGGCTGGACTTAAGTTCTTCAACGTTTATGGGCCTAACGAATACCACAAAGGCAGCATGGCCTCCGTGATTCTCCATGCCTTCAAGCAAATCAACGAGACAGGATCTGTGAGGCTATTCAAGTCGCATCGACCCGACTATAAGGATGGTCAGCAACAGCGCGATTTCGTTTATGTGAAAGACATCGCTAAGGTAATTCTATGGATGATGGAGCATCGCCCAAAAAGTGGACTGTACAACGTGGGCACGGGTAAAGCGCGCAGTTTCTATGACCTTGCCGACAACACCTTCAAGGCCTTGGGAAAGACTACCAACATCGAGTTCATCGACACCCCTTTGAAGATTCGCGACAAATATCAGTATTTCACCGAAGCCAACATGGATAAGCTAAGATCCGTGGGATACACCGAGCCTTTCACCTCCTTGGAGGACGGCGTCACCGATTACGTGAGAAACTATCTCCTACCCTTTAAGTTTTTCTCCTAATTCCTTGTCGATATCCACCAGGAATTTCCGCGTCTTGTCAAGGGTATCGAGAAGGATGACCCGCTCTTCATATTCCGAGAATTTTTCCTTCAAGGCCTGTTTGGCACCAGCAAGGGTGTAACCTTTTACCTTCGTGAGATGATAGATGACATGGACATAACGGACATCACGTTGAGTGAACATGCGGTTTCCCTTCTTGTTCTTTCGAGGACGCAGCACATCGAACTCATTCTCCCAATAACGAATCATCGAGGTGTTGACCCCGAACATCTTGGCGACTTCGCCGATGCTGTAATAGTACTTTCCTGTGTTCTCTTCCATAGTCTAATCCATTGTTAATGAAGGTAATTCCGCTTGTTTCAAAATGGTCTCATATTCTTCTGGCGTAAGGTCATTATAGAAAAAGTGGATGGGGTCGGTCAATTCATCGTTTTTCATCACCTCGTAATGGAGATGTGAGCCTGTCGATTTACCCGTACTTCCCACGTAACCAATCACTTGCCCACGTTTCACCTTCTGGCCCTCATGCACCGCAAATCCCGAGAGGTGTGCGTAACGTGTCTTGTAACCATAGCCATGGTTCAACGTGATCATGTTACCATAGCCCCAATGGTTATGCTCCAGTTTCTCGATGACACCATCACCCGTGGCAAAAACCTCCGTACCAATGGCAGAAGCAAAATCCATACCTGTATGGAGCTTGGCCACTTTGTAGATAGGGTCGCTACGATAGCCAAAATAGGAGGAAATCTGACGAATCTCCGACTCCTTCAGAGGGATGATGGCCGGGATGCATGCCAACATCTGCGCTTTGCTCTTGGCCAAGGCAAAGACCTCGTCGTATGACTTGGATTGTACATAGAGCTGACTGGCCACGATATCGAGTTTGCGAGCCGCCCGGACTACCAGATCCGAGTTTTTGTAGCCATAGAGATCCTCGTAGCGATCCACTCCGCCAATTCCAGCTTTGCGGATGGAAGAAGGGATGGGATCCGCCTCAAAAATCACACGATAGATGTTGTCGTCACGTTGCTCCATGTCCTCAAGAAGCAGGTTCATCTCATTCAGACGATCATCCAGAATCTCATATTGGAGCTTCAGATACTCAATCTCACGCGCCTGCATCTTTTCTTTCGGAGAGTCAAAGAAGGTGAAGAACAAAAAAAGGATTACAACGGCGAACACAGCAGTGGAGAGGATATAAAGGAGCACCCTTCCTACACGTTTACGCGTCGGTTCCTCAAAGCGTTCGTAGTTGAGTGTTTTGTGATTATATACGTATTTCTGTTTCGCCATATTAAAAAAAGTGTACAAAGTTACGAAAAAACCCTAACTTTGCATGTTTTTTTCAAAATACTTCCATGAACGCATTCGAAATCAGAAACAGCTTTTTGGACTTCTTCCGCTCCAAAGAGCACACCATAGTACCGTCATCTCCCATTGTCGTGAAGAATGACCCGACCCTTATGTTCACCAACGCTGGCATGAACCAATTCAAGGACATCTTTTTGGGCAACCAACCCTCCAAATGGCGTCGAGCCGCCGACACACAAAAATGCCTGCGCGTTTCGGGTAAGCATAACGACCTAGAGGAAGTGGGGCACGACACCTATCATCACACGATGTTCGAGATGCTAGGCAACTGGTCGTTTGGCGACTATTTCAAGAAAGAAGCCATCGCCTACGCCTGGGAATACCTCACCGAAGTGGTGAAGATTGACAAAGACCGCCTATATGTCACCGTCTTTGGTGGCGACGAAAAAGACGGGCAGCCCGCTGACATGGAGGCTTATGGCTACTGGCAAGAGCATGTCAGCGAAGACCGCATCATCTACGGCAACAAGAAAGACAACTTCTGGGAGATGGGCGAAACGGGTCCTTGCGGTCCGTGCTCCGAGATTCACATCGACTTACGCGATGATGAAGCTCGCAAGCAAATCCCCGGCCGAGAACTGGTCAATAAAGACGACCCGCAGGTAATCGAAATTTGGAACCTCGTGTTCATGCAATACAACCGCATGGCCAATGGACAGCTGGTGGAACTTCCCGCCAAACATGTCGATACGGGCATGGGCTTCGAACGATTGGTACGCGTGCTCCAAGGCAAGACCTCGAACTATGACACTGACGTGTTCCAACCCATCATCCAAGCCATCGCCAAGATGTCGGGCATCGAATACGGCAAAGCCGAGAAGACCGATGTGGCCATGCGCGTCGTTGCCGACCACCTGAGAGCCGTCAGCTTCGCCATCGCCGATGGGCAACTGCCCTCCAACAACGGAGCGGGCTACGTCATCCGCCGTGTGCTGCGCCGTGCCGTGCGATATGGTTTCACCTTCTTGGGATTTGAAGAGCCCTTCGTCTGTAACCTGTTGCCAATCCTAGTACAACAGATGGAACACAACTTCCCTGAGATCAAGGCACAACAAGAGTTGGTCAGCAAGGTCATTCGCGAAGAGGAAGCCTCATTCCTTCGCACCTTGGCGCAAGGCATCAAGCGTTTCGAAGGCTATGTGGAACAACATCCCGGACAAGACATCGACGGCAATTTCGCCTTCGAGCTGTTCGACACCTTCGGATTCCCCATCGACCTCACCCAGCTGATGGCCAACGAAAAAGGCATCAACGTGGATATGGACGGCTTCAAAGTCAACCTCGAAGAACAGAAAAACCGCTCACGCAAAGCCGCTGAGAAAGCCAATGGCGACTGGGTGGTGGTGAACGAAAGCGAACAACCCACCGTTTTTGTCGGCTACACCGACCTGAAATGCGAGTGCCACATCCTTCGTTTCCGCGAGGTGGTGACCAAGAAAAAGACCCATTTTGAGATCGTCCTCGACAAGACCCCGTTCTATGCCGAGATGGGCGGAGAGGTAGGCGACACTGGCACCTTGACCTCAGAAAACGAGACCATCAAGATTGTCAACACCGTGAAGGAGAACAACCTCGTCATCCACATCACCGAACAGCTGCCTCAGAATCCTGAGACCGTCTTCTATGCCGCTGTCGATGCCGAACGCCGTCAACGCATCGCCAACAACCACAGCGCAACCCACCTGATGCACGCCGCCTTGAGGCAAGTGTTAGGTTCACACGTCGAGCAAAAGGGAAGCTTGGTGGATGACCAACGCCTGCGTTTCGACTTCAGCCATTTTGCCAAGATGAGCCAAGAAGAAATCCGTCAGGTTGAGAAGATCGTCAACCAGAAAATTCGCGAAAACATCCCCAACGTGACCTATGCCGAGCTTCCGATTGACGAAGCCAAGGCTATGGGTGCCACAGCGTTGTTTGGCGAAAAATATGGCGACAAGGTGCGCGTGGTGGTCTTCGACAAGGACTACTCAATGGAACTCTGCGGCGGTTGCCACACTTCAGCTACAGGCAACATTGGAATGTTCAAAATCGTCTCCGAGTCAGCCATTGCAGCTGGCATCCGACGCATTGAAGCCATCACTGGCGAAGCCGTTGAGCAGTACCTCGACGAACAACTCGACCTCATCGCACAGCTCCGAGAGAACGTCAAAGCCAACGACTTGGTGAAAGGCGTGGTCGCCCTCAACGAACAGAACACCGCCCTGAGAAAAGAAGTAGAGCATCTGATGCAGGAGAAAGCACACGACACCGCCGAGAGACTGCTCTGCAAGGCGAATGACTTTGAAGGCAACAAGCTTATCGTTGAGACCGTGAGCTGCAATGGCGAGCAACTGCGAAACATCGCCTTAATGCTGAAACAGTTGGATGAAAACACCATTGCCATCTTAGGCTCTGTCGTCGAAGGCAAGCCTGCACTTTGCCTCCTCTTGCCTGAAGCTTTCGCTGACGCCAAAGGTCTTGACGCCACCAAACTCATCCGTGAGGTAGCCAAAGAAATCCAAGGTGGTGGCGGTGGACAGAAAACCCTTTGCGTAGCAGGAGGCCGTAACGCCGATGGTCTTCCCAAAGCGATGCAGCTGCTTAAAGAAAAGATTTGATTTCCTTACAGGTTCTTCAAAAACGCTATCAGTTTTTGCGTGGCCCGTCCACGATGGCTGATGGCGTTTTTTCCTTCATGTCCCATCTCAGCGAAAGTCTCCGCAAAGCCCTCCGGCTGGAAAATAGGGTCGTAGCCAAAGCCATCGGTGCCGCGCTGCTCCTGGGTGATTTGCCCATCGCAACGACCTTCGAAGAAGTAGGACTTCCCATCGAGGTTCAACGCAATCACCGTGCGAAACGCAGCTTTCCGATTTTCAACGCCTTTCAAGGCCGCTAACAGCTTTCTGACATTATCTTGATAGCTACAATGCTCCCCAGCGTAACGTGCCGAATAAACGCCCGGAGCGCCATCCAGAGCCTCGACCTCCAATCCTGTATCATCGGCAAAACAATCCAGATGATAGTTGTTGGTCACGAAATCCGCCTTGATCTTAGCGTTGCCTTGAAGGGTTTCCGCATCCTCGACAATTTCCTCGTGACAGCCAATGTCGTCGAGGCCCAACACCTCATAGAGGCCATCCATGATTTCGCGCATTTCGCGCAACTTATTCTTGTTGTTGGTGGCAAAGACAATCTGTTTCATAGTTTCCAATCAATAGGCGTGATGCCATGTTGCATAAGATAATTGTTGGTTTGAGAAAAATGATGGCAGCCAAAGAACCCCCTTGACGCTGACAATGGCGACGGGTGGACCGACTTGAGAATCAGATGTTTTGAAGCGTCAATCAAACTCTGTTTGGCGATGGCATAGTTACCCCAGAGGATAAACACCAGATGCTCACGCTGTTCCGAGAGTGCCCGTATGGCAGCATCGGTGAATTGTTCCCAACCATGTCGAGCATGGGAGGCCGCTTGACCTGCACGAACCGTCAATGAAGCATTGAGAAGCAGCACTCCTTCCCTCGCCCACTTCTCCAGGTTACCTGAACGGGCAATGGGGATACCCAAGTCGTTGTTCAACTCCTTGAAGATGTTCTGAAGGCTAGGCGGGAAAGGCACACCATCGGGGACGGAGAACGACAACCCATGAGCCTGGCCAGGTCCATGATACGGATCTTGACCCAAAATAACCACTTTCACCTTGTCGAAAGGAGTAAGGTTGAATGCGTTGAAAATCAACGGTCCAGGAGGATAAACAACATATTGACGCTTCTCTTGGACCAGAAATGACTTCAGGTCCGTGAAATACGGAGCCTCGAACTGAGGTCTCAGCACACGGTACCAACTTTCATCGATGTCGGGTTTTCTGACTTCCATAGTGATAAAATTCTATGCAAAGATGAAATAATTCCATGAATTTTTCGTTACTTTGCATATCAAATTTCAGAAAAATGAAAAAAATCGCCATCGTCTTGTTAGTCACCTTCGTTGCGGGCATCATCTTCAGCTCCTGCCGTTCGCAGGGCACCTGCCCAGCCTATGGTGAGACCAGCAAGTACCAAATTGAGACACGCTATTGAGAATCCATCGCCTATTTATTGCGATTACTTTTGCCCTGACGCCTGTCATCCTTGACGCGCAGGAGATTTCCATTGGCACTGATCAAGACAAGCCAATAGAAGAGCGTATCTTATACAATCACGAGACTACGATAAACGCCACGATCCACACCCAAGGATTGGGGGCTGGATTCAAGACAGGGCGCATTCGTAGCATCTACAACAGTACCTATTGGGATTTCGAATTCTCTTATCTTCGCTCGCTAAAACAGATCCCCATCATCAACACTTCGTATTTCAGCATGACCACATTCATCTATGGCAAGCTGAACGAGGTCTTTGTGCTTCGTGGAGGCTATGGTGGAGAACGGCGGATTTATGGCAAGCCCTATTGGGGAGGCGTGGAACTTCGATGGCTTTACGAAGGAGGCATCTCACTCGGTCTGTTAAAACCTTATTACTATTCGGTCAGCGTAGCCAAGATTGGGCCCAACGGACAATATAGCTTAGAGGTCGAGCAACACACTTTCGACAGCAGCTCGCAATGGGTAGAAGTGATTGGCAAGGCACCTTTCAAATATGGACTGGATGAGATCAAGTTAAGGCCAGGAATTCATGCCAAGACAGGCTTGAGTTTTGAGTTTGGGTCGAGCAAGCCACGGGCACAAGCCATCGATGTAGGGGCCGTCGCCGAGTACTTCCCGCAGGGCATCGCGATGATGGCAGAGAATTCCACAGAGTATTTCATTTTGACTTTGTATCTCTCTTATCGCTGGGGCTCAAGATTCAACAAATAAAATTCAACAAATAAAAAAGGGGGGCGATCCGATGATCGCCCCCCTGTTGTAGTTTTGTCGGGATGGTTACTGAACCATGAACTTCACGCTAGTGGTGTTCTTGCCCGCATTGAGGCGGAGCAGGTAGGCACCCGTGGCCATGTCATCCATCGAGACATTGATTTCGTGTTTGCCTTCGGTAAGCGTACCAAGGTTTTCAGCGCGGACCAAACGACCCGTCATGTCATAGACTTGATAGGAGACCATGGTGTTTTGGTCGAGGTCGAAGCGAACTGTAGCGGCGCTACGAACAGGGTTAGGATAGAGTTCCACCTTGCTCTGGGCGACGACAGGAGTCTCGCTAACGCTGGTGCCGCTGTGTTGACGATAGGTCTCGCAGCGGAAAATGCCCTTGCCGTAAGTGGCGGCGTAGATCACACCATGATTGTTGGTGCCAGCAAACGGAACCATCACGGTGACGGTATCAACGATCATAGGAACAAACTGACCTTCCTTATAGATAGTCTGTTGTTTCAGATCCATGACCGGGACATCACCCATGTTGATGCCAGCTCTAACCCATTCAGGAGTGCCACCAATGTTATCGGTCTTATAGACACCATGTTCGGTACCAATGAGTACATCACCAGTAGTCATCTCATAGATGCTTGAATAGACAGGCATCAGAGGCAGGTCGCCTTGCTTAGAGGTGAAGGTGGGCTCTGCAGCATCGAAGTTGTTGGAGTAGAGCACGTAGGTGTCATTGCCATAGCCACTCAGCGTCACCACAAGTTTCTTCTTGTCGCTGGAGAGAGCAATGCTGGACACGCCTCTGCCATCAACAGGAAGCTCAATGGTGGTAACTACAGGAGCGTAGTTAACACTATCAGTGCTGGTGCTGGTTGCAGCATCGTATGCGCCAAGCATGTTGGTGATACGAACCAGGCGACCGTTTCTGGTGCCGACGACAACTTCATCGCCATCGATGCTAGTAGCAATGCACGAAGAAGTACCACCCGTGGTAGCAATTTTGTACCATGCGGTCTTCTTATTGAATTTCAAGGCATCCATGGTATAGTACACAGAGCTGTTATCAGCGACATAGAATTTCGTTGAAATCGGGTCTTTCACCAAGATAGAGTCGCTCAAGAGCGGAGAATCTGGGTTGAATTGCATGTCGAAAGGCAGGACAAAATCGAAAGGATAGTTAGCGGTGCCGCTGAAGCATTTCACCGTGTCACCAGCTTTTTGATTTTTCTTGCACTTGAACCAAACAGAATCGGGGCTGACTTGATCATCGTAGTTCTCCCACAAAGCGATAGGCATGCGATAGCCCGTATAGCTGAAGGTAGGTTGACCTGACTGACCAAGGAAGTTGGACTCATCATGATCAGCATTTGCGGTCTCTGTACGTTGGATGGCACCATCTTTTCTCACCAGGACAAACATATCAGGATTGATCGTAGAGACAACGCATGATCCACCATGATCCGCATCGGAGAAATTACCATAGGTTGCAGGGTTGTTTGAAGGATAAAGAGGAACGGCATAACCGTTGTGATTAGCCACATCAGCACCTTCGATGAGGATCGGGCCATGATCGAGGAGGCCACCGACAACGCGATTGATAGTTCCGCTAGGAGCAACGCTCAAGCAGCGAGCGGTGACATCACCTCTGTTGCAATTGGCGAAGGTGGGGTAAACTGAAGCGTTAATCTGGGCTTTGAAGATACCACCATCAGTAGCAACGTAGGCAGTCTTTGAATCACGAGGATTGAACGTCATGGCATTGACTCCAGAGTGGAGGTAAGTGTCGTTGAAAATGATGTCGTTATCACCTTCAGATTGCTTGACGACGAGATAGTAGCCGTTCGGATCAGAAGCGGATCTGTCCATACGCCAGAGATTGTAACCCGTCACATAGAGGCAGTAAGGATTGACGGGGTCAACAGTCAGACCATGATTGAAGAGGCCTTTTCCTTCATAGAGCTGATGGCCGGCACTAGCGGTAACCTTTGGAAGGATCACGCGCCAGGTGTCACCATGGTTCTCAGAAAGAAGGACAGAAGTATGGTTACCATCGGCAGCGATGATTGAAGCATACATCACATTGGGATCTGATGGAGCAACAGCGATATCTAACATACCAGGAGCAATTCCGATGGTTTCGATCATGCCAGCCTCATTCTCGACAGCTTCTTCAGCGGAGTGGCAAACCATAGCATCGAGTGAACCCATATAAAGGGCACCGTCAACAACAGCCATAATGGTGTTATCCAAAGCGATTCTAATTGAGGTAACAACACCCATAAGGTCTTCTCCATTGGTCTTGGCATAGTCCCAAGTGGCAGAAGCGTTACCCAGTTGGCTAACGGAAGCATATCTCAAACCCGTTTCGGTACCAACAATGACCTTGTCGTCGAGAACAGCAACGTCGTTGATGAAACTCCATTCGTTAACTTCGTTCAAATTTTCAGGAGTGGTGCTCGGAACAGCGGACATCTCTTTGTTTTTGATCATGTAAAGACCGGAGCCGATGAAGCTGGTTTCGTAGCCGAAGTCAGCCATGCCGTTGTAATTCACAGCTGAACCGCCATCACCCGTTCCCACATAGATGGTGCCGTCACTACCTTGAGCGAGGCAGCTGACCATCAAGTCTTGGCCCACTTGATGCCAAGTGATGCCATTGTTCCAAGAATAGAACACGCCACCGCCCATGGAACCAATATAAATGTGGTTACCCGTCTGATCGTCAAAAATGACTGACGTGATTCTACCACCCATGTTGGAGGGGCCAACGGAATGCCAATAAATTGAATTGTCATCCCTTGTGTCGTTCACAAATTGTCCTTGACCAGCCATGACTGACTGACCCAAGACCATGATTACCAAAAGTAAACTGAAAGGTAAAAATCTTTTCTTCATATTACGTAATTTTGATTGAATTTCAGATACTTAACATTAAAATGCGTACTTTTACTTCAAAGTATTAGTTTGCAAATATAAAACATTCTTCCAAAGAAAATTTACTTTGGAAGAATTTTTTTTGATAAAAATCGAATTACGAATAGAAAAAAGATGGGATCAGAAGGCTTCCAAGTCTTTAACTTGCAACCAACCCACGCTTCCGTCGGCAATCTTGATCTTGCTCCATTCCTCAGTGGAGTCCAAGAGCCGCACCTTGGTGCCCTCATGAAGCACGAACAGATCGACACTCGAAACGTTAGGCGAGCTTTTGGCGGTGACCGTCGGCGTCATCACGATGGCCTCGTCTTGATGACTCAGATCGTGATATTTCTCGATGGAGAAAGTCACCGAAAGTGCCAACACCAAAACCATAACAACACCCGCAAAGAAGCCCAGCTTGCGCCAAGCAATTCGACGAGCCATGAGGAAGACAAACAGGAACGTTAAAAACAAGGCGAACGCAACGATGCTCATCCATGCCCATCCGTCAACGGAAAAGAGCGATTTCAAGCTGTTCCACCAACGAACCAAAAACGACTGTGGAATGGGTTCAATCTTATCGACGATGGCCAAATTGGCAATCTGGAGGTTGGCCTTGATATCCTCGTTGCCCGGATCCAGTTTCAAAGCCTTCTCATAATATAGGATGGCGTGAGGATAGTCCTTCATCTTGTAATAAGTGTTGCCCATGTTATAATACAATGAGGCCGACTCCAAACCGAAGTCAACGATCTGGTTGTATTTGTCCAAGGCCTTCTCGTAACTACCTTCATTATATGCGGCGTTACCCTCCTCAAACCACGTCTTTTGCGACTGAGCCACGCATGTCCCAGCCATCCAGACCATCATCACTATCGCTATAATCTTAACACTTCTCATATCTATTCTCTTTCAATTAACTTCATTGAATACTTCACATTTTTCAACTCTCAACTCTCAACTTTCAACTCCCTTACAGTTCCCTCTCCGCCTTCATGATCACCTCCAGGCCTTTATGATATAGGTCATCCATCTTAGCTGCGGCATCACCAGGAGCAAAACGGGCGAACTCGCAAAGGTTCAGGGTATCGACAAACTGATTAGCCAATTCCTCGCTGATCCCCTTCTGGGTCATGGTCTCTTTCACGGTATCCATTGAGAGCACAGAACGTTCGATGCCAAGCTTGTCGGAGATATAGCCCCACAATGCCTGTGACATCTCCTCGTAATAATGGCCCTGGTCTTGTTCCTTCAAATATTTCTCGGCGTTCTTTAACCGTCCCTTGGCCACCTTGGTCGCCTGACGATTGCGCACGAGGACCACATCTTGCTTAAACTGACGACGTTTCTTAACGACAATCAAAAGGATGAGGAACAGCAGTAACAGTGCGGCCATGATCAAGAAATAGGTCATCGAAGCAAAGAAGTGACTGTTGACTGGCTTCATGTTCGACCCGTCATTGGTGATATGACGTATGTCGCTGCCAAGATATTTGATTCCCTCTTGGTTGGTGGCATAGACGCCACCTTCGTTGGATTCACCACCGGCACCACGACTGACGTTTACATGCATTGGATTCGAATGTAAGGTGACGTATTGGCCCTTGGCGGGGTTGAAATAGGAGAACTCCATCGGAGGGATGTCGAAACTGCCCGCTCGACGAGGGATGACCAGATATTCTGCCTTTTTCGTGCCGTTCATGCCTTGGCTATTGGCATCAACCGAAGAAGTGAGCTTGGGGTCATACACCTCGAAATCGGGAGGAAAGACGGGACTGGGCATGTTGAGCAGTTCCAGATTACCGCTACCCGACACGGTCACCGTCAGCGTAATGGCCTCGTTGGTGCTTGCCTCCTCACGGTCAAGGGAGGCTGAGAAGTTATAGTTGCCGACAGCGCCCGAGAAACTGGCTGGTTTGCCATCGACAGGAAGGCTCTTGATGTCGAGATTGAGCGTCCCGGTCTCCACGTTTTTCTGAACATTGGTGTAACTTCTATTGAAGAACGGGTCGTCAAAAAAGATGTCGAACGGGTTGTTGCTTCGACGCGACTCACGCTGAGTTTGGACCTGGACGATACATTCGATGCCCATGGGTTCCACGGTTAGTTTTCCGGCTTTTTGAGGAATCACAACCACCTTCTTGACTTCGGCGGTCGTATATTCGATGCCATTGACCACCTCGGACGACTGATGCAAGGAGCCGTTGTCGCCGATTTCCTTCATCCAAAAGCCACCATACGAAGGCATTCGGGAAATGTTGAGTTGGGAAGCAGGAAGACGGGTATAGAACTTATAGGTGAGGACGATAGGTTCCCCCACATACGCAGATTTCTTCGAGGGCGTCACTTTCATGAAGACATCCTTGCCACTTACCTGCGGATCGGTGCTGCTTTGGGGTTTCGCAGTATTGGTGGACTGTCCTCCCTGCGAATAAGAGTCGTCGCTAGAACCAGCCACCACCGTGATCTTGAAAGGCTCGCTATGAATCTCCGTTCCATCCACGGTATAAGAGGCTGAGGCTATGGTGAACGTCCCTTCCTTCTCAGCCCGCAGTACATACGAGAAGGTGTTGCTGATGCTTCGGCTCATCGAACCGTTGATGATCTGCACGCTCGAGCTGGATGAGTTGAAAGGACCACCTACAACGGTGAAACCATCAAATGTTGGGCCCACGAATCTTTTTCCGTCCGCATTAGCTTCAAAAGCAACACGAAACTGCTCGCCCACCGACACTTGGCTTTTCGTTGAGACCTTGAGCGTCGCATCTTGCGCAAATAACCTCCAAGGCATCAAGCCTATCAATAAACCTATCAATAACAATCTCTTCATATTCTGTCTTCTTACTTCTTACTTCTGTCTTCTTACTTCTTACTTCTGTCTTCTTACTTCTTACCAATCCTTCTCCGACTTTCGCTTCGGTTGGGTCCGGACTTTCTGTTCATTGACCTTTTCCATGGTCTGTTTTTCTTGATTCTCAAGAGCATCCAACATACGTTGAGCATCCTCCTTTGACATGTCTTGGGGACTCTGCTGTTGTTGTTGCTGCTGTTGCTGTTGTTGGTCTTGTTGATTCTGCTGATCCTGTTGCTGCTCTTGTTGATCTTGCTGTTCTTGTTGTTGTTCCTGCTGCTGTTGTTGCTGTTGTTGGTCTTCGCCTTCCTGTTTCTCGAACACAGCGCTCACCATCACGTCAAATCCCGGCATGGTGAAGAAGTTGCCCAAAGGTTGCACTTGAACAGCAGTATCCCCAACTTGATGAATCTTGTATTCCTTAAACTGGTATCCCGGTTCGGGAGCGTTGCGCAGCGTCACCGTCTCTCCTCGTGTAGCCTTGTCCACATCCAACAGCACATGGCCACCCTCCAAAGTCGTGTCGGCCACCACTTGATAGTAGTCTTGGGCTTCAACGAAACTTGCCTTCACGGTGACGTCATCGTCCAACATTTGGAAGACGTTCTGGTCCGAAACGGGTGCCGTCGTTGAAGGATCCTTGTCACTGACCACAGTAAGATCTCCGAGCTGATAACCTGGAGCGGGTTTGACGATGATTCCGACGTTTTGTCCAGGCAGGGCAAGCGAGTCCGTCACCATGATTTGGCCGTTTTCCGTGGAGTCAATGCTGACATGGAGTGCCAAGGTGAAGCGTGCAGAAACCGTGACGTCGAAGTCGGGCATCTGGAACACCGTGTCGTTGACGGGGACGGTATCAGAAGGGCTACCCGTCTTGGTAACGACATAATGGTCAACCATATAGCGTGGTTCCGGAGTAGAATGCAAGGTCACCTGCTGCCCCTCAATGGCTTTGCTGCGGTCAGCACTGACCTTACCATGGGCAATGTTTTGATCGATATTGATTTTATGTGCCAATTTGAATTCAGCGGTGACGATAACATCGAACTTAGGCATTTCAAAGCGACTTCCACTAACGGCTACCGTGACTTGTTGGTCATCAGCCTTCACCACGACATATTGCGAAAGGGCGTAATCCTCATCGGGCTTGGCACTCAAAGTCACCATCTGTCCGTTGAAAGCCATCTCCTCGCTTGCCTCGACCCGGCCATGAGCCACTTGAGGATCAACCCAGATATGGCTCTTCAACAAGTGCGCACGGCAATACTCGAGGTTGTACAAGGCATCTTGGTTTTCGGGATTGAATTTCAATGCCACCTTATAAATATTGAAGGCATCGTAATACTTCCCTTGTTCCAAAAGGCAGTTACCCATATTGAATACCGCTTGTGACTTCAGTTTGGCATCCGGGGTCATATCGACCACTTTCTGGAAAGCCTCAATAGCATCCGTGTAGTTCTCTTGCCTATATAAGGCGTCGCCCAGGTTGAACTGTGCCTCGGCACTGGTGGGTTTGGTCTCCAATGCCTTACGATACATCACTTCGGCTTCGGTATAATTGCTTTTACGGTATTGTCGGTTACCCTTGCGGATCTGTTTCTCGACCGTCTGGCCCTGCATGGTCATGACGGAAAGCAAAAGTGTCAAAAGCAAAATTCGTTTATTCATCGCTTTCCTCCTTTCGTTCAAAGATAGAAAACTTCGACTCCCAAGGTTTTTTCCCCGAAGACAGGAGGATCTCCATCAGCAGGAGGATAATGGCGGCACCGACGAACCATTGGAAATGGTCCTCATAATCGGTAAACACCTTGGTTTCGATCTCAGTCTTATCCATCTTGGAGATATCCTCATAGATCTTCTCGAGTCCGACGTTGGAGTTGCTGGCTCTGACGTACATACCTCCGCCAGCATCGGCGATGCGTCTGAGCATCTCCTCGTCCAAACGGGTCACGATGGTATTGCCTTGTTTGTCTTTCTTATAGCCCAGCATACGACCATATTGATTGTATTCAGGAATAGGCGCTCCATCAGGAAGGCCCATGCCTATGGTGTAGATACGTATGCCTTTCTTGGCTGCCTCACGGGCAGCGTTCATGGCTGCTTCGTTCTCATGGTCTTCACCATCGGAGATGATGATGATGGCCTTGCTCCGCTCATCATCGTTGAACGACTTGAGAGCCAAGTTAATAGCCTCACCTATAGCGGTACCTTGGGAGGCCACGCTACTCGTATTTACGGAGGAGAGGAACATCTTGGCGGCAGCGTAGTCAGTGGTGATTGGCAGTTGGACAAAAGCCTTGTCGGCAAATACAATCACGCCAAGTCTATCACCTTGAAGACTGTTAATCAGCGTGTTGATAGCCTGTTTTGAACGGTCGAGACGGCTCGGAACAATGTCTTGAGCATTCATGGAGTTAGAGACATCGACGGCGATGTAGAGGTCAATGCCTTCACGCTTTACTTCCTCCATCTTGGAGCCGTTCTGCAGATTGGCCAGACCAAGGATGAGGCAGGTAATCATCAAAAGGAAGACGACGAACTTGAACACGCCACGGCGACCTGAGCGTTGAGGAATCAGATAGTCTCTCATCTCCATGTCGGCAAAACGCTTGAAGGTCCGATCCTGCCATAGACGGATGACGATATAAAGGATGATCAGCAAAGGGATGATGATCAACCCATAAAGATATTCCGGATGTTCAAATCTTAATACACTTTCCATAATCCCTACTCCGATATCGTTCTAAAAACAGTCCTACGCAAAATAAACTCTAACAAAAGCAAGGCGATGGCCCAAGCCACCAGAGGATAAAACTCCTCATGGAGGCGTTTAAACTCCATCACTTCGATCTTGGAACGTTCCAGCTTGTCGATCTCTTCATAGATCTCGTCGAGCTTTTGGTTGGAGGTGGCACGGAAATACTTGCCACCGGAGGTGTTGGCAATGGTAGTCAGCAGCTTCTCATCGATTTCGACCCTCATTTGTTGGTACTGGATACCGAAGATGGTTTGGACGGGATAAGGAGCGGTGCCATAGCTACCGACGCCGATAGTATAGACACGGATGCCGAAGAGCTTGGCCATCTCAGCGGCGGTATAGGGGTCAACGGAACCCGCGTTGTTGCTACCATCGGTGAGCAAGATGATCACTTTTGAAACGGCTTCGCTGTCCTTGAGTCGGTTGATGGCCGTGGCAAGGCCATCGCCGATGGCGGTTCCATCATCGATCATGCCGTTTTTGAGTTCCTTAAGCATGTTGAGCATCACGGTGTGGTCGGTGGTCAACGGCACTTGGGTGAACGACTCACCTGCGAACACCACCAGGCCCATACGGTCGCCAGGACGGCCTTCGACAAATTCAGAGGCAACCTGTTTGGAGGCTTCCAAGCGGTCGGGCTTGAAGTCACGGGCAAGCATACTGCCCGAGATATCTTGGGCCAAGATAATGTCGATGCCTTCGATATTGGATTTCTGACTGGTCGAAGAGCTTTGTGGACGAGCCATTGCCACGATGAGCAAAGCCAATGCGGCCATCTTCAATGCGAAGAGGATATGTCGGGCATACACTCTCCAACTTTTCGGCAACTCGTCGAAGCCTTGGGTGTCGGAGAACCGGACTGAAGCCTCTTGTTTTTTATGGCGGAGGATGTACCAAACGATGGCCAAGGGGATGATGGCCAAGCCCAAAAGGAACTTAGGATTGGCAAAGGTGATATTCTCAAGCATGATCCTGGGCCTCCTTCCCCGTTGCCTCAGCCTCCTGGGCCTTCAGCATTTGGTAATGGGCATAGCTCTCGTTGACAAAGTCTGTCACATCGCTCATAGCATTGTCATTTTCAAGCGACGTCGCCGAGTATTTGGCGAATTTCACCAGGTCGGAGAGTTCCATCGACTGTTTCAGCTTGCCATAGACTTGGGAACTGAAGTTCAGGTCACGCACTTCGCTGAGGATGTCCTCGGTGGTCATCTCCACAGCATTGACCTGGAATTGCCCCTCGATATACTCACGGGTGATGTCCGACAGCGAGGCGTAATATTCCTTGACCTTTCCGGCCTGCCACAGTTTCTGTTGACGCAGTGTCGTTAGGTCGTCGATGGCCTTGTTGTAAGGTGGCTTCACAGGACCCTTGATGGGTTCTCCATGTTCATCCACACGCGGTTTGCGATGTCTCAGCAAGAACCACACGCCAAAACCTACCAGCACAAGCAACAGGGCTCCCAAAATCCAAGGATAGGCGTCTTTCATCGACAAAGGCTGAGCTATCGGCTCCACGATGGGACGAAAAGGTTGTATGGTATCAACAGCAATAGTGGTGACATACAACGAGATTGGATCGGTAAAAGCCTTCATACGCATCAGGTCATCGGCAGAGTGTGCATAAGTCAATCCCACACTTGGAACTTGCACGTAGCCGGTGTCGAAGGTCATCAGACTCAGTGTCTGCTGAACGATGATGTTACTGTCAGCATCGGCGGTCCGCTGTACCTCACCGCGTTTCCAAATATCAATTTGTTCTGACAAAGTGTCAGTTGCAAAGTCATTCCATTCAACATAATAGCCGTACGGGACTTTCATGGTCAGGTCAAGCGAGAAGGGCTTGCCTACAGCGATGGTCTCGTCATCGACCTTCGCTGAGACCTCCACTTCCTGAGGTCTGGCCATCCCAATTAGGCCCAATAGCAGAACGACTGTCAAAATCCCTTTTTTCATCGTCTTGACTCCCTTTTCTTGAAAAGTTGCATCAAAGGTTTCACATAGTCTTCATCAGTATAGATCAAGGTGTTATCGATACCCTGCATGGTAAAGAGTCGGTTCAGCTTGACTGATTCGTTGCGGATATGCTGGACATAGGCATTATGCCACACTCGGCTTGAGGTATCGACCCAACGTTCGCGACCCGTCTCGGCATCTTTGAACTTCACCAGGCCCACCCTTGGGATTTCCATCTCGCGACGGTCGGTAATACGCAGTGCTACGAGGTCGTGCTTATTGGCAGCGATACGCAGTTCCTGTTCAAAGTCTTTCGAGGTCATGAAGTCGGAAATGAGGAAAGCGGTGGTGCGTCGTTTGATAGCAGAAGTCAGAAAACGCAATCCTTCACCGATGTCGGTGCCATGCTCCTCAGGTTTAAAGTCCACGATCTCGCGGATGATGCGCAAGATATGGGTGCTGCCTTTTTTCGGCGGGATGAATTTTTCAATCTTGCTGCTGAAGAAGATAACCCCCACCTTGTCGTTGTTTTGGATGGCAGAGAAGGCCAGCACAGCGGCGAGTTCGGCGGTAAGGTCACGTTTCGACTGCTCGCGTGAACCGAAGTCGTTGGAACCGGAGACATCGATGAGGAGCATCACCGTCATCTCGCGCTCTTCCTCGAAGATCTTCACGAAGGGGCGGTTGAATCGGGCGGTGACATTCCAGTCGATGCTACGAATGTCGTCGCCATACTCGTATTCACGCACCTCGCTGAAGGTCATACCACGGCCCTTGAAGGCACTATGGTACTGTCCCGAGAAAATGTGGTTCGACAGACCTCGCGTCTTGATCTCAATCTTTTTTACCTTTTTGAAAATATCGTTTGCTTCCATTTAAATCTACCGAGATTAAACCCCCAACGGGGTAACCCTCTTAATTCTCATTTCTTTCTCCGTTGCAATCACGGAACTTCAACGGTATTTAAGATTTCGTTGATGATCTCTTCCGTGGTCACATTCTCGGCTTCTGCCTCATAAGTCAGGCCGATACGGTGACGGAGCACGTCGGCGGCAACGGCACGCACATCCTCGGGAATGACATAGCCACGGCGTTTGATGAAGGCATAAGCCTTGGAGGCCAGGGCTAGGTTGATGGAAGCACGAGGTGAGCCACCATAGCTAATCATATTGGCGAACTTCTTGAGCTTATAGTCACTCGGGAAACGAGAGGCAAAGACGATGTCGGTGATGTAGTTCTCGATCTTCTCGTCAAGGTAGATCTCGCGGCAGATGGAACGGGCGCGAAGGATATCTTCAGGCTTGATTACCGGGTTGATGGTCGTTTTCTCATTGGAGATGTTCTGACGAAGGATGAGCTTCTCCTCTTCCTTCTTCGGATAGTTGATCACGACCTTGAGCATGAAACGATCGACCTGGGCTTCAGGCAGCGGATAAGTGCCTTCCTGCTCGATGGGGTTTTGGGTAGCCATGACGAGGAAAGGATCCGGCAGTTGGAAAGTCTCGTCGCCGATGGTCACCTGATGTTCCTGCATGGCTTCGAGCAAAGCGCTCTGCACCTTGGCGGGAGAACGGTTGATCTCATCCGCAAGGATGAAGTTGGCGAAGATAGGACCGCGGCGGACCACGAACTCTTCGTTCTTCTGGCTATAGATGAGCGTACCGATCAAATCGGCAGGCAGCAAATCAGGAGTAAACTGAATACGGCTGAAGTCAGCATCGATGGCCTGTGCCATGGATTTGATGGCGAGGGTCTTGGCAAGACCAGGCACACCTTCGAGAAGAATGTGTCCATTGGCCAGAAGGCCGATCAGCAAACGTTCGGTCATCTGTTTCTGTCCGACGATGACCTTGTTCATCTCCAGGTTAATCAAGTCAACGAATTGGCTCTCGCGCTGGATTTTCTCGTTCAATTCACGAATGTCAGTTTCAATCATTGTATGTTGAGTTGTAGATTTGTTTAATTGTTGAATTTGTTGCGCACGGCACTCGTCAAAAAGCGTGCAAAATTACGCCTTTGTCATAAGAAAAAAACTCCTATTTAATAATTTTATTGTTGGAGCGAAAAAAAAACCGACAGGGATCTGTCGGTTTTTTTTGTTGATAAACCAAGGGTTATTCCACGATGACCTTTTGGGTGACGTTGCCCAGTTGGACGAAATAAATGCCTCTAGACAGATTCACGGTCGTTTGGCCCTCGACGTCCTTGATGAGGACCGTTTGGCCAAGGAGGTTCATGATGGTCATTTTGCCGGTGCCTTCCACCACAAACTGACCCCGGGTTGGGTTGGGACGAATCATAAGGGCAGAAGCCTTCAATTCCTCAACATCAGAGGGAGTGAGATTGGCCACCAACTTGCAGTCATGGGTAACGGCAAAGGTATAGGACAATTCCTCTGAAACCCGTTCCCCATCTTTCGACCAATAATTCAAAAGGTAATCTGGGGTTGGGGTCACCGTCACAGTGACAAAAGTGCCAATCATATACGCACCTGCACCTGTGACCTCACCTGCCTCGGCAGGATTGCTTGTCACATCAACTAAAGATATGGTCCCCGCTAATACAGGGAAACCGTCGTTGAGGTTGTTCGAGTCGATTATCCACACAGTCTCTTTGTTCCCAGCATTCAGTAAATCAACGAATTCCTGGCTGCGCATGAAATCCGCAGTAGAAGCAGTGCCCATCTCACTTTCGGTGCAAGCGTCCAGATAATAGCTGTTCTCCACCACTACGCTCTGACCATATCCAAAAAGACAACCCACATGATTGGAGCCATACACCTCGCCAACATTGTAACTGTTGGTGATTTCAGACTGTCTCACTATTAGGCCTATCAAACCACCTGCCGCAGGCGCAGGGCTAGTGCTTCCCATAGGGCCAATGGCTGAAACCGTTCCTATATTATAGCAATTATTAACGGTTATCCCCGAGGCCACTTGACGACCCAGGATACCGCCAACATGTGATTGGCCTTCACCTGTAACACTTCCACTATTGTAACATTGCTCAATGCCACGAGCATTTTGACCCACAATGCCACCAACAGTCGTTCCTGTCACAGGGCCTGTATTATAGCAATGGTCCAGGTTGCCTCCATCGCCAATAATGCCGCCACCAAAGGTACCACTAATAGAGGCACCATTCCAGCAATGAGAAATCTGGGCATTTATTCCTTTGCCAACAATGCCGCCACTCGTAGCACCAGCGACAGTTCCATTGATGACAAACACATTTTCAATGACAACAGGATTGTCTGTCGTTCCTTGTACCATGCCAAACAAACCCGCATAGGGTTCTCCATCCACATAAATATTGAAGATGCAATGCCCACCTCCGTCAAAATGTCCTAAGAAACTAGGATGGATATCACTATAGAACCCCATCGAATTGGTTCTCCGATCGCAGCCGTCCTCACTGAACCATCGATTGCCGAGACCGATGGGAATCCATGGCAAATCCTCACTGCCGTTCAAGTCGATGTCGGTGGTAAGACGGAAATACAGGTCAGTGGTATTATAACCTTTGTTAACGATGTAGGCAAAATAAGCCAAATGTTCCGCTGATTCAAGCAGATAGGGGTCGTTTTCCGTTCCAGTGCCTTTCGTCCATAATGCTCTGTTGCCGTTCCACACACTGGTCTGAGCCACAGCCATCATGCCCGTTAAAACGAGCAACATCACGATATATATCTTTTTCATTTTGTTCGATCTTAAGAGTTAAACACTTTTATTTCGCAAATCCATTGTTGAACAGTTCCCTAACACGGTCAACATACTCACCGATGCGAGAGACGGAGGCCGAAGGACCGCTTTCGTTCTCCCTTCCCCACACAGTAATCATCGCATAGTCCAGCTCTTTCACGCTACCCGCGGGAAAGTCAAAAGGTCCCACAGAGGCCAAGCCACGACGGTCGCCTGGTGGACTACTTAGCAAATCCGTCCAATACTTGCCATCGGTGTTGTATCCATCATTGGGAGCCACACCACCGGTGCCGATATTGTCAGGGTCGGAATCTCCAGGGAACATGTAATTGCACTCTGGACCCACAGTGCCTTCAAAAACGGGATAGCCGCTGCCGCCATATTGGAGGTGGACACCATCCCTCCAACAACTTTGCATGTACATATAGTATTCTACAGCATTGGCAGGATCACCCATTACAGTATTACTATTCTTAATAGACATGAAACCCGTCATCCCCAAGTTATCGGGGCCTTGCAGCACAGTAAGCACCTGCGAAGGGATAAAGTTGCCGTATGTCCCGGGTTCACCACTACCATCAGAATCCATTCCGTTGTAAACATAGCACGAATTCCGTCGAACATCGCAACCCACATAGTCATCACGGGAATAACCCAGATCCCAGTCCGTGAAAAGGCCCAAATAGGTGTTGTGATAGTCGTTGGCGGAGCGGTTGATGAACTTGTAGTTGATGAACACGGTGTTTTTCAGCGGCTCGTCGTCAGGAGCGTCAAAGCCATACACCATGGCGTGAACCTCCAGTCCGATAGCGGCGCCGCTGGTCTCGGTATGGGTCCTGGCATCATTGAAGATGAAGTACAGGCATTGATCACCTTTGATATCAGGATAGTCGCCATCGGCTGGTTTGTAATGGCCATCGCCATTCACATCCACAAAAGGAGCCAAGTTGGCGGCATAACCATCCTCGCCATGGGCAGGCCAGGTCAAGATGTCCTCAGGAATCTGATACCCTGCATTGGTATGGTTGGCGATGAACTGCTCAATCTCAGCACGGGTGAGATTCCAGACGTGGTGATATTTCATTGAGGTCATAATGTCGTGGGAGGCATCCGCCGTTTTCAAGGGACCCATTGCATAGTCCTGACCATTTTGATTATACCCCATCCCTGCAAGATGAAGCATATCACCAGAGTCCAGTCCTCCAAACCAAAGGGCATGCTGGTAGATGGTTCCATTGCCACTACCTACAGGCACCTCCCAAGTGGGACAAGGATTGGCTTGATCTTCAGGGGTGAATCCATCCCACCCTGGAAGGAAACAACTGCCATCACCGAGAATGGTGGGCCTCACATTATTGATCTCGAGATGCGAGATGGGGGGCTGCTGCGCAACCGATGCCAAGGCTATCGCACTTAACATCAAAAATAAAAGTTGTTTTCTCATCATGATAACAATTTAAGTTTAAGCACTGAAACTAGGGACAAATATAAATAAAATCATCAATCCCCAAGAATAATTGACTCTCTTTTTTTCTATATTTGCCGCATCAACAAGAAAGACAATGATCAAGAAAATCTATAAATTCGGTGGTGCCTCTGTAAAGGATGCCGATGCGGTCAGAAACTTGAAAACCATCGTCGAACGGCACAAAGACGAGGACATCTTCCTGGTGGTATCGGCCATGGGGAAGACAACCAACATGTTGGAGAAGGTGCTCAAGGACTTCCGCGATCATGAGGGAATGCTGGGTATCGAAGCGCTTTCTGAAGTCATGAACTATCATGAGAAAATCATCCTCGACCTCTTTGACCAAAACCGCGAACATCCGGTAATCGAGTCGGTGTCATCATTGTTCATCGAGCTTTGGGAGAAGCTTCAAGACACCGACAAGCCATACGACTACCAATACGACCAGACGGTTTGTTATGGGGAATTGATCTCCACCACCATCATTCAGGAATACCTCAACCATTGCGACGTTCCTTGCCGTTGGCTCGATGCCAGAAAATACGTTTTGACCGACGACCGTTTCCGTTCCGCATCGCCTGACTGGGACGAGACCCGGCTGCGCATCGCCAAACTCAACGACGAGCACATCCACGGCATCGTGTGCATCACCCAAGGCTTCATCGGTAGCACGGTGGACGGCAAGCATAGCGTCACCTTGGGACGCGAAGGCTCCGACTACACCGCTGCCATCTTCGCCAACTGCCTCGATGCAGAAGAAGTCACGATATGGAAAGATGTCGATGGCCTGCTCAATGCCGACCCGAAACGCTTCGAAGAGACCGTCCAACTCCAGCACATCACCTATTCCGAAGCCATCGAACTGGCCTTCTACGGTGCCTCTATCATCCACCCAAAGACCGTCAAGCCGCTGCAGAACAAGAACATTCCCCTCAAAGTACAGTCTTTCCTCCACCCCGAGCATGCACCTAGCGTCATCGACGGCAAAGCCGACCGGAACATCGAGAAAGTCCCTTCCTATATCGTCAAGGACAACCAAACGCTGGTCTCCATTTCGCCACGCGACTACTCCTTCATGAACGAACACAACCTGCAGCTCATCTTCGGAGCCTGTGACGAACTGAACATCCATGCCAACGTCATCCAGACCTCCGCCCTGATGCTCTCCTTCTGCTTCGACCACGACGATGCGAGACTGAAAGGCTTGCTCAGCGCACTGCGGGAAACCTTCACGGTGAAATACAACAAGGGACTGACATTGTTTACAATAAGACATTATGACTATTCCTACACCATCGGCGACCAGTTCCTCGAAGGGAGGAAGGTCTATCTGAAACAGAGTAGCCGAACCACTTTACAGTATGTTGTTACATCTCGCTAGTGAGGTTAGCGTTATAGCATGAAGGTTATTGCGAAAATACACACCGAGTTCCCGACCAAGTTCGGGATCCCCAGGCAGAGCGGCATCATCGAGTCGCTCCGAGGGAGTATCGTGTTTGAACCCGATTACCGCAACCCAGATGCGGTGCGAGGCTTAGAGGATTTCTCGCATTTATGGCTGATTTGGGAGTTCTCCGAAGCCAAACGCGACACCTGGTCACCCACAGTGCGGCCTCCTCGTTTAGGCGGCAACACCCGAAAAGGCGTCTTCGCCACGAGGTCACCTTTCCGTCCCAACCCCATCGGACTGTCGTCGGTGAAGCTTGAAAAGATCGAAATCGACCCGAAACTCGGCCCTGTGCTTTATGTGACGGGCATTGACTTGATGGATGGCACTCCCATCTACGATATCAAACCTTACATTGCCTATACCGACAGCCATCCCGATGCGATCAGCGGATTTGCGAGCAAACCCGCAGAATATCTGCTCGAAGTGGATTGCCCAGAGACACTATTGCAACATGTTGATGCCCCTCTTCGAGACAGTCTTGTCGCGGTCCTAGCCCATGACCCGCGGCCACAATATCAGGACGATCCCAACCGAGTATATGGCATGGAGTTTGGCCCATACGAAGTGAGGTTCAAAGTCAACGACCTGAACCTCACTGTTTTAGAAATCAAGAATACCACCGATTCTATTTGATCTTCACCATTGCCGTCTGGAGGATCTTGTCTCCCTGGGTCTTCTCATAGACATAGACCATCAGGTAGCATTCATCCTCATTATAGTCGGCATTGATCTCGGTGCCATAGTTGAAATAGAAGGTGTCGTCCGAACTGACATGGCTGTCTTCGAAAGCAACACCGTAAGCGCCGTTGAGGGTGCCGCGGAACACATTGCGGAAATCATATTCCTTGTCAACACCCCCAGGTACGGTCTGCCAACCCACGATATGGTCTTCCACCAGGCAAGCTGTGATATAGAACTGTCCATCCATATCGGCCAATGGGAAGGCACGCACGTCCACATCCAGATGGCGACTCGTCGCGTCATAAGTGGGCGTCACCACAATCTCGAACGTCTGTTCCTCTTCCAAAGCGGCAGCTGTAGGCGCATCGATCCCCTCAACGAACAAGGAATTGCCGCCCGTCAGTGCGACATGATCCACAGCAAACAAAGGATTGGAGCTGTTGTTATTGTACCAAGCCGTACCTTCATCCGTGATAAAGTTCGGGAACTGTCCCACTGGTTGAGCCAGATAACCTGCATGGACACTTAAAATGAAGATATGGTCCTCATCAAGCTGGTGCTGCAGGTTATGGACATAGTCGGCAGCTGCTGGACAGTTGACGCAACGGGCTCCCGTAAAGTCCTTGATAAGCACGGTCTTCCCACTCGGGGTCACCTCTCCGGCATCAACAAGGACTGTCACCTTATAAGTAGCAGTGGTTCCATTAATGGCGGTAACGGTATAGTCAACAGGGTTGGTAAAGTCTTGTGCCTCTCCCGAAGCAGGACTGACTGAAGCACCTTCCGACACTTCGATGGTCGGAACCAGGTGGGTGACATCGGTGCCTTCTGGCATATACACCAACACCGTCTTAGAGACTTCATTGATCTCACCTTCACTGCCGTCGATGACGAATGAAAGGATGCTTTTCTCATTGTCAGCATCGTGAACGATGACTTCCGCCATATACTGAACTGAAGTTCCGTTGAAGGCGGTGACGGTATAACAAACCGGGTTTGTAAAGTCTTGTGGCTCGCCCGATGCAGGTGAAACGGTTGCATAGGTGGAGACGACGATGGTTGGTGTCAGGTGGCTTACGTCAATACCCTCAGGGAAATCCAGCCTTACTGTCTTTGTTTCATCGTCCACTATGCCGATAACGTCATCAACGCTGAATTCCAAAATGCACTTCTCGTCTTCGGCTCCTTTGATAAAAGGTTCTTCCATGACATCGCATGCAGGCATCAGCAACACAATGGCAAACAAGGCTATGGCAATTTTTATCAGTTTTTTCATAGTATGCGGTATTTGGAGTAAGGGTTAAAAACTAGTTGAAACGGTCAAGGATACACCGCTTGAGGCCGGGACGGTACGACATACGCCGCCGACACACACCACGCCTTCGCTCTGGCGGCCAGCACTCAGCATGACACGGGTGGCGTCGTGGAGGTAGGTGACTGTGCCGGTGAAGTAATGGTCACGGTACTCGGGGACTGGGTTGCCGTAGTTCCATTTGTCGGCGATAGAGAACGACCAGTGCGGTGTAATGGTATATTCCAGCAGGCCGGCGGCCCAGTGACCGCGTTTCTGGTAGTCTTTCTTCTCACTCTCCTCGTATTCGTAGCCTTTATGAACCTCATTCTCCCACAAGCCTTGAAGCTCGAAACGCAAGCTCTGGCGGTTGTTGATTTTATAGGTCACATCCATGAAGCCGATATTGGCTTGCACCACAGGAGCCCCAGCGTGGCCTTCGATGGTCTCAATGTCATAATACAAGTTGATGTACTGGGCGGTCACATGCCAGTCTTTATTGATCTTCTTGTCAATCTCAAAGTTGATGTCGCGGAAGAAACGATGGTCGCTGACCGCAAAGAACTTAGAGGTATAGCCTTGGGTACCGGAGACGTTCAGGCCGGTCTCATTGCCAAAGGCGATCGAGTCACGAACAATGTCATTCACCTGGCTGAAGTTCAGGGCGAGCTTGGTGCCATATTTTCCACCGAGGGCAGTACCCTTGGGGATGGTATAATTCACTTGGAACTGCGCAGCCATCTCGCCGTTAGGCTGGGTCGAATAGGTGTAGAGTGACGGCAAGCTGTGGGTATGAGTGTAGTTGATCGGTGGAATGAAATTGATGTCGAGGTCGTTTTGTTTGGCCGTGTACATCGACTTAAAGCTCATATTGTCGGTACGTTTGAGCTGCAACACCACACCCAATCCCTTTTGGGAATAGGAAAGTGACGAGAGCAGTGAACGACCTTCTTTATAGATGAAGTTATTGATGGCCGAAGGGTCATTGATTTTGTAAGCATATTCCGTGCTGAAGGCGAACCTCCCATAAGCCATGTTAATGCGGCCGGCTGCGGCTCCCACGTTTTGAGGGATTTGATAGAACAAGCTCATGTCGTACTGTCGTTTGCTCACGAAGCTACCGCCGAGACTCATCTTAAACTCAGACTCACCCATGGAGGGGATGCTTTGGTTGAGATCCCATTCGCCATCGATGCCACGCACGATGCCACGATAGTCATCGGTACCGAAGTCACGTTCGTTATAGGGGGCCCAAAAATAACGTTGACGGCCATACACACCTTTCAAAGTCACACCTTGAGTGGGGCGGATGATGGTACGAACGCCACGCAGAGCATTGTCCATTCCCAGCGACCATTCTTCATAGGTGCGAAACACCAGGCCGCTGCCGAACTGGTCATAGATATCGCCCACGGTAACGCCGATGAATCCATTGTCGTAAGAAGCAAAGAAATTCGCCAACCCTACGCCGTTGAGTTCTTGGCGGAATCCATTCAACTCAGGCAAGAAAGCCTCGAAGCGGATTCCCGCAGAGAAATCGCCATAAGTATAGCCAATCTTACCGAAACCATTGACACCGAGTTTCTTGCCATTGATAGCAGCCTCGGTGATGTCAATGCCACTATCGGGCATGTAGTACTGTGCATCCGTCTGAAAACTGCCATTCACACTGGCGTTTTCAATGAAAGATTGGGCATTCACCGAGTGAGTGCCCAAGATGACGAATGCGAAAAGCAGGGGAAATAGAAACTTTCGCATAGAATTATTTTATGTAGGATTATTTCTTATTGCCAGCGGCTTTGAGAATTTCTTCGTAAAGGTCGTGCTCACCGCCCTCGAAATAGCCAGAGTGTTGATACACCAATTTGCCCTTGCCGTCATAGAGGAAAGTATAAGGCGGGTTGTTGACATTCATGGCGCGAGCCAAGTCCTTGTTGACATCGAGGAGAACCTCAAATTCCCAGCCCTTACCTTCGACGAAAGGTTTCACCTTGGCGGTAGAACGCGAGTCATCGATGGAGACTGCATAGATCTTCACGCCCGTCTCGTCTCTCCAGTCCTGATACACTTCGTCCAAAGCATTATGTTCCTTTATGCAGGGACCGCACCATGTGGCCCAAAAAGTGATGACAAAGGGTTTTCCATCATTGGATAGTTTGGCGATGTTGACATCCTTGCCCTGAAGGTTCTTGATCGTAACGTTGGGGAGATCTGACTTCTGTTGAGCCTGGAGCCCGGTGACGACTAACACCGCGATAAGTAGAGCGAATAGCTTTTTCATTGTTGATTGATTATTATTGAATTATTTAACTATTAACATAAACTTCCAAGAGTTTACAGCTGTCCTGAGCCTTAACCAACACCTTTTCGATGACATTAGGAATCAAGACAACCTCGCCAGTTGTTACAAATACCGAGCCATTTTCCCATTCAAGCGAAAATTTTCCTTCAACAGGCATCAAAATCACAAAAGAATCAAGCTCCGAATAGTCTTTTGCCATCTCGCCTTGGAGTTGAAGTATGTTGGTCGTGAAATAAGGCGAGTCGATGATCGGAACGGTCTTGTTGCGTTCGGGTGTATAAGGCGACTTGTAGTTCTCCACGGGGTCGAAGTCGATGGCATCGAGAGACTGTGGAATATGGAGTTCACGACGCATGCCCGCCAAGTCGATACGATCCCAGTCGTAGATCCGGTAAGTGACATCGCTCGACTGTTGGATCTCAGCCACCATGATGCCCGGTCCAAGAGCGTGAACCCGACCGGCAGGGATATAGAACACATCGCCCTGCTCAGCAGTTTCGTGGTTGAGCACACTCTCAATGGCATTGTCCTTAAGCACCCGGATGTACTTCATGCGGTTCATTTCGCAATTGAAGCCCGACACGAGTTCCGCACCCGAGTCAGCCTGCATCACGTACCACATCTCGGTCTTGCCATTGCCCAGATCCCGTTTCTCGGCCAGCTCATCGTCAGGGTGCACTTGGACCGAGAGCCAATCGTTGGCGTCAATGATCTTGATCAATAACGGAAACTGCTCGCCGTACTTGTCGAACACATCTTCTCCGACCAGATCGCCCATGAAAGTCTCCACCAAATCGTTGATTTCGTCGCCGGCGAAGTCGCCATTAGTGATGACACTCTGTTCCTCCCAAAGGCCAGAGAGCAGCCACACCTCACCGCAGTTAGGCAACGGCCCATAATCGAGGCCCAATTGTTCCTTAATCTTGCGTCCGCCCCAGATCTTGTCTTTAAAGATGGGTTTGAATTTAAGCGGGTATAATACGGTTGACATTGTTTGTTATGATTAAGCGGCAAAGATAAGATAAAAAGTTAAAAGTGAAGAGTTAAAAATGAAAAGTGCTTACCTTTGCCGAGTAACAAAAAACCTTTATGGAAAATCTCATTGAATTACGACATATCCTTCATGCACATCCTGAACTATCAGGACAGGAAGCCCTCACGAATAAGATAATTTACGAATGGGTCAGACAAACTCGACCGGACGAAATCATCGAAAAGATTGGCGGTTATGGACTGGCTGCAATATATAAAGGTGCAAAACCCGGCAAACGCATCATGATTCGTGGCGACATCGATGCTTTGCACATCCCCGAACCCAATGACCTCCCCTATCGTTCGCAAAACCCAGGGGTATCGCACAAATGCGGCCATGACGGACATGCCACCATCCTCTGCGGGTTGGCTCAATGGCTTGGCGAGCAACGCCCTGACGAAGGCGAAGTGGTGCTGCTCTTTCAACCTGCCGAGGAGACAGGCCAAGGCGCCCAAGCTATCCTCGATGACCCCAAATTCCAGCAAATCAAACCCGATGTGGCCTATGGTCTGCACAATCTTCCTGGCATAGAAAAAGGAAAGATCATGGTGAAAGAAGGTTGTTTTGCAGCAGCGTCTTTCGGACTGAAGATGATCTTCGAAGGTCGCACAGCTCACGCTTCGCAACCTGAAACGGGACACAGTCCTTCGGAACTACTCGCCCAGCTCATCCATCTCTTGGAAAAGAAACGCGAACAACTGAAGGCGGTACAGCCCTTGACGACCTTTGTGATCACCCATGCCATGCTTGGAGAGGAGACCTTTGGCGTTGCACCAGGACATGCTGAAATCTGGCTCACTTTGCGAAGCTACGATGATCACAACCTCGATGTGATGGCCAGCCAAATCATTGAGTTATGCCAGGCCAAAGCCAAAGACCATCTATTCGAGTTCCATTTTTCCGAGCACGAAGCCTTCGCCGCCACCAACAGCGACTCCAATTGTGTGCACGTCATCGAGCAAGCCGCCAAAAACCTCGAATTGCAATTAGGCCATTTGGAGCATCCCTTCCGTTGGTCGGAGGACTTCGGACGTTTTGGGAGCGTTTGTCCTATAGGTTTCTTCGGCCTCGGCTCAGGATTGGATCAACCCGCCCTTCACGACCCGATGTTCGACTTCCCCGATGAAATCCTGGAAGTGGGGATGACGATGTTTTGGGAAATCATTAGAGGTGAAAGGTGAAAGATGAAAGGTGAAAGGTTATAGGGAATGGATTAGTTCGGAGATGATGGATCGTGAATAGGCATTAGCGACCTCAACGATGAAGGCGTTGAAGTCGATGCGGGCGTTATGGTCGGCGGTGTCGCTGATAATGCGGATGACGGTGAAAGGCACTCCAAACTCAAGGCAAACCTGCGCCACGGCAGCCCCTTCCATCTCGACACATTGGATGTCGGGAAGCAACTCAAGGATTTCTTGTCGTTTCTCATCGCTATTGATGAACTGGTCGCCCGAGGCGATGTCGCCAAAGTATAATTTCGGTGCCAGATTAAAATCGCTGACAGCCTTCTCGCCCACCATTTCCTTCACACCACGGTCCAACAGGTTTTGGATGGCCTTGCCCGCCAGTTCCGTCAGCTCCGAATCGCTGTCAACATAAACCCTGTTGAGCAACGGCAACTCGAAACGTGAGATCATGGGACGAGCATCAAGGTCATGCTGAACCAGACGCTTGGAAACGACGATGTCACCCACTTTCAGTCCCTTGGCCAAAGCTCCTGCCGTACCTATGAAAATGAGGTCAGTCACGCCAAACTCTTGCACCAGCAAAGTGGCTGTGATGGTCGCCGCCACCTTACCCCATTTGGAGAATGCCACTACACATGACACGCCGTCGAGCTTGCCCACAACAAACTCACGGTTAGCAATACTCACGACCGTCTTATTCACCAACAAAGCTTTTACTTCGTCAATCTCTTGCGCCATCGCGCCCAAAATACCTATTGTTCGATCCATATTGTATTACTTATATTTTGAGGCAAAAATAAAAAATACTACATTTGCAAAAATTTAAATCCATGAAAAAAATATGCATTTTTTGCGGCAGCAGCATGGGGTTCGACCCTATCTATCGGGAAAAGGCTGTCGAGTTGGGGCAGGTCATGGTTGATCGCCAATGTGAGCTTTTGTATGGAGGAGGCAGTGTGGGATTGATGAAGATCATCGCCGACGTGATGTTGCAGAACAAATGCAAGGTCATCGGCACCATCACCGAACATTTGAACAACATGGATGTGGGCTACAACGATATCGACGAACTGATCGTTGTCGATTCGATGGCCGAACGGAAAAAGGTCCTTGAAGACATGGCTGACGGTTTCATCGCCATGCCTGGCGGGTTGGGCACCATGGACGAGTTCTTCGAAGTGTTTGTGCTTAGCCAGCTGAGAGTGTTCGACAAACCCGTAGCCCTCTATAATGTAAACGGCTATTACAACGACATCATTCACTTTATCAAACGAGCCGCCGATGAAGGTTTCGTCAGAAAAGAACATGCCGACGGACTCATCGTGAGTGATGATCCCAAGGAACTGTTTCAAAAAATGGAACAATTCAAACCCACAGACGTTAAAAAGTGGGTAGTCGAAATCAAAGAACAAGTAAAAACTGAACAACTGAACAACTGAACAACTGAACAACTAAATATGATCATCATTGGCATTACCGGGACGCTAGGTGCGGGAAAAGGCACTATCGTCGATTACTTAATCAAAGAGAAAGGATTCGTCCACTATTCGGTCAGGGCATATATCGCTGAGGAAATAGAGAAGCGAGGCCTAGAGGTGAATCGCGACACCTTGACGGCCATGGGTAACGAACTCAGAGCAACGCACACACCCAGTTACATCACCGACCAACTGTTCGAACGAGCCAAGGAAGAAGGCAAGAATGCCGTCATTGAGAGTGTGCGCACCCCTGGCGAGATCGCATCACTGAGACAAAAAGGACAATTTTTCCTCTTCGCCGTGGATGCCAACCAAAGGACGCGTTACGAACGCATCCATTTGCGCGGATCAGAGACCGACCACGTGAGCTTCGAGACCTTCCAAGCCAACGAAGAACGCGAAATGACGGCCACCGACCCCAACAAACAAAACCTCGGAGCATGTATCAAAGAGGCCGACTACCTCTTCATGAACGATGGCACCATTGAAGAACTGAACGCTCAAGTGGAGAAGGTGATCCACGAGTTGGAAGCCAAGACCGGCACCCATATCCGTCCGACATGGGACGAATATTTCCTGAACCTCGCCGACACTGTGAGCGAACGAGCCACCTGCAATCGTGGCCGCAGCGGCTGTGTCATCGTAAAGGACAAACAAATCCTGGTAACTGGCTATGTCGGCTCACCCAAAGGCCTTCCTCACTGTGACGATGTAGGTCACCTTTTCCGCAAGACCATCCATGAGGACGGCAGTGTCACCCAACATTGCGTACGAACCGTCCATGCCGAGCAAAATGCCATTTGCCAAGCCGCTCGTAGAGGCATCGCCTTGGAAGGCAGCACCCTGTATTGCCGCATGACCCCATGCCGCACTTGTGCCATGCTTATCATCAACTGCGGCATCGTCCGCGTGGTGTGCGAACGCCGCTACCACGATGGCGCCGAAAGCGAAGAGATGTTCAAACAAGTAGGTATTGAGCTGCAATACAAATACGACGAGGTGCAGCAGTACGAAGGACAGAAATAGAAAGAGGCAGTTTAGACCTTTTTGCCTAAGAATCGGATGATTACAGCCAAAAGGGCAAAAGCAGCCAAGAAAGAAATCCACGAGGGGAGTCCCATCGCAGAAGGCAAGACCCCAACAAGCAATGCCACCCCACCAACGGTGAGGGCGTAAGGCATTTGTGTGCTCACATGATTCATATGGTTGCAGCCACTGGCCAAGGAACTCATAATGGTGGTGTCGGAAATCGGTGAGCAGTGGTCGCCCATAACGGATCCAGCCAATACCGAAGCAACTACATTATAGAAGATGGGCATCGTGCCGTCCATCGTCAAACCTTGCTCTTGGCAGAGAAGCCAAGTGGAAGGCAAAATCAACGGATAAAGGATGGCCATCGTACCCCAAGACGTACCCGTGGAAAAGCCGATCAAAGCCGCCAAGACAAAGGTCAACGCTGGCACCAACACGGGCGAGAGCGACCATTTCAACAACAGCTGAGAGACAAACTCTGCTGTATGCATCTCTTTGGTCACCAATGCAATAGACCATGCCATGGTCAGAATCAACACCGCATTGAACATCGACTTAAAACCTTCCACCATCTCCTCCATTACCTTACCGAACTCAAGCACACCCCGCATCAAAGTCATGATGATAGACGTAAGCAGCGAAAGCAGCGAAGCCCAAAGCAAAGCTTGATAGGAATTGGCCGCACCGATAGTCGCCGAAAGCTTGGAAAAGAAATCCAGACTTGAGTCATTCCAAACCGTTGCGTCATAACCCGTGAAAGCCAAGCCTACGATGGTGCCAAAAATCAAGACCGACAAGGGAATCAGGGCATCGATGATATGTGCAGGCTTAGCCACCCCATCACGCATATCGGTAGCATTAGCACTTGCTCTCCTCGCCTGCCTTTCCGCCTTTAACATTGGACCAAAGTCACGGCCACTGAAAATCAACATAAGCACAAAACCCAAAGTCAAAAAGGGATAGAAACTATAGGATAAGGATTGAAAGAACACAGAATAGGCCGAGACATCCAGACCAATGGTGCTGATACCGTCCTGGATATAACTCAACTCTGCTCCAATCCAAGTGGTGACAAAAGCCACAGCAACCACAGGAGCAGATGTGGAATCGACAATATAAGCCAACTTCTCCCTGGAAATCCGTTTCTTGTCGACAATGGGACGCATGGTGTTACCCACCACCAAGGTGTTGGAATAGTCGTCAAAGAAGATGCACAAGTCCATCAAAAAAGTCATCAGCTGCCCCGAGCGAGGGCCTCTGACAAACCGCGAAAGCCAGTTGACCACACCCTGCATTCCCCCATTGACAGTGATGATTCGAACCATGCCACCAATGGCCATCGTGAACACAACGATAAGGATGTGCTCATCGTCGAAAAGCGAGCCTACGATGAAGGTGTCCACCGTCCGCAACACTCCCGAGCCCAAGGCCAAGGCAGGGCTTTGTCCAGAAAAAAGTGCCATGATGAAAGTCCCCGTCAAAACACCTACAAAAAGTGAGGAGATCACCTCTTTTATTAATAAGGCCATCAGGATGGCCACCAAGGGTGGCAGTATCGACATCCACATGGGCATGGGACCTGAAATGGGGCCAAGGAAAGAAAGCACCGCAATGGCTATCACGATGACGGCAAATACGATGATCAGGACAGTTTTCTTTTTCATTTCAAAAAATAATTTCCAAAAATACAGGTTTTGGCTTTATCTTTGCAACATTATTATTCTTTGTTACCATAAAAAAGAGAAAAATCATGAAAAGAACACTCGTATTGTTAATGTGCTGCCTCGCCATGGCTTTCGCATCATGCCACAAAGATCCGCAACCAACGCCTGAAAACGAACCCGCCAACAAACGTTTCATTGGCTTCTATGAAGGCAATATCTATCTGAATGGCACTGCTAACGCTCCACAACTCGCACAATTCAACATGCCTGACGGTTTTCCCATCGACAGCATGATGTTCCATTTGACAGCTGACATTACTGCAGGAGATAATGACGAGACCGCCAACGTCTTGTTCACCATCATCAGTGAACCCGAGAACCAGTCGTATGAGACCACTGGGACGGTCAGCGGCAACACCATCAGCTTTGGGGACCTCAGCTACCATTATGTGGAAGGGCCAAGCACGTTTGACGTCACGCTGACGTTGACCGGCAACCTCAACAGCAACACCTTGACCCTCACGGGACCAGCGACAGGCACTGGAAAAGTAAACATTGAAGGATTCCCCGTCTCCTTGGACCTCACGGTGGAGGCCAATGTGGACGGCAGTATCATAAAATAACCAGACTTTGCCATGGATAATAAAAAAACGGACCTCGATGAGGTCCGTTTTTTAGTAGCGGGGGCAGGACTCGAACCTGCGACCTTTGGGTTATGAGCCCAACGAGCTGCCTCTGCTCCACCCCGCATCAAATTTCGACTGCAAAATTAAACATTATTTTATATCTTTGCAAGCGTTTTAAAGAAAAATTTTTCAGATGACACATAAAGCAGGCTATGTCAACATTATAGGGAGACCCAACGTTGGGAAATCCACCCTTATGAACCAGTTAGTAGGCGAGAAAATCTCCATCATCACCTCCAAAGCACAGACCACAAGACACCGCATCTTGGGCATCGTCAATGGTGATGACTTCCAAATGGTGTTTTCCGACACCCCAGGCATCATCAAGGATCCGGCTTACAAGATGCACGAGATCATGAACCAGTTCGTCAACGTCGCACTTATCGACGCTGACTTGATCCTCTTCGTCGTTGACATCACCGACAAAAAAATCGAGGAAAACACCGTCGAAAAACTGAAAGCCACCGACATACCCGTGTTTGTGCTCATCAACAAGATCGACCTTGCCGACCAAAAAGGCGTGGAAGATGCCGTGGCCTTCTGGGAAAAGGAACTGCCCAATGCCACCGTATTCCCCATTTTAGCACAGCATAACGCCAATATCCAACACGTGTTCGAGCAAATTCTCACCAAGCTTCCCGAGTGCCCGCCCTATTTCCCTAAAGATGAGTTGACGGACAAATCGATGCGTTTCTTTGTCACCGAGATTATCCGTGAGAAAATCTTACTCAACTACCAACAAGAGATCCCCTACTCCGTCCAAGTGGAAGTGGAATCGTATGAAGAGACCGGCAAGCACATCCATATCCGCTCTGTCATTTACGTGGCACGTGAGTCTCAAAAGGCCATCATCATTGGCAAAGGAGGCTCCGCCATCAAAAAACTCGGCATGCAGGCAAGAGCAGACATCGAAGAGTTCACCGGCAAGAAAATCTTCCTGGAACTCTTTGTAAAAGTCGATAAGGACTGGCGCGACAACGAGGTCGAGCTGAAAAGGTTCGGGTATGAAGCTTAGGGAGGTGAGAGGTGAAAGGTATTATTTTGTAATTTTGCGCCTACAATAAAAGGAAAGACATGTCAAACATCGTAGCTATCGTAGGAAGGCCCAATGTGGGCAAATCGACCCTGTTCAACCGTCTGCTGAAACAGCGCCAAGCCATCGTGGAAGAGACCAGCGGTGTGACCCGTGATCGCCATTATGGCAAAAGCGACTGGAACGGAAAAGAGTTTACCGTCATTGACACCGGGGGTTATGTAATTGGATCGGATGACATCTTCGAGGAGGAAATCCGCAAGCAAGTAGAGCTCGCCATCGATGAGGCAGACATCATCGTGTTCGTCGTTGATGGACGCACCGGCCTTCACGTCCTTGACGAAGACGTCGCCGTCACCCTGCGCCAACAGAAGAAACCCGTATTGCTCGCGGTCAACAAAATCGATGAACCCAACAAAGAAAATGAGACGGCCGAGTTCTACGCTTTAGGCCTGGGCGATCCATACGGCATCTCAGCCATGACCGGCTCGGGTACCGGCGAACTCCTCGACAAGATCTGCGAGATGCTGCCAAGCGATACCACCGACTTCGACACCACACTGCCGAGGTTCACCGTAGTGGGACGACCCAACGTTGGCAAGTCGTCGCTCATCAATGCCTTCCTCGGAACCGACAGGCATATCGTCACCGATATCGCCGGCACCACCCGCGACACCAACGACACCCGCTACAACGCTTTCGGCATGGACTTCATGCTCGTTGACACCGCTGGACTGCGCAAAAAAAGCAAGGTGTATGAGGACATCGAGTTCTACTCCGTCATGCGCTCCATCCGCGCCATCGAAAACTGCGACGTAGCCATCCTGATGATCGACGCCCAAAATGGCTTCGAAGCTCAAGACATGAACATCCTCCGTCTCATCGAGAAGAACCGCAAAGGCCTCGTCGTCGTCGTCAACAAATGGGACCTCATCGAGAAAGACTCCAATACCCACATCGCTTTCGAGCGTGAAATCCGAGCCAAGACCGCCCCGTTTACCGACTACCCAATCATCTTCACTTCTGCCATCAACAAACAACGCATCTTCAAGGTGCTCGAGACCGCCCATCAAGTATATGAGAACCGCGAACGCCGCATCCCGGTGCGCGAACTGAACGACGTGATGCTCGAGGTTATCGGCTCTGTGCCACCCCCGACAGCCTCCCGTGGCCGCTACATCCGCATCAAATACATCACCCAACTGAAAAGCGTGTTCCCTCAGTTCATCTTCTTCTGCAACCTGCCCAAGGACGTAAAAGAATCCTACGAACGCTTCCTGGAGAATAAGATCCGTGAAAACTGGAACTTCAACGGAGTGCCGATACAGTTGATCTTTAAAGAGAAGTGATTTATAATTAATAATTTAGAATTTAGAGAGAGACGGTCAATCTCTAAATTCTGAATTCCAAATTCTAAATTCTAAATTCTAAATTCTAAATTCAATGGAAGAACAAGGGGTAAGACTCGACAAGTGGCTATGGGCGGCAAGGCTGTTCAAGACACGAGCCATTGCTACTGACGCCATCAAAGGAGGCAAAGTCAAGATCAATGATGCAGCCGTAAAACCCTCCCGTGAGGTCAAGGAAGGCGAAGTCATCCAAGTGCAGATCGAGCAACTGCACAAAGTGGTCCAAGTGAAAACCGTCATAAAGAACCGTGTCTCAGCCAAACAAGTGCCAGAGGTCTATACCGACTTGACACCAAAAGAGGAATACGAACGCATTGAGTTCATGCACGCTTACAAGAGCGAGTATCGCGACCGCGGTGCAGGACGTCCCACTAAGAAAGAACGCCGTCTCATCGAAAAGATGAAAGACGACCTTTGATCATTCACCATAGTCTTTGACACCGAGCACGTAGCCTTGCTCATCATAAGTGGTCCACTTGCCCGTCTGACTGCCATTCTTATAATAACCTTCCTTAAAGACATTTCCGTTCTCATAGTAGATCGTCGCCTTGCCGACACGGATGCCATTCTCAAACACGCCCTCGCTCTGCACCTTGCCATCCGGGAAGAAAGCCTTCCACTCTCCCTCTCGTTTCTCCCCAATCATGTCTCCCTCCATCTTCACTACACCCGTCTCATAATACTCGATCTCGTGCTTGCACTCTCCTTTCTTGTCATACAGACGGACCTTCGCCTTCGCACCATCATCATAGGTCTCAACGACTTCCTCTTTCAAAGGAGTGTTGCAAGCAAAAAGCAATAATAACAACATTGGAAAAAATCCAAAAATCAACTTTTTCATAATTATTCAATTATCGATTAAAAACCATTTTCTGTCCTCTGTACTCCTCATGGAAAACCCCATTCTCATAGACCAGATTCCCATTCACAAACGTATGGGTCACTAAAGAATGCATCGTCATACCGCTGTAGGGCGACCATCCACATTTGGAATATTCCGTTTCATCAGAGACGACATGTACTGTATTCAGGTCAACCAAAGCTAAATCGGCATGATAGCCTTCACGGAGGAAGCCTCGCCGATCCACTTGATAGAGCATTGCCGGATTGTGACACATCAGCTGCACCAACAATGGCATATCAATCCAACCATTACGCATCAATTCAACCATGACATCCAACGAATGCTGAATGGAGGGAAAGCCCGACTTGCTGGTGAAATAGTTATCCGTAAGTTTCTCCTCGAGCAAATGTGGGGCATGATCAGTACCGATGGTGTCAATCACCCCATCACGCAAGGCTTGAAGAAGAGCTTGACGATCCCTGCTCGACTTGATGGCCGGATTGCATTTGATAGCAAAACCTTTCTCGGCATAACCTTGATCGTCGAACCATAGGTAATGCGGACAGGTTTCAGCAGTTATCTTCTTGTCTTTCAGAGCGATATTATTTCTAAACAAGGCCAACTCAGCTTTTGTTGAAATATGTAGCACATGCAGTCGTGCTCCAAATTTCTCCGCCATGTCAATGGCCTTTGCCGTAGAGCGATAGCACGCCTCGCTGCTACGCACAAAAGGATGGATGCCCGCATCGGGGATCTCCTCTCCCTTATCCACGAGGTCTTTAAAACGAACCGTATTGGCGTGGATGATGTTCTCATCCTCACAATGGACGGCGACGAGGCAGGGCGACTCCTTGAACAGGCGCACCAGCACTTCGTTCTGGTCCACCAACATGTTGCCGGTACTGGAACCCATGAAGAGCTTGATGCCACACACCGTTTTCGGGTCGGTTTTGACCACCTCGGAAAGGTTGTCGTTTGTGGCACCCAGATAAAAGGAATAGTTGGCTAGTGACTTCTCGGCGGCAAGGTCGAATTTCTGTTGAAGCAATTCCAGGGTGGTGGTTTGCGGCATTGTGTTCGGCATATCCATGAAAGAGGTCACGCCACCAGCCACGGCGGCGCGGCTCTCCGTATGGATGTCGGCCTTCTGTGTCAGGCCTGGCTCGCGGAAATGCACGTGTTCATCGATAATGCCAGGAATAAGGTATTTACCCCGGGCATCGATAACCGTGGCTGAGCAAGCTTCGAAAGACTCACCCGGTTTGACAATCTTGGCGATCTTTCCATCAGAAACAACGACACTTGCCACGAAGGTCTGGCCTTCGTTGACAAGTGTCGCATTTTCAATATAATAGTTCATCACTCCCTTGGTTTGATTTTTCCCAACATTCCCCTCCAACGCAAGTTGAGCACTCCGAAGACAGCCTCTCGGAAGATGCCTTTGCTCATCTTCGACTGTCCTTCGCGGCGGTCGGTAAAGATGATAGGCACCTCCTCAATTTTGAAGCCCAACTTCCAAGCAGTATATTTCATCTCGATTTGGAAGGCATAGCCCACAAACTTAATCCGGTCGAGATTGATGGTCTCAAGCACCTTTCGGGTATAGCATACGAAACCTGCCGTGGTGTCGCGGACTTTCATACGGGTTATGAAGCGCACATACGCCGAGGCATAGTACGACATCAACACACGGCCCATGGGCCAGTTGACTACGTTGACCCCCGTTTTATAGCGAGAGCCGACCGACAAGTCTGCGCCTTGGGCACAGGCCTCATGCAAACGAATCAAGTCGTCGGGATTATGCGAGAAATCAGCGTCCATCTCAAAGACATATTGATAATCGCGCTCCAACGCCCATTTGAAACCCGTGATGTAAGCCGTGCCCAAGCCCAACTTTCCAGGACGTTCCAGAAGGAAGAGACGATCGGCGAACTCGCCCATCATGCCTTTCACGATAGCTGCGGTACCATCGGGACTGTTGTCGTCGATGATCAGAAGGTCGAAAGCCATGGGTAGGTTAAAGACATATCGAATGATTTTCTCGATATTCTCTTTTTCCTTGTAGGTAGGGATGATGACTAAGTTCTCTGACATAAAAGTTGTGTTTTATCGTCTTTCTTTAACAATGACATTCTTGATTTCCCAGGTAGCAGAAGCTCCGTCGGCACTGATGTACTTGAAAGCGATGCGAACATTGGAGCTTCTGAGATTCAGCGGGATGGACAGCTCGCCGGAACTGACAAACTGCCACTTCACAGTAGGATGGTTCACGCCGGTGATCTCCGCTTTAGGATATTGGACAGGATCATTACCCGGGCCGTAATCTCCAAGCACCCACACGGTGTAATAGCCTTCCTCCACACCCACGGTCATGCTCTGCTCGGGACCTCTTGCATGGTCGAAGACCAACACGGGGTCAATGCTATTTGACAAGTCGAGTTCAGGGGAGATCAGCCAATCCTCGTTGGCGTAGGAGACGTTATCCGCGTAGCCTGACATCACAGCGCCATATCTATTATCCCAATGCCACTCCTGATCACCTTCGCTGGAGTAAGTGATGAACGAAGCATAACTGCCTTCTGACAGAAGGGTTTCATTCAGATAGACCGTGCCGACTGGTGTCGGGGGTTCATTGCCCTCCAGCACAAAGTCGTCCTGAGTGCCATTGCTGTCGCGCAAGCCAGCCTGTCCGAAATAGGTACGCAGCTTGCCAAGCACCGTCAGACGGTGACCGAGGTTATCGGGGTTGTTCATCAAGTTAACCTGTTCGCGCAAGGGCGTTCCTGCTGGCAAGTTGACGAAAACACATTGTGAGATCTCGTTGCAATTCGGATCATCGGCGATCACCACGTTGGTGGCCAGATCGAAAGGTCTGCTCCAAGCGACATCCGAATTGGAACCCACCGTGGAATGATCGGGTTTCACGCAACCCACGATATAGCCTTGCACCCAAGCAACCACATCCTGACCTTGCAGACTGATGCCTGAAGCGACATTATACGGATCATCAGCCGTACCGCTACCTTCACCCTCGCCTGGTCCAGGAGGCGGGGTCGGGCCATCGCCGGCCTGTCCTTCCACGACAGAGATCTGCTTAATCTCGATGGTACGAGCAGCACTCGTAGTGGAAGTATATTTGATGGCCACAGTCACCGTCTGACCAAGGAAGTTGTCAAGGCTGGCTTCCAAATCATTGAAGTTCCAATCCTTATTGTTATTGACAAAGGTCACAGGCAACTCAACCCATTCAGCCGAAGAAGGCTCATCATTATACTCATAGTTGGAGGACACTTGCAGGGTGATATCCTTGTCTGACGGTCCGGCATATTTGGCAGCATAGTTGGCAACCACCTTGGCATGTTCCACTCTCTCGATCTTCACCGGAGAGGAAATCAGCCAGTCTTCATTGGCAAATGCACCGCCTGAGTATCCTGACATCTTGGCTGACGAGAAGTCAATCATCCAGGACTGGGAGCCTTCCACGTTTTTCGTGATATAAGTACCGAATTCCGTCTCGAAACTCTGAATGTAGGGCATGACTTGCACCTCACCACCAGGTCCTGGAGGCGGGGTCGGTCCGCCACCAGCTTGTCCTTCTTGAACAGTGATGTTCTTGATCTCAAAGGTACGGGAGCCATTGGACGTGGAGAGGAACTTGACTGCCACGGTCACCGTCTGGCCGATATAGTTATCCAAGCTGGCTTCCAGGTCGGTGAAGGTCCAAGTGTTGCCGGGAGAGTTGTTTTCAATGTTAGGCATCACCACGGTCCACTCCGCTGTGCCTGGGTCGCTATCCCATTCATAGTCAGTGGAGACCAACATCGTGACATCCTGGCTCATGGGTGCATTGTATTTGGCAGCATAGTTCAAGACCACCTTCGCATGATCCACGCCTTCGATCTTCACCGGCGAGGAGATCAGCCAGTCTTCATTGTCATAGTCTGAGCCACCGGCACCGCCTTCATGGCCAGAGATCCAAGCGGATTCGTATTTGATGGCCCACGACTGGGGACCCAACACGTCTTTGACAAGATAGGTGCCGAATTCCGAAGTGAACGATTGGCTATAAGGCATGTTTTGCACCTCACCACCCGGGTTCGGACCAGGAGGCGGGGTCGGGCCCGTGCCTTCCTGGATGGCCATGCTTTGCACCTCGATCGTGCCCGCCTTCGTGTTATCGGAAAGGTATCTCACAGCCACCCTAACGGTATCTCCCACAAACTCGGAGAGATCCAAGGTGGTCTGCACAAAGGTAGTCCAATCGGAACCGGAAACCCAGGAGGCAGGAATTTGTTTCCAAGTCGCGTCATTCGGATCACCCGACTCGTAGTCGGTGGAGACCTGAATGGTGACGTCGTTGTTGAGGTTGTTGAAATAACGGGCAATATAGGTCATCGTCAGCGAGACGCCGTTGGCCCCCACGAAACTCACCGGAGCCGAGATCAGCCAGTCTTCGTTTTCATAGTTGATGCTGTTCTCGTAGCCCGTCATCTTGGCAGTACTGTAGTCGATCACCCAAGACTGGGCGCCCTTCACATCCTCTGTGGTGTAGCTGCCGAAGTCGGAAGCAAACGACTGGAAGTAGGGCAAGGTCTTCACGCTTCCATCACCACTTGGATGGTAGTTTTCAAACTCCAGTTCCCCAGCAGAACGAAGGCAGAGCTGCCAAGTTTGGTTATATACCGTGGCAATAGCCACCAAGTTGCCCGGGCCCTTGGGCAGCGAGTCATTGGCGAAGTTGGCATAGCTGCTGGTACGCACGATGACGCTGCTGGAAAGGTTGCTGGGATCGACCAAAGTACGGTTGCCGTAACCGGTAGGATCAGCGAAGGTGCCTTCGTCGGTGAACATCACGTTATTCAGCTTGACCAAACCGCCCAGGTACTTGCCAGCAAGAACGTCAGCGATGGTAGCCTCGGCCGGCTCAATCGGCTTGTTATTGGCCAAGATGACGATATGGCCGTCCGCTTCAAAGTTGGAGAGTTGCGGAAGACCGTTGTACAAGGCATAGGTCACGTCTTTAAGATAGACCCGAATCGAGTCACCGATACGCACCCCGCTAGGGGCATTAAGATAAAGCTCTATGGCTTTTCCTGTGGTGCGATCCTGCATGAATGCAGCTTTGTAAAGGTTACCCGACACCTCGTCAGCGGTGACCACACCATACACCGAGGCATCCTCAGTAAACACTGTTCCCGATTCCATGTCCAAGATTTCTCCAATGGAATAAATTTGGCCGATGGGAAGCACTTGGATCGGTGGTTCTGGATAGTCTTTCTTACATGAAGTGAAAAGCATACCCAGCATCGCGAACAAAACAACACTTAATTTAATAACGTTTTTCATATACTTTATGCTTTATATTATTCTAATTCTCAATTCTCAATTAACTTCGTTGAATGCTTCGCATTTCTCAATTCACTTCCTCACCGTCAAGCTGATAAAGAAGTTGGTTCCGTACATATAGGAGTACTTCGAAGGGAACATGTCAGGATTATTGGCATTGAAACGCAACTGATCATAGCCAAAGAGGATGGTATTCTTGTTGTTCAAGATATTGTTGACACTGAGGTTGAACAAGAAGTAATATCCTTTGTAACGGCGAGAGAAACCTCCGTAGAAGTCAAGAGTGAAGGCAGGTTTCATCGGTTCTTGCTTGAGGACGTCATCAATGCGGATGTCGCCTTCAGCATAGTGTAGCATTCCAAACTCCGTGTGGTTATAAGGATTGATATCGAAATACATGTTACCTAAGACGTTGGCGTTCATGCTGACCCACCAGTTCTTCGGGTCGTTATAGCGAATACCCAGCGAAGCCGCTGATTCAGGGCCGCTGGAGACGTGGTAATACTTCAAATAAGCAATCTCATCTTCAATGTATGCCGTGGCATTGTTGTCGTCATAGACCGAGAAAACGGGATTGTTGTCATACACATGAATGCCATTGGCCGCAGCCAATTGCAGGGTGATGGTAGGAGTCACTTTATACTCCGCTCCCAGTTCCACGCCAAGACTCCTTTGGTTGATACCTGTCATGATAAAATTGATGAACTCACTGGTATAGGAGTTGGCACTAGTAGTGGTGTTTTGGAACACATTCTCGCAATAGAAGCTACGGTTCCAGATGAGGTTATTATAAGTGTAATAATAGCCAGTCAAACGGAACTTGAAGATCGGTGAACGGAATTGATAGCCGAGATCAAAAGCGTTGATCCGTTCGCTACCCACTTTGTCTCCCACCAAGGTATGACGGGTACGAGGCGAAACGTAGATGTCGCGGAACTGCGGTGCCTGATACATCATGGCCATGTTAGCCACGATATGGTTACGTCCGTTGATGGCGTAGGTGACACCGGCTTTGAGACTCGGGTCGAAAAAGTTGTGTTTGGAGTCTTCGCCATACGAGTTGTCGGCAAAAGAGCCGCTTTGGAAGAGACCTGTACGCCAAATCTGAGTAAAGGTGAACTCTAAACCAAAATAAAGGTCGAAGTTGCCCACCAAATAATCAATCTGATCCCAGATCTTACCATAGTTACGATTAGCGAGATAGTTGTAGCCGATGATATCGCCCTCGAGAGCCACATGGTTAGGATTGTTGACATCCACCTGGAATTCATTGTTCTCATGGTTCTCAGCATATTTATTGACATCATAATAGAAATCGCCGCCCAAGAGGTCGTTGACACTCTCGTAATAATGAGTCCTTGAAATCAAAGCTGAGACACCGCCTGCCATAATCAGGTTGGGGGCAAACTCATGCTTGAAGTAGGAGGCATTACCCGTTTGCATCTTGTCATAGTGACGTTCCGCAAGGATGTATTTCGAGGCCGCACCCGTAATCGTGTTACCGGGTGTCCCGTTAGCATTCTCAACGGTAAAGAGGTGATTACGGTTGGCGTTGTACATGGCATCCCAATCGATTTGAGTGATCGATGGATCGCGGTTAACCCAAGCATCATACTGCTCCTGATACTCAGCTGTGCTATGCGAATGGCCTTTGAAATAACTGGGCAGATTCTTGTAGTAATCAGGACGTGGGTCAGGAGCCTCACCCCATTCCAAGCTGGTCTGACCGGCTTTGCCTGCGAAGTAGTACACCGTCGTGTTGAACGAAGTCTTCTTGTTCGGTGTCCAGTACCAAGTAAGGTTCATGAAGGGCTGGTGATAGGTGCTCACGCGGGAATTACGTTTCACCTGAGTACCATTTTCGTCAATGGTTTGGTATCCCCAAAAAGGGTTGTAGTAATTGGTACCAACCAAGTCGTAAGCTTCTTGCACCACCGGGGCAGAACCGCCACGTTGCGACGGTGCTCCGAAGATAGTGAAGTCGAGACTGTGTTTGTCGTTGATCTTCTTCTCCACCGAGAGGAAGTAGCTGGCTGCCCGATAGAAGGTTCCTTCGGTATAGCCCTCACCAGCATAACGTCCGCTGGCTGCAGCCATCAAGTACCAGCCTTTCCCAATCTCACCCGTACCCACAGATGCCATCACGCGATGGTTGTAGGAACGGTTAGAGAAGGCGTAACTCAAAGAGATCTGCTTCCTGTATTGAGAGGCACGAGTGGAAATGGACGTCAAACCGCCAAGACCACCAAAGCCGGCGTCGGTGCGACCCAAGCCTTCCACGATGACCGAGTTACGCATGGCATCGTTGAGTCCGCCCCAATTGGCGAACACCGGACGGCCCGTCTCCGGATCGTTCATCAAGATACCATTGATCATCACATCGGAGTACTTCGAGTCGTTACCACGAACACGAAAGCGAAGCGAACCAAAGTTGAACGCGGCTATGGAGTTGAAGACATCGCGTGACGAATGCAACAACGTGGATGCATCGTTTACCGAGGTCGATGACTCATCATCAAAATCAGAGTCCGACAGAATCACCGTCGGGACCTCGTCCATCTGAATAGTCGTCGTGTCCACTGTCTGAGCTGATAGCCGCACCATCAATAGCACGGCTAAGGTCAATAGTAAAAACTTACGCATAGTATTGTAATTGAATTCTTTTTTTAAACTGCAAATATAAAAAATCTAGCGATATCAATCTATTTTTTTATTTTTGCAGCAAACATAATGCTCATGCACATGAAAAAACACCTCATCCCGCTGTTCATTTTGCTGATTTGCTTTAGCGCACTGTTTGGCAAGGCTCAAGAGCAACAGGCCTATAAAATCGGCCTCGTCGGTTTCTACAACCTGGAGAACCTCTTCGACACCATCGACGACCCCAACACCAACGACGAGGAGTTCCTGCCCCATGGAGCCAACCAATGGAACACCGAAAAATACACGAAGAAACTGCACAACATGGCTTATGCCATCTCGACCATTGGTGCAGACTACAGTCCTGACGGGGTGGCTGTGCTCGGTTTATGTGAGCTCGAAAACCGCCATGTGATTGAGGACTTGGTAGCTCAACCAGAGATCGCTAATCGCAACTATCAGATTGTACATTACGACTCACCTGACCGCCGTGGCGTTGACGTGGCCTTGATCTATAACCCGAAATACCTCAAGGTAACCGGTTCCAAATCGTATCGCACCGTGGTTCCTGACGAGCCTGATTTCATCACCCGTGACCAGCTGCTTGTATCGGGCATCTTCGATGGCGAACCCATGCACTTCATCGTCATGCACTGGCCTTCACGCTATGGTGGGGAGAAGCGCTCCATGCCTGGACGCGTGGCAGCTGCCCACCTCTGCCGCCACATCTGCGACTCGCTTCTGGCCGACGACCCCAACGCCAAAATCATCATGATGGGCGACTATAACGACTATCCAACCAACAAGACAGTGACCAAGCACCTTCGTGCCACTGGCGACATGAAACGATTGGAAGAAGGTGAGTTCTTCAACCCCATGTACGAGCTTCACCGCAACGGTATCGGCACCAACTATTACAATGATGTACCCGGCGTTCTCGACCAAACCATCCTCACCCCCGCCCTGCTTCCCACCGACTACAGCACATACCAATTCAAGAACGCCAAAGTTCATAACAAGGAATTCCTGAAACAGCACGGTGGCCGCTATAATGGCTTCCCCTTCCGCACCTTCGGCAGCGGAGTCTGGATGGATGGCTACAGCGACCACTTCCCGGTTTACGTTATCCTCCTGAAGAAAATTTAGAATTTAGAATTTAGAATTTAGAGAGAAAGAATGCGCCAAATCCCTCTAAATTCTAAATTCTAAATTCTAAATTCTTAATTCACCTCAATTTCATCAATGAAGAGCCATGCGGGATTGCCATATCCGCTATGGTCCTCGGGAAGGTCATAACCCTCAATCAAAACCTCAACGTAACGGGCAGTGGCAGGCTCAAACGAAAGCTCATAAGCAAAGACGCCATCACGGTCATTCCAACCGGAGATGGGGAACTCTTTTTTGCCCACTTCAAGAAAATGCTTCCCATCGTTGGAGATTCGCACAGTGACTTGTCGCGGGTTATAGATCCAAGCACCTTTGTTCACATTGGCGTGGAAACGTACCCTTGCCATCAGCTTAGGTTCCTTCAGATCGAAGAAGGCATCCAGAGGCTTGCCGTAGAATCCAAGCCAACGTCCTGAGTTATAAGCGCCTCGTCCCAACTCGCCATCGTTGAGCACCGTGGCTCCTTTGTAGGCATAACGTTCCTCAGGTTCCTCTTGTAACATGATAGGCTTGCCCGTCACCAGATTGGGAGCCACAGTGTCCGTCCAAACTTGAGGATTGAAGATATGTTTTGCATATCTATATTGATATAAATCATATAATTGTGAAATTTTTCGACAGCGCTCCACAAAAGCGTCAAAATCACGTTCCTTGGGGTTGTTCCACTGAATCTCAGCCAAGGCGTCCATGCGAGGCATGGCCATATATTCCACATGGTCGAAGGTACTGATGTATTCCGTCCAAATATTGGCTTGCACTCCGATGATGTGTTGCTGTTGTTCAGGAGTGAGTTCTGTGGGCAGTGGTTGGAACTCATAAACTCGTTCAACAGGAAGGTAACCGCCGATGCACATGGGCTCGCTGGCGATATCCTCGCTTTGGTAGTAGTCGAAATAGAGATGCGACGAAGGTGCCATGATCACGTCATGACCTTTACGAGCTGCCTCAATGCCTCCCTCGGTGCCGCGCCAACTCATGATGATGGCCGTTTCTGAGACATTGCCTTCCAAAATCTCATCCCAGCCAATGACACGACGACCACGAGCTTCCACCACCTTGGCCATGCGGTTCATTACATAGCTTTGCAGGTAGTCTTCTTTCGAGAAACGATCGTCACCTTTGATTCGGAGCTTCCGAATCAAGGCCTGGCACTTGCGGCATTTCTCCCAACGCACCTTAGGGCATTCGTCACCTCCGATATGGATGTATTCCGAGGGAAACACGTCCATCACTTCGTTAAGCACATCCTCAACAAACTGCATGGCTTGTTCGTTGCCGGCGCAGAGCACCTCTTCGGAGATTCCCCAGCGCTTCCACACCTCATAAGGGCCGCCCGTGCAACCCATTTGAGGATAGCAGGCTAATGCTGCTTGCATGTGCCCGGGGAGGTCGATTTCAGGAATAATGTTGATATGCCGTTCAGCGGCATATTGGATAAGGTCACGCAACTCATCTTGAGTATAGTAACCACCATGACGGATGCTATCATAGAGGTTACCATTGTGACCGATGACGGTACCGTTGCGATAAGCGCCGATTTCAGTCAGCTCAGGGTATTTCTTGATCTCAATGCGCCATCCTTGGTCATCGCTGAGGTGGAAATGAAACTGGTTCATGTTATGCAAGGCAAGCATATCGATATAAACTTTCACCGAATCCAAGGGGATGAAATGCCGACAAGGGTCGAGGTGCATGCCTCGATAGCCGAAATTAGGCCAGTCACGAATGGTGCCACAAGGGAGTTGGGCGATGAGAGGTGAGAGGTGAGAGGTGACGGGAAGGCTTTTGCGGAGAGTTTGGATTCCATAAAACACTCCAGCAGCATCGGAACCTTTGACCACCACTTGACTTGGGGTGATGCTGATTTCGTAGGCTTCAGAATGGTCGAAATCCTCGGGGGTCACCTTGAGGACGATGCCATCGACCGCATGATCCGTCCCTTTTTTCAATCCAAGGGTAAATCCCAGAATATCCTCAACATATTGATTCAGGAAACGCGCCTCCCGTTGAAGACCTTCTTCAAAATAGACCAAGGTCTTGGAGTCTAAAATGTACGATTGTCCTTCTTCCAACTTTATTTCTTTTGGGAGAGGAATGACATTGTAATTAGCTTCAGGAAGAGGCTGCTGAGTACATGCAGAGAGCAGTGTTACTGCCACAAGTAGAGGAAGTAGAAAGTGTTTCATGGCAAAAAGGATTTATTTGTTTAAGGCAACACGAATCGCCTCCAAAACCAGCTCCTCCATTTGGTAGTAGGTGTCAGGATTGGGATGGCAACCGTCGTCACTGAGGGCTTTGACAAAGCCCATGTCTTCATCAGCAAGTATAGAATGGTAATCCACATAAACCAGGTGGTTCTCATCAGCATAGGCTTTCAACTCCTTGTTGATGGCGACAATGGTCTGGGCGGCATCCTTGACCTCAGGTCTCCATACGAACCCCTTGCAAGGTGGAATGGAACTGACGATCGGGACGATGCCGTTGGCTTGAGCCAGCGTACACATGGAAACCACATTGTTGATCACCTGCTCAGGGGCTACCCAATAGTCGTTAAGTGCCACGTCATTGGTACCTGCCATGATGACCACTGCCTTCGGGTGAAGGTCGATGACATCGGATTGAAACCGCACCAACATGTGCGCGGATGTCTGTCCACCGATACCCCTGCCGCAAAAGTTGTGTTTGCTGAAGAAGTCGGGATGGAAATAGGCCCAGTTCTCGGTGATGGAGTTGCCCATGAACACCACTTCGGGATAGGCCTTGGTGGAAACGATCCGTTCATTATCGGCTTGGTAGGCATTGAAACGGAACCAATCTTGGGAATAGCCTAGCATTGTCATGCTCAATAGAATGATGGAAATGAAGGTTTTTTTCATTGGGCATTTATTCTTGATAATACACTCGTTTCACTCGTTGTGAGATGCGGGTCATCACCTCATAAGGAATGGTCTGGCAAGCCTTGGCAATATCGCCTATCGGATGCTCTGCGTCAAACACCACCACGGTGTCGCCTTCCTGGGCATCCACGCCGGTAAGGTCGAGCATGCACATGTCCATACAGATGTCGCCGATGATAGGAACGGGCTGGTTGTTGATATAGAACTTGGCATTGCCGTTGCCGAGCAACCTGGAGAGACCGTCAGCATAGCCGATGGGCACAATACCAATACGCATGTCATGCTCCGCGCGACCATGACGGTTATAGCCAATACTGTCACCCGCTGGAATCTCTTTGATCTGGTTGATGGTGGTCTTAAGCGACACCACAGTCTCCAAGACGCCCTCATCTTGCTTGCAGGTAGGCACGCCATAGAGTCCGATGCCAAGTCGCACCATGTCGAACTGGTATTTGGTAAACCTAGTGATACCCGCAGTATTCAAGATATGGCGAATCACCTTATACGGGAAGGCCTCCACAATCATTTGACTACCCTCCTCGAACACTTTGATTTGACTCAGGGTGAACTCATCCTCGTCGGGATTGTCGGCGGTAGCCAGATGAGAGAACACGCTCCTGACATGAATCATGGGGTTGGCTTGAAGGCGACGGATCAACTCTGGAAGTTCTTTCAACGAGAAGCCCAGACGGTGCATGCCCGTATCGAGTTTCACATGAACATTAAGCGGTGTGGTAACCCCTGTGGCATTCAAGGCTCGCTCAATGAAATCGAGGTTGCGGAAGCTGAACACTTCGGGCTCCAAATGGTATTTGATAATGTTATCATAGCTGTTCACTTCAGGGCTCATCACCATGATAGGCAAGTTGATGCCCGCCCGGCGAAGCTCAACGCCTTCGTCAGCGAAAGCCACCGTGAGATAGTCAGCGCGATGGAACTGCAAGATGTTCGACACCTCGTAGTTGCCACTGCCATAGCCGAAAGCCTTCACCATAACCATTATTTTGGTCTCCGGTTTGATCAGCGAACGGTAGTGGTTGAAGTTGTTAACGAGATGGTTGAAGTTGATCTCCAACACGGTCTCGTGGGCTTTCTCCTGAAGCTCCATGCCTATTTGTTCGAACTCGAAAGCTCGGGCACCCTTTAGCAGGATGGTCTGGTTTCGGAATGTGGAAAAGGGGAAATGAAGCATGAAGTCGGCCACGTCTTTGAAGAACGCACTCTTCATCGGGAAGAGCTTTGCCTGCCGTGTGATGGCAGGACCGATGCCGATGAGCATATTCACCCCTTTCTCTTCAACAAGGCGGGCGATATACCCATAGAGTTCCTGCTCATCACGACCACTCTGAAGGATGTCGGAAAGGATCAGTACCTTCTCTTGATGCTGTCGCTGTTGGTTCATCACGTCAAGGGCGATGACCAAGGAATTGACGTCGGAGTTGTAGTAGTCGTTGACCAAAGTGCAGTTGTTGATGCCTGCCTTGATCTCCAGACGCATGGCCACCGACGGCAGATGAAGCAAACGCTCGGCCAACTGTACGTGACTCATCTTCATCAGCAGACAAACCGCGATGCAATGGATAGCGTTTTCGATGGAGGCATCATCAACGAAAGGAATCTTGAACTCCAAGGTTTCCCCTTGATAGGCCACCTGAATCTCCGACTCTTTTTCATGTTTAAGGACAGCTGGGACATAAAGCTCGGCCTCTTTGAACTTCCGACTCCAGCTAAACAGCTTCACTTTCTTTCCCAAATCGGAGCGAAGGATGACCTGCTGGATATCGTAGTAATCCATGCAATACACCAAAGTCTCTACCTGCGTGAAGAGGTTCAGCTTCTCTCCTGCCTTTTGCATAAAGCTGATGAAGTTCTCCTCGTGGGCTTGGCCGATGTTCGTAAAGACGCCTATGGTAGGACGGATGATCTTCTGCAGGGCAGGCATCTCGTCAGGTTTGGAGACACCAGCTTCAAAGATGCCCAGCTGATGCGTCTCGTTGATCTGCCACACCGACAGTGGCACACCCACCTGCGAGTTGTAGCTTTTGGGACTACGGACGATGTTGTACTCCGGACCAAGCAGCTGAGCCAGCCATTCTTTGACGATGGTCTTGCCGTTGCTTCCGGTGATGCCAATTACGGGAATAGCGAACTGGCTCCTGTGAAAAGCCGCAAGACGTTGCAAAGCTTTTAGGGTATCATCCACAATGATGAAGGTAGCTTCGTCGAAGCTACCTTCAGGGATTTTGTTGACGACAAAGGCTCTAACCCCTTGGTCATACAGTTCTTCGATGTATTTATGACCGTTGTTACGGTCGGTCACCAAGGCAAAGAACAAGGCGTTAGTTGCGGTGATGAGTTGTCGGCTGTCGATTAGTATATCGAGGACCACATGGTCGATATCCTTACCGACCATGTGTCCTCCGATAATATCCGCTATTTGTTTTATCCTATACACCTCTCAGTTCTCAATTAACTACGTTGAATGCTTCGCATTTCTCAATTCTCGACTAAATTAAAGGTGTCCTGAGCAATGACGAACTCTTCGTCGGTAGGATAGACCACCACGGTGACTTTGGAGTCGGGAGTGGAGATGACACCGGCTTCGCCGATGAGTTCTTTGTTGAGACGGCGGTCGATGCTGATGCCGAGGAACTCCATGTCCTTGAGGATTGCTTCACGCATAAACCAGGCGTTCTCACCGATGCCGCCAGTCATGACGAGGACGTCGGCGCCGTTCATCACGGCCATGTAAGCACCGATGTATTTCTTCACTCGATGGGCAAACATGTTGAAAGCGTAGGTGCAACGTTCGTCACCTTCTTCTTTACCGGCACGCACGTCGCGCATATCCTGTTTGCCTCCAGTGATACCCACCAGTCCTGACTTCTTATTAACTAAGGTGTTCATCTCCTTGATGCTCAGCCCTTCTTTCTCCATGATATACATGAAGACGCCGAGGTCGAGGTCGCCAGTGCGGCTGCCCATCACGAGGCCTTCCACTGGAGTAAAGCCCATGGAGGTCTCCACGCTCTTGCCATATTCGACGGCGGCGATAGAGGCACCGCTACCAAGGTGACAAGTCACAATCTTGCTCTTTTGCCAGTCTTTTCCCACAAAATCGGCAGCTTTCTCAGCCACGAACTTATGGCTGGTGCCGTGGAAGCCGTAACGGCGGACGCGGTACTTCTCATAGTACTCGTAAGGCACAGCATAGAGATAAGCCTCGGGAGGCATGGTGCTGTGGAAGGAGGTGTCGAACACCGCCACCATCGGGATGCCAGGAAGCACGGTCTCCATGGCATGGATGCCTTGGAGGCTGCCCGGATTGTGGAGAGGTGCCAAGTCGCATAGCGATTCAATGCCGGCGATGACATCTTTGTCGATAACCACGCTCTTGGTGAAGGTCTCACCGCCATGAGCCACACGGTGACCGACAGCGTCAATTTCCTTCAAGTCTTTGATGACGCCCATCTTAGGATCCACCAACGCCTTGAGTACCAGTTTAATACCTTCAGTATGGTTCGGAATGGGGAGTTGTTCGTAGTATTTCTCTCCATTGTATTTATGAGTGAACTCGCCCATTTCGAGGCCGATACGTTCCAAAAGACCTTTGGCTAGCAGATGGGCCGAGTTGGCATTTTCCATTTCAAGCAGCTGATATTTGATGGAGGAGCTGCCACAATTCAAAACCAATATTTTCATAGTTGTTCAGTTGATCAGTTGTTCAGTGGTTTAGTTTTTTTGGGCGATGGCTTGGTTGCAGGTGATGGCGACCAGTTTATAGACGTCATCAATAGAGCATCCGCGGCTGAGGTCGTTGCAAGGTTTAGCGAGGCCTTGGAGCACGGGGCCGACAGCTTCAGCACCGGCGAGACGCTGAACGAGTTTATAGGCGATGTTACCCACTTCGAGGCAGGGGAACACGAGGGTGTTAGCCTTGCCGGCGACAGGGCTGTTGGGTGCTTTGCTGGAACCCACAGAAGGCACGATGGCGGCATCAGCCTGCAATTCACCGTCGAGGACGAGATCGGGACGGCGTTCTTTGGCAATGCGGGTAGCCTCAATGACCTTATCGACGACCTCATGCTTGGCGCTGCCTTTGGTAGAGAAGCTCAAGATAGCGGTGACGGGGTCTATCTTGGCGATAGCCTTGGCGGTGTCGGCGGTGCAGATGGCGATCTCAGCCAGCTGTTCGGCCGTTGGCATCGGGGTGACGGCACAGTCAGCGAAGACCATGCGTCCATCCGTGCCGTAGGGGCAACCTTCTGGGAGGAACATGGTGAAAGCACCACTGACGCAGCTCACGCCAGGCACCGTCTTGATGATCTGCAAGGCGGGACGAAGCATGTCGCCTGTGGTGGAACGAGCACCGCTCACCAAACCGTCGGCTTCGCCAGCCTTCACCAAGAGGATACCGAGATACATGAAGTTCTCGGCGAGGTCGCTGGCCTGCTCTGGCGTCATGCCTTTAGCCTTACGGATCTCATAGAGAAGGTCGGCATATTTCTGTTTCTCCGGGTTGTTCTTCGGATCGATGATACGGGCTTTGCCGATATTTTGAAGGCCGAACTCGGTGGTCATCTCTTTGATTTTCTCGGCGGGGCCGATGAGGATGATGTCGGCGACACCGTCGGCGAGCAAACGGTCGGCGGCTTTCAAGGTACGGGGTTCATCCCCTTCAGGAAGCACAATGCGCTGCTTGTGAGCTTGGGCATTGGCAATAATTTCTTGCATTAAATCCATGGTTGTTATTTTATTGAATTGTCTGTTTTTTTGGAATGCGCAAAGTTATGAAATATTATTATTTTTGCAAACGTTTTTCTCAAGGTTGAAATGAACGAGGTAACCAACTTCATCACATCAGGATTTGACGGGGTTATCAACCCGATAGTCAGGGTCACCCACGAAGTATTATCGGGGTGGAATCTGATTATCTTGGCGGTGGTGCTACTGTTGGTGGTCATCAACAAACAGATCTATCCTCGCCAGTTCCGTCAGTTGCTTTCGGTTCCAGGAGGCGTGGCACACACCAACCAGCTGTTGCGCGAGTGGAGCCCACTGCGAAGCTTCATTGGATTCTCGTTCATCATCTCTTACATCGTCGTGATTGCCTTGTTCGTCCAAAAAGCCTTTGTGGTGTTCTCGCGCGACGTGACCACTTACAATGGATTCGACACTTTCGGCGTCATCACCGGCATCGTCGCGGCATGGGTCCTCCTGCGTCTGCTAATCTTGTACTTCGTCGGATGGCTCTTCAAACAAAAAGAGGTGGTGACACGTCAAATCACCGTTCAGCTCTCCATATCAACGCTCTGTTTTCTGCTGCTCCAACCCGTGATTTGGTTGGTCCTTTATATCCCTAATTCCATCTTCGTATGGATTGGTATCGGGATACTGTTTCTAGCCGCCTTGACAAGGATGGTTCTCCAATGGAACGAGACGCGAGTTTTTTCAAAATTGCCTTCATTTTATATTTTTTTGTATCTTTGCACGCTCGAAATTGCACCCTTAATACTCCTCTTAGTAGCTGGGATGCGGTATTTCGCACATAACCCTGTGTATTAAAAGTAAGCAAATGAAGATCAAAAACATATTGGTATCGCAACCACAGCCCGCTGATATCTCCAAGACCCCTTATGGTGACATGATGAAGAAGTATGGGGTCAACTTCACTTTCGAGAAGTTCATCAAACTGGAAGGCGTCACTGCTAGCGAACTTCGAAAAGAACATCTCAAACTCGCTGATTATTCTGCTATCATTCTTTCCAGCCGTAACGCTGTCGATCATTTCTTCCGCGTTGCCAAAGAGATGCGCTATGCGGTTCCTGAGACCCTCAAATACTTCTGCATCAACGAGTCCACGGCATTATACCTGCAACGTTATGTGCAATACCGCAAGCGCAAGGTGTTCTATGGCAGCCAGACCTTCAACGACTTGATGGATATCATCAAGAAACACAAAGATGAGACCTATCTCTATTGTTGTTCCGACATCAGTTCCGAGAGCAACATCGCCCTGCTTTCCGACGCCAAGATCAACTTCAAGAAAGTGGTGATGTTCCGCACCGTGGCCGCCGACCTCAAGGACATCAAGATCGCCGACTACGACATGTTGGTTTTCTTCAGCCCTGCCGGCATCGACTCGTTGAAGAGCAACTTCCCGAAATTCAAGCAGAAAGATGTTGCCATCGGAGGCTTTGGCGACGCTACCTGCCACGCCATCGTCGAAGGAGGCTTCAACCTTGACTTCCACGCGCCTACAGAAACAGCCCCGTCGATGACTATGGCCATCGAGGAGTTCATCGCCGCGGAGATCAAGAAGAACAAGAAAAAATAAGCATGGAAGACTTCCCGAAATACGAGAGGATTTGCAAGAAAAACGATATCCAGTCTCTTTTTGACCAAGGGACTGGATTTTCTTGTTATCCCTATCGGGTTGTCTATCTGTTCCGCCCTACCGGAGAACACCCAACGACATGCCGGCTGCTGCTCTCAGTCTCCAAAAAGCGCTTCCACCACGCCTTCAAACGCAACCGCGTGAAACGCCTCATCCGCGAGTCGTGGAGAAAGAACAAATCCCCTCTTTATGAAATATGCGAGCAACATACGATTTCTGTCGATGTTGCGTTAATATATACTGCGACTGTCATCCACTCGTACGAAGAGATGTACAACAAGACCGCCAAAGTAGTCACCGAACTTATCCGCCGCCATGAAAAAGAAATTCAGGCCTCTCACTAAGCTGCTCATCGGGATGATCCGACTCTACCAGATCACCCTCTCGCCATGGCTTGGCGGAGCCTGCCGTTATACCCCCACCTGCTCCAACTATGGCATCCAAGCCCTGGAAAAATATGGCGCCTTCAAAGGCGGATGGCTGACCATCAAACGCGTGATCTCGTGCAATCCCTGGGGAGGAAGTGGATATGATCCGGTTCCGTGAGAGTTTAGAATTTAGAATTTAGAATTTAGAATTTAGAGATATTTAATACATAAAAAATAAGATGAGATATAGGCTTTGGATTTATTTGTTGATGGGCATGATGATGTCCATCGGAGGTATGGCTCAGGAAAAGCAAAACAACTTCGAGATCTCCAAGAGTCTCGATATCTACAACAGCCTGCTTCGGGAGCTGAACCTGAACTATGTTGACGAAATCAACCCGGGAGAACTCAACGAAACCGCCATCGACGCCATGCTCAAAGGCCTGGATCCCTACACCGTGTTCATCCCTGAATCGGAAATCGAAAACTATAAACTCATGACCACTGGCGAATACGGTGGCATAGGCGCTCTCATCCAGTTCGACGGAGAATACACCCGCATCTCCGACCCCTACGAAGGCTGGCCAGCACAGAAGGCAGGGTTGAGAGCCGGTGATGCCATCCTCTCCATCAACGGCGTTGACGCCCACAAGAAAACCACCGAAGAGGTCAGCGAACTGCTGAAAGGGCAACCTGGCACCGAAGTGAGCCTCAAGATCAAACGATATGGCGAAGACAAGCCCATCGAGAAAACCCTCAAACGCGAAAAAGTCAAAATCGACAACATCCCCTACTCCACGGTATTCGACAACGGCATCGGCTACGTGACGCTCTCCAGCTTCACCAAGGACGCTGGCAATGAGATGAAACAACGATTGCTCGACATGAAGAAAGAGCATCAACTCAAAGGCTTTATTATCGACTTGAGAGGCAACGGGGGCGGACTCCTTAATGAAGCCGTCGATATCGTCAATCTCTTCATCCCCAAAGGACAGCCCGTCGTCTCCACCAAAGGCAAAGCACAAAACTCCGGCCATATCTACAACACCAACAACCAACCTGTTGATGAGCAGATCCCCTTGGCCATCCTCGTTGACGGCGGAAGTGCATCGGCCAGTGAAATCGTTTCCGGAAGCATCCAGGACCTCGATCGCGGTGTCATCATCGGACAACGCACCTTTGGCAAAGGCCTGGTGCAGAACATCCTGCCCCTCACCTACAACACGCAGATGAAAGTCACCATCGCCAAATACTACATCCCCAGCGGCCGTTGCATCCAGGAAATTGACTATTCCCACAAGAAAGACAGCACCGTGACCAAGACCGACACGCTTGGGAAGCCCTTCAAGACCATGGCTGGACGTACCGTTTATGAGGGACACGGCATCATGCCCGACGTCAAGATCACACCAGAGAAATATGCCACCGTGACCGCTTTCCTCTACGCCAAGAACTACATCTTCGACTACGCCACCAAGTTTGCCCACGAGCATAAAAGCATCGCCCCTGCCAACGAGTTCAAGATCGACGATGAGACCTATCGCGACTTCATGAACTTCGTCAAAGAAAAAGAGTTCTCCTACACTACCGAAAGCGAAAAAATCCTCACCGACCTCAAGACCTCAGCCAAAGAGGAAGGGTACCTTGAAAGCATCAAAACGCAACTTGACGCTTTGGAGAAACAGCTTCAAGCCGACAAAGAAAACGACCTCATAAAGAATCGCAAAGACATCGAAGAGCTGCTCCGACTTGAGATTGTCGGTCGCTACTACTATCAAGTCGGACGCATCGTGGCATCGCTCAAAAACGACCCCGACTTGGAAGAGGCTTTCAAAATCCTCCTTGACAAAAACAGGTACGAATCCATCCTCAAACCGTGAGTTGGCGAGAGAAGACACGGAGCATCGAGCCAGCGGCTTACTTCCTTGGTCTGGCCATGATGGCGGCAAGCCTCACCCTGTCGCCTTTCATGATGAGTGTCTCCCAGTTCTACCTCCTGGCCGTATGGGTTTTCCTCGGTGATCCCATCAAGGACAAGCTACAACGCTTCGTCCACAATAGAATTGCCCTCGTACTCGTCTCGCTCTACGTGCTCCATCTCATCGGATTGGCTTATACCTCCGACTTCGCCTATGCGCTCAAAGACCTTCGCGTCAAGCTTCCGCTGGTCACCTTCCCCTTGATCCTTTCCTCAACAAGACCATTAGAAAAACGCTATGCCGATTTGCTGCTATGGATCTATGTAATCTCCGTGGTCGTGGCCACAGGACACAGTTACAGCACCTATCTGAGACACGACTATAACGACATCCGAGAAATCGCACATCATATCAGCCACATCCGCCTATGCCTCAACATCGTGTTGTGCATTGGCATCCTCTGTTATTTTCTGTTCTCGCGTGCCACTTTATGGTGGTTGAGAGCAGCAAGCATGCCGCTCCTAGTCTGGTTTATGTACATGCTTTACATCTTTGAGTCAATCTCGGGCTACGCTGCCTTTGTGGGTGTCGTGATCATCTCGTTTTTGTATCTCTTCTTTACGAAAGTCCGAAGTCGGGGATGGAAAACAGCCATGATCCTTGTCATCATAGTCGTCCCTATCGTTGCGGGATTTCTGCTGTACCGCTTCGTCACCCCCATGATCAACGTCACCCCCGTCGATCTCAACAGCCTGGAGAAAAAGACCGCTCAAGGGAACGACTACTGGCACGACACCACCCATTTCCCTGTAGAGAACGGCCACTATGTGGGGTTGTATTTCTGCCGGCCCGAAATGCGCGAGGCATGGAATGGGCGTAGCGGCATGGATTACGATGGCCTGACCCTCAACGGAGAGAACCTCGAGGCCACTTTAGCCCGCTATCTCACCAGCAAAGGGCTGAGGAAAGACGCTGAAGGTGTTGCCGCTCTCGATGAACAGGACATCCGCAACGTGGAGCAAGGGGTGGCCAACTATGTCAACTGGACCCGTCGCGGAGTCTATGCCCGACTCTCAGAGACCTTGTTCGAATATGGTCAGTACCGGCGCGCCAACAATCCCAATGGAGGTTCCCTCTCCCAACGTCTCGAATACACCAAGGCCTCACTGTACCTTATCAAACAACATTTACTTTTCGGTGTAGGCACTGGCGACATCCCCAACGCCTATATGACTGCTTACGACGAACTTCATTCTCCATTGCTGCCTCAATTCCGCCATAAGGCCCACAACCAATACCTCTCCATCACGGTAGGGTTTGGCATCGTTGGCCTGATATGGTTCTTGATTGTCTTGTTCTATCCCTATCTTTCCTCGAGACAGCGGCGGACCTATCTCTATACCATCTTTTTGGTCATCCTTTTGATTTCAATGCTGCCAGAAGACACCATCGAATCACAAGCGGGCGTATCTTTTTATGCTTTTTTCAATTCTTTGTTTATCTTTGCGTTTCAAAAGAGAGGATAAGCACCTCAACCATTAATAACATGAAGAAACAACAATTCATCTCCGATTATGTCATTTATGATGACGAGAAAGAGCTTGAGCTCAAGGATGCCGAGCTGTTAAGCCAGGCTCACGAGGCAGTTCAGGGTTCTTATGCCTCGTACTCCCATTTTCATGTTGGGGCAGCAGTACGGTTGTTGAACGGGGTGGTCGTCAAGGGAGCCAACATCGAAAATGCCGCCTATCCCAGCGGCTTATGTGCCGAGCGGGTGGCTTTGTTTGCGGCCCAGGCACAGTACCCCGATGTGCCTATCGAGGCCATCGCCATCACTGCAGAATCGGAGCACAACGAAATCGACGAGCCCATCGCTCCTTGTGGCGCCTGCCGCCAGGTAATGGTCGAAGCCGAACAACGCTCACAGCGCCCTTTGCGCATCATCTGCCAGGGTCATAAAGGAGCTATCATGGTTTTTGATGGCATCGAGACGCTCATGCCTTTTATCTTCTTGACTAAATTCTTATGATCTCCCTATTGAGAATCGCATTCACCAAGGAATTCGTGCTGAAATTCCTGAAGTTCGGTGTCGTCGGGTTCTCCGGCGTGTTCGTCAACTTCGGAGTGACTTGGCTTTTCAAGGAGATCTTCAAGCTGAACAAGTATGTCAGCAACATTCTTGGTTTCGTCGTCGCTGCCACCACCAACTACCTGCTCAACCGATGGTGGACCTTTCAAAGCAACAACCCCGAGGTCGGTGTAGAATATGCCAAGTACTTCCTCATCTCCATCATTGGATTGGGAATCGACACCTTGACCGTCTATCTGCTCAACGGCAAGCTGAAATGGAACTTTTACCTCAGCAAAGTATTTGCCATAGGTGCTGCCACACTATGGAACTTCTTCGGGAACCTACTGTTCACCTTCTCCTAACTTCTTACTTCTGTCTTCTAACTTCTCTCAAAATGCGGCATCTCCTCCGGAAGGATCATCGAGAACTCCACTAAACCAGCAGGTTTGCCCTCTTCTCCCTCCTCATACCAAGGAGTCTGGAAGATCAACTTCTTCTTTCCCTTTTTCGAGATGGTATAGACATTGGAGACGTTGGCCTCAAGCATATGGCAGATCATCGCCCATGACTTGGGGTTATGGCATTGTTCGAGGTTGCGTCCACGGGCATCGCCGTTGACCTCGATGGAGCTGTCGTTTTGGTAGATCACGTTGCCGTCTTTGTCGCTGACGGTGATGGCAGGATTCACTCCTTTGAAGAAATCGATCATAGTTGATAGTTTATTCGTTAGTAGTTAAGTCTATAGTAAGAACGATCGGCTGACTTTGTGCACAAACGACACCAATGCCGTTCTGCACATTGGAATACACCTGAACCGGTTCCATGAACATCCCAAGGACACTCCCTTGGTCGGTTTGTTGATAGGCGTTTAGAGATTTTTGATACTGAAAAAGATGCTGATCCACACGACTTACGAGCAGCGTAAAGGGCTCATAAAACTCCGCCCCGTAATGATCAACACTCATCGTGATGGAATACTCTTTCCCATCGAAATAGGCATCGCTGAAAGGATTGTAGCCTTTCCGTGCGTAATACTCCGAACCACCAAAGAGGTCATCGACGTGCACGATATTCATGAGGTCTTGAAAAACCGGGTCCTTGGTGACAAACCCATCCAATGCACCTTGAGGGTCAAGGTTATAATAGTCGGCACCGACAGGGTCCTTGATTTTCAACTGGAAAGACGCCGTATTATATGTATGGTCCTCTGAATACTGGATATGAATGGTGTCGAAACCAATCACCTCGGGGGCAAGAGGCATCGTGATTTCGGCCACTGCCACATCGTCAAACTCGCTCGAGCTCACCTCGAAACGCAGCTCGTCCCCTTCGCAAAGCAAGTAGGAACCCTCGCAATAGGTGAAGCCATACTCCAACTCCTGTGTAATCTCATCCGTGCCATACCACTCAACGTTGTAATACGTCATGGAATCCCTTACCTGAAGTGCCTCCTTGAATTCTCCATTCACAAACAGGTCCACCTCCACATCTTTCACTCGATGATCCTTTTGCGTCTCTATATAAAAAGAGCTTTTCTCCACCGAAAGGCGTGCCGGTTCACCCACCTTTTGGATGCCGTTAACCACGATCTTTATTTCCTCGTCCACATCCTCAAAAGGAATCACTTTCTCGCACGAGGCCAAGGCCAACAAAGCCATCCCGAATATAATTATGTATCTCTTCATTTTCTGTCTTCTAACTTCTCTTTTAAAACTTATACTGCCAACTCACCGTTGGAATAAACGGGAAAATGCAAATTTGCGACAACACCTTTTCTGACTGATAGGTGCCATCAGGATACTGCACGTTATATTCCCTTGGAATCACTACGAAAGGATTGTTGTGCATCAAGGTATTATAGATGTTGATGCTGAAAATACGTTCGCAATGCTTTTTCTGCTTATGGAAGTTAGCCACCAAATCGAGTCGTTGGTAACTGCTAAAGCGATAATTGTTGCGGTTCTCGATATAACCGATAGTAGGTGCATAACTACCCAATCCATGATAATGTTGGAAGGCCATGGTGGCACAGTTTCCCGTGCTATAAACCCAAGTCGCACCCACATCAATTCGTTTGTTGAACTCATACATCAGCACCACGTTGATATCGTGTCGCCGGTCATATTTTGCAGGGAACACCTTGCCAAAGTTCAGTTCCTGTCCAGGGCGGTCAAACAGTCGATCGGAATGCGACCAAGTATAGCCGACCCATCCCGTGAACTTGCCCACGGTTTTTTGGGCAAACAACTCGATGCCATACGACCAGCCATCACCCATGACCACCTTGTCTTGCCAGCCCGTCTGGTCGAGTGTGAAAAACGAGGCGCCGTCCTTGTATTCCATCACGTTGTTCATCTTCTTGAAATAGCCTTCCACCGAGAACTCGAAATCCTTCCAATTGTAGAAAGCTCCGACGGCCACCTGATGCGAGTTCATTGGAACGATCCTACCCGTCACTGGCACCCAAAGGTCCGTGGGGAGGCTGATGGCATTGCTCGAAAGCAGGTGGATGTATTGGCTCATGTATGCATATCCAGCTTTCAGCGACAAGTCCTCCGTCACCAAGGCCCTCAGACTCAAGCGAGGCTGGAGGCTATGATAAGTCTTTTTATCGACCGAGAAGGTGGAGTAATGCAAGCCCGTGTTCAGTTTGAAGAAGTTGTTGATGTCCCAGTTGTCCTCGATATACAAATCGTTTTCCAATGCACGGATCTTTGAGTTATCCATCACAGTATCAAACACAAAGTCACTTGCTCCAGCATCGACACTCGACATATGGATTCCCGTAGCGGTAGGGTTATAGGCATGATAGGTGATATTGGCTCCAAACTTCACATCATGATTTTCGTGAGGCTTGTAGTCGAAGTCGGCCTTGGCACTGACATCATAAATACCTGAATGCAGCCCTATCTCCATGCTTTCCTTATAGCCATTATAGTTTTCCCCTGATATGGAGTTCTTTGTTTCAGAGGAAAAGCCTGCATTCAGTTTATGACGATATTGCGTGTAGGCACCGGTGACATTCATAAAGAGGTTGGGGTTGATGACATGGTTCCACCGTAATGCAGCGATACGATTGCCCCAGGCCCAATTGATGTTCAGGTTCTCTTCTCCGTAGGATTGGTATTCTTCATGATAAGTGTTTTCCTTATACCGCATCTTGGCATAAACCTTGTCGTCGCCCGAATACACGCTCAGGAAAAGACGGTCTTTGTCGGAGAACTTATGATTGACTTTTAGGTTGAAGTCATAGAAATAATAACCACCGAATGCCCTAGCGTTGTCACCTTCCCGTTTAGCGATATAATTCATGATGGGAGCGGTAAAGAGGTCGTAATAGGTGCGCCGGAACGAGAAGTTGAAGGAGGTTTTGCCTTTGACAATCGGTCCTTCCACGTTCACTTTGGAAGCAATGAGGCCGATGCTGAAGTTGCCGTGATAGTCATACATGTCGCCATCCTTCATGCGCACATCGACCACCGACGAGAGGCGGCCACCGAAGCGGGCAGGAAAATTGCCTTTGTAGAGGGTGACATTCTTGACGGCATCGGAGTTGAAGGCGGAGAAGAAGCCCGCGGCATGATCGACCTTGTATAGCGGGACGCCATCAAGAAGGATGAGGTTCTCGTCGGGGCCACCGCCGCGGACGTACATTCCCGCAGAGCCTTCCGTACCCGACTGAACTCCCGGAAGAAGCTGCAAAGCCTTGATAACATCGCTCTCGCCAAACAAAGCCGGTATCTTCTTCAGCTGCGTCACAGGCAACTCAATGGCACTCATCTGAGAACCCTTCACATGGTTATCAACAGCCCGAGCTGTCACCGTAACCTCTGCCAGTTCGTTGGACTGAACCAGCTTCACGTTGATTACCGTATCCTTGACGAGTTCAAATTCAGCCTCATAGGGTTTATAGCCCACGAAGGAAGCCCGAAAAGCCACCTTGCCCTCGGCTAGTTTCAACGAGTAAAAGCCAAAATTGTTCGTCACCGAACCCGCCATGGTCTCAGCATTATAAATTGAGGCTCCCAAAAGAGTCTCTTGGCTCTTGGCATCAGTCACATAACCACTGATAGTGTGAGTCTTCTTGGCATTTTGAGCGACAAGATGCCCTTGAAGAAACACAGCGAATGCCAACAACAACGTACAAAGTACAGATCGCATCATAAAAACAATTTACGAAATGAACGAACCCAAACAATAATTATTGTTAGATGAAGGTTCTTACAAAGAAAAAAACTACCTTTGCATTTCTTGACCATTGAATCTTGAAAAAACTATACCGACTCATATTACGATCTTTCTTCGGCACATTCATCTTCACGTTTTTCATCGTGATTTTTGTGCTGTTGATGCAGTTTTTGTGGGTATATGTCGATGATTTTGTCGGTAAAGGACTGTCTTTCAAGATTATAGGAGAACTTTTCTTCCACGCCTCCCTTACTTTTGTACCGATGGCTTTACCCTTGGCCATCTTGTTGGCGTCCATCATGTGTTTCGGTGACTTGGGCGAGCATTATGAGTTGGTCGCCATGAAAGCCTCCGGGATCTCCATTTGGCAGGTCATGCGCCCTCTGGTCATCTTGTCGGTAATCCTGGCAGGACTGGCCTTTGTCTTCTCCAACAGCATCAACCCCATCGCCACCTTGAAATTCAAGACGCTGCTCTTTGACGTTCGAAAGCAGAAGATGGCTTTTGACATCAAGGAAGGAGTGTTTTACCGTGACATTGAGAATTACGTGATTTATGTGGACCGAAAAGGCGAGGACGGCAGCACCATCTATGGCGTGAAGATCTATGACCACACCAGCCGTGAAGGCGACAACAAAATCATGGTGGCTGACTCCGGCACCATGGCATTGAGTCCTAACCAACGGACCATCATCTTCACTTTATACAACGGCTTCAACTACACTGAGGACAACTCCGACAAGCAGACTTTCAAGCAGCGCAGGCCTTTCGACAGGATGTCGTTTAAGGAAGAACAAATCAAGTTCAGCTTAGAGAGCTTTGACTTGACTCGTTCGAGCGAAGAGATGTTCAAGTCGTACCAGGCCATGATGAACATCCATCAGCTCAGCACGGCACTCGACTCGTTGGAAGTGCGTTACGACGAACGTAAAGAGAAGTTCAGCGAGAACTTCAGTCAACGCTTGAGCAACCTCCAAAGCAGGCCCGAGACGTCCGACACCGTGTTGATGCTACAATGGCCACTCATCGAGCATCTCGACCCCTCGCGGCGTGCTGCGGTGTTGGAGGTCGCTTCTGGCATCTCGCGCAATGCCAAGGAAAACGTCTCGTTCAACAAACAGGACCTTGGTGCTCAAGACCTGAACATCAAACGTCACAAGAGAGAATGGCACAAGAAGTTCACCTTGAGTTTCGCTTGCATCATCTTCTTCTTCATCGGGGCTCCTTTGGGGGCCATTATCCGAAAAGGGGGCTTGGGACTTCCAGTGGTGATTTCAGTATTGTTCTTCGTCATTTATTACATCATCTCCACCGTGTCGGAACGCATGGCCGAGTATGGTGACTTGAATATGTTCTTAGGCGTATGGCTTTCCACCCTGATCATCTTCCCCATCGGCCTTTTCTTGACCATCAAGGCCACCACTGACTCCGCATTGATGGACAAGGAGAGCTGGGCTAAGGCTTTCCACCAAATCATTCCACGCAAAAAAAAGCATCATGAAGATACTTCTCCTCTGTAACAAATCGCCCTATCCTGCCTTCGAAGGCGGTCCCATGGCCATGAACAGCATCGTCAACGGCCTCCTCGATGCCGGGCATCATGTCAAGATCCTTGCCGTCAACAGCAAGAAGTACAATGTCAGCATCGACGACATCCCTGAGGACTACCGGCGCAAGACAGGCATCGAGCTCATCGACGTGGACTTGCGCGTCAAACCATTCAAGGCTTTTACCAACCTGTTCACCAACAAGTCGTACCATGTAGAGCGTTTCATCTCAAAGGAATTCACCAACCGACTCATCGAGGTGCTGCAGAAGGACAATTACGACGTGGTTCAGATGGAGACCCTTTTCATGACTCCTTACACAGAGACCATCCGCCAATATTCGAAAGCCCTGATCGTGCTGCGAGCTCACAACGTGGAACACTTGATTTGGGAACGCATCGCCAAAGGCACACGTTTCTTCTTGAAGCGCGCCTATATCAAGCACCTGGCACGCACTCTGCGCAACTACGAGTTATCGGCTATCGACAAGGTCGATGGCATCGCCGCCATCACCCGTAAGGATGCCGCCTATTTCCGCAAGTACTGCGCCACCACGACCATCGACATCCCATATGGCATCCATCCCGAGGAGTTCCATCCCGAATATGAGATCCAAGGCAAGCCACAATTCTATCATATCGGTTCGATGAACTGGATTCCCAACGAAGAAGGCATCCAATGGTTCATCGAGCAGTGTCTTGACCCCATCGTTGCCAAGGTGCCTGATTTCGTTTTCCATTTGGCGGGGCGCAACATGCCTGAATGGCTCAAAGAACTGAAAAACCCGCATGTCGATGTCATTGGTGAAGTGGCCGACGCTAAGGAATTTGTCGCCAACCACGACGTAGCCATCGTGCCCTTGCTCTCCGGCAGCGGCATCCGCATCAAGATCATCGAGTCGATGGCTTTGGGCAAGACCGTCATCACCACCATGGTCGGGGCCGAAGGCATCCTTTACGATGAAGATGTCAACATCATCATCGCCGAGAATCCCGCCAAGATGGTGGAAGCCGTGCGTCGCATCAATGAGAACCCCAACCTCGCCGTAGAGATCGGCAAGGCCGCACGCCAGCTCGTCGAAGAGGTCTATGACAACCGCAAGATCATCAAGCGGCTGTTGATGTTTTATGAGCAGATCAAACCCACCTCGAAAATCTCGTTCGTATGAAGATCTTTGTCCTTTTACCCCGCATCCCCTACCCGCTTGAGAAAGGCGACAAGCTTCGGGCCTATAACCAAGTCAAGGAGTTGGCAAAACACAACGAGATCGTGTTATGCGCCTTAAGCGACAAAAAAGTGGACGAACAAAAGGCATTTCAGGCCCTTCAACCCTATTGCAGCTCCATCAATTTCATCAAAGTCAACAAAGCCCAAATCTTCTGGGGGTTGATTCGGGCCTTTTTCAAAGGATGGCCTATGCAATGCGGGTATTTTTACAACCGTCATGCCGCACAACGCATCAATGCCCTCATCAACAAGCATCAACCCACCATGCTCTTTGGGCAACTGCTGCGCGTGGCCGAATACATCCGTCATAAAGACATTCCCAAAACCATCGACTATCAAGATATTTTCTCCTACGGCATGAAACGCCGTGCCGACATCGCCTCATTCATCACGCGCCCCATCTATGCCATGGAATATCGACGACTGAAGCGCTATGAGGCTGCCATCTTCGACGACTTTGACGTGAAGACCATCATCAGCGAACCCGACAGGGCGCTCTTCCCTCACGAACGGCGCGAGGAGATTCTCATCATCCCCAATGGTGTCGATCACGAGTTCTTTCAACCGCGCCAAGCCAAGAAACAATATGACATCGTGTTCACAGGCAATATGAGTTACGCACCCAACGTGAATGCGGTGGAATACCTTGCCAATGAGATTCTGCCTCAAGTGTGGAAGGCTTTGCCCGAAGCCAAAATGTACATCGCAGGTGCGACGCCCGACCCGAGGGTGAAGAAATGCGCCTCGGAGCGTCTCATCGTCAGCGGATGGCTCGATGACATCCGCGATGCCTACGCCCAGAGCCGTGTCTTCATCGCGCCCATGCGCATCGGCACTGGTCTGCAGAACAAACTACTGGAGGCCATGTCGATGGGACTTCCCGCCATCACTACCCCTTTGGCTAACGGCTCCCTCGGGGCCAAGCCCGATGAGGAAATTCTCGTCGGAAACACCGCTGAGGAATTAGCACAACATATCATCACCCTTTTGACCGACCAAGAAAAAGCCGAGCAAATCGCTCAAGCTGGTTTCGAGTTCACAAATCGGGTTTACGACTGGGGTAAATCCACAGAAATCCTCGAAAACGCAATGAAAAAACTGATTAACTGAACAACTGATTAACTGAACAACTGATATGCCCGACGACAAAAAAATCATTTTCTCGATGGTAGGCGTAAGCAAGATCATACCGCCTTCGAGACAAATCCTGAAAGACATCTACCTCTCCTTCTTCTATGGCGCCAAGATTGGCATCATCGGCCTCAATGGAGCAGGAAAATCCACCCTGCTACGTATCATTGCAGGAAAGGAGAAATCGTATAACGGCGAAGTCGTGTTCTCACCCGGCTACTCCATAGGCATGCTCGACCAAGAGCCACAACTCGACGACAACAAGACCGTCCGCGAGGTAGTGGAAGAAGGCGTGCAGGAGATCGTCGATATCCTCAAGGAATACGAGGCGGTGAACAACCAATTTGCCGAACCTGACGCTGATTTCGACAAGCTGATCGCCCGACAGGGTGAACTCACGGAGCTGATTGAACAACACGATGCCTGGGAGCTCGACAGCAAGCTGGAACGCGCCATGGATGCCCTCAATTGTCCCGAAGGCGACACCCCGGTGAAGAACCTCTCAGGAGGTGAACGACGCCGCGTGGCCCTTTGCCGATTGTTGCTCCAGGAACCCGACATCCTGCTTTTGGACGAGCCCACCAACCATCTCGATGCCGAGTCCATCCAATGGTTGGAAAGCCACCTGCAACAATACAAAGGCACCGTCATCGCCGTCACCCACGACCGTTATTTCCTCGACCATGTGGCTGGCTGGATCCTTGAACTCGACCGCGGAGAAGGCATTCCTTGGAAAGGCAACTACTCGTCGTGGCTCGACCAAAAGACTGCCCGTCTCGCCATGGAAGAGAAGACTGAGAGCAAACGCCGCAAGACCCTTGAACGCGAGCTGGAATGGGTTCGCATGGCCCCGAAAGCCCGTCACGCCAAGGGAAAAGCCCGTCTGGAATCGTATGAGAAGATGCTCAACGAAGACGTGAAAGAAAAGGAAGAAAAACTTGAAATCTACATCCCCAACGGTGACCGTCTCGGTGCCAAAGTCATTGAGGCACACGACGTTACCAAGGCCTATGGCGACAAACTGCTGTTTGAGAACCTCAACTTCAGCCTGCCCCAAGGCGGCATCGTGGGCGTCATCGGTCCCAATGGCGCGGGTAAAACCACGCTGTTCCGACTCATCATGGGCCTAGAGAAACCCGACTCTGGCACCTTCGAAGTCGGTGACACCGTGAAGATCGGCTATGTGGATCAGCAACACGCCGACATCGACCCGGAGAAAACCGTGTGGGAAGTCATCAGCGGCGGCAACGAACTGATTCAACTGGGCAAACGCAGCATGAACTCGCGTGCCTACGTGTCGCGCTTCAACTTTGGCGGCAATGACCAGCAGAAGAAAGCGGGAGTGCTTTCCGGCGGTGAGCGCAACCGCATGCATTTAGCCCTGACTTTGAAACAGGAAGCCAACGTACTCCTCCTCGACGAGCCCACCAACGACATCGACGTCAACACCTTACGTGCTTTGGAAGAAGGCTTGGAAAACTTTGCAGGTTGCGCTGTCATCATCAGCCACGACCGTTGGTTCCTTGACCGTGTTGCCACCCATATCCTTGCCTTTGAAGGCAACTCGCAAGTGTATTTCTTCGAAGGAAGCTATTCAGAATACGAAGAAAACAAGATGAAACGCCTCGGCAATGTGGAACCCAAACGATTTAGATATAAGAAGCTTAAAGAAGATTGATCTGTTTATATATTTTTTTAACAAAATCCCGCTTTTTGTAAATTTTTGTTGGATTTGTCACTTTCTTTTGTATTTTTGTGAATGGAAACAATAATAATTCACAATCAACTTAGTAATAACTTTAAAATTTAACACATGGAACTCAACAAAATTCAGGACTGGAATCGTACAACTGATGCGATTTACAAAAACGTAATGCTTTATGTCATTGCCGGTGTTGCCGCTGCAATATTCGGAATGATTCCGTTGGTGGGCTGGTTAGCCAAGGCTTGCAACCTCGCTGTTGTTGCAGGTTATGTTGCCTTCTACATCCGTCTGAAGGATTTGCAACTTATAGCTGAACCCAACGATGCTCCTGCTATCCAAAAGCTGTGCCTCGGAGTGCTGCTCTACATCGTCGCCCTTGCCGTGAAGGAAATCCCGGTCGCCGGATGGATCATCAGCCCCATCGTCATGATTGTGAGCTTTGTGTTCATGCTTTTGGGATACAACGCCCTGAGGCAGTCTGCTACCTTCCCAGGAAAGGAAGGCATGAAGCTTCTGTTCATCGCTGCCATCCTTGGCGTGGTTGCCTCCGTATTCGCTCTTATCCCGCTCGTGGGTACGATCATCGCAGGTATCCTTGGCATCGTCAACTTCGTCCTCTTCCTCCTCGGATGGAAGAAAGTTGCCGAACCCATCACCGCAACGGAATAAGCCTTACTACTCCTGTTTTTTAAAAAAACTCTGGCGACATCGCCAGAGTTTTTTTATTGTCCCTCTAAAGCCTTCACGAACCTTTGGTTCACCGAATCCATGATCCGTTCCAAGACTTCAGGATAATGGGTGTAGTAAACCATGTTCTGCTCAAGGATGCTATCATTGATGCCGTAATGCTCGAAAAGTTGATCATAATAGGCAGTTTGCAGCTTGGTCACATTCTCCCCCACCGTCTTACGTTGGTTCAAATCGGATTCTATGAGATAGGAGTCGGTCAACACCTCAATCATCTGTTGCTCCGTCAAGAATGGTTCTGGCTTTTTCACCTTATTGGAACCATCACAAGCCGACAAGAGTACCACGACAGCGAGGGCTGCCATCCATAATATTCTCATAACCAAATTATTAGAATCAATTTCCAACATCCGACATAAACTTGATTCGCATCAAGCGGACCTCTTCCTCGCTATATTCATCTTCACCGAGTTCACGGAGTGCCTGTTGCACATCGTCCGACTCCGCTTCCTGGAAGTAGTCGAGGATATCCTCCTGATGGTAGATGTCGATATTGTCTTCAATATAATAGTTCAAGTCGAGGCGGGTGCCTGAAGATACGATGCTCTCGATTTCAGAGAGCAGTTCATCGAACGAGAGTCCTTTGCCATAAGCGATATCTTCCAGAGGGATACGTTTGTCGATATTCTGGATGATACTGATCTTGAGGGCTGATTTGTTGACCACCGATTTGACGACCATGTCGTTTGGTCGGGTGATTTCGTTTTCTTCGACGTATTCCTTGATGAGCTTAATGAAAGGCTCGCCGAACTTCTCCGCCTTGCCAGCACCCACACCGGCGATCTGAGTCATTTCCTCCTTGGTGATGGGGTATTGGATAGCCATATCTTCAAGCGAAGGATCCTGGAAGATGACGAAAGGCGGCAGGTTGTTTTGTTTGGCGATGGTCTTGCGCAGGTCTTTGAGCATGGTAAAGAGGGTACGGTCGGTACCACTATCCTTGCCCATGCCCATGGCGAGGGCTTCGGATTCTTCATCGTCACCGCCTTCGTAGTCATGGTCTTTGACGAGCATGATGGAGTAAGGCTTTTTGATGAAGTCCTTGCCTTCCTTGGTAATCTTCAGCACGCCATAGTTCTCGATGTCCTTGCTCAAGAACTTATGCACGAGGGCTTGGCGGATGATGGCGGTCCAGTACTTCTCGTCGTGGTCGCCGCCAGCGCCAAAGAACTCGCTGTTCTCTTGTTTGGCTGCTTTGATGTCGCCGGTCAGTTTGCCGACGAGCAGTTCAGCGATATGCTTGGTCTTGAACAGTTGTTTGGTTTCGTACACTGACTCAAGGACCAGTTTCATGTCTTCCTTGCCGTCGAATTTCTCTTTCGGTGACCGGCAGTTATCGCATGATCCGCAGTTATCTTTGTTATATTCCTCGCCAAAATAGTGGAGCAGCAGTCGGTGGCGGCACACGGCCGACTCGGCATAGGTGACCGTCTCGTTAAGCAGCTCGCGGGCGATTTCTTGTTCAGCAACGTTTTTGCCCTTGTTGAACTTCTCCAGTTTATGGATATCCTCATAGTCATAGAAGGCGATGCAGTTGCCTTCGCCACCGTCACGACCGGCACGGCCAGTCTCCTGGTAATAACCTTCAAGGCTCTTTGGGATATCGTGATGGATGACGAAGCGCACGTCGGGTTTGTCGATGCCCATACCGAAGGCGATGGTGGCAACGATAACGTCCACTTCTTCCATAAGGAACTTGTCTTGGTTCTCCTTACGTGTCTGACTGTCGAGGCCGGCATGATAGGGCAGTGCGCGAATGCCGTTGACCACGAGGGTCTCGGCAAGTTCTTCCACTTTTTTTCGGCTCAAGCAATACACGATGCCCGACTTGCCTTGGTTTTGCTTGATATACTTGATGATGTCCTTGATTACATCTTTGGTTTTCGGCCGCACCTCATAATATAAGTTGGGGCGATCAAACGATGACTTGAAGACCTTGGCGTCCATGATATCCAGGTTCTTCATGATATCCTGCTGCACCTTGACTGTAGCGGTGGCCGTAAGGGCAATCACAGGCAATTCGGGTGAAATGGCGTTGATGATGGGGCGCAAACGGCGATATTCCGGGCGGAAATCATGTCCCCACTCAGAGATACAGTGAGCCTCGTCGATTGCCACGAACGAAATCTTCAACGTCCTTAAAAACTCCACGGTCTCATCTTTGGTCAATGACTCTGGGGCCACATAGAGCATTTTCGTTTTGCCACTCTTCAGATCTTCCTTGACCTCGAGCAACTCTGCCTTCGACAAGGAGGAGTTCATCACATGAGCAATGCCCAGTTCTGCGCCAAAATTGCGGATCATGTCCACCTGGTTCTTCATCAATGCAATTAGGGGCGAGACCACAATGGCGGTACCTTCCTTCATCAAGGCAGGCAACTGGTAGCAAAGCGACTTACCACCTCCAGTAGGCATCAACACAAAAGTGTTGTTGCCCGCAAGTACGCTCTTGATGATGGCTTCTTGGTTCCCTTTGAACTGGTCGAAACCAAAAACATCCTTCAATAGCTTGTGGATCGATGTCTCTTCTTTCTTAGCCATAGATTCAATTTTGGTTAATCCAAATTTTTAAATTACTTTTGCAATCTCGAATAAACTATTTCGTTGTACATACAAAGTTATAATTTTTAGTTTGGATTAGGCAAGAAAAAACAAAGAAAAAATGCTTTCTTTCGAAGAAATAAATAATATTGCAATTCAAGTTATTGAAAATGAGGCTGATGCAATAAAAAACATCATTCCATCCCTCAATGACGACTTTGCTCGTGCGGTTGATTTGATGCTCAAAACCGAGGGAAACATCATTTTTTCCGGCATTGGGAAAAGTGCCATCATCGCGCAAAAAATCGTGGCGACACTGAATTCCACGGGCACCTCTTCGGTTTTCATGCACGCGGCCGATGCCATTCATGGCGATTTGGGCATCGTACGCAAGAAAGATCTCGTGGTATTGCTCTCGAAAAGCGGTGAGACCCCAGAGATCAAGGTGCTGGTTCCGCTCATCAAACTGAGAGGCAACCCCATCATCGCCATCGTAGGCAACCGCGGAAGCTATCTTGCCCAACAAGCCGACTTCGTCCTTGACGTGACGGTGAGCAACGAAGGCTATCCTGACAACCTGGCCCCCACTTGCAGCACCACCGCCCAGCTGGTGATGGGCGACGCCTTGGCCTTGTGCCTGATGAAATGCCGAGGCTTCTCCACCGACGACTTCGCCAAGTTCCATCCTGGTGGCGCCTTGGGCAAACAGCTCTATCTCCGCGTGAGAGACCTCTATACCCAAAACGAAAAACCCGAAGTCGCTCCCGACGACAGCCTCGCACAAGTCATCATCGAGATGACCCAAAAACGATTGGGAGCCGCTGTGGTCACCCTTAAAGACGAAGCACGTCAGTTCTCTTCCATCGTGGGTATCATCACCGACGGCGATTTGCGCAGGATGCTGCTCAAGCACGCCGACATCGAGCGCGTCAAGGCCAAAGAGATCATGACCCCCAACCCCAAGACCATCGACGAGAATGCCCTGGTGGCCAATGCCCTGCACAAGATGCGCCAAAACAGCATCACCCAACTGCCCGTGCTCCATGACGGCAACTACGTCGGAGTGATTCATCTTCACGACATTTTGAAGGAGGGCGTGCTATGAAACTTTGGACACAACACCTAATCAAAAAATACAAGCAACGCACTGTCGTCAACGATGTCAGCGTCGAACTGGAACAGGGCGAAATCGTAGGACTCCTTGGACCTAACGGAGCAGGAAAGACCACCACCTTTTATATGATTGTCGGACTCATCAAGCCGCTCTCTGGCAAGGTCTTCCTCGACGACCGCGAGTTGACTGGCGAGCCCATGTACAAACGAGCACAGATGGGCATCGGATACCTTGCCCAAGAAGCCTCCGTTTTCCGCCAGATGACGGTCGAAGACAACATCTTCTCTGTGATGCAGTTCAAGAAAGGCCTCACCCGTGCTGAACGTCAAGAAAAACTGGAATCGCTGCTCGACGAATTCGGACTTCAGCATGTGCGCAAGAACAAAGGCATCCAGCTGTCGGGAGGCGAACGACGGAGAACCGAAATCGCACGTGCCCTGGCCGTCGATCCCAATTTCATCCTTCTCGACGAACCCTTTGCAGGCGTTGACCCCATCGCTGTAGAAGACATCCAACGCATCATCTTCAAACTGAAAAAGAAGAACATCGGTGTCCTCATCACCGACCACAACGTCCACGAAACGCTCTCCATCACCGACCACGACTACCTCCTCGTCGATGGCAAAGTACTGACCTCAGGCCCACCGGAACAGCTGGCACAAGACCAACACGTCAGAGAGGTCTATCTCGGACAAAACTTCATCTTCCAGAAGAAAGAGTTTTAACGGTGAAACAACACCGAGAGCAGGATGTAGAGCAAGATGATAAATGGCAGAGCCACAAAACGGAAGATGGCAAAGCCTGCCACCGCCACGATCAAAAAGATCCACTGCAACTCATAGCCTTTCCAGGCAAACGACTTCATCTTGAACGAGAAGAAACGGATGTTGCTCACCATCATGAAGGCAAAGACCAGAGTGATGCCGACGCAAGCCCAGAACCTCAAGGCACCATCAGCAAGGTGTTCGACTTGGGCGAGAGCCATGGGCAGTGAGGCAACGAAGAGTGCCATCGCCGGTGCAGGCAATCCACGGAAGGAAGTGACTTGCGTGTCGTCGTTGTTGAATTTAGCCAGACGAACTGCAGCAAACACCGGAAGCAAGAAAGCCAGATAGGCCCACGAAACAGGCACCACCCAAACCATGCTAAACACAGGATAGATGGCATGGCTCATCAAATAAAACATGATGAAACCCGGGGCCACACCGAACGAGACCACATCGGAAAGTGAGTCGAGGTCAGCCCCGATAGAGGATTGCGTGTGAAGAAGCCGTGCGGCAAAACCATCAAGAAAGTCGAAGATGCCCGCCACGAAGATCATAATGGCCGCCTTGATGGGCATGCCCAAAGTGAGAAACAAGATGGAAAGACAACCAGAGACGAGGTTGCCGCAGGTGATGGCATTCGGGATATGTTGCTTAAATTTCATGTTACTTTATGGTTTTTAAGGTGATTGTTCTTTCATTGGTAACGACTTCCATCAGATAAAGCCCCTTGCTGAGGTTGGCTGACATGTCGCCGACGAAAAGTTCAGCCATACCAGCGTCGCACCGTCCAAACGACTTTTCAGCCACAGGACGTCCCAATACGGACACCAGGCGGACGAGCACCTCGCCAGGTCTCTCCAACTGGAGGATGAGTTTGCTCTGCATGTTCATCGGGTTACCCAATAGCACTGCGGCATCTTGGACATGGGTCTCACCTACGGCTGCCGGTGAGAATTCATAGGGGCCTAGATCAATCCGGCCATTGGCCAAACGTGGCCATCCACCCAAGTCGAACGCTTCGAGGAGATCTGCTGGGGTTTGCTCATAACCGGCATCACGGCAAGGACTGTTCTCCGTTAAATGGAAGTCGCCGTTCTCAGGATCAACGAAACCAGGATCGCTGTCGATGACATTTTCATAAACCTTGATGTTCTGAGCTCCCGTAAACTGATTCAATCCTTCCTCGAACAAGCAGTTATAGAATTCCGGACAAAACTCATTGTACGTCCAAATCCATTGCTGGATGGTATCGCCTGCAACGCCCAAGCCATTGGGATAGTTTCCACTGACAATACAGTTATACATCTTAGGCTGGCTTTCCATATAATAGAAAACGCCATTGCAGTTCACTCCATCGGAGCAGTTACGGGTCACGGTGACATTATACACGTCGGGTGAGGCATCCGCGAAGGCCATGCCTCCGGCAAAATGAAACGCATGGTTGTCATGAAGCAGCAGGTTTGAAAGTCGGCATTTCTTGTCGTTGCATCGCATAAGGTAGAACCCAGCTCCATTGAGGCCTTCGTTGTAGGCAAACACCGCTCTGTCGATCGAAACCGTGCAACTGTCGAGGCTCATGGCTCCTCCGATAGTGATTTCCCCATAGTTGTGGAGGAATTCCATATCTGTCATGACGACATCGCATTTCAGGAATCGCGCCCCCCCACCATACATAAAATAGAGGTCGTCACCTGTATATACCTTATTATTAATAATAGCACAATGGGAGAAATGCAATTTGGAATCCACCGCATTGATGGCACCGCCATGTTCACGGGCAAAGTTGCAATTGAACGTGGTGTTGGTAATCTCGACGTCGTCCGACATGTAGATGTTCATGGCACCGCCATGTTGGTCAAGGGTATCGGCAGCCTTACCGTATTGGAGCAGGCAATAGTCCATTCTGAACTTTCCAGCGTTCATCAACTGAAAGCCATTCCAGCCTCCCTTATAGGAATTGTAAATCCAGAATCCCGTAGTATCATTTACGGTAAAGACGATGCTGTCGTTGGGTTCTCCCAAGGCGATCAGCGAAGCCCCATCCTCGACAGAGATGCCGTAGAAGCCATCAAACAACACGAAAGTACCTGGAGTGATCATTAAAGAGTCGGCAATCTTCACATCACCGATTACCCTAATAGTATCGGCATCCCATACACCCGACTGGAAGCCTTCAACTTCGATTGTCTGGGCATGGGCCAATAATGCAAAAAACGCAAAAAGAAGTAAAAACAAGTGTTTCATAAGCCATTTTCATTAATATGATTGCAAATTTAGAAAAAGTAGTTTGTATTTTTGCAAAAAAAATCATCATGACCGACATTCGCGATTTATCCATTGATGCGTACGACTACCCCTTACCTGAGGACCGAATCGCCAAATACCCATTGGCGGAGCGAGATGCGTCGAAGTTATTGGTGTTGAGAGGCGACCAGATCGAAGAGACGCTATTTAAGCACATCGGCGACTTTTTGCCGAAGGAGGCATTGTTGGTCTTCAACGAGACCAAGGTGATTCGTGCGCGCTTGCGTTTCCAAAAAGACACGGGTGCACCCATCGAAATCTTTTGTTTGGAGCCCGATGCTGACTATCAGGTGGCTTTCAGCTCCACCTCACCAGTCCGATGGAAGTGTCTGGTAGGCAACTCGAAACGTTGGCGCGAAGGAGTTCTTCACATGAATTTGGTTGTGGAAGGCCATGATGTAGTTCTCTCAGCGCTTCGTGTGGAGAAGAACGACCAGTATTCAGAGATTGAGTTCTCCTGGGAGCCGTCGCAGCTGTCGTTCGCATCGGTTCTAGAGGCCGCTGGCGAGATTCCTTTGCCGCCGTATCTACATCGCGACGCCGAGCCTGAGGATCGCGACCGGTACCAGACGGTTTTTGCCCGTTATGATGGATCGGTGGCAGCACCCACGGCGGGATTGCATTTCACAAAGCCATTGTTGGAGCAACTGAAGTCCCAGGGGTTCGACCTCGACGAGGTCACGCTTCATGTCGGAGCTGGCACTTTCCGTCCGGTAGCCACGGCCACCATCGGTGAACATGCCATGCATTCCGAGACCATCGTGGTGAGGCGAAGCCTGATCCAACATCTCATCGACGCTTCGGGAAGAGCCATCATCCCCGTGGGAACCACGAGCACGCGCACCCTTGAGAGTCTCTATTGGATTGGCATGATGCTTCAAGAGCAAGGCATGGAGCTTCGCGACCTCCATGTAAGGCAATGGTATCCATACGAGGATCATCAGCCTCTGACGCGTGAAGATGCTTTACGGAACATCCTTGCCTATCTTGACCGTCATCAACTGACCCGACTTGAGGCTTCCACGGCCTTGATGATCGCCCCAAGTTACTCGATGAAAGTCATCACAGGCTTGATCACCAACTTCCATCAACCCAAAAGTACACTTCTTTTATTAGTGTCGGCACTCATCGGCGACCGCTGGAAAAGTGGCTACCAGTATGCTCTCAGCCATGGTTTCCGTTTTTTGAGCTACGGCGATAGTTGCCTTTTATTGTGATTAATTTCAATTTTTTTTGATTTTTTTTCTCAAAAATTAATTTTTGGTACGGTAATTGATAATTTTCACAGTGTAGTTGAAAAACAAAAAAACACAAACAAACACAAATTATTAACTTAAATACTTAAACATCATGAAAAAAGCATTAGTACTCGGAGTCATGGCCATGTTTGCCATCAACTTCATCGCCGTTCAGAACGTTAACGCTCAAGGACCAGACAAATCAGCTGCCAAACCAACCAAGACCAGCGTATCTGCACAACCCAACACCGCCAAGACTGATGGCAAGCAGGTAGATCCTAAAAGAGCTGACAGAACCAGTGTTAACAGCCAGTCCGCTGACGACAAGACCCCCACTACCACCAAGAAAGCCAGTGGCAAGTTGACCACCACCATTAAGGAAGGCAATGCCGGTGTCCAATCCAGCCAAGCCGCCGGTTCCGTTGATGGAAAGCCAGTCAAGATTGAAAGCGACAAGACCACCACTGTCAAGCACAACACCACCCTTGGCACTCACAAAAGCAATGGCAAAGCCGACAAGGCCCCTGCTCGTACCAAAATCACCTCTGGCAAGACCACTCTGAAGACCAACCCTAACACCAACAGTCTCAAGCTGAGACCCAAAGAGATGATTGAAGAAAAGACCGACGCAGCCAAAGCTGAAAAAGCAGCCGCTGAGAGCAACAGAAAGTAAACTTCAATGACAGAATAAAAAATCGGGCGGGGATTACCCGCCCGATTTTTTATTTGTCTCTCCCCAACAGCTGTCGAGCATACTCTCGCAAGAGTTCCTTTCGCCCATCGGGAATCGGGACCGAATCCAACAACAGATCAGCCTGACGGAAATATTCTCCTATCGCCTGTTCCGCAGCCTCCTTTACATGAAGCCTGTCATAGATAGCCATGACCGCCGCTATCTTCTTCGTACGATCCATGTTCCCGGAAGAGGAAAACAAGGTATCCAAAGCATAACGATCCTCTTCACCAGCCAACTCTCGAGCTTTAAGAATCATATACGTCTTCTTGTTCTCAACAATGTCGCCCCCCGTCTTCTTGCCAAAGACCGACTCATCAGCATAACAATCCAACACATCATCTTGCAACTGGAAAGCCAAACCCATGGCGATGCCATAATCATACAACTTTTGTTGATCGGCATCGTTGGCTCCTGCAACGACAGCACCCATTTGGATACTGGTGGCGAGAAGCACAGCCGTCTTCAAACGGATCATCTCCAAATACTCCGGAATGGTGACATCCATCCTAGTCTCAAAATTCATGTCATACTGCTGTCCCTCGCAAACCTCGCGATGTACCTTACTCAACAAACGAGCCGTGTCGATTGACCGGGGGGTACGCATCACCAAATCGTAGGCCAAGGCCTGCATGGCATCGCCTGAGAGGATGGCCATGTTCGTATTCCATTTCTTATACACGGTCTCCAAGCCACGACGGATAGGAGCCTGGTCCATGATGTCGTCATGAATGAGCGTAGAGTTGTGAAACGTCTCCAAAGCCAAAGCAGGATAGAGGGCATCTTCCACCTTGCCGCCAAACATCTCACAAGTCAACAGGCAGAGCATGGGACGCAAGCGTTTGCCTTTCTGATACAGGGTATAAACAATAGGTGCATACAGCTCCGATGGCTGGTAGTCGAATTGCACCGCATCCATGAATGCAGTGAATTCCGTTTTCAGTTGATTGATCTTTTCCATGAGGCAAAATTACAAAACAATTTGGTGCGATATTTGCACGATATCATTTTTTGTCAAACTGAAACACCATGAAAAAACACCTTTTATTCGTCCTTGCCGCATGTGCCCTTCTCGTCTCATGCCAAACCACCGAAAAGACAGCCATCGCATACCACCAAGCCAACCAAGCCGACCACGAGCGCATCCTTGCCCTTAAGGCCTCGGGGCAGCCCGATATTTGGCCAGAAGTATTTGAACGCTATTGCAGCTTGAGAGGCCGCAACGAAGAGATGTCACGCATGCCTGAAAGGGTCAAGAAGAGTGTCAATTATACCAAACTCAACCTGGAGGAAGAATTGAACTCCGCACGCAACAAGGCCGAGGCCTATCTGGAAGCCAAGATCGCTCAAGATCTGCAGAAAGAAGGGGCGGACATCGACAGAACCAACCAATATATCTGGCAACTGGGGCGTGTCAACCCGAAAAACTCGAGACTTGGAGAGTTCAAGTTAGCCATGCTGATGAAGCAAGCGGACGACATCCTGATCGGATGCACACCTCGTCGCGGCACCCATCTCCCCATGGGGGTGGAACAAGCTCTCGTGAGTTTCGATGCCAATGAATTGGCAGCCATACCCGCTAAGGTCCATTACCACAAGCAACGCAGCGTGAAGTACGGGGTGATCGCCGACATCGTGATCAACCATTGCGACGCTGGCTCCGACCGCGATGAAGCCGTGTCGTTCAAGGAGAGCAACGGCAACCTGACGGCCACGGTGACCGACCATACCCTCAGCAAGACCGCCACCATCAAAGGCATGCTCAACCTCTATGAACCAAAGAAAGGAGACCTGCTGGTCTCCATTCCCTTAGAAGCTAACTCTAAATTCAGTTACAACTACTCCACAATCGAAGGGTCGAGAGAAGCCTGTTCCGAACAGACCTTGGAGCGTTTGAGTCAGCAACCACTGCCCTTTCCTACCGACGCCAGCATCATCACTGACGCAGCAAAGGAATTCAATAATCTTGTTGCCAAGACGTTGAGTGGCAAATGATTACCAATGTAGGATCTTACGGAAATCGTAGTCCTCAGGATTCGGCAGGTAAGCCTTGGCAGCCTCGTAATCCTCAGGAGAGAGGTATTGCAAGCCTTCATTGAAAATCAGCTCGGCCTTGGGACCGTTGAGGTTGACCAAACGCGGCTTAATCTTTCCATTCTCATCTTCCACATCCTTCAGGTACAACGGGATAATCTCGCCCTTGGGGTTGGTGGTAACCATAGCTCCAGTGACACCCTTGTCGAAAAGCTTCTTGACACCATAACCCAACAGTGAGCAATAGGTCAGGTCGTAGCCATTGGGTTCAACGCAACGGATGCCGTAGCCGATTTCGACCGGGCGGCTCTTCACGCTGAGGCCAAGGAGATGCAGACGTTGCTGCAACAACAAGTTGAAGATATGAGCCTTGCTCACGTTGCCGAGTTCGGGATGACCATGCTCATCGTAAGTGAATGCTACACCCGACTTCTCGATTTCGGCGTCAGTCATAAAGTGGAACACACCTTCGCTGATAATGACGACACCATAGCCAACGCCCAACAGCTTGCGCTTCACGATGGAGCTGACCATCAAGTTGATGATGGCATCGAAAGTGACATCCGTCTTATTGAACATCTCGGGGATGACCACCATCGGGCAATGGCAGGCGGAGGTCATGCCGAAAGCAAGGTGACCAGCCTCGCGACCCATGGCGGAGAGCACGAACCAATTACCACTGGTACGGGCATCTTCATAGACGGTTTGAACGAGTCGCACTGCAGCGTCTTTAGCTGAATAATAGCCAAAGGTGGGGTTGCCGTCGGGCAAAGGCAAGTCGTTGTCGATGGTCTTGGGCACGTGGATGTTTTGAATCTGTACGTTATTCTCACTCAGATACTTGGAGATGCGGTTGGCCGTAGAAGCGGTGTCGTCGCCTCCGATGGTGACAAGCAACTTCACATTGTTTTTAACAAAGAAATCGGTGTTGAACTCCTCGTTTTTCGGTTTGTAGCGACTCATGCGCAGTGCCGATCCACCTTGTTTTTGGATCTCATCGGCATAGATGAAGTCGATTTCATCGACGGTAGGATTCTCTTTGAAGAGGTTTTTGTAGCCCTCGTTCAGGCCAAGGACCCGATAGCCAGCCTTCAAAAAGGTCTTGGCGACTGTACTGATGACGGTGTTGATACCCGGGGCGGGACCGCCACCCGCTAAGATTACGATGGATTCTTTCATGAGTTTTGTTTATTTTTATTGTTGAATTGTTGAATTGGCTGATGATTATTCGATGATGAACTCGTCGCAGAAGATCCATGCCGGCTGTCCAGCACCCACATGACCTTCAGGGCATTTACCAATGTTTTTGGCTGCCATCTTGACGTAACGCGCATTGCAACGGGGACGCACTCCAAGTTCTTGTGTTGAGGAGCCTTCGTCGTTGACTGGGATTTGGTTAATGACCTTACCCACGCTTCTGAACCGCTTGCCGTCGTCGGAGACAAAGAACTCCACTTCCTTGGGCATGAAAATCCAGGAATAGGCTTCTTGGAGGAAGCTTCCAGCAAGACGGGAGATCCATTGTTTCTCACCAAGATCAACGGTAGCAATCAGATCGACGCCATGATAGCCTTGCCAGGTGCCCGTACGGAAGTTCTCCCCTCCGCGCTGGTGGTCGATGAGTGCCTTAGAGCCGCCTGCCTCGTACTGGTTGGAATACGGATTGACCAAAGAGACTGCGACCTTGGCATCGATGCAATGGTACTTCGCATCAACGACGCTGCTCCAACGACCGTCCTGCAAGGCGGCGGCACGGAGGTTTGACGTGGCACGCAATACAATGGGACTCTCATAACGAGCACTTTGTTCGTTGGGCTCGCTGCCATCGGTGGTATAATAGACCGGGGTGCCCTCAACGGGATGGGACATGGTGACGACGATGCTGTCGAAGAAGGTGTTCGCCTCGGCGTTGATGGCAGGAACCATGACAATGCTCTCCGAAGGGATGCGCAACACCGGGCAGTCTGCCGGCTGGGTGGCCCAAGTGGAGTTGGAATCAGCAGTCATCGTGAACTCGAGTTCACCGCCCGCCAAGACCTCCTCGACGGTGATGTAGCTACGGCTCAATGGACGGCCATTGAGTTTCACCGACTTCACATAGCAGTTCTGTGGACTGATGTTTTTGGCAGTGATGGCGAAGGTGCTGCCGTTGCCAAGGTCGATGGCAGCATGGTTGAAACGAGGCAAGCCGAGCACATAATAGCCCGATGCGGGTGTGGCAGGATAGAAACCCAAAGCCGAGAACACGCCCCATGCCGACATCTGGCCACAGTCTTCATTGCCGCTCAGCCCGTCGCGCTCATCAGAGTAGAACTCGTCCAAGACCTGTTTTACATAATGTTGCGTCTTGACAGGCTGACCGACGAAGTTATACATATAGATGGTGTTGTGACTGGGTTCATTGCCATGGGCATACTGTCCAATCAAGCCTGTGATGTCAGGTTGCTCGCGGCCCGAGAGTTGAGAGGAGGCGGTGAAGAGTCCGTCGAGTTTCTCGGCATAGCCTTCGCGTCCACCCATCAACTCGATATGCGTGTTGATGTCCTGGGGGACGAAGAAGTTATATTGCCAGGTGTTGGCTTCGGTAAGCGTGAAGTTGACCTGTCTGGGGTCGAAAGGCTGCATGAAGCCACCGTTACGGCGACCTTGGAAGAATTTGTTTTCTGGGTTGTAGAGGTTTTTGTAGGCTTGGGCTCTCTTATAGAACTCCTCGGCGATGTCGGCGTGGCCCATATCCTCGGCCATGCGGGCGACACACCAATCGTCATAGGCATATTCGAGCGTTTTGGAGGTAGCCTCACCCTCGAGGTCGATGGGGATGAAACCATATTTCATGTATGCGCCCATGCCACGGCGATCCTGGCGAGAAGAGGCCACCATGGCTTCGAGGGCCTTCTCCGTGTCGAAGTCGCGAATGCCGCAAAAATAGGCATCAGCGATGACGGGGATGGCATGGTTGCCGATCATGCAATGGGTCTCGTTGGCCGCCAGCTCCCAGATGGGCAGCATGTGTTCCTCATCGGTTTCGTAATTATTAATAAAGGTGTTAATGAAGTCGATGGTCCGATCACGTTGGATGAGACTGAACAGAGGGTGGAGGCTCCGGAAGGTATCCCACAGCGAGAACACCGTATAAACGGGGCGGTCTGACTGATAGACTTGCAGGTCATGGGCACGATAGCGGCCATCGGCATCCGAATAGAGGTTAGGGGCGATCATGGAATGATAGAGGTTGGTATAGAAAACCTTCATATCAGCGGTGTCGTTACCTTGGACGTCGATCCGTTTCAGTTCAGTATTCCATTTTTCGTGAGCTCTTTGAGCAAGTGCGTCAAAGTCGAAGTCAGCTTCGGCGAGTTCTGCCATCAGGTTGTTTTTGGCGCCATCCACATCAACTGCCGACAGGGCGATACGCATCACGATGGTCTCGCCTTCTTTGGTGTCGAAGTCGAAACAGGCTTTCAGGTGATTGCTGTTGACATAGGAATCCTGGGTGGGTTTCCCATGGTCATAGAGGGTATAGCTCTTGAAGGGTTTGGAGAACTCGGCAAAGAAATAGAGGTATTGTTCTTGAGCCCAGTCGCGGGTACGGCGGAAACCGGCTATGGAACGGTCTGAGCCAACGTTGAGGAAGGACTCATAGACGAATTCGTCGTTGACGCCTTCGACCATATCGAGGAAGAGGTGAGATTGCTGGCTTTCGGGGAAAGTGCATCGCATCATGCCCACACGGTCACCGGTGGTGAGTTCCACTTTGACTTTGCTATCATCGAGGAGGACCGAATAATAACCCGGAGTAGCTGATTCGTTCTCATGATGGAAGCCGGAACGATAGTCGGTGACGTCGCCCACCAGGGGCAAGAAGCGAAAATCGCCGTAGTCACTGCAGCCCGTGCCACTGAGGTGGGTGGTGCTGAAGCCAAGGATGGTATCGTCGGAGGTGTGATAGCCCGAGCAACCATCCCAATCGTTCATACGAGTATCGGGACTAAACTGAACCATCCCAAAGGGGGCAGTCGCACCTGGGAAAGTATGTCCATGACCTCCGGTACCGATGAATGGATCGACGAGGGAGGCTGGATCAGGGTTGGGAGTTAATGGATTGTCATGTTGGCAAGCAGCGAAGCAGCACAACAAGAGGAGAGGTAGGAGTAGTTTTTTCATTATGAAACGTTTTATTTGCAAAATAAGTTCAAAATTACAAAGAAAAACACACACCTAACATTTTCATGAAAAAAAACCGAAATAAAAAAGATTTTTCAAAAACCCGCTTGCGAAAAAAAAATATATGCGTATATTTGTACGCTCTAAGAAAAGGACACAATTAGAAATAACTAACACTATTATTAATTCAAAATCATCAAAAAATGAAAAAACTGTTTACCTTACTGATGATCTTGGCTGTTGCCTCCGTTGGCTACTCCCAAGTAATGAAAGTCTCTAAGAACATTGCCAAGCCGAAGGCTGAGCAAATGAGAAAAGCCTCTCGTATGGAGAGCAATCAAGTCATGCAGAACGTTCAGAACGCTCCCGCAATGACAAGATACGAAGGTACTGAAATTGATTTTACTTGGTACGACTGGCAGAGCAACGACGGTGCTCGTACTTGGACCCATGTTTGGGACAATGGCAAAGTTGATTTCGCTTTCACTCAGTCAACCGATGACAGCCCGTTCAGCTCTCGTGGTACTGGTATTGTGACCTACGACTCCAACACTGGCGAATGGTCAGGTATGGGTGGCCGTGTTGAGAACGAAAAGACCGGTTTCGGTTCCATCGCCCAATACGGACAAAACGGCCTCGTGGTTGCAGCTCACACCGCTAGCGACTGCCGTGTCTATGTCACTGACGACAGAGACGCTGTCACTGCCGGTTCAATGTCTGTCACCAGCGTCCTCGACAACACCTACGAGCCCTGCTGGCCCAACGTCATGACCACTGGTGCCAACCGTGACATCATCCACGTCATCGCTACCGCTTCTTCCACCAGCAACATCATCATGGAAGGTGTCACCGATCCTTTGATCTACTTCCGTTCACTCGATGGTGGCCAAACTTGGGACAAGCAGAATGTCATTCTTCCTTACATGGGCAAGGAATATTCCGTTGACTGGACTTCAAACTGCGCTCACTGGATGGAAACCACTGATGACAACCGCCTCACCCTCGTGGTCAACAACGCTTGGTCTGATGGTTTCGTCCTCTACAGCGACGACAACGGTGAGACCTGGGAAAGAAAAGTGTTCTACTCACACCCGAGCATTCTCGGTGTTGACACCTCTGGTTGGTTCTTCTATCCCCGTTGGGTCTCCGCTGTGTGGGCTGGTGACCAACTGAAGCTTGCTTACGAGTGGAATGGTAGCACTGGTGAAGCCGGTTCTGGTTCCTACTATCCTGGCGTTGGTGGTGTTGCTTTCTGGGGCGAAAACTTGGTTTACGGTGAAGACGGTGCTGGCCACAGCGCTATCGAAGGCAACCTCGTTCCTGGCGAACACTTCATCATGGACACTGCTTACCTCTATGAAGACCTCTACGCTTCCATGTGGTGGTGGAGCGATGCCAACCACCCGATGTGGCCAGAATACATGGGTTATCTGACCACCCTCACCGACGAAGGTCACGTTGAACCTTACTGGGAAGCCACTGAGATGAACTTTACTGTTGGCGAAGGCTCCAACCTGGGCGAACATGGCCACTACAACCAAGGTATCTGCGCTATGCCTGTGCTGTGCAAGGTTCCTGGAAGCGATGACTTAGTTGCTGTTTGGACTGCTCTTGACGAGAACTGCACCGACGGTGCTGGCCTCTTCTACTATCACCTCTTCGCTAACTATTCACCCGATGGCGGTCTCACCTGGGGTACCGATACCGAAGACTTCATGGTTGCCCTCTGCGGTGGCGATGATTACTGGGAGTATGAAAACAGCGAGATGGTTTATCCTCAAGCTGCTATCGTTGGCGATCAACTCATCGTTGTTGCACAAGTTGACGAAGGCACTGGTACCTATGTCCAAAGCGACGATACCAATGGCCAAGACAATGCCTATGTTGGTTACACCTACACTCTGAGCGACCTCTGGCCTCAGGTTGGTGTCAGCGTCCCTGAAGTTTCTCACAACACCAAGATGACGGTCAGCCCCAACCCGGCTACCACTCAGCTGAATGTTAGCCTGAACCAAAATTCAGAGATTGTTATCTACACCATCACTGGTCAAGTCGTCAGCTCACAGAAGGGTCATGCTGGTCTCAACACCATCAACATCTCCTCACTGAGCAGCGGTGTTTACTTCATCAACGCTGGTTCTGACACCCAGAAGTTCGTTGTGAAATAATCAACCACGACACATGAAATGAAGAAGGAGGCCTTAGGGTCTCCTTCTTTTTTTGTTCCTTATTGTTGCGAGTTCAAGATATCCAATGCCAGGAACATCGCCTGGCGCATCGCATCGGGCAAGGCCTCGTTTTTATTTGCGATGTCGTAAGCCGGCCCATGGAATGGCGTGGTTCGCACCACAGGCAAGCCAGCAGTGTAAATGGCCCCGCCATTGATAGAGATCATCTTGAAGGGCAGAGCGGCTTGATCATGATACATGGCCAACACGGCATCGTATTTACGCCACAATCCCGAGGCAAAGAAACGATCGGCCGGGAATGGACCAAAGGCGTAAAGACCGTTTTTCTGGGCCATGGAAATCACTGGAGCGATGATGTCCTGTTCTTCCATCCCCGCAAGTCCAGAGTCGCCAGCGTGAGGATTTAGGCCTAAAACGGCAATCTTCGGCGAAGCAATGTCGAAGCCTTTCTTCAAGGCATTAGCCAAGATGATCAGCTTATGCATCACCATTTCCTTGTTGATGACCGAAACGGCATCCCTAACCGGGATGTCAGAAGTTACCATGCCGATGCGCAGATAGTCGCTAACCAGCATCTCCACATAGTCACGGCTATCGAAAAGCGAAGCCAGGTAGTCCGATTGGCCGTTGAAGCGGAAGGCATCCGACTTCAACAACGAAGGATTCAGTGGAGCCGTCACCATCGCGTCGATATAACCCTTCACAAGGTCGTCGGTGGCACGTTTCAAAGAGAGGATGGCCATCCGACCGGCCTGCTCCGTCATGGAACCCGGTTCAATCTTCAACTCATCGTCCGTGATGTTCACAATATTGAACTTATGCTGCCATGCCTGACGCACATCGCGGGTGAGAGAATAGTTGAATTCTTCCACACCGAGGCTCTTTTTGTAATAAGAAAGCACCTTGGATTGTCCATATAAGATGGGGGTTGCCATTTGCAACATCCGTGAATCCGCAAAGGTTTTCAAGATAATCTCATACGAGATGCCATTGAAATCACCATGGGTAATGCCAATCTTGAAGGGCTTATTAGGCGGGTTAGAATTCTGCATAATCCTGAATTTTAAAGGGTTATAATAATCGACCTTCAAAATTAGGATTTTATTTCTTTAAAAGCAAATAAATTAATACATTTCCTCTTCGCCGCTGCCGGCATCGTCATCGCCACCCTCATCGCCACGACGATCACGTTTGGCCATTTGTTGGTTGATGCGGTAGTTGAAATTCAGCGAGAAGGAGGTCCGATTCCAAGTGCTGTTGCTGTATTGCCAGAAGTTGTCGCCCCACGACTCACCGCCCCTGCCACGGGTGCCGAATACGTCGCGCACATTGAAAGTCAGGGTGCCGTTACCATGAAGCACCTCCTTGCTCACAGCCATGTCGATCCACCACTCGCCATCATGTTTGCCCAAAGGTTCCAGATGGGGACCCATCACATGGGCAGTCAATTGGAAATCAAACCAATTTTGGATCTTGAACTTGGAGACCATTCGGCCAAAGAGCATCCAGGTATGGGTTTCGTAAAACTGATCCTCAATATAGCCTTGGGAGTGAGAACGGAAGAAGTTGACATTGCCATTCAGATTGAGCCATTGGGTCATCTGGCCCTGGGCCACGATTTCCACGCCAAAGTCATCGGCCTTGCCAAAGTTCACCGGCATGCTGTAATACACACCGTCCAATTCGTAGGTATAATGGCGGATCATGTCGGTACCATGCCTATAATAGGTGGTGAAGTTGAACGAGGAGCGATCCCACATGTGGATATAGCCCAACTCGTAGCTATCCATATAGGTAGGTCTCAAGGATGGATTACCCATGCGGATGTTACGGTTGTCGTTATAGGAACGGAAGGGGCTCATCATCCAGAATCCCGGGCGGCGGATACGGCGGGTATAGCTCACCTGGAACTGGTCGTTCTCGGTGACGGAATAGTTGAGGTGTGCACTCGGGAAGATGCCAATGTAGGGTTTGCCGTCGTTGATGGAATCGTTGCCATCGTGGGCATAGCCTTTCAGGTTAGTGTAGATGCTGGTCATCTCAGCACGCACACCGACTTGGCCCGACCAACGGCCCCAATCGTTACCCAAGCTGGTATAGAGAGCAGCCACCTGCTCGTTGTATTCGAAGTCATAGCAATAGTCAGGCAATGGGAGGAATTGGCCGGTGCTGTCTTTCTCGAGCACTGCAGAAAGGCTGTTGATAAACCTATTGGTGTATTTGCCACCGATTTCCCATTGGGCTTTGAGAGCGAAAGGATGGACATAGTCGATGCTAGCTTGCAGGTTCTTCATTCCTTGATCTTGTTTGGTTTGCTGATACAAGGCAGAGAGCACCTCGTTGCTATGGTCGTTGGGGTAAATCATTTCATTAATGTCGGAACCGGAGTCTTCTGCATTCTGGAAGAAACGCACATTGGCTTTAAGGCTTCTACCCTCACGCTCGAATTTCTTGTCATAGTCGAGGGTGATCTCGTACATCGGGTCAGTTTCGTGCCAATGTTCTTCACGGACATCATACGAGGAAGTGCCCAACTGTGGATATTCATCATAATAACTGACGACAGGATGGGTACGGTTGGTTCCGTAACGGAACACAAAGGCGGCGCTGAGGATATCGTTATCCGTGATATAATAGTCGGCACCTAGACGAACATGGTGTCCCATACGGCGCATGGTGCGTTCGGTAGTCTGGTCAGTGATTTGGTGATAAATGGTGTCGTTGCCGATAACCTCGAAACGCTTGGTTTGATTGATGCCTCCACCTACGTTGGAACGGCTGTTGAAGCCATAGCTGGCGAAAAGGTTCCAGCGTTTCAGTCGATAGCTCAACGAGAGGCTGCCGCCATACAGCCAAGGATAGCCCGTACGAAGGTTGACTGCCCCGTTAAAGCCTTGTCGTTTGTCTTTCTTGAGGATGATGTTGATGATTCCCGCTGAGCCTTCGGCATCGTAGCGGACCGAGGGGTTGGTGATGACCTCAACACGTTCAATCATGTCACCCTGAAGGGTGCGCAAGGCATCTTGGGTGCTCATTCCCGAGAGACCCGATTCTTTGCCATCGATGAGGATACGCACTCCCTCATCGCCACGGAGGCTGACATTACCTTCAACATCAACTGCCACAGCAGGGATGTTCTCCAGGACCTCGATGGCGTTGCCAGCGGTGTTACCCACATCTTTTCCCACGTTGAAAACCCGTTTGTCGAGCGTCATCTCGTAGGTGCTCACCTCAGCGACGACCTCCACTTCTTCCAGCAAAGCCTCATCCGGGGCAAGCAGAATACGTCCCAAGTCAACATTGCTCTTCTCCCCTGTCAATGTGATGTTCTTGCTTAAGGGGATGAAACCCATGTACTGGAATTGCAACACATACCGGCCTTTTTCCAATTGCAAGGCAAAATGCCCTGTAGGTTCGGTGATGACACCGGTCACCAAGGTCGAATCCGGCAAAGAGAACACCGACACAGTGGCATACTCCATAGGCTCATGGGTATTTTTATTTAACACTCGACCCTTAACGGTAATGGAAGCCGACATGGCATGATGCGTCAGGCATAGCAAAGCCAGCAAAACTAAAAAACGGAATTTCATACGATTCTACTCAGTTTTCGAAGCTGCAAAAATAAGGTATTTACTGCATTGAAGAGCAAAAAAAGAAGCGAAACGGCAAAATCACTTGTTGAAGCAGAGGCTCATCACATAGGATCCACGTCGAGTTGCACTTGGACTGACTTGAAATCGGGATTCAACTGAAAAAGATGGACTTGTTTGAGGATGATGTCCTTGACCTGTTGGGCACTATGCTCACGGTTGAATTTGACAAGCATCTGCTTAATATACAGATTCTTAACTCGAGAAACCATAGGGTATTCAGGACCCAATAGATCTTGTTTGAAGATCGGTCTCAACATGCTTGCCAAGGAGGATGCTGCAGGGTTCAGTTTTTGGAAATCCTTATGTTTGAGACGGATCATCACAATGCGATAGAAAGGCGGGTAGCCAAATTGCCTACGGGTGATCATTTGTTTCTGGTAGAGGCCCAAGAAGTCGTTGCGAAGCACGTCTTGAAGCACAGGATGGCTTGGTTCGTATGTCTGGATGATGACTTTACCTTGGCCCCCTTTTCTTCCGGCTCGGCCGGCCACTTGCGACATCAGCTGGAAGCTCCGTTCATGGGCTCTGAAATCGGGGAACGAGAGCATGTTATCGGCATTGAGGATGCCCACCACCTTGACGGAATCGAAATCGAGGCCCTTGGTGACCATCTGGGTCCCGACGAGAATATCGGTTTCCTTGTCCTGAAAGGCTTCCAAGATGCGCTGGTAATCGTTTCTTGACCGAGTGGTGTCGAGGTCGAGTCGAGCCACTTTGGCTTCAGGGAGCAAGGTTTTCAGGTCTTCCTCCACCTTCTCCGTGCCAAAGCCATGCATCTTGATGTTGGTGCTATGACACTGAGGGCACTCGGAGGGAACGGAAGTGGTATAGCCACAATAATGGCAGCGCATGACGTTTTGTGCCTTATGATAGATCAGGCTCACGTCGCAGTTGATGCATTGGGGCACATGGTGGCAGTCATCACACTCAATACGCAGGGAAAACCCACGTCGGTTTTGGAACAGGATGGCCTGATGATCCGCTTCAAGAGTGTCTTTTACTGCATCGAGCAACACGCTACCGAAATCGGCTTTGAGGGTCTTGCGTTTGCGTTCCACCCGCATATCGCTAAGGATGATCTCAGGCATCTCTACGCCTCCGTAACGCTCAGTGAGTTCCACCAGACGATAGCGTCCATTTTGGGCATTGAAATAGCTCTCGTAGGAGGGTGTGGCGGAGCCAAGTAGGATTTTGGCATGATGGAGGGTGGCCAGCACGATGGCAGCGTCTCGGGCATGGTAGCGTGGAGCCGGATCCATCTGTTTGAAACTGCTGTCGTGTTCCTCATCAACGATGATAAGCCCGATGTCGGAATACGGAAGGAACACTGCCGACCGCGAGCCGATGATGATTTGCCGTTGCGAGCCTTTATTGTGTGCGAAGTCGCGAACCTGTTGCCACACCTCCACCCTTTCGTTGGTGCCGTAACGGGAATGGTACACCCCCAACTTGTCGCCGAAGAAACGCTTGAGTCGATTGATGATCTGTGCAGTAAGGGCAATCTCGGGCAAGAGATACAGCACCTGCTTGCCTTCATCGAGAGTCTCCTGGATGAGTTTGATGTAGAGTTCCGTCTTTCCGCTTGAGGTCACGCCATGAAGCAGCACCGGTCTTGGGGCATCGAAGCCCTCTTTTATCTGTTCGTAGGCCCGCTGTTGGGCTGGAGTCAACTGGATGGAATTCACATCGGCTTGGGCCTTGAAATCCTTCAGACGGCTCACCTGTTGCTCATAAACCTCAAAGACCCCCTTGTCAACGAGCGCCTTGAGGATGGTAGAGGTGGCATTGGCTTTCTTAAGCACATCGGCCAGTTTCAGGTCGTTGTCACAAGAGCCGCCCAGAGCCAAGTATGCCAACAGCACTTCCAGTTGCTTGTAAGCTTTTTTCGACAGGGCATCCATGAGCTCCTGAAGGGCTGTCTCTTCGCGATAGATGTTCGACAGCCGGACAAAACGCTCATATTTGGCTTTGTATTTCTCGTTCAGCTCCTCCTCCATCACCAGGATGCCTTTCTCCATCATGGTATGGATCAAGGGCATCACCTTTTTGAAACCGATAATCTTGCTCACCTCACTGATGGCGATTTTGGGTTGGGTTTGAAGTGCCTCCACGATGAGATATTCATAGTCGTTGAGGGCCATGCTATCGAGCACAAAGTCGTTGGAGAGGGCTACCATCGATTCGCTACTCAGCTTCAGTGCCGAGGGCAGGGCGGCCTGCATCACTTCGCCGAGATGGCAGAGATAATAGGTCTTAATCCAGTTCCAGAACTGCAGCTGGAGGTCGTTGACCAAGGGCTGTTCATCGAGAATGTCGATGAGGAATTTCACTTCGTTTTGGGGAACCTTGTCGGTGAGGGAGACCACCAATCCCGAAAGGATCTTGGTCTTTCCAAATTGCACCACCACTCGCTGTCCGATTCTGATGGCCTCGTTGAGGGCATAGGGGACGCGATAGGTGAAGGTTCCTGGTACAGGGATAGGCAGGAGGACTTCGGCAAAGAGGGTGATTCTATCTTTGGAGGATGTGGGCAAGGCGCAAGGTTAATGGGAAGTGATGGTGGTATAGCCGATAAGTTCGTCGTAGCCTTTGTTGGCATTATAATAGTAAAAATAGAGGCGATACAAGTTAAAGGTGTCCCAGTGGTTACCTGCAGTAAGGTCGGTGGAAACCACACCGGTGTCACGGTCTGCAGTGACAAACATGAAATTGTAATAGCCTTGTTTGAGCAGGAGTTGACAGAGGTAGCCACCGAGTTGGTAGTCGTAATGCATGAGGTTGCGCTCGTCGAAATTCCAATCGTTGATGGCACCCATCACATAGAGGTCCTCGTGTGTCAGAGGGGTCGGCCAACGCAGGAAGATGTTTACCCAGGCATAGTCGGCCTCGGTATCGGTCTCACGACCTTCGTTGGCGATGTAAATGTATTTCTCACCATAGATGTCCTCATAAGTGATATAAGGTTTTCGGGCTCGCGGTTCACAGATGGCGTAGTCAACGACATAATAGTCATCCGTTTGATAGATGCGGGCAATGTTTTCCGATTGGAAATAGAAGTTGCTGAAGTTGAGGCGACGGTATTGGTTGGCTCCTTCAAAGACCGTTTGAGGCTGATGTTCGTAAGAGATGTAGTCGGGATAGACAAAAGAGGGTTTCAGGCCTATGGTGGCATTGTCCCACCGACCGTTTTGCCGTATGGTCATATTTCCAAATTGTTGGATATTGCCCGTCATGATGCTAGGCATGGTCACTTTCACGTTGAGTTGTTGGTGGGTATCGCTGAGGCTCAAGTCGTCGCAATAGCGAGGCACCGAAACCTCGATGGAGGCTTTCTCGTCGAAAACCATGTAACGGCGAGTGAAGAAGATGTTTTCTTCTTTAAGGTCATCGGCATAAACGATGAGCAGGTAATTTCCTGAGACCACGGGCATCATATCCTCTTCAGGGAAGGTGAGTTTATAATGGGCATAGTCGATGAGGGTATTTCTCGAGAATTGGATGTCGTCAATACGGCCATAGTCGAAACCGGTAGCATAGTTGATTCGTTGGATGTCGGTGGGATACCAATCATTGGTGCAGTGGATAAAAGTATAGTTGAGCACATCGGCTTCATTACCGAAGAGGTCGAAAGCGAGGGTAAGGCGGTATGCAGGGTTATCCAAGGGGATAAGCGGTTCTTTGGTCTGGTCGCCATCGGCATAAAGCAACACCGTTTTCACATTATCCTTGTAGTCGAGGTTATGGCAAGGAAGGTCGAAAGCTTGAGGATAAGTGTTCAAGGCCATGCCAAGGAAAAGGACAAGGAAGAAGATTTTTTTCATCGTTTTTTCGGCTTTACTAGTTAAGCATTGCAAAATTACGAAAAAAGATGCTATCTTTGCAGGTCAATAAAGCATGATAAATCATTTGCAATGAAAAAGTCCATCCAATTTCTGGTCGTAGCGGTGTTGCTGTTCGCCAGTTTTCCCTTGAAGGCTCAGACCATCGGCTTTGAGAGTCCGATTCGAGAAAAGAACCTTTTCATCGGTTTCAAGGTCGGGGTTTCTGCCATGGACGCGGCCTACACCAGGACCATCAACAATAAGACGAAAGATCAATTTGTCAACCATTCGATTCTCTACCAGCATCCTGATTCCTTACAGATAATGAATTGTTTAGCAGCTGGAATCACCTTGGAACACACCCTCCCATATTTCTCTTATGGTTTGGACTTGATGGTCACGGGTATCAATGCACAACAGAATAATTCTGACACCACGTTCCGGTTTGCTACACAGGACTCGGCTTTCTTTCTTCACGCAAGAGTTCCCGTCAGGTTCTATCTCTTGAAAGAAAAGACCGTGATGCCGTATTTGATGTTGGCACCTGACTTCAGCACCTACGTTCACTACGGCAATGAGTCGTTTGCCATCAACGGCTATTCGGAATGGAATGAATACGATATCAAATGGGGATCCCGTAACGCCAGGGCGTTTCATCTCAATTTGGTTGCCGGGGCTGGCATGGTGGTCAAGATCAACGTGGGCGACTATCAGATGTGGGGGCGTTTTGAGGCTGCATACAATCTCGGGTTGCTCAACACAGTTAAAGGCTTTGCTGAAGGCATTGAGATTACCAGGAAGATGCGTGGGTGGGAAGCCACGATTGGCCTATCGTTCCCATTGTTCAAGAATCCCAGCTATTCATGGATGATGTAATGGCCTAGCGAGGATTGGTAAAAAAATAACCGCCTTAGTTCAAACTAAGGCGGTTATTTTTTGTTGGATCTCTTGGAACTCCTCGGGAGTAAGTTTCAGATGTTCCTTTTTGAAGTCGAGGTCACCCTCATTGGTGATAGGCACCAGATGAATATGGGCGTGAGGCACCTCAAGACCGATGACGGCGACGGCGATGCGTTTGCAGGGCATGGCTTTCTCGACGGCTTGGGCGACTTTTTTCGCAAAGACCATCATTTGTCCGAGTTCTTCGTCTTCGATATTGAAGATGTAGTCGGTTTCGTGTTTTGGCACGACCAAGGTATGGCCTTTAGAGAGCGGATTGATGTCGAGGAAGGCGAAAAAACGCTCATTCTCGGCTATTTTATAGCAAGGGATCTCACCTTGTATGATTCTTGAGAAAATGGTTGCCATAGCTCAAATTATCGGGTTATTTCGAGGATTTCAAAATACATCTTGCCAGCGGGCACGGTGATTTCGGCGACTTCGCCCACTTTCTTACCCAGGAGACCTTGACCTATAGGTGAGTTGATGGAGATTTTACCGGCTTTGAAGTCGGCTTCTTTTTCCGGCACGATGGAATAGGTCATGACCATATTGGTTTTGGTGTTCTTTATTTTGGCTGTGGAATAGAGGAGCACCTTGGAAGTGTCGATTTTAGATTCGTCGAGGATACGGGCATTGAAGATCAGGTCTTGCAGGTCGGCAATTTTAGCTTCGAGGAGGCCTTGGGCTTCTTTAGCTGCATCGTATTCGGCATTTTCTGAAAGGTCGCCTTTGTCGCGTGCTTCGGCGATGGCTTGGACGATCCGTGGGCGTTCACGGAGGATCAAATCGTCGAGTTCGTCTTTCAGTCTTTGTAACCCTTCGGGGGTAAAATATTTGATTTCTGACATGATGATAGTATTTTATAAAAAGTGAAAAAAGAGACCCTTATCGAAATAAGGGTCTTCTTTTTTTTGGATGTGCAAAGATACGAAAATTAATTCAAATGTCGCAAGACATTTTAGAAATTAAGTCTCGCACCCACGCTGTGCGTACCACCATAGCTGGCAGTGGTGCGGTAAGAGTAGTCAACAGCGAACATAGGGGCGTTCTCATTCTTCGAGATCGGGACCTGGACAGAGACGCCAGCGCTGAAGCCGTTGTTGAGGTTCATGCAAGCATCATCCAAGATTCCACTGAAGAGGCCACTTTCATAGGTGTAACCAGTACGAACGAGGAAGTATTCTTTCCATCCGTACTCGAGACCCAGGACGTATTGGTCTTTCGTGAAGGAGTTGGAGATGAAGTTACCGGCCACGGTCAGGCGAGAGGTCTCACCCAGATGGAAGTCGTAGGCGGCAGCAATGCTCAACTGCGTAGGCAACTCAAACTGGTCGGCACGTTGGATAACGGTGTGTTGCAGAGAGGAGTTGGGGAGCAGGAAAGCCTTGATTGACAAACCGTCGCCAGAGAAGGTCATGGTAGGTCCAATGTTCTTCAAGGTGATGCCGAAGTGGATGTTGTCGAAAGGACCGGTCACATATTGGATACCAGCGTCGAGGGCGACACCCATGGCACTCATGTTAGCAATGGACTCGTTGATGATCTTCAAGTTGAAACCACCACTGATACTGTTGGAGAAAGTCTTGGCAAAAGCCAGGTTGATGTTAATCAGGTTAGGCTTATAGGTACCGATACCACCTTCGGGGCTCTCGACTGTGGTTTGAGGCACGGTGCCGAGGTTGAACGACATGAAGCCGAGACCCAGCACGCTTGACTCACCCACGCGGACGGCCAAACCGAACGACGAGACTTTGATACCGCTGCCTGACAGCCAATCGGTATGAGAGAAGTTGACGTCCATGCTACGGACGTTGCTGATACCAGCAACGTTACCATAGATGGCTTCAACACCTTTGACGAAGGACATGCCTGCGTTGCCGAAGCCAGCAGAAGCAGCCCAAGGATTGATTAACAATTCTGATGCACCAGCTTGACCTGAACGGTCCTCATTACCTGCAAATGCCTTAGGAGCGTTGAATCCCAAAAGGATCACAAGGCTCAAAACGATATATTTAAATGATTTCTTCATGATTCTGAAATTTTTAATGTTAGCATTTTACGATAATTAGAAGGTATTCAAGTCGATTTGACGCATTGCACCGAAGAACTTGATGGTACGTTCGCCGCCACTAGCATTGTCCTTAACGTGGATCAGGTAGAAGCCAGATGCCACAGGAGTGTTGGCGAAGTTCGTGAGATCCCATTCGATGGACGGCTCCTCATTATCCTTCTTGAACTGTCTGATCTTCGTACCACTGATGTTATAGATGGTGACGACGCAGTTGTTGGGAAGGTTGGTGATCTTCACCTTGTTGACCAAGGCGTTGGCCTCGTAGGAGCTGTAAGCATAGTATGGGTTAGGCACCACAGAGATCAGATCCAAGTCACTTTCAATCTTTTCAGGATCGTTCATGACAGGATCGAGACCCTCGATCGAGAACTCGAACTTAGGATATTGATTGTTCACATCCAAGCCTGGATAGACTGAGTCAAGGTCAACGTAGGAGTAACCGCGATCATAAGGTTTAGCGATACGGATGCGGATCTTAGCATCGTTACCTTCAGGCACCCAATTATTGTTTTCTTTATCCCATTCAAAACCTTCAACACGCATAGGCATACCGACCCAGAGGCATTGACGCCACAATCTCTTGCCATACTGAGTAACGAGGTTATTCGAAGCTGCAGTCTGGATGGCATTCAACACGGTGAACAGATACTTACCACCATCGTAGGCCGGGCTGTTGAAGTCCTTGTATGGGAAGTTCGGGGTAGTAGGCACGTCAGTTGGACGATCTAAGCCCCAGATATAAACGAAGTGCTTACCACCGAGGACAGGTTCAAGGTCAACTTGACGGAACAAGGCGGGATCCAACTCAGGTTCAGAGGTACCTTCGACAGTTCCCTTCTTCAGCGCAGGAGGATTGAACATCAAGTCGCGGCCATTCAGATCCTCGAGATAGGAATCCTCACCATAGAGCAGGTTCAGACGCATACCAGATTCAACGTCGATGACATAACCTGGGAACCAACCCATACCTTGGGCGGCAATGTAGTTAGGATCGTCAGGATTGTCTGAGGCCTTGATCAGCGAATCCGGATTCTGTGTGTAGTCCCAAACACCATCATAAGGTTTACCATCCTTGTCGATAGAAGGAGCGCGACGAATGTCGAAACGCTTCACACCATTTTGTGACAGGTTCTCATCCATACACATCTCAACCACAGGGCAACGGGTCCACTTGGAACGGTCGGAAGTAAAGACAATATCGATACTGGAGAGGCGTGAGAAATAAGAATCATCACGGAAGATGTCTCTTGGCAGCGGGCCAGGATTGTTCTTAGCAGTGTTGCTCACCGTAGTAAGGATATAAGGAGCCCAAGTGCGGTTTGCAATCTTCTCGTAATTCTCATGCGGATCCCAAGCCGTACTGATACCACCAGTGGAACTGGTCATGTTATAGTCGTGGTTATAAGTATCGTCTTGGTCAACGTACGTACCAGAACGGATCCAGTTCAACACTGAGGAAGCGACGTCAACGTCACGAATACCGTCAAGCCAGTGTTGCGTACTGTCTTGGAAGATCAGTGAGGAGGTAATCATGCCATTGTTGGGGGCGACCACTTCCTTTTGAGGCCTGTTACCGTAGGTAGCGTCATGCGTTGATCCCACAAGGATGGCACCAATCTGGAAGGGTTGGTTAATCGACACGGAGATACCGCGATCGAGGAACAATTTCTCATCGGAATAGACCGTGATTGTATCGCTTTCAAACACCTCATCCGTATCGAGGTCCTTCAGGAACCAGTGGGAGGCCATACGGAGAGCGGAGTCACCGATGACTGACTGGTTGGAGCTGACGCCATGAGTGTAGTGCGGGAACAAGGTGTCAAACCACAGCTCGTAGTGGTGAGTCTTCACATTCAACGGGTCGATGATCTTCACAGCCAAAGGTCCTTTACCAATAGTATAACTCGGATGATAGACAATCGGGTAATCGGGGTGACCGAAGACCACTTTTTCGAGCGTATCGGCATTCGGATTACCAAAGGTGATGTGATCATATTCTCCACCATCTTTGTTGACGATGACGGTGTTAGCCATCTTCTTGGCGAAGAGTTCATCGATAGACTCTTGGCTAAGTTCAATCTCGTTACCACCGTTACCTTGACCAACGATACGCTTAATGGCCGGGGTGTCACCGTATTGGGCAACAACCTTGGTACCATTCAGGACCTTGTGAGGAACAGCGGTGTAGCAAGAGATGTTCTTACGTCCTTCGAGGTAAGGTTTCATCTGGCCATAGAGACCATTAATGTCAGCAGGTTCTTGTGAATACGGGAAGTAATTGTTGTAAGCATAAGCCACTGCCATGAAGTAATAGGTCTTATGGTTAACCAAAGCGGAACTTTCACCTGTTGAGAACAAGTCTTCAGTAACGACGAAGCTATGGGTGATACCACCATCAGCACCATTGACCTTCAGTGCAGGAACATTGCCACCGATGTAATTATCCCATTCATAGTTGACGAGGGTAGAAACGTTGTTCTTGATATCGGCTTGGAAGACCAGACGAGCTTTGCTGTTGTCGCTAAGTTCATCGGCACCGACTTCGGCGTTAGCCAACTGATACACTTTATAACCTTCGAAACGATAGTACTTATCGGCGAGAGTACCAAGGGTATCGCCAGGAACGATTTCGGGGATCTGAGGATCGGGCTCAGCATAGCCTTCACGATAGTTGTTGGAGATCGGGCTATTGGAGAGGTAGATGATCAGTTTCTGGTCGAGCTCACGGATGGTGAGGTCAGGAGCATTAGGACCATCGATGACTTTGAAGCAGTTGTCGAACAGAGCTTGGCACTTATCGTCAGTGACGCGCAGCAATTCGACGGAAGCCCAAGCGCCGCCAGAAGTAGCACGGGCCCACGGCACACCGAAAGTAATGTAGTTGACTGCACCAGGTTTCAGGGTGAAAGGACCAGCGGACTGCATGAAACGACGGTCATCAGGAGCATTGCCTTCATTCTTTTCGTTCCAGTACTTACCATTGACATTGTAGCCACCATTGGGCATCACGCCACCAGTACCCCAGTTGCACGGGTCAGTGTCGCCAGGGAACATGAAGTCGCAAGCAGGACCGACAGCGGCGTTACCACCGGTAGGATAACCAGTACCACCGAATTGCATCTTGTTACCATCGCGCCAGAAGGAACGGAGCAGCAGGTAAGTTTCGGCAGCGTTGTCAGGGTCACCCAAAGCGGTACTGGAGTTGTTGTGATACAAGAAACGGCGCATACCGAAACGTTCATCATCGACGATGCCATTACCGAAGTTCACACCGTTGATAGAAGCGTCGCAAATCTGCTCTTTGGAGATGGTATCGCTAATGATAATGGTGTCGCCATCAACAACGTTCGTAGTGGTGTTGATCACATATTTATACTTGGGGTTATCCAAACCGTCGGCATCCATATAAGGGCCTTGGAAGAAGTCAACACCGACCGCCGGAGGCTGGTTGCCGTAGGCTTCAGGTTCACCGCTACCGTCAGTATCGAGACCATTGTAACCATAACCCAGACCACGGGCGACGTCGCAACCGACGTAGTCATCTTTGGCATAACCAAGGTCAACGTCAGTCCAGGGGCAGAAGAAGGTACCCGTCAACTCATAAGTTGAACGGTTAATGATTTCGTAACTGCAGAACGACATGTTGTTGATTTCGTCGTTGGTCGAGAAGGCGAAAGCTTGGGCACGGACTTCGAGACCGATAGCAGCACCATTGGATTCGGTATGGGAGTTACCCTTATCATTGAACACCCACCAGAGGGTTTGGTCACCTTTCAGAACTTGGTCAGCAAGGATGGAGCCATGCACGGTACCGCCATGTTCTTCTTCCATGGTCGGGATCTTGGTGTGGCAGAGTTCGTTTTCGATGTCGTAGTACGGGTAGTCACCTTGAGTATAGTCATATAAACCATCACCATCTCTATCAAAGAAAGGAGCCATGTAGTGGCTGACACCAGAGATGTTACCACCGACAGTTTCCGGATGGGCAGGCCATTCGGCGATAGACTTAGGCGGGGCGGGGTAATCCTCAGTAGGTTGGAACACACCGCTAACGGGGTCGCAGTGGCTAAGGAACTCGTCAACTTCGGCACGGGTAATCTTAAAGAGTTGGTCCCAACGAGCGCAGGTGATGTCGTCGATGGAAGCACCTTCGAGGTTCAGAGGGCCAGTCCAGAAGTCGTTACCATCTTGACGGAAACGCACGGCGGCGCACTTCAGCTGGTTGTTGATATCGACACCAGCGATCCAGAGGGAGCCAGCGTAGAGTGAGGTGGCGGATCCGTTGGCGGGGATATAATACTGTGAGCCGACTCCACCAGGGAGGTCCCACCACATATCACCACCAGCATTGATACGCGTTCTGACGTTGTTGATGTTCAACCACTCAAAAGCTGAGGAAGGAGTACATCCGGCTGTAGTCTGCTTCAGGTCGCGGGTACCTTTGTTACCACGGTCACCTTTAAACATCTCAGCCTTTCCGGGATTTGTCACCCCTACTATGAGGAGCGCAACAAACAATAGACGTAATATATTTTTCATAGTATCTGTGATTATTCGTTTAAGTTACACCTCATGGATTAGAAGTTAAAGCTTGCGCCAATTTTAATTTGACGAGGAGTAGAGTAGTTGCCACCTCTGTTCACGTAGATCTGATACATCTCGATGAAGGCTTGAGGATCGACTTGGGTACGAATTTGGCTTTGATACTTGGGTGAGGTAAGGTAGCCGTCATCGTCCGGGTCACCGGTAGCGTTGTAAACCGAGAGGATATTCTTGGCGTTCAAGAGGTTGGTGAAGTTGACATAGACGTTCACGAAAGCTTCATGTCCGGTCTTGCCTTCTTTTCTTCCACCGAGGGTGAAATAGAAGTCCTTGTCGATACGAAGGTCGATCTTGAAGGAAGCAGGCATTCTGGAGCCGAAGTAGGTACCAGCGAGGAGGTAGTTACCGCCAGAGATGGGGGAAACGACCGTACGGGAAGCGGTATATGGGGTACCAGAACCACCAGTGATGGTCATAGAAGCACCAGCGTTAGCAAGGATCTGCAATGGGGTCTTGCCTGACTTCTCACGGTTGATGACGGGGCCGTCATACTTCTTACCCGAGCCGAAACGGTAGTCGAGGTTAAGGGAGAAGTTGTGACGACGGTCAACACTGGTCGGGAAGGTTGATCTCAGGTTAGGAACACCTGCGTTGATCAAGGCGGCAGCCGTAGAGGTGGAAGCACCGGTCATGTTGGCATACTGCAAGGTATAGCTGGCACGGACGCGGACGTTCTTGGTACGGCGGAGGTCATATTCAGCGGTAAGACCCTTGACGGTACCGAAGTCGAGGTTGCTGAAGGAGGTGTAGTCCTTAGGATAAGCACCCGTGAGGCGGTACATCTGGATCATGTTACGAATCTCATTATAGTAGGCCGTGATGGTCAATGAAGAGGTGTTGGTCAGTTTCTGGGTGAAACCGAGTTCGTAGTCGATGGTCTGCATCGGCTTCAGGTTCGGGTTGGCAATGGTGCTGGAGACGTCGTTGAAGTAGTAATAGGTCAGCGGGCTAACGAAGTAGGAGCTGGTAGGACGTTGGGTCAGCACATCATAGTGAGCAAAGAACAAAGCCTCATCCGAAATCGGGAAGGAGAAGGAGATACGAGGCATGAAGTTCCAAGCGGGTTTGTAGTCCTCGAAGGAATTCATATCGACTCTTTGTTGTTCAGCGTTACGGACCCATGGGGAGATACCTGAACCCTTGTCGAGAGCGGTCGGTGAGGAGATCTCGGCACCATTGGCATTGTACCAAGTGTTGCCATTACGATAACCGACGATTTCATTGATGTCGGTAATTTTGTTGACATAGATAGCGTAGTCGTCACCGATGTTGCCAGGGATGGTGAATTGCGGCAAGTTGGAAGCGCCGTCGATGCCACCTCTTCTGTAGTCGCCAGCGGTATAGTGGTCGTAGAGGATGAACGGATCTTTCAGGACGTACTGGTTAGCGTCGAAGCGGTCAGCACGGAGACCGATTTGGAAGATCAGGTCTTTGAAAGCGAACTTATCCTGGATATAGCCAGCGATATAGATAGGTTGGCTAGAGCCAACGGGACGGGTGTAATAGGTTCTGTTTCTGAGGTCGGTAGCGGTCTCGGTGAAGAAGTCCTCCAAGGTAGGACGTTCGCCCCAGGAGTGTTTCTTGCCGTCGTAGGTGTAGCCATAGTAGGACACATAGAAGCTACCGTCGCGGGTGAGTTCATCGGGAGCGAACATGCTGATGTCGAAGCCGCCGTTGAGGTGACCTTTCTGCAGGTTGCCGTTCTCATCATAGTACATGATGGATTGGTCGTTGAAGTCGTAGGAGTCAACGAGGATATATTCCGTACCTTCGAGCGGGAGGCCCATGGCATTACGGAGGTTGATGTCGAAGACATACTGAGCGTCGCCGTCATAGAGTCTGTGGAACCAAACGGTGTCAACATAGCCATCGTTGCTGGAGGCGTATGGGTTAGCCACATCGAGCTGAGAGATATGGAAGTTGGCAAGGTTACGCATGAGCAGCCAGTAGTTGGTGCTATAGCCGATAGCGCTGGAGTTACGTTGCTCATATTGGAAACCGAGTTTGATTTCGTGGGAGCTTTCACCCTTGCCGATGGTCATGGAGGCGTTGACGTTGAGTGCGATCTGGTCGCTGAGGCTCTTGCCATAGCCTGACATGAGGGTACCAGGGGCAGCGTAGAGGCCGTAGATGGCATCTGGGGAGTCACCATTAAGCAGGGCTTTACCGATCATCATGTTATCGAAGTTGTCGAAGTAGCCCAGAGCGCCGTATGGTTTATAGAGGTCCAGATAGTTCTCGGTATATTTGGCCAGCAGCGGGTTGAACTGTGAGGGATAGAAATCGACGAGGGTGTCATAGTCCCAGGAGTTCAGCACATTGACGTTGGTGAAGTTCATGTAGTTGGAGCCATCCACTAAGACGGAGTCCACGTTCGCAACTTGGAAGGTCGGGGTTTTGTGGACGATATACTTACCCAGGTTACCATAGGCGAAGATGTTGTCCCAGAGGTCAGGGTCGCCATATTCGTTGGTAGAACGGGTGTAGTCGGCCTGGATGCTATAGTAGAAGTTACGGATCAGCGAGGTGCTTTCAGGAGCCGTGGGGAAGCGTTGGGTAAACTTGACGTAACCACGGGTGGTACCTGACTCGTCGATCGAGTTCTTGGCCGTATTGAAGTAGGAGTATGAGCTAGCGAAGTCATGGCCTCTATATCTGTAGAACGAACCGCCGAAGGTGAGGTTGATGGTTTCGGTGGTACGGACGTTGATATTACCAGAGAGGTTGATGGAGTAGTTGCTCGAGTTGGTGGAGAATCTCGAATAGACGAGGTCATCCTTTCTGGTGTAGGAGGCGTGTTGATAGGTACCGGAGCCGAGGCCGGAGAGGACCAGCGGGGTTTCTTCGATGGTCTTCTGCCAATCTTCTGTGGCGGTGTAGAAACCGGTAGCTGAGAGGGCGCCCACTTTGTTGTAGGCAAGGTCACCAGCGAGGAAGAAGCCGAGGAGAGCGGTCTCCGCGTTCTTACCCTTGATGAGTGGTCCTTGGACGCTGAAGCCCAAACGGTTTCTGCCATAGCCTTCGACGGAGGTCTCGAGTTCCAGTCCGAAGCCGAAGGTACGGCTTGGGCCCTTGGTGGTCAAGTTGATGATACCGCCCATGGCGTCACCGTACATGGCCGGGGTACCACCAAGGATGACGTCCACCTGGTCGATGGCGCTTTGGGGCACGCTGGCACTACCGATGACCTTCACACCATCGATGTAATAGACCGCGCTTTCACGAGAACCACGGACACTACCGACTTCACCGTCAACGGACACAACGCCACCGACGGTAGAAGCGACACCGGAAGCAGAACGGTTAGGCAACTTAGCAATTTCCTCTGCCGTGATGGACGCACCTGAGGTGGTGTTATCCTTCGAGATCAGAGGCACTTCATAATCGATGACGGTGACCTCAGTCAAGCTGATGGCGCCACTGGTCATCTTAATGTTCCAATCGGTGATCTTGTTGGCTGGAATAATGATGCCGTTCAAGACATAATTGTTGTAGCCGACGAAGGTCGCCTTCAAATCATACGTTCCCGGAGGGATCGGGTTGATGTCGTAGTTACCATCGAAATCCGATGTGGCGCCACCAATCATCGTACCACCTTTCTCGAGGACGATGTTTGCAAATGACACGGGCTCACCAGTTTCATCAGTAACCTTTCCTTTGAGTCGCCCTGTTTGCGCGAAGGCCAGCGAACAAGCGGCCAACACAATCGCAAGGGTCATTAGTAAATTTCTAAACATACCTTATAATTTTATGTTATACTGCTTTTAGTGCATTAAAAAGACTCCAAAATTATAAACTTTTTACAAAGCTCACAAGAAAAATCTACTTTTAGTATCATTTTTTTGTTTATAAAATTTTTAACATTTCATGAAGACAATGAAAATTAGGTGGTTATCCACGTTCCAGATGACGATTCAATTCACGCGCACGCTTACGATCCTCCTTCATCATTTTCTTTGTTTTGGGAGCCTGCTGTTCATAATGCCTTGTTTTCGCACGCTCGTACTCTTTTCGGGCTTCCGCCTCCTGTTTTTCCATCATCCTTTCCGCCTTGCGCATCGCGCGACTGGAGCGATGGCCAGCACATGAAGAAAGCGCCAACAAGATGACACCTATTAATATATAAGACCATTTTTTCATGACACAAAACCTAAAAACGCATACAAATATAAAAAAAACAAATAACTTTGCATCATGAAAAAGTGTTTGACCATATTATTTCTCCTGGCTTCGGCCTTCATCATGAACGGCTGCAAGGAAACCATGGTGAACCCCAACTACCCTACCGGCATCATCAACTTCACCATCTATCCCAACACTCTTCATTACGCTGACCTCAATATCATTAGCGGGTGGATGTATCTCACCTCCGACCCGGAAAGCACCAGTAGAGGCATCATCGTTTACCGTCTTTACCAAGATGAGTTCAGGGCCTACGACCGTTTACCCCCCAACGAGCCCAACGCTTGCTGCGACAACGAAGGCAACTGCACCCGATTGGTGGTGGATTTCCCCTTTGTCGTTGACAACTGCAACAGGATCAAGTACAACATCATCGACGGAAGCATCGTTCAAGGAGATGGTATTTTTCCGCTGATTCAATACCACACGACCTACGACGGTAACGAGCTGCACATCTACAATTAAAAAGATAACAAATTGATAACGAGTGTATTATACTCGATTTGTTGATTTTTATCGCAATAGTGGAAACGTTTTTTTCGCCTTAAATCAAATCCTAGAACTATTTTTGCTCTCGGATTTCAGACGACTGAATGGTTTTACAACATACTGCTTTTTTCTTCACTCGTCCATGATCTCTGATTGACTGCGTATAGAGGCTTGGTGGATCGCCTCGAAAACCTCCTCAATCAGGTCAGGTGACAAACCCAGATCCTCTCCGACGGCTCTATAGTTGGAGAGGATTTTTTTCCATCGGTCCATTTGGACGACAGTGACATTATTGGTTTTCTTATAACGGCCAATTTGCTGGCTGACTTTCATCCGGCGGGCGAGCAGCTGCAGCAACTCACTATCGATATCGTCGATTTCGCCACGAAGTGCGGTGAGGTCATGTTCGATGCCTTCGGCATTGCGGGAGCGGAAATGCAATTGAGCCAGCATCTCCTTGAGTGCATCAGGGGTGATTTGCTGTTGGGCATCGGTCAAGGCATGGTCAGGATCAATATGGCATTCAACCATCAAACCGTCGGTAGCCAGATTGATTGCTTTTTGGGCGGTGGAGAGGAGCAATTCGCGGTTACCGCAGATGTGGCTGACATCGGTTATCACGGGAATGCTCATCTTCTGAGTCAGCTCGATGGGAATCTCCCACATCGGGAAGTTGCGGTAAGGGGTCTCCTTATAATAAGAGAACCCGCGGTGGATGGCTGCGATTTGATGAAGACCGGCCTTAAGGAAACGTTCAATGGCCCCCATCCAAAGTTTCAGGTCGGGAGACACTGGGTTTTTGACAAATACGGGGATGTCATGCCCTCGCAGTGCATCAGCCAGCTGCTGCACCGAGAAGGGGTTCACCACGGTACGGGCGCCAATCCATAGTGCATCGACCTCATAGCGCAAGGCCAGCTCCACATGTTCAGGAGTAGCCACCTCGGTAGCTATGGGCAATCCTGTTTCCTGTTTTGCCTTGAGAAGCCATTCCAAGCCTTGTTCTCCCCTACCCTCAAAACCATCGGGGCGGGTGCGCGGCTTCCAAACGCCGCCACGCAGCAATTTCACCTCAGGAACCGCAGCCAAGGCTCGAGCCGTGGAAATCATCTGTTGTTCGGACTCCACGCTACATGGGCCGCAAATCAAGAGGGGAAAGTCGGGATGGGCAAACCAAGATTGAAGTGTCGTCATAGAAAAACTCTATCATCGTCGCATGACAATGCAAATATACACGATTTTTTCGAACCAATATTGCGTTTTTTTTCGTTTCTTTGCACATCTAATTAATAAAAGCATCGAAATCGTGAAAAGAGTAGAAATCAAGCAAGCCTTGCAGATGCAAGCCTCGGATAATGAAATTACTGTGATGGGATGGGTGCGCAACAAGCGCGGAAGCAAGAACGTAGCCTTCATTGCTTTGAACGACGGGTCCACCATCAACAACCTTCAATTAGTGGTAGATCTGAACGTCATTCCAGAGGACCGGTTGGCGTTGATGCATGCTGGTGCCTCATTATGGGCCAAGGGCGTCCTTGTTGCCTCGATGGGTAGCGGCCAGGCTGTCGAGCTCTCCGTGAAGGAGATCGGGCTGTTCGGTCCTGCCAATCCTGACGAGTATCCGTTGCAACCCAAGAAGCACTCGTTGGAATTTTTGCGTGACATCGCCCACCTGCGTTTCCGCACCAACACCTTCGGTGCCGTGATGCGTTTGCGTCACGCCATGGTGTTCGCCATCCACAAGTTCTTCACCGAGAGAGGTTTCTATAACATTCACACCCCGTTGATTACCGCCTCCGATGCCGAGGGTGCCGGTGAGATGTTCCAGGTAACCACCTTGGATCTCAACAACCCACCTCGCGACGAGAACGGAGCCATCGATTACAAGCAAGACTTCTTCGGCAAGTCAACCAACCTTACTGTTTCGGGGCAGCTTGAAGGAGAGCTCGCAGCCACGGCCTTAGGCAAGATCTACACCTTCGGGCCCACCTTCCGCGCCGAGAACTCCAACACCACACGTCACCTGGCCGAGTTCTGGATGATTGAACCGGAGATGGCGTTTTACGACATCAACGACAACATGGATCTGGCTGAAGAGATGCTCAAGTACTTGATCCAATATGCCTTGGACAACTGCATGGACGACCTCATGTTCCTCAGCAAACGTTTGCAAGACGAAGAAAAGGGAAAGAAGGAGGAAGACAAGTCGATGGAACTCATCAGCAAGCTGCATTTCGTGCTCGAGCATGAGTTTGTTCGCTTGACTTACACTGAGGCGATCGACATTCTTCGCAACAGCAACTACAATAAGAAAGGCAAGTTCCAATATCCAGTGAACGGATGGGGTGTTGACCTCCAGTCGGAGCACGAGCGTTATCTGGTGGAGAAGCACTTCAAGAAGCCGGTCATCCTTACCGACTATCCGAAGGAGATCAAGGCCTTCTACATGAAACAGAACGAAGACGGCAAGACGGTACGCGCCATGGACGTCCTCTTCCCTGGCATTGGCGAGATCATCGGCGGCTCGGAGCGTGAGACTGACCTCAACAAGCTCCTCGACCGCATGCACGAAGTGGGCATTCCTGAGGAGTCGATGCAATGGTATCTCGACAGTCGCCGCTTTGGGTCCGTGCCTCACTCCGGCTATGGACTGGGCTTTGAACGACTGCTCCTCTTTGTGACGGGCATGACCAACATCCGCGACGTCATCCCCTTCCCAAGGACTCCGAAAAATTGTTTGTATTAAGAAATTAGAAGACAGAAGACAGGAGACAGAAGAGATGAACGACCAAAGATTGACTCAGATACAGCGCCAGGAGCTGAAGCTGTCGCCTCAGCAGATCCAGCTGATGAAGCTCCTGCAACTTCCCCTTATCGAACTCGAACAACGCATCAAGGAGGAGATCGAATCCAATCCCGCCCTCGACGACAACGAGGGGAACGAAGACAATGAGCCAATCAACGAGGACGATGGCATGGGGGGAGAAAACAATCTCAACGATGACAACGGGGAGAACGACGATTACAACGACGATGAGATCAACATCAACAAAGATGAAGAGTTCGATTTGACCGACTACATCCCCGACGATGACGAGTACGACTATTCCTATAAATTGCAGGCCAACAACCGAAGCCGCGACGATGAGGATTACCAAGCGCCCATCACCCATGAGGAATCGTTCCAGGATTATCTCATCCAACAACTTGGTTATCATAATCTTACAGAAAAGGAAGAGATTATCGGCGAGATGATCATCGGCAATTTGGACGACAATGGCTATCTGAGTCGTCCCATCATCAACATCGTTGACGACCTGTTATTTACGATGAACATCGAGACCACCGAGGAGGAGGTGAAGAAGGTGCTCCACGTCGTTCAACAGCTCGACCCACCCGGCATTGCTGCCACCGACCTCCAGGAGTGTCTGATCATTCAGCTGCAACGCTTGCAGGAGGAGAATCCTTACAATGACTATTCATTGAGCATCACCGTGCTGAAAGAGTATTTTGAGGAGTTCACCAAGAAGCATTACGACAAGATTGCCAAGCGCACTGGGGCCAGCAATCGTCAGCTGAAGGCTGCCCTCGACGAGATCCTGAAGTTGAATCCCAAGCCGGGCGACTCATCAACTTCAGGGGCGAGAATCAGTCATTACATCACTCCTGACTTCTTCATCTTTATCAAAGACGGCAACCTTGAACTCTCTTTGGATGGGCGCAACAACCCCGACTTGAAGGTCAACAAGCAGTATGTTCGCATGCTCGATGACTTCTCGAAGAGCAAGGAGTCGAGAAGCAAGCAGGAGGCGGTGCAGTTTGTCAAGCAGAAGATTGACAGTGCAAAATGGTTCATCGATGCCATCAAGCAGCGTCAGCACACCTTATACATCACCATGAAGGCCATCATGGACATTCAGCAGGAGTATTTCCTGACGGGCGACGACACCAAGTTGAAGCCCATGATTCTGAAAGACATTGCTGAGCGTGTTGGCTTAGACATCTCCACGGTGTCGCGTGTGGCCAACAGCAAGTATGTGCAGACCCCATATGGGACCTTCTTGTTAAAGACCTTCTTCAGCGAAGGAATCACCAACGAAGAGGGCGAAGAAGTCTCGACGCGCGAAATCAAGAAGATCTTGCAAGACTGCGTCAATGACGAGAACAAGGCCAAGCCGTTGACCGACGAGGAGTTGATGAACGTCTTGAAGGAGAAGGGGTATCCCATTGCCCGCCGCACTGTAGCCAAATACCGTGAACAGCTAGGCATCCCGGTGGCTCGGTTGAGGAAAGAGCTTTAATTAAAGAGATCCAGTTCGCCGGTTTTGGAGAAGCGGACTTTTCCTAAATGTTTGTAAGCCAAATCGGTGCACTCACGGCCACGGGGGGTGCGCATGAGGTATCCTTCTTGGATCAGGAAGGGTTCATAAACCTCTTCGATGGTGCCAGCGTCCTCGCCCACGGCGGTAGCGATGGTGTTGACTCCTACCGGTCCTCCCTTGAACTTTTCGATGATGGTGTTAAGGATCTTGTTATCCATGTCGTCGAGTCCATGTTCATCGACATTGAGGGCTGAGAGGCCGACTCGGGCAATATCGACATTGATTCGGCCGTCGCCTTGTATTTGGGCGAAGTCGCGCACTCGCCTGAGCAAGAGGTTGGCGATACGCGGAGTGCCTCGGCTACGGCGAGCAATCTCGAAGGCTGCATTGTCGTCGATAGGCACCCTCAGGATTCCCGCTGAGCGTTTCACGATGCCTGAGAGGGTTTTGGCATCGTAATATTCAAGGCGGAGATTGATTCCAAAACGCGAACGCAAGGGTGCTGTAAGCAGTCCCGACCGGGTGGTGGCACCGATGAGGGTGAAGGGGTTCAGGGCTATTTGGATGCTACGGGCATTGGGGCCCGACTCGATCATGATATCGATACGGTAGTCTTCCATGGCCGAATACAAGTATTCTTCGACCACGGGACTGAGTCTGTGGATCTCGTCGATGAAAAGGACGTCGTTGGGTTCGAGGCTGGTGAGCAGTCCAGCGAGGTTGCCAGGTTTGTCGAGCACAGGGCCAGAGGTCATCTTCATGTTCACGCCCAGCTCGTTGGCAATGATATGCGAGAGTGTGGTCTTTCCCAGACCCGGAGGTCCATGCAGCAAGGTGTGGTCCAAGGCCTCGCCCCGTTGGGCGGCTGCCTTGACGAAAACCCGGAGGTTGTCAACCACCTTTTTTTGACCAGCGAAGCTGCTGAACGCATCGGGACGCAACACGTTCTCAAGGTCTTTCTCAGCCTTGGAGAGGTGTGAACCGGTAGCATCGAGATTCGTATTCATCGGTTTTTACAAATAGGCTACAAAAATAAAAAAAAGATTCGTAATTTAGCCGCCTGAAAACAGACTTGAGAAAAATGAGAAGATTTTTGTTCCTCGTCCTGCTTGTCGCCTTGGCCACGAGCGGTTATTCGCAGAAGAAGAAAGGCTCGCTCCATGTAAATCAGGACAGCCGGGTAGAGCGACTCATGAAGAAGCAACGCGACGTGTATGCCGCCAACAACACGATGAGCGGTTACCGCGTGCAGATCTTCATGGAGATTGGCAACGAGGCGATTCGTCATGCTGAGGCAATGAAGAAGTCGTTCAGCGATGCCTTTCCGGAGCTTCCGATCTACCTCACCTACGACCAGCCTTATTATCGTTTGAGGGTGGGTGATTTCCGCAATCGCGTGGAGGCCGAGAAGTATCTCCGACTCATCAAGCCCAAGTTTTCGCTAGCCTTCGTCACCACCGACATCATCAATCCTCCCCAAAAGCTCTCGCCAGTTGATCTTGAAGAGCTGATGGATTCGGATGAAGAAGAGACCTGGGATGGTTACACTGAGGAATAACCGCAGTATTATCGGATAAGATCAAGGATGAGGTTGGCCAGGCGGCTAGTACCCACACGGAACAAGTTGGGGTTGAGCCATTCGTCACCGAGGATGTTTTTCACCAGATAGTAATACGCAAGTGCATCGTCAGGGGTCTTCATGCCCCCAGCAGGTTTGAAGCCGACCTTCTTTCCTGTAGCCTGATAGTATTCTTTAATGGTGTCGATCATGATAATGGCGGCAAGTGGTGTAGCTGCCACGGGTACCTTGCCTGTAGAGGTCTTGATAAAGTCAGCGCCGGCGAGGATGGCGAGTTCGCTAGCCTTGCGGATGTTTTCCACGGTTTTCAGTTCACCTGTCTCGAGAATCACTTTGAGATGCGCTTTGTCGCCACAAGTCTCTTTGATGGTTTTGATTTCGTTAAAAACCTCGTCGTAGCGACCAGCGAGGAAGGTTCCGCGAGAGATGACCATATCGACCTCATCGGCGCCTTCGTTGACACAGTACTCCACCTCTTTGACTTTCAGGTTGAAGGGCATCTGTCCAGAAGGGAAACAGCAGGCCACGGTAGCCACGCGAATGCCGCTGCCGTTGAGCAGTTGTTTTGCCTGTCGGATAAAAGGGCTGTAGATGCAAACAGCCGGCACTGAGAGATGTGGTTCTTCTTTGGGAAATGCCAAAGCCTTGGCGCAGAAGCTGTCGATTTTGGCTTCATTGTCGAAAGCCTCCAAAGTGGTGAAGTCAATGCTCTGGAAGATGGTTTTCAGGGCTTCTTTCTCGTTGCCTTTTTGTTTCTCCTCATTTAGGATACGTGTGATGCGCTCATTGAGTGCTTCTTCGGTATAAGTGTATGGAATGAAAGTCATGGTGGTTTTGTTTGATTATGCTGCAAAAATAGTCAAAATATGTGGAAAGTATGAATAATAGCTGTATTTTTGCTTTTCAATAAATGATTGCCATGACTTCCTTTGATTTTTGGAATATTGTCCGTTCTATCCCGAAGAGCATCCGTTTCAATTTCCATTACTTTCCTTTCAAGACGGCGCTGAAGATGCCCGTAGTGGTATCGCATCGCACCTATCTAAGGGAGTTGCATGGCAAGGTAACCATCCCTGAAGATGCCGAGACGGGGAGCATCCGCATTGGGTTTGGTGATGTTGGGCATTACGATCGGAAACGTTCATGGACGATATGGCAAGTAAGCGGAGAGGTTGATTTCAAGGGCCGAGCATCTATCGGCCACGGGTCGAAGATCTCGGTTCGGGGCAGGTTGGAATTAGGCGACAAATTCAACATCACCGCGGAGAGCACCATAGTATGTGCCAAGGAGATTCGCTTTGGCAACGACTGTTTGGTAAGTTGGGATGTGTTGGTGATGGACACCGATGAGCACCCGATCTATACAAAAGAGGGTGAGCGCATCAACGAAGATCGTCCTATTGTGGTAGGCGACCATGTTTGGATTGGCTGCAAGTGCATGTTGTTGAAAGGAGCCGAGCTACCCGACCATACAATTCTCGCTGCCGGCACGGCTTTGCGGTCGGCTTTCCGAGGTGAGGAACAGATTATTGGTGGCAATCCACCGTCGATCCTAAAACGGGACGTCAGTTGGGAGTCAGGGGTCAGGAGTTAGATTTGCTTTTCACTTCAGTCCATCAATTACTCCGCATAGGTTCTTGAAGATCTCAGGGATTTCCCCCACTCCATTCACTGGATGCAAGTTGCCTTTTTTCTCATAGAAAGCCAGCACCGGTTTAGTCTTAGCCTCATATTCCACGAAGCGATGCTTGATGGAATCGATGTTGTCGTCGGCGCGGCCGCTCACCTTACCACGTTCAAGCATACGTTGGATGAGCAATTCCTCTGGAACTTCGAGGCTCAGCACTCCAGTAAGGTTGATGTCGTATTTCCGCATCATCTCGTCGAGGATCTCGGCCTGACGCACTGTTCGCGGATAGCCATCAAACAGGAATCCAGGTGAACTGAGGTTCTCTGTCAGTTTCTTTTCGATGATTGCGGCAACGATCTCATCGGAGACAAGACCGCCTTGGCTGATGATGCCTTTCACTTGGAGACCCAGTTCGGTCTCGGCGGCGATTTCCTCACGCAGGATCTCTCCCGTGGAGATATACGTCAGATGATATTGTTCGCGAAGGAACTGCGATTGGGTTCCTTTGCCGGCACCTGGAGGGCCAAATAGAATAAGGTTTAGCATGAGTTGAAAATTGAATGGTTAAATCACTTTATAGATATCGGGGAGGTTACGGCCTTGTTGGTTGTAGTCGAGGCCATAGCCTACGATGAACTCATTACTGATGTCCATGCCTTTATAGTTGATGGGATAGTTATATTGGAAGGATTCGGGTTTGAAGAAGAGGGTTGCGATACGGGCATCAACGGCACGAAGCTGGCGGAGTTTCTCGAGGGTGTATTTCATGGTATGACCAGTATCAACGATATCCTCCACCAGTACCACATGACGGCCTTCCAAAGAATGGTCGAGGCCAATAAGTTCACGCACCACGTTGGTCGTCTCGGTTCCCGAGTATGATGAAAGTTTCACGAAAGAGATCTCGCAAGGGATGGTGAGTCGTTTAAAAAGCTCCGAGGCGAACATAAACGCTCCATTGAGCACCACGAGGAAGAGTGGGTTTTGGCCATTCAGGTCGTGGTTGATCTGATCTGCCACATGTTGAATGGCATTTTCGATTTTCTCTTGGGGGATATAGAGGCTGAACTCCTTGTCTAAGACTTTTACTGTTTTCATGTCATCATGATTTGGACACACAAAATTAGAAAAACTTTGGCTAGAGAAACAAAATAAATCACTAATTTTGCCCCAGAGTCAGCCCGCTCACAGCGGCAACTGATTAACTGACCAACTGATTAACTGACCAACTGAATATGTTTCCACTCGTAAGTATTATCATGGGGAGCACCTCTGACCTCCCCGTTCTTGAGAAAGCCGCTCAGTTTTTCGATGAGATGGAGATTCCTTTTGAAATGAACGCTTTAAGTGCGCATCGGACGCCTCAGGAGGTGGAGGTTTTTGCGCGAGAGGCGAAAGGTCGTGGCGTGAAGGTGATCATTGCTGCTGCTGGCATGGCTGCCGCCTTGCCTGGGGTCATTGCGGCCAACACCACGCTGCCGGTCATCGGAGTCCCTATCAAAGGGATGCTTGACGGTTTGGACGCCCTTTTGTCCATCATCCAGATGCCCCCTGGAATACCCGTGGCCACCGTAGGTGTCAACGGAGCACTGAACGCTGCTATCCTTGCCGCAGAGATGCTTGCCCTTGGCGATGAAGTCATTGCTGGTAAAGTCGCCGACTACAAGGAGAACCTGAAAAACAAGATCCGCAAGGCCAATGCAGAGCTGAAAGAGGTCCAGTACAAGTTCAAGACCAACTGAAGATTGTAACCGTCATCATTTGGATACTGGGCGGCGCCATGCCGGCCAGGGCTTTCCCTTACGCCCGCAAATCAGCATAACATTCCGCCTGAAAAACTTGCATGGTCGCAAAAGAATGTGTACCTTTGCGAAATAAAATACCACGAACGCCATGCAACAACGAAGATACCCCGTAGGAATACAGACCTTTGAGAGGCTGAGGAAAAAGCATTACGTCTATATCGACAAGACCGACTTGATTTGGGAGATGACCCATGAGAGCCCATTCGTCTTCCTGAGCCGTCCCCGAAGGTTTGGCAAGTCGCTGCTCACCACCACGCTCGACTCCTACTTCAAAGGCCAGAAGGAACT
>JAEEON010000076.1 GCA_016284305.1 Bacteroidales bacterium
TTGCAAAAATCGATAACGCTTTTTTCATCTCTTTCGATTACAATCTTCAAAAATTGGCTGCAAAAGTACAAAAACTCTTTTTTCCGTGCAAACACATTTTTTCACTTCGACATATTCAGTACCTTAACGCGTTCTAACTACACCTTGATAATCAACCTCTTTATGTTTGCGCAAAAACTCAATCATCATCTCCTCCGAAGTCATGAACATGCTCTGGCCTTCGTCTTCACTCTCTATAGTGACCGTTGAAGCCATATAGCTATTCATCGCCACCTTATACAGTTTCTTCGTGGAGAATTCCTCTCCTTTCGTGTTGACCCACACCGTCTTACCATCGTCGCTCACGGAATAGGTCATACCCGAAACGTAAGAAGGATAGCCGCCATTTTTGCGATAGGTATTCAAGATGAACTTCTTCACCTGCGCGCCTGTCATTTGATACACCACCACCTCGTTGTTGAACGGGTCGATGCTGTAGACGTCCTTCACCGTGATGGGCCCTTTTTTCAAATAATTGACGCGCACACCACCTGTATTTTGGAAGGCGAAATCGGCACCACTTATCTCGCATATCGCATCCGTAATCAGGCAGCCCAATTCTTCTGGATTTTCAAACTTCGTTTTTGCTATGGCGATAGGCTCGTTCAAGGCTGGCGCATCGTTGAACTCGTTCACCAACTTCTTGATTTCGGGCTTTTCCTTACGCACTTTGTTGACATCCAGTACGACTGCTTCCTTACCAACGACTTTATGGTTCTTCACTCTCAGTTTCACCAAGGTGGCATATTTCAGATGTGAACCCGACTGGGTAATCAGCACGCCATTGGTCTCAGATGGGTTTTCTATCAAGGTATGGGAATGCCCACCGATGATGGCATCCAACCAAGGATTGGCTTGAGCCAGCTCCAAATCGTCTTCAAAGCCACAATGCGAGAGCAAAATCACCACATCATTCTGGTTTTTAAGGTATTTGTAATCAGGCAACACCAATTCGGGACGTTTGAAGCTTACTTCTTTCAGTTTGTCGGGATGCGCCCCAGGGATGCCGTCATGTCGGACTTCAATCATTCCCACTACGGCCAACTTTAAACCTTGATGTTCCATAGTCACAAAAGGCTTGATATCGAGATTGACCGTCTCGGGAACAGCGACATTAGCACAAAGAAAAGGGAAATTGGCTCGTTCGATGTCGTTTCGAAAGTTGTCGACATCACCATCCCATTCGTGGTTGCCCACCGTGCAGAGGTCGAAACCCATTTGGTTCATCAGCTCGATCATGGGGTAATTGACGGGGTCGTACTGGTCGTTGACTGGGTTGCCCGTGCGATTGTCGCCTGCCGAGAAGAGCAGCATGTCGGGATAAATCGCCCGAAGACTGTCGACCATCGTGGCAAACTTGGGGAACATGTCAATGTTGGCATGCATATCGTTGACCGAAAGGATGACCAACTCGGTCTCGTCGGCATTGACCGCGGTTCGCTCTTGCTTGCTTTCACTCTGGGGCTGATTGCGAAGGACCAAATACAAGACTACCGCCACTAGGGCAAGCACCAATAACAACTTCTTTTTATTCATAGGTAAGAGGTTTGAATTTGCGGCAAATTTAGGAAAAAGTTCTATCTTTGCACCATCATGGCGAAGAAAAGCAAAAACGAATACCCAAGCGGGAGCCGGACGAGTTGGAAGGTGGTCATCACCTATCTGTTCGTCATGGCCTTGTGTGCGGCTTTGTTTTACTATATGTCCAACCTGCGACAAAGTATCGAAAACCAACGCTCCAACATCGACACCCAGCACAATGCGCTCAATTGGGTCAACGAGTTCACTAAAAACGTGCATGCCGCCCAAAACGCCGCCAACCTTTACGCCTTCACCGAACAAGCCCAATACAAGCGTGAATTCAACGCCTATTGTAATGCCATCAATGCCCAAACCGACTCATTATTATTGTTTGAAATCAGCGAAGACAACAAATTGATGGTAAATAAGATAGATAACCTTATTAAAAGTAAAGGTCGAATCAGCAACGAACTGTCGAAGCAATTCCACGACTTCAATCCCTTGGCGGAATTCGACCGCACTATCGATGACTACAGGCCTCCCAAACCCGAGGAAGAGATTGTGGTAACCACCATTTCGAAAGACACCCTCATCCATGTACCGAAAAAGGCAGAGAAGAAAGGGTTTTGGCAACGTGTCGGCAAGGTGTTCAGCCCAGGCGAGGAACCTAGCGACAGCATTGTCCGTGTCTCGATCGAACAAACCGACACACTGCATATCCAACGGCAACAAACCGATACAGTCAATATCCTTGCCGACCTACGCATACTGTCCGACAGGGCCAAAAAAGAGTATTGGAAAAAAATCAAGGATTATGAGAAAAAGACGCAGGAACTGGTGAAGGCCGACAACCAGCTCTCCGAACAGATTTCCTCCTTATTGATACGACTCAACCAAGAAATCCTTGATTCCACCGTCACTGAAATCGGGAAAAGCGAAGAGATCATCCACGAAAACACACGCACATCCTTGCTCATCGGAGCGGTTACACTCCTTCTCATTATCATCTTCATCATTTTGATTATCAGCGATGTGAACAAAGGTTACCGCGCCCGTCGTGCCGCAGAAGAAGCCAAGAAAAAGACCGAGGAAATCATGGAAAGCCGCCACAAGCTATTGCTCTCGGTCTCGCACGACATCAAGGCACCACTCAGTTCCATCATGGGTCACGTGGAACTCATGGACAAGAGCGGCAACGAGAAGGAAATCAACTCGATACAGCAGTCTGCCGACCATATCCTCAACCTGTTGAACAACCTACTGGAGTTCTCAAGCCTTGAGCAAGGCAAGCTGCAAGTCAGCCACGACACCTTCAACCTTCGCCAACTTTGCGACGAGACTGCCGAGATGTTTGAACCCATTGCACGCCACAAAAACCTGCAATTCAACTATGAGCCTACTTTGGAAGACGAGTGCATGGTCCTTACCGATAGGCTGAAAATCAAGCAGATACTTAGCAACTTGATTTCCAATGGAGTCAAATACACTCTGGAAGGCAACGTCACCTTCAAGGCGCGGATGGGACGCAATCTGGTCGTTTTCGACATCATCGACACGGGCGTGGGCATCCCGCAAGACAAGCTGGAGGAGGTGTTCAAGCCGTTTGTGCGCATCGAGACCTACAACCAGTTTGCCGAAGGCAGTGGCTATGGCATGTCGGTGGTCAAAGGTCTCGTTGACCTGCTCGGTGGCGAGATCCACATCGAATCCGAAGTGGGCAAAGGCTCGCATTTCGAGGTCAGAATACCCATTGAAGAGGTGGAACAAGAAGATGAAGCAAAGGATGAGATAACAGATAACAATAAAAAGAGTCTCAATATCTTAATTATTGACGATGACAACACTTTGCTTTCCGTTGTTGACACCATGTTGCACCGCTTAGGCCACCAAGCCATCCCCTGCCGTTCGATGAGCGACCTCGACAATGCACTGCTGCAAATCCAAGACTACGACTACATCCTCACCGACCGCGAGATGGGTGCCGTGACCGGCAACGACATTCTCTTCCTTGTGAAAGAGGTTGACCCCGACAAACCCGTCATCCTGATGACCGCAAGGATGGAATACACGACCGACATGGCCAAGGAAGAGGGCTTCTATGGATTCTTGCCGAAACCGTTTAATTTAAAACAATTAGAAAGCTTCTTTGGAAGTGTTGCTTTAAGTGAAGACGAAGCCGAAACCGCTTATCCGGACTTCCCTGCTTTCAGCGAAATGATGGGCAACGACAAGGAGGCCATGACGGACATCCTCCGCGTCTTTGTGCAATCGACCGCCGATGACTTGGTTTCGATGAATACTTTAATTGAACAATCGGATTTCGTTGAAATGCAGAGTCTTTGCCATAAGATGTTACCCATGTTCACCCAACTGGAGCGCGACACCACCTTCTTGGCGAAGATGAACGCCATGCGCGGCAAGGGCGAGACGGAAGCCGACTATCCGAATTGGAAAGAAGACGCGACCCAATTCATGTCGCAGACCGACGAACTGATGGATTTGCTGGCGGAGAAGTATGGGATTGGATGAGGATGCACCGCTCTGCCGTTTATGTGGCCAGCAAGAGTAAACCATAAAACGACCAGCACAAGGCATTATGCGTGATTGTTAATGCATTTCAACACTATTCCCGACCATTGTTGATACAATTCGACTGCTTCCTCAATGTGTCTGTTACGGGTCTCTTCTTCAAACTTGTCGTAATAATCTGCTTTGATGATAAGATGGTTGCCGAATCCCAAATAGACAGCCTTCCAGCCTTCAGGTACTTGTTGACCGACGATACCGATTTTGCAGACTTTCAGGACTGGCACAATTTCCGTAAGCTGGTCATAGCTTACACCATTGTAGCAATAATTTGTGTGGTAAAACCACCCCTGCGCATCGATGACTTCAACCCCGCCTGGATCCCCCATAGCACCAGGTTGCGCAAATAAAAAGGCGACAATGTCGAGCGAACAATAACCCTTGTAATTGGATTCGGTGATTTCTATGCAATCAGTCATGGCTTTTTCTTAAAGTGTTGATAATTAAATTTCGGATCGTTTGTCTTGCGACTTTGCAAAGTTAATGACAAAACCATGTTTTTCGCAAGGGGTGATGATAACTTTTTTCCAACTCGTCAATTTTTGTCTATTTGGGTGCATCCGCCGCCCTCCCCAACAGATCCATTCGACATAACAACACCTCGACCGAACACAAAAACAAAGTAGAATTTGCAAAGACATGAGTTTTTTGTATTTTTGTGGCAATTATTGAGGCATAAGTAAGTGTTCAAAACTAATCTTATTGCTTCTTAGCTGTAAGCTATCAGCCGTCAGCTATCAGCTTGGTAGCACTATGGCTGACTGCTGATGGCTAACTGCTGACGGCCAAATTCTCCTACCTTATATGTAAACTAAACATACTCATCTACTTAACATGAAAAAAATTGTAACGATTATTGCGTTTGCAGCCACGATAGCGCTGTTGACCTCCTGCAAGAAAAAGGAAGTCCATGTGGTTATGGAAACCACAAAAGGCAACATAGAGCTGAAACTATACGATGCCACGCCGTTGCATCGTGACAACTTCAAGATGCTGGTGGAGGAAGGAGCCTATGATTCACTGCTCTTCCATCGTGTGATTCGCGACTTTATGATTCAGGGCGGCGATCCGGATTCGAAACATGCTGAACCCGGCATTCTGCTCGGTGATGGGGATAGACCATACACGATACCA
>JAEEON010000010.1 GCA_016284305.1 Bacteroidales bacterium
ACCTTGTCTCTTCGACGGGCTGCTGACGCTAGTAGGAACCAGTTCTGGCTTGCCATAGATTTCACCTTTGCAGATCCACACCTTGATGCCGAGACGGCCATAGGAGGTGTGAGCCTCAACCAAGGAGTAGTCGATGTCAGCGCGCAGGGTATGCAGCGGGATACGACCTTCCTTGTACGACTCAGCGCGTGACATTTCGGCGCCGCCCACACGACCGGAGATGACGATCTTGATGCCTTCGGCACCGATTCGCATCGTACCGGCAACGGCGGTCTTGATGGCGCGACGGAATGAAACACGGCCTTCAATTTGTTTAGCAATCGTGCTAGCCACGATATACGCATCGAGTTCAGGTCTCTTGATCTCGTTGATGTTGATTTGGATCTCCTTGCCAGTCAGCTTCACAAGCTCTTTCTTCAGCTTTTCCACTTCCTCGCCACCTTTGCCGATGATCATACCCGGACGGGCGGTGAAGATCGTGACGGTGACATATTTCAAGGAACGTTCGATGGCGATCTTTGAAATGCCGGCTTTGCCCAGACGAGCGTTCAGATACTTGCGGATCTTGTCGTCTTCAACGAGCTTGGCTGAGAAATCTTTTCCGCCATACCAATTGGAATCCCATCCTTTGATGATTCCCAATCTAAGACCTATAGGATTAGTTTTTTGTCCCATTTTAATTATCTATTATTTACTTATTCTTCCTTAGCAACTCTGCTATCGACAATGATAGTAACGTGATTTGAACGCTTACGGATGTGGAATGCACGTCCGTGAGGGGCAGCCTGGATGCGCTTCAGCGTACGGCCTTCATCGACCCAGATCTCTTTGACGTAAAGGTTGCTGTCCTCGACGCGCTTCCCTTCATTCTTAGCTTCCCAATTGGCGATAGCCGAACGAAGCAGTTTGTAAACCTTCTTCGAGGCCTCCTTGGGCGAATATTGCAAGGCATGCAGTGCAAGCTCCACCTTCTGACCTCTGATCATGTCGGCCACAAGACGCATCTTGTAAGGAGACGTCGGAACGTTGTTCAGATGTGCGATGGCTACGTTTTTACGAGCTTCCTTGATGGATTCAGCTCTGTTGTGTTTTCTAGCTCCCATTGTTACCTAAATATTACTTGTTACCTTTATCTTTATTACCAGCATGACCTCTGAAGATACGCGTCGGAGCGAACTCGCCCAGCTTATGGCCAACCATGTTCTCAGTCACATAGACCGGGATGAACTTGTTGCCGTTGTGAACAGCGATGGTCTGACCGACGAAATCAGGAGAAATCATTGATGCTCTTGACCATGTCTTGATAACGGTCTTCTTGCCGCTTTCGACATTCTCCATCACTCTCTGCATGAGTTTGTAGTGGATGTATGGACCTTTTTTTAATGAACGACTCATAGTATTATGCGATTTTCCTGATGATTACTTCTTTCTTCTTTCGATAATGTACTTGCTTGAGGCTGCCTTGGGTGAACGGGTCTTGTATCCCTTGGCCGGCAAACCCTTGCGTGAACGCGGGTGACCGCCGGAGGCACGACCTTCACCACCACCCATCGGGTGATCGACAGGGTTCATGACAACACCACGGTTGTGAGGACGACGGCCCAACCAGCGGCTGCGACCGGCTTTTCCTGACTTCTCGAGGTTGTGGTCACCGTTGGAAACGGAACCGATGGTGGCCTTGCAGGCTTGGAGAATCATACGAGTCTCACCGGATGGCATTCTCAGGATAGCGTACTTGCCCTCGCGCGACATCAACTGTGCGTAGGAACCGGCGCTTCTAGCCATCTTGGCACCCTGACCTGGGCGCAACTCGATGTTGTGAATAATAGTACCAAACGGAACTTCACTCAGGAACAAGGTGTTGCCAACGTTCGGCTGAACGCCCTTGCCGCTGATGACTTCCTGACCGACTTTCAAACCGGCAGGAGCGATGATGTAACGCTTCTCACCATCCTTGTAGAATACCAAGGCGATGCGAGCAGTGCGGTTCGGATCGTATTCGATAGTCTTAACCACGCCCGGAACGCCGTCCTTGTCACGCTTGAAGTCGATGATTCTGTACTTCTGTTTGTGTCCGCCACCTCTGTAACGGACAGTCATTTTACCACTGGAGTTACGGCCACCCGTGCTCTTCATAGGAGCAAGCAACGACTTCTCGGGTTTGTCGGTCGTAATCTCGTCAAATGCGCTCAAAACCTTGAAACGCTGACCTGGTGTCGTAGGTTTATATTTCTTTAAAGCCATTTTCAGATATTGCTAAAAAAGTCAATTGTTTCACCTTC
>JAEEON010000011.1 GCA_016284305.1 Bacteroidales bacterium
ATTGCAACGAGTGCAGTGCCAACTCCACCTTTTGGCCTCTGATCATGTCGGCCACAAGGCGCATCTTGTAAGGTGATGTCGGGGTATCGTTCAGATGAGCGATGGCGACATTCTTGCGAGCTTCCTTAATTGCTTCTGCTCTTTTATGTTTTCTTGCTCCCATTGTTACCTAGTATTACTTGTTACCTTTATCTTTATTACCGGCATGACCTCTGAAGATTCTGGTCGGGGCAAACTCGCCCAACTTGTGACCCACCATGTTCTCAGTCACATAGACCGGGATGAACTTGTTGCCATTGTGGACGGCGATAGTCTGACCGACGAAATCAGGAGAAATCATCGATGCTCTTGACCAGGTCTTGATGACGGTCTTCTTGCCGCTTTGAACGTTTTCCATCACTCTCTGTTGGAGTTTGTAGTGGATGAACGGGCCTTTCTTTAATGATCTACTCATAGCTTTATGCGATTTTCCTGATTATTACTTCTTTCTTCTGTCGATGATATACTTGTTGGAAGCAGCCTTCGGCGAACGGGTCTTGTAGCCCTTTGCCGGCAAGCCCTTGCGTGAGCGCGGGTGACCGCCAGAGGCACGACCTTCACCACCACCCATCGGGTGATCGACCGGGTTCATGACAACACCACGGTTGTGGGGACGACGACCGAGCCAACGGCTACGGCCAGCCTTGCCTGACTTCTCAAGGTTGTGGTCGGCATTCGAAACGCTGCCGATGGTAGCCTTGCAAGCTTGGAGAATCATACGGGTTTCGCCTGAGGGCATACGGAGGATGGCGTACTTGCCGTCGCGGCTCATCAGCTGAGCGTAGCTACCGGCGCTGCGGGCCATCTTGGCGCCTTGGCCAGGACGAAGCTCGATGTTGTGGATAATAGTACCGAAGGGGATCTCGCTCAGATAAAGCGTGTTGCCAACGTTGGGTTGGATTCCCTTGCCGGAGAGGATTTCCTGGCCGACCTTCAGGCCAGCAGGAGCGATGATGTAGCGCTTTTCACCGTCCTTATAGAACACAAGGGCGATACGAGCGGTACGGTTGGGATCGTATTCAATGGTCTTCACAACGCCCGGGATACCATCCTTGTCGCGCTTGAAGTCAATGATTCTGTACATTCTCTTGTGGCCGCCGCCTCTGTAGCGGACAGTCATTTCACCGCTGGAATTACGGCCGCCCGTGCTCTTCTTGGGTCTCAGTAACGACTTCTCGGGTTTGTCGGTCGTGATTTCGTCAAAAGCGCTAATAACTTTGAAGCGCTGACCGGGTGTTGTGGGTTTATATTTCTTTAAAGCCATGATCAAATGTTGCTAAAAAAGTCAATAGTTTCACCTTCTTTCAACGTCACGATAGCTTTCTTGAAAGCAGCAGTACGGCCACTGATGACGCCGGACTTCGTGTAGCGTGACTTCTTCTTTCCTACGTAGTTCATCGTGTTGACGGACTCAACCTTCACATCGTAGAGCTTTTCGATAGCGTCCTTGATCTGATACTTGTTGGCATTCTTGTCAACGATGAAAGCGAACCTGTTCAGCTTCTCGCTGATAGCGGTCATCTTTTCAGTAATGACGGGTTTCTTTATGATAATCATCTCTTCTCGTGTTTTAATCGTTAAACATTATCCAAGGATTTCTTCGATAGGCTTGAGGGCACTTTCGGTGAGGAAGATCTTCTTGGCTTTCAGAATATCATAAGTGCTCAGGTTGCGAGCCAGCGCCACTTCGGTACGCTGGATGTTCCTGGCGGAGAGAACAACGTTCTTGTTCGGCTCGGCAAACACGAACATGTTTCTGTTGCCATTGACCTTGAAAGCGTCGAGGATTTGAATCATCTGCTTGGTCTTGGGGGCTTCGAAGTTGAAGTCTTCGATGACCATGATGGCTTCGTCCGTAATCTTGCTCGACAGGGCCGACTTGCGGGCCAACTCTTTCACTTTCTTGTTCAGTTTGAAGCTGTAGTCGCGCGGCTTGGGACCAAACACGCGGGCTCCGCCTCTGAGGAGGGGTGAATTGATGTCGCCACGACGTGCACCACCGGTACCCTTCTGACGGAAGAGCTTGCGGGTGCTGCCCGACAACTCGCTGCGTTCCTTTGACTTGTGAGTGCCTTGGCGCTGGTCGGCCAGGTATTGTCTCACTGCCAGATACATGACATGCTCGTTGGGTTCAATAGCGTAAATGTCGTCATTCAACTGAACCTTACGGCCTGTGCTTTCGCCTTTGATGTTATAAACTGTTAACTCCATCTCTCAATCATTAAATATCCGTTATTATGGCCCGGAACGGCGCCCTTCACCACTAACAAATTCTTCTCGGGAACGACCTTCATGATCATGAGGT
>JAEEON010000012.1 GCA_016284305.1 Bacteroidales bacterium
AGTCCCTGCTCTTGACAATGTCGTCTCCCGACTTGTCGAGGTTGGCCATGGCCGTGTTGAGGTCCATCTCGACGTTCTCCACATAGCCGATCCAGTTCCAGCCGCTACCGATGGCGATGGGATGCGCTGTCGGGTCGGCGATGGTGCCAGCGAGAGAGTAATCTCCTCCCTCGCCCATGTTGATGCGGTAGGACTGCTCGTTCACGATGCCGTTGAGCATGCCGAACCATCCCTCGTCGTAGGTCACGAAGGAGCTCTGGCTCTTGATTTGGATGCCGCTGGTGCCCAGGGCGTCCTCGAGCAGGGCCAAGCCGTTGACGCCGTTCATCTCGATGTAAGTGGACCACCAGTTCCAGCCCGGGTCGATGGTGAATGTATGTGTGACAGTTGGTTCAATAGGCTCGTTTGCCTCGATGCCCAGAATGATATGGTTCTTCACCGACAGCACGTTGCTGTTGTATTCCGAGGTGGTTGGCGGCGCTAACGGATTGTAATTTGTTGCGGCTGAATAGGCATACAAGGCTTGATTCTCCTCTGTACTGTACACCGAGCACGACATGTAAGGTGATTGGTCATATCCATTGGTGTTGTCGTCAACCACCAAGACGAGATTGGAAGTGCCGTCATACTCAAACGGGGTGTCGAGCTCAAAGATAGTCCAGGCTACTGCACCCATCGTCACCGTACCGCTGAACACCTTGTCAGAAGCTGACACGGTAATCCAATCGGTTTTACTACTGAAACTTGACTTGTCCGTATGCTTCAAATAGATGTCGTAGTTGCGGACTCGATCTGTGTTTGCTTTGTTGAAGAAGGAGATGCTGGTGATGGTGCAGGCCGAACCGATTTCTGCGGCGGTATAGATCTGTTGCGACAGCGCATATTCGTAGAAACTATAGCTGGGTAGATAGTCGTGGTTGCTTTCATCTTGGCCCAGTTCAAGCCCTTGTCCGAAGCCAGCCACAAAATGATGATTGTTGTCAACGGGGAAGGTATAAGGATTAGCGGTTGACACTGTCACACCATTTTCGTTCCATCCCGTGAAGAAATAGCCGTTTTCCGGGGTGGCGGTCAGGGTGCACGATTCACCAAAACTGAACGTGCCTCCACCGCTGATGGTACCATAGGCAGGGCTGTTTGGATTGGCAGTGACATTGAAGATGCCGGTTGCGGCACCACAGTTGCAATCGAACTCGAAGAGGACACCTGCAGCGGGGCTGGCCCCTTGTTGGAAGATGATGGCATCACCTTCGTAGCTCACCACGAAGGAACACTCTTGGTCAAAGCTGCCTTTGGTCCAAGTCAAGGTCACGTGGGTGCCATTGTGGATGTCGAAGGTATAGGTGGCAGCATTGTTGCCCGAGGCGATGGTGAGGTCTTGCGAGGCGGTGCCATCGTCGAAGCTGACGGTGAGCTTGGCGCCGTTCCAGCCATCGCCGTAATTGTCATGGAGGCTGAAGATGACACTACAGGTGTTCTTCAGGGTCTCCGTGCCTTGCGCGCTGAGACCTCCATCGGCGTTCATCGTGAAGGTGACGGGGATTTCCTCGTTCTCGGGACAGTCGGCCGCGATGGTGATGGTAAAGGCACAGGAGACCTCTCCTTCGGCTGCAATGGTGCCTACTGTGATCGTTGGATTGGTTATCGTCACGTAATTGCTGGTAGTGCTCATCGTGGCGATGGCATTGGTGGCTTGGTAGTGCCCGGTGTTCAGGAACCTGGCGGTCAACGTGAGGGTCTCGCCCGGAACAAAACCTCCGTTCCAGGCCATGTTTTTGTATTCCAAGGCGGCTTCACCGGCGATGATCTCAAAGTCGCCCTCCCAGGTGTTGTCGCCGTTGATAGCAGCATAGTGGAAGGTGATGGGCGTGCCTTCAGCCACATCGTTGTTGATGTTGAAAAGGATGCCGTTCACGGTAATCGTCTCACTAGCAGCCAAATCACTGAAGGTCTTAGTTGGGGGAAGAATATTGGCGTCTTCGGAAGTCAAGGTAACCGTGGTGGTACCAGAGCAATCAGCATTACCCACGTTTTTGAAAGTGATGGCCAATGAGGTGTCATCACCGACATGGGCTGCCTTGGGCGTATAACTTTCTAAGCTGATGTAAGGGCCTTCTATCACGACAGCCTGGATGGTCTGGATGTAGGGCTGACGTTGGTTGCGGGTGACCACGATCATCACGTCGCCGGCAGTGGTGACAGGCGTGATCGGCACGTTGACGGTACCTGTTGAACCGACTTGTGCCACACCGAGGATCTCATTGTCACGGGTGATGGCGACGTATGAGCCGGCATCGGCGTTGACGGTAAAGGTGTTTACACCGATGCCCAAGGTAGAAGCATGGCTCACCTGGTTGACAATGGGCTGGGTCATGTAAGGCATCACGGAGCCGTCACCCAGGCATTGATAGGCCCTCCAATAGTATTCGTCATCGACGCTATGTTCGTAACCGCCAGCATGGGCGTAGGTCACGGCCACGTTGCCAATGTAGATGATAGAGTTCATGCTGTTGAACTCGGTTTCATCGAACAAAGCGTCATACATCCCTGTCATGGTGGACTCGACAGTTTGGACCGTTGCCGGCTCGGGATCGTGGGCGCCCACGCCGAAGTAATAGTCTTCGAACCAATAGGTCTCAACGACCGAACCAATGTAGCCGAAAGCTCCCTTTTCCGAAGCGCGAATCAAGGTCTCACCCAAGCAAGGGGTATAGGTGACGTTGCCCCAGTTGGCTGCCAAGCAGCAGTTTCCCACGGCAAGGAAATACTTGTCGTTGTTGGTCAAAGCGTTGGCATTGGTATTGGTGAAACTAGGGCTGGACCAAGATTGAATGGCACCATGGGCGGTGTAGTTGACAAAGCCAACACCGGAACTCAAGTAATCGTAGCATCCATTGTAGTTGGAAGTGACGAAACCATGAACGTTGCTAAAGCCGTGGTCCGTATTAAAATAATTGTTGAGGGCATATTGAATGGTGGGCCGACCGGCAGCTTCATCCCATCCGTTGGAATCCATACCGGCAATCAGAAGGGCGTTGTCCAAGTAGCTCGGGTCGGACATGGTGTATTTCTCGTAGGTCATGATCTTATGGATGAGGTTGCCCAACTCGGTGGTGTTCGACACCGCCATGCGACTCATATACAGGTCATGATAGATGTCGTTGTCAACAGAAGCGTAGGGGTTGTCGCTGACATAGGGATTGAAGTAGTTGCCTGTAATGTTATAGGTTTCGTAATTTGTGACGTCGTTCTCGTCGCCAACGATGACCAGGAAAGTCGGGTGGTAAGCGTTGTATTTGCTTTGGATCAAGGAGCGGATGGTGGCGCCGTTGGTGCTGCTGGTCACGGTCTGCACGTCCACGTCGATGCCTTTCTGTCTCTTCCAGGCCAGCCAGGTCTGGAAGGGCTCGCTCTCGGTATATTTCGTGGTGGTCACGACGAGCATCCTTACAGGGGTGGTATAGAGGTCGGGATAGCCTTCGTAGGCGGTACGGATGGCGTTGCCGTTGAACAGCTGCTTGTAAACGATGTCGAAGTAAGGGCTGTAGGTGTCCACCAGCATCTGCTCGGTGGCTTTGGCATCGGCACCATCGAATGTGACTTCCACCTCAAGATCGTTGAACACACGCAGGGTGTTGCTGACAGGGTCGTAGCTCACTGGCTCGATGGTCATCTTGCCCAGCTGGACGCCGCGCATGGTCCCCATCACCTCTACGAACGCCTTAGGCTCAGTACGCATCCCTCGAGTTTGGTAGGCTTGCTCGTTATAGACGAAAGGCACTTCTTCAGGTTTCTGATCCTTGCGGAGGGAGGGCTGTCGGGGAATCAAGGTATTGATGCCCAAATCGCTCAATTGATAATCGGTACTGTTGTAACTGGTGACAGTGATTTGCGGAGTGGCACCGAATGGCACAGCAATCAGTTGGTTTATTACTGGAATCTGAGGATCGCCTTCGTTGCCTCCGATGATGGTATTGGGAAGGCTGAGGGAGGAGAAGGATCCTCCTTTGGTGTCCTGGTTCTTCGCTTCAAAGGAGGAGAAGGAGAAGGAGGCTTTCAGACTGGTCATGTCGCTCTTCACGCACTGAGCACGATCGGTTGAGCGAAGTTGAATCTTGGTTTGGGCAAATGCCATGCTTCCGATAGCCAAAGCAAGGCATAAAAGCAATAGTTTTCTCATGGATGAATTGGAATCATTAATTTAAAAATGACAAAATTATTGAAACCAAGCCAAGAAGTCCCTATTTTAACAATTATTAACAGATAAGGCCCATTGAAGTAGGTCAGACACCTACGGTCACGCCCAGTTCGAAAGATGAAAACACATCCGATCAGATGTAATATATATTTTTTTACTCAAAATACATTAGATTTGATATAAATTAAAAAATAATTGTTATCTTTGCATCCGAAAGGATATAAAAACATGAAAAAAACACCATTGACTGAAACTGTCAAACAGCTGCGGAAGCAGTACAAAATGACCCAAGAGCAACTGGCGCTCAAGTCGGGCGTAGGGCTCAACTTCGTCCGGGAGCTAGAGCAAGGCAAACCCACCGTCAGACTCGACAAAGTGAACCAAGTACTCAATCTCTTCAATTACGAAATGTATCCCACACCAAAACACTAGGAACCATGAGAGCCGCAACGATTTTCTACAAAGACTTTTTGGCGGGCTTGTTGACCGAATCCGACGACGGATATGTGTTTCGCTATGACGAAAACTATCTTTCATTGCCCAACGCAGAACCCGTCAGTCTGACACTTCCTCTCTCAACGGAGTCCTATCATAGTAGCGTTTTGTTCCCCTTTTTCGATGGGTTGATCCCCGAAGGATGGCTTCTCGACGTGGCCATACGAAACACCGACATCAGCATTCTCGACCGAATGTCGCTCCTTCTGCTGTGCTGCAAAGACTGTATCGGTGCAGTAAGTGTCGTACCTATAGAAGAAACAAGCCATGAGTAAATGCCTGTATTGCTATCGTGAACTCGGCGCAAACGAACGTGATTTGCACGCCGCCTGCTCGAAGAAGTTCTTCGGCACAGCCGAAGCGCCCGTCATGGAATACACTCGCGCCGACATGGACCGTTTGGCAGAGCACATCATCCGCTCGCAGACAACGCTGACCGGCGTCCAACCCAAATTGTCACTGAACCTCCAGCAGCATGAGGGCTCCCAACGTTTGACCATCGTGGGATTATGGGGAGCCTACATCTTCAAGCCACAAACCGACAACTTCCCTCAGCTCCCTGAGATTGAAGACCTTACCATGCATTTGGCTGAAATAGCCGGCATCAATACTGCCCAACACTGTCTGATACGGCTTGCTGACGACAGCTTAGGATACCTCACCAAACGCATGGATCGTGATCCATTGGGAAACAAACTCGCCATGGAGGATTTTTGCCAACTGACTGAACGACAAACCGAATACAAATACCGCAGCTCCTACGAACAGATTGCCAAAGGCATTGCCAAGTATTCCTCGACTCCACAATTGGACTTGGTTAATTTCTATGAGTCATTGCTCTTCTGCTGGTTGACGGGCAACAACGACATGCATCTGAAGAACTATTCGTTGCTTTCCCAGGAGCCAGGCCGTTATGGGCTTTCTCCCGCATACGATTTGGTGAATGCCGCCATCGTCAACCCTAAAGACACAGAAGAACTGGCTTTAACACTGAATGGGAAGAAAAGCCGTATCACCTTGAACGACTTCAAGATCGCGGCATCCAAGGCCAACATACCAGAAAAAGTAATCGATAAATTGCTGACACATTTCAAGAAATGTATGCCCGAATGGATGGCTTTAATTGCGAAGTCATTCCTTTCGGAAAACCTTCAGCAGTCATACATAGCATTGCTGCAACAACGGTTTGAAAGGATATGAAAAGTGGTGACCAAAAAGGTTGGAGATAGCCCAACCTTTTTGGTCACCCTCATGGAAATATTGGTCTTTGGCCTTTATTCAGCAACAACCACCGACAGGTGTTTCAGACCGTTTTGGGTCTGAACCCTCAGATGATACATGCCTTCGGCGCAGCCGCTCAGATTCAGCGTGTGCGTGTCGGTGTGGACTTCTTCCATGCGGACCAGCTCGCCCAGCATGGTGTAAACCTCCACCCGCTCCATGCCTTCGCCTTCCAGCTGGAACACGCCCGTGGACGGGTTGGGACAGGCGGTCACCACCGGCTCGGCAGCGTCCGTCACTCCCGTGTTGCCGAAGCGAAGCACATACGGCTCCGTCGTGCTGCCCAGGACGGCATCCTTGGCGAACACCGCTCTATCCCTGGCGAACAGCACTCCCTCGTCATTCTTCAGGCGGAAGCTGAGCCCGTCGCCGTCCTCGCCGTGGACGGTCAGGAAGGCCACATAACGGTCGAGGGGAGCCACATACAGCAGTCGGACGGCGCCGCGGCATTCGCCCTGGCTGAAGGCGCCTAATTCGACTCCCTCGCTCCTCACCTCTTCCCCGTTGACCTCCACGACCGCCATCCCGC